>CAIYPF010000220.1 GCA_903928015.1 uncultured Gammaproteobacteria bacterium | reverse complement strand
GGGTTGGCGCTGTGCTGCCAGATGAGGCCTGCGGTGAAATTGGCGGCCTGGTTGATGGTGGAGTCATCGGCGAGCTGCATCTCGGGCGCGACGAGCCCGAGCGCACGGAGCTCGCCGTCCGGCGCGTAGCTTGGCCGGTAGTAATTGAAGACCGTCGGCGAGGACAGCGGCGCCTGCGGTATGGCCCACTGGATCCACTGAGGCGGGAAGTGCCCGTCCGCAGCGGTGCTTACGGCGCCGAAGGCGCGCAGGACATGCGTCAACCGGAGCAGCGGCTCGCGCACCTTGCCGAACCGCTCGGGCATGTCGATGTGCCCGCGGCGGGCTTCCGGATCGAGAAGGATCGCGCGCACCACGGCTTTCATGTCGCCACGTACGCCCGCACCGTTGTTGCCGAACACGGCCGCCACGCGCCCCACATAAGCAGGCGAGGGATTGGAGGTGACGAGCCGCTGTATCAGTTGCCGCGAAACGAAGGGCCCCGTGTTCGGATGGTTGAACAGGAGATCGAGTACGCGTTCCAGCTCCACGCCTGCGGAGCGTCCGGCCGGGAACACCTTGCCCAGCAGCCGTTTCTCGCCGGAATCGTGGAATTCCTCGTACGGCACCATCGGCGCCGTCCAGACCGCAGGCCAGTCATAGAAACCACTGGTGCCGCTGGAGCTCCAGCCGGTGAAAACGCGCGCGAGGTTTTCTACGGTCTTCTGGGTGTAGGTGGGCGTGGTGCGGCCTGCCGCATCGAGCGCGGGCGTGCCGTCGGGGTTCAGCTTCACAAGGCCGATGGTGAAAAGCTGCATGACCTCGCGGGCGAAGTTCTCGTCAGCGCGGATGCCCGCCGCGGGATCAGGAGCACGGTTCTGGTACATCGACAGATAACGTCCCATCGCCATCGAGCGGGTCGTCGCACCCAGCAGGGTGCGGTAATTGCCGAATGCGTGCCTGACGAGAATGTCGTAGTACGTGACCAGGCCGTCCGGCGGGATGTCCGATTCCGCAGACACGACGAGAATCTGGGAAAGCGCGAAAGCCACGCGCTGGCGCAACTGGTCAGGCGCCTGGACGGCGCGCTCGAACCAGATGCCCTGCATTTCAGCGTGCCCTCGGGTGGAGGGATCGCGTGCCGCCCACAACGGCTGCTGGAAGGAAGCTCGGCGCGCAAGCTGCTCGTCGACCCATGCCGTCTCGCCGATCACGGCTACGCGATCGATCTCTGCGAGCGTAGGGCCGAAACTGCCCTGCGCGAGGATGCGGGAGGCCTCCTCGCGCGAGGTCTGTGCGACAGCCTGCGCCGATACGAGCGCCAGCAAGCAAAGGCACACGGCGCGCACGATTTGCAGCGGGAGCATTTCACGGTACCGGCGGCAATGACGGGAGCAGTTTGGGGGCATCACCGCCGCAGTGATGTGACCGACATCATGTTCCGGAAACTGCGTAACGCGTGCGCTTGCGCACGGGATCCGGCCTCGCAGCAGCAGGTGAACCACGCCCTGCATGGCGTTCACCTTGCCGCCGCGGAGATTCAGCGAGGCCACCATGAACGTCGACGCGAGCAGGACGATGCAGGGCGGATCCGGAGTGCGTGCTCGCGGCGCCAGACAGGCGTAGAAAAACCGGATTTGCCTGGATCCCGGCGTCCGGCTATTTTGATGGAGCGTTTTTCTATACGACCGAATACGCGTCCGGCAGCGCAAGGAGCAGGGATGAACCAGCAGTCGGGATTCACGCTTATCGAGCTGGTCACGGTGATCGTGATTCTCGGTGTGCTGGCGGCCTTCGCCATTCCCCGCTTCTCGGGGCTCGAGACCCAGGCCCGCATCGCGGCCGTCAACGGTCTTGCAGGTTCAGTCAAGAGCG
>CAIYPF010000219.1 GCA_903928015.1 uncultured Gammaproteobacteria bacterium | reverse complement strand
CGCGGAGCGCTGTACGTCGGGGTTTCACGCGGCGGAGGCGTGTAACGCGGTGTCTCCTGCCGAGGCGCGCTGTACGTCGGCGTCTCCTGGCGCGGCGCGGTATAGACCGGTGCGTCACGGCGACCGCCACTGCTGTCCTCCCGATCAGCCCGGCCTTCGCGATCACCACGCCGTTCGCTGTCGTCAGGCCCAGCAGGCGTGGAGGGCACGGCAGGCGTCATCGCCGGTGTATCGCTGCGGTTTCGGGGCGGTGTGGTGGGCGCGGCAGGCGTCTCACGCGCACCGTCATTGCTTCCGCGCTGATCGGGCATGCCGCGTACAGGTGGAGCGGCATCGACTTCGGGGCTTCCGCGCGGCGCACGGCTGTCTGCGTCAGTGGCGGGGGGCTCCTGCCCTGAGCCAGTACCCCGGCCGCCACGTCCATCGCGCGGGTCGCGGTCGGGAGCGCCACCTTGCGGGCCCTGGCCACCATCATGCGTACCTTGGCCACCCTCGCCCGGAGCCTGATGGCCATCACCACCGTCGTGCGTCCCTTGGCCGCCGTCGCCCTGTCCATCCCGCGTGCCGTGTCCGTCGTGCGGGCCTTGTTGGCCGTCACCTCGGGGACCCGCACCACCATCGCGCGGCTCCTGCGGAGGCTGGCCGTCCCCATGGCGACCCTGACCACCATCCTCGTGACGATCGCGGGGCGGGCGTCCGGGCACGGGATCGTGCTCGTCGTGGTAGCGGTCGTAGACGCTACGTTGGCGGTAGGGAACGCCCTTGCGATGGTTGTACTCGTGCTCCCACCGATAATGCGGCGGCGGCGCATGGCGGTAATAGAAGGGCGGGACCTCGACGATGCGGACGTAGCGGTCGCGCCAGTCGTATCCACTGAAGAAAAACCCGTGCCCCACGACAATCGAGGGGCCCCAGAAGAAACCGCTGTAGCCGGCGTAATAGCGGTAGCCGGTCCAGGGCGACCAGCGCACGGGCTGGTAGTCGGGCCACCACCAGCTGCCATAGATGAGCGAGGGATCGTAATACGGGACGTAGACCACGTCGGGATAGCGGTTACGCACGATGATCGTGCGTTCCTCGCGCACCACCCGCACGTGCTCGGTCTCTTTCAGGTTGCCCGCCTCGTCGGCCCGCTTGCGCAAGGACTGGACGGTGTCCATGACCTGTTCCTGCTGCGCGAGGAAGGCGTCACCCAGACGTCGGGTCCACTCGAGGTCCTGATCCATGCGGTCCAGGATCTGCGGGAAGGCGAGCATGGCCTTCACGCTGGGATCCCAGGACTTGTCTGTGGCGGCACGCACCGCGTCCTGACCCTTCAGCTCGGGGTGGGCGCGGGCGAAACGCGCCGCCTCCACCACCTCGAGGGGGTAGGTAGCGGCCATCAGCAGTTGGGAGAGGAGTTCGTCCGGATACAGCGCCACTGGCGCGAGCATCTGGTCGAGTTCGGCCTGTGTGAAGAGCGGGGTGTCCTCCGGTTCGGCCTTCGCTGCGCCTGTTGCGAACAGGGAGAAGGCAAGGAGGAGAGAAGCAAGAAGGCGAGTCGTGAAGGTGATCACACACTTTCCCTGGCCGGTCGGTATGCCGGACCCGTGAGGTGGAACGCCAAGGCTGGGCCGCCGTTGACACGGCGGGCGTCAAACACGGCAACGGGCGCGGGCATTGCCCTTCCCTAAGCCTTCAACCATACGACACCCTCGCCGCTGACGAGCGCCTCGACCCGCTCGGCATACATGGCCTCGATACGGTCGCGCTTCAACTTGAGGGTGGGCGTGAGCAGTCCGTTCTCCGTGGTCCAGTGCTCGGGACAGACCAGGATGCAGTCGAGCTTCTCGTGGCTTTCGAGCCCGGCATTAACCCGCTCGAGCAAGGACCGCAGCGCCGCGTCGGCGGCGTTGCGGTTGGCTTGACCGGGTGCGAGCACCACCAGCGCCAAGGGTTGCCGGCGCCCGCTGCCCATCACGCAGACCTGCTCCAACAGGGGGCATGCGGAAAGTTCGCTCTCGATGGGCACTGGGGAGACGTACTTGCCCTTGGCGGTTTTGAACTGCTCCTTCAGCCTGCCGATGATCCGCCAGGCGCCGTCCGCGCGCTGCTCGCCCAGATCGCCCGTGCGAAACCAGCCGTCCACGAAGGCCGCAGCGGTGACATCCGGGCTCTTGTAGTAGGCACCGAACACCGAATCGCCGCGGATCAGGATTTCGCCCTCCTCCGAGAGCCGCATCTGCACACAATCGAGCGGACGCCCGATGGTGCCGGTCCAGTCATGGCGGAAGGGTTGGTTGGAGCAGGCGAGGCCGGAGGTTTCGGTCATGCCCCAGCCCTCGCTTACGGGAATGCCGATGCGGTAGTACCACTCCAGCAATGCAGGCGCGATCGGCGCCGTGCCCGAGCCGAAGAGACGCGCCTGATCGAGGCCCATGGCACGGCGTATACGCGCGGCAACCAGACGACCGAGCAGCGGCAATCGCAACAGGAACTGCAGCCGCGCATCCGGCATCTTCGCGAGGATCTGCGCCTGGAAGCGGGTCCACAGCCGTGGCACGGATACAAAACCCGAGGGCCGGGCGTGGCGCAGATCGTCCGCGAAGGTCTCCAGCGATTCGACGAAGAACACCTCGATGTCCTGCCCGAAGGAGCTGTGCTCCACCACTGCGCGTTCGGCGATATGGGCAAGCGGCAAATACGAGATGGCGCGGTCACCCGGACGCGCATCGGCACGCAGCCGGGTGTGGAAGGCGGAGGCCGCCATGTTCAGGTGGGTGACGACCACGCCCTTCGGGGTACCGGTGCTGCCGGAGGTGTAGACCAGCGTGAACAGGGACTCGGGCGCGGGGCTCGCAAGCTGCAGCAAGGGCGGGTAGCGCTGCAGCCAGTCGTTCCAGTGTTCATCCGAAGTCGCGGAGGGATAGGGCATCGCGATGCGCAGCACACCTGCCGGAATGCCCTTTTCGGCAGGAGCGGTGTCATCGAGCTTGCCGAGAAACACTGCCTTCGACTCGCTGTGCTCCATCACATAACGGATGGTGTCCTCTGCGGCCGTGGTGTAGATCGGGACGCTCACCAGCCCGGCCATGATGATGGCCAGATCGACGATGAACCATTCCGCGCAGTTCTTGGCGAGGATGGCCACGCGATCGCCCGGCGCGTAGCCCTGCGCGAGCAGGCCGGCGGCGATACGACGGGCCTGCTCGTCCACCTCGCGCCAGGTGTAGCTGCGCCACACCCTCTCGACAGGCTGGTGGAGATAGGGCTGGTCGGGATGCCGGGCGAGGTGGTCGGCCAGCAACTCGAGCGGGCCGGGGTAATGGGTTGTCACGCTGCGTGGGCTCCTGCTGCGGGGAGCCCAGATTGCCCCATCGGGCTGGCCGCCCGGAAGGGCCGGGTACAAAAAAGGCGTCCACAGGCCACCGGCTGGCATGCGGCGCCCGAGGGCGCGCGGCGAGCGAATCGGTCTACACTCCCGCTTCCCTGACCCACGCTGGACGCACACATGACACCGCGACTTCGCACCGCCATCACGCTCCCCGGACTTGCAGGCTCGGTGACCGATGCGATCGCTCTCGCGCGGCGCGCCGAGAGCGCGGGTTTCGATGATCTCTGGCTTGCGGACGCGGGCGGGATGGACGCGCTCACGCTCGCCGCGCTGCTCGCACAGAGCACCAGCCGGGCGCGGATCGGCATCGCGGTGGTGCCGGCCTATACGCGCACACCCGCCGTCCTGGCGAGCACTGCATCCACCATCGCGCAGGCTTCCAACGGGCGATTCGTGCTCGGACTCGGCACGTCGAGCCACACGATCATCGAGGGCTGGCACGGACTGAAGCTCGACCGCCCGCTCACCCGCATGCGCGAGACCGTCACCCTGCTGCGCCAGATCTTCGCGGGCGAGAAGACCCGCTTCACGGGCGAGACCCTGAGCAGCCATGGTTACCGCCAGGAAGCGGTGCCGGGCGGCATGCCGATCCACCTCGCGGCGCTGCGACCCGGGATGCTCGAGCTTGCGGCCGAGCTGGGCGATGGCGTGATACTGAATCTCTTCCCGCGGAGCGCGCTCGCCCGCATCCGCGAGCACATCGTGATCGGCGCCGCGCGCGCCGGCAAAGACCCGGAATCGGTAGAGGTGGTGTGTCGCCACCAGATCGCGGTGACGGAGCGTCCCGCGGAAGCCCGCGAGCTTTTCCGTCGCATCTTCGCGTCCTACTACTCCACGCCCGTGTACAACCAGTTCCTTGCCTGGTGCGGCTTCGAGGATGCCGCCCGCGAAATCCGTGAGGGCTGGGCCTCGGGTGACAGGGCGCGCACGGCGGCGGCGCTGCCGGACAGCCTGGTCGACGAGATCGCGATCATCGGCACCCGCGAGGAGTGCCAGTTGCGGGTGCAGGAATACGCGCAGGGCGGCATCCACACGCACGTGGTGAGCTGTCTGGGTTTCGAGGCCGACGTGGTGGATGCCACCTACCAGGCCTTCTCTGCAGATCACTTCCGCTTCGCGGGCTGAGGACTTCCGCGCTCAGCGGAGTTCGCGACCGGCGAGCTCCGCATCCAGGGCTGCCAGACGCACGCCCGGCGGCGTGGCCCGGGCCGTGAGCAAGTGGTACATCAGCGGCACCACCAGCAGGCTGAGCAGCGTGGACACCACCACGCCCGCCACCACCACCACGCCGATCACGAAGCGTGACTCGGCACCCGCACCGGAACCCAGCACCAGCGGCACCGCGCCCATCACAGTAGTGACCGAGGTCATGACGATGGGCCGCAGGCGCAGCACAGCCGCATCGAGCACCGCCTCCTCCCGCCCGAGGCCCTGCGTGCGCAGCTGATTGGCGAATTCGACGATGAGGATGCCGTTCTTCGTCGCAAGCCCCACCAGCATGATGATTCCGATCTGGCTGTAGATGTTCAGCGTCTGCCCGCAAAGCCAGAGCCCCAGCAGCGCGCCCGCAACCGCAAGCGGCACCGTCAGCATCACCACCAGCGGGTGCAGGAAACTCTCGAACTGCGCCGCCAGCACGAGGTACACCACGAGCAGCGAGAGCAGGAACATCGTGTAAATGGAACTGCCAGACCGGCGAAGCTCGCGCGACTCGCCCTTGAGGTCCGTGACCGCATGCGCTGGCAGCAACTCGCGCGCCGCCTGCTCCATGAAGGCAATCGCATCGCCCAGCGCGTAGCCCGGCGCAAGGTTCGCCTCGATGGTGATGGCGCGCGTGCGGTTGTAGCGGTTAAGGCTGTCGGCGCCCGCGTATTCCTCCACGGAGACCAGGCTCGCGAGCGGCACGAGGGAGCCGCTCTGCCCGGCGCGGACGAAGATGTTGGAGAGATCCGAGGCCGTGCGCTTCGTATCCTCGAGCCCCTCGAGCACGACGTCGTATTCCTCACCGTTCATGGTGAATCGCGTGACCTGCCGGGAGCCGAGCAGGGTCTCCAGCGTGTGGCCTATGGCCTCCACGCTCACACCGAGATCACCCGCGCGATCCCGGTCCACGTGCACCCGGAGCTGGGGCTTGGTTTCCTTGTAGTCGTGGTCCAGTGCCTGCAATCGCGGGTTCTGCGCGGCGCGCTCGAGGATCTTGTCGCGCCACTCGGCGAGTTCCTCGTATGTGCCACCGCCGATCACGAAGCGCAGCGGCTTCTCGAAGCGCCCGCCAAGCCCCTGGGGCATGGTGGGAAAGGCCCTCACGCCCGGGACGGTCGCGGCGAGCGCACCCGCCTCGGCCATGGTTTCCCAGATGGGGCGCCGGCCCGTGTCCCAGTGCGGCACCGTGATGATCGCGAGGCCCTGATTGAAATTCTGCGCACCGCCGAAGCCGCCCGGCACGCGCATCAGCATGCGCTCGATCTCGCCGTGCTCGACCATCGGCATCAGCAAGGCCTCGATCCGGTCGACCTGGCGCTGGGTGTAGTTGTAGGACGAGCCCTCGGGTGCGTTCATGGACATGAAGAACGTGCCGCGGTCCTCCTGCGGTGCGAATTCCGCGGGCAGCGCGCGGTAGAGCACCACCGTGCCGGCAAGCATCAGCCCGAGCACGCCGAGCGCGAGCCCGGGGCGCCCGATCACGGCTGCAAGCCAGAGCCGGTAACGCAACTGCGCGCGGGAAAACGCGCGCCCGAAACCGTGCTCCTCCTCGCCGGGACGCAAGAGCCACACGCTCATCGCCGGCGAGAGCGTGAGCGAGACCAGCATCGAGAACAGCACCGCTGAGGCCATGGCCACCGCGAACTCCGCGAAAAGCCGGCCGATCTGGTCCTGCAGGAAGGTGATGGGAAGGAACACCGCCACCAGCACCAGAGTGGTGGCCACAACGGCGAATCCGACCTGCCGCGAGCCGAGGAAAGCCGCCACCAGCGGGCTCTCGCCGGCGCGGATGCGACGGTGGATGTTCTCCAGCACCACGATCGAATCGTCCACCACGAGGCCGATGGCCAGCACCAGCGCGAGCAGCGTGAGCAGGTTGATGCTGTAGCCGAAAAAATAGAGAACCATGGAGGTGGCGATCAGCGAGACCGGCACAGTGGCGGCCGGGATCAGCATGGCCCGCAGGTCACCGAGGAACAGCAGCATCACCAGCACCACCAGCGCGGCGGCGATGCCAAGGGTGCGGTAGACCTCGAGGATCGCGCTCTCGATGTACTCCGAGGAGTCCCAGCTCTGCAGGAGGTGCATGCCCTCCGGCAAAGACGCCTCTATGCGCTTTCGCTCGGCCTTGACGGCACGCGCCACCGCCAGCGTGTTGCTGTTGCTCTGCTTGATGATGCCGATGCCGACCATGGGCACGCCGTTGGCCCTGAACTGGCGGCGGTTCTCGCCCGCGCCGAGCTCCACCGTGCCGACATCGCCCAGACGCACGAGATAGCCATCACTTCCCTTGCCCACCACCAGCGCGCGGAAGTCCTCGGCCGACCGGTAGCCCCGCTCGAGCCGCACCACGAAATCGCGCTCGCTGGAGCGGATGGTACCGGCGGGCAATTCGATGTTCTCGCGCTGCAGCGCTGTCTCTATGTCGGCCACCGTGAGGTTGCGGGCGGCGAGCGCACGGCGGTCGAGCCAGATGCGCATCGCGTACTCGAGGCCGCCGCTCACGCGCACCCTCGCAACGCCATCGATGGTAGCGAGGCGGTCGGCGATGAAGCGGTAGCCGTAGTCGGTGAGCTCGAGCCTCTCCATCCGATCGCTCACCAGGCTCAACCAGATGACCACGCGATCGGAGGCGTCCTGCTTGGCCACGACGGGGCTGTCGGCCTCGCGCGGGAGGTCCTTCAGCACGGTGCTCACGCGGTCGCGCACATCGTTGGCCGCGTCGTCTATGTCGCGTTTCAGCGAAAACTGGATCTCGATGGTGGAGCGGCCGTCACCGCTGGTGGATGCCACGGACTCAATCCCCGCGATTCCCGCGATGCGCTCCTCGATGGGCTGCGTGATGCGGGTCTCGACCACCGCAGCGGCGGCGCCGCGGTAGGTGGTGTCGATGGTGACGACGGGCGGATCGGTCTCGGGGTACTCGCTGAGCGGCAGCAGATCGAACGCAAGCACGCCGAAGGCCATCAGCAGCAAGCTGACCACGGCGGCGAAGACCGGCCGCCGCACCGAGAGATCGGAGATGATCATGGCCGCTCGCGCATCTCGCGGGGCTCGACCACATCGCCCGGACGCACCGTCGTGATGCCCTCGGTGATCACCCGTTCACCGGCGGAGAGCCCGCCCGTGATCTCGACGAAACCGGGGCTGCGCTGACCGATCTGCACATCCACCCGCTCGACGCGGTTGCCCTTGGCAGCATCAACGCGCAGGGCGTAGTGCTCGCGCTGATAGTGGGTGAGGCTTTCCTCGGGTATCAGCAGCGCCTTGCGGCGGGCGCCCTGGAGCAGCACATTCATCAGCATCCCGGGTTTGAGTGCGAGATCGCGGTTGTCGATACGTGCCCGCACCATCACGGAACGGTCCACGGGATTCACGCGCGAATCGATGCCGATCACCTCGCCGCTGAAGCTGCGCCCGGGCAACGCGGGCGTGGTGGCCGCAACCGCCTGCCCGATGCGCAGGCTGCCCTGCAGCAGGGAAGGAACCGGGAAATCAAGGCGCAGGCTCACGATGTCATCGAGCGTGGTGATCACGGTCTGGGGATTTGCCAGCGCACCTGCGCTCGCGCCCCGCAAGCCCAGCACGCCCGCGAAGGGAGCGCGTATATTGCGGTCGGCGAGCGCTGCCTGTGCGGCCGCCACCCGCGCGCGGGCGACATCGAGCAATGTACGGCGCTCGTCGAGCTGGTTGGCGGGCAGTGATTTGCGGGCCACCAGGGACTCGATGCGTCGGACCTCCCGCTCCTGCTCGTCGCGGAAGGTGCTTGCTTCCGCGAGTCTTGCCCGCTCCTCGTCCTGGACCAGGGTGACGAGCAGATCACCCGCGGCCACCATCTGCCCGTCGCTGAAGCGGATCTCGCCGATGATCTCGGTGACCGTGGGCCGGATCTCGATCGATTCCCAGGAGGCCGTGGTGCCCAGGGCCTCGAGGCGATCATCGATCTCGCGCTCTGTTACGGAAGCCACGCCCACGGCACGCACGCCGGGTACGAATCGGTCTGCAGGCCGCTGATGGGCGGCACCCAGGCCCCACAGCCCGAGCGCAAGCGCGCCGACAACAGCGGCTGCGGTGAGCCACGGAAGCGCCTTCACCGGTGCCTCCGCCAGACTGCCGCAACAGGACTTCTGAAGTTCATTTCGACCCCCCTCGGGAAGCCCGCATCGTAATGCAGCACCATGACGCGAAGCCAACCGCGACCCGGGCGGCTCTCTGTACGGCCCCACGGGCCGCCACTACACTGCGCCGACTGCGCGGCACCAGCCGCAATGGTGGAGGGGAGCGCGTCGTTTGATGCCGCAGTTCGCGCAACGCATCGACAGTCTCGAACGCGAGGGAGGCAGGCCGCTTGCCGGCAGGCTGCTGCGCGGCATCGAGAAAGAAAGCCTGCGCGTCACGTCGTCCGGGCATCTGGCACAGACGCCACATGCCGGGCTGCTCGGCTCCGCACTTACGCACCCCTCGATCACGACGGATTACTCCGAGGCCCTGATCGAACTCATCACGGAACCGCGCGGCAGTGCGGCCGTGGTGCTGCAGGAGCTATCCGACATCCACGCCTTCGTCTACCGCAGCATCGGCGAGGAACTGCTGTGGAACTCGAGCATGCCCTGCCCCATAGGCGGCGATGACGAGATCCCGGTAGCGCGCTACGGCAGCTCCAACGTGGCGCGCATGAAGACCGTCTACCGCTTCGGTCTCGGGCACCGCTACGGGCGCCTGATGCAGACGATCGCGGGCATCCATTACAACTTCTCGCTGACCGACCCTTTCTGGGAGTGGCTGCTCGAGCGCGAGGGGAGTACGCAGCCACTGCGCGACTTCAAGACCGCGCAATGCTTTGCTCTGATACGCAATTTCCACCGTTACTCCTGGCTGCTGGTGTATCTGTTCGGCGCCTCGCCTGCGCTCTGCAGCAGCTTCGTGCGGGGCAGCTCACACGGGCTCAGCGCTCTTGGCGCCGGCACGCTGCACGCTCCCTACGGAACATCCCTTCGCATGGGTGACCTCGGCTACCAGAGCGATGCCCAGCGCAGCATCGACATCCCCTACGACAACCTCGACGAGTACGTGGCGGCGCTGAACCACGCGATCCGCGAGCCGCACCCCGCCTATGCCGCCATTGGCACGCGCACAAAAGACGGTGAGTGGCTGCAGCTCAGCACCAGCCTGTTGCAGATCGAAAACGAGTTCTATTCGACGATCCGTCCCAAGCGCGTGACGCGCAGCGGGGAATCGCCGCGACGCGCGCTTGCGGAACGGGGCGTGGAATACGTTGAGGTGCGTTGCCTGGACATCGATCCCTTCGAGCCGGCGGGCATCTCGGCGCCCACCATGCGATTCCTGGATGCCTTCCTGATCTACTGCCTGCTGGCCGACAGCCCGCCTTCGGATCTCACGGCCCGTGGCCGCTCCAGGGAGAATTTCCGGCAGGTGGTGATGCGCGGGCGCGAACCGGGCCTCAAGCTCGCACGCCCCGACGGCAACACCGTGGGCCTGCAGGCCTGGGCGCTGGAACTTCTCGATGGCATCGAGCGCATCGCGGCAATGCTCAGGGACGATGAAGACGGCAGCTATCAGGCCGCCGCCGCAATCGCGCGGGCACGCGTGCTTGATCCCTCGATCACACCCTCGGCGCGCGTGCTGGACGAACTTCGGGGGGCCGGGCATTCCTACGCGGACTTCGCGCTAGCCCACTCAAGGCAGCACCGCGGGCAGTTCCTGTCAGAGTCGATTCCCGACGGCGTGCTGTCACGCTTCGAGCGCGATGCACTGCTCTCGCTCGAGCAGCAGCGCGCGATCGAGTCAGCCGACACCCTCTCCTTCGATGACTACGTCGCCGCCTACTACCGCCAGTAGGGCGCTCAGCGCTGCGTGAAGAATTCGGTGAAAAGAAGATCCTCGATCTCCTCGGGCTTGGTCTGTGCAGCGGCTTCGAGGAGTTTGCGTACGGCTTCGAGCGCTTCGATGCGCAAGGCCTCGCGCTTGTCGGACGCCGTCAGCACCTCTGGCGACTGGCGGCTGAACAGCATGATCAGTTCGTGGCGTATGGCGGGCATGTGGAGCTCCGCCGCCGGAGCCGCTGCATTGGCGACGCGCAGCGATACGCCAGCCTTGAGGTAACCGACCCGACCCGTGGTGCCGAAACTCACAGTGAAGCCGGGCTTCAGCTCGATGTACTGGAAGGGATGCGCGGGGGCCGCGCCCTCGCCACCCTCTCCGCCCTCTCCGCCCTCTCCGCCAGAGGCCAGCGCGAGTACGGGAAAGACGATTAACACAAGGGCAGCGATCAGGCGTCGGAAGGGCATCCGCAGGTCCTCCGCAGGCGGGGTTTGGGGGCGGCGGAAGAATACACGAAGCCTGTCATCAGGCGTGCGTTGACCCGCCCCCGACGCATCGCATAGCGTGCCCTTCCCTGCCTCGAGTGATCGTCGATGAGCACCAGCATTCCCGCGCCACGGATCGTGTTCCTCCTCCTGTTCCTCTTCACGGCGGGCCTCATGGCCTTCGGCTACTACCTGCAGTACGTGGTGGGGCTCGAACCATGTCCGCTGTGCATGACGCAGCGCGTGTTCATCGTGGCGTCAGGGTTGATGTGCCTGTTCGCGGCCGTGCTGGGCACGCGCCTCGGGGTGCGACGCTCCGCGGGTGTTCTGGTCCCGCTCCTCTGCCTGATCGGCAGCGGCTTCTCGGGCAGGCATCTGTGGCTGCAGAGCCTGCCCGAGGACCAGGTCCCGGCCTGCGGCCCCAGCGTCGATTACCTGCTCGACAACTTCCCGGTATCGGAGGCGCTCGAGATCCTGCTTCGCGGCAACGGCAATTGCGCGCAGGTCGACTGGTCGCTGTTCGGGCTCTCGATCCCCGGGTGGACGCTGCTCGCGTTCATCGGCATCGGCGCCACCGCAGCCTGGAATGGCTGGCGCAGATTTGCGTGAAATTTCCCGCCGTCCCGTCAACGGGACGGCAGTGCCGGGAGCGGCTGCTACCTTGGAATGAAGGACCACCTCCCGGGAAGGATGTCGCCATGCGCCACAGTGCCCCAGACCGCCTTGCCACCAGACAGGATTCGCAGGCACAGGGCGTGCTCGGGCGGTGGCTGCTCGAGCGCGAGGATCTCACGTCCCGCCTCTGCGCCCTCGCCAATACCCTGCGCCGCGGCCCGCAGCATGCGCCCAGAAAAACGCAGCCCGAACTCGACCGGTTCTGCGAAGTGCTGGTCGACTACGTCTCGGCCGGCCATTTCGAGATCTACCGCACGCTGCTGGAACAGCACGACCGTGTCGGTACCGCAGCCGAGGCACTCGAACTCTACGAGCTGATCCTTCCCTCCACCGAAGCCGCGCTGGATTTCAACGACCGCTATTTCCGCAGTGGTCACGGCCTCGCACTCGCGCGTGATCTCTCGGCCCTGAGCCAGTTGCTCGCCACGCGCTTCGACTGCGAGGACGCCTTGATCCGCAGCCTGCGTCCCGGCGCCCGGGCTCAGGCCTGAGCGCCCGCCGCCCGGCACCGATACCACAGGCGTGACACTGCCCGTGCCCCGCCTGCGCTATCGAGGCTCCCTCGCCATCCTGCTCTGCGTTGCGCTGTCCGCATGCGGGCGTGCGGGCTCTCCCGAGTCCAGCCTCGAGGTCGCCACCCACGGCGTGCATGCAGCGGCAATCTCGCGTGACGGCACGATGGCTGCGGTGGGCTCGCTCACGCAGGGCGCGAGCCTGTGGAAGCTCGACACGCGTGAGCGCCGCTTCGACTGGAACCACCGGAGCGCGGCCCGCTCCGTCGTTACGGCGGTGGCCTTGTCGCCCGAGGGCGGCGTGGCCGCCACCGCAGAAGGCAGCACGCTGGTGCTGTGGGACACGCACACCGGCGCTGCGCTGCGCTATTTCAGCGCGCCGTCGGAATTGCTCTCGGTGGCGCTGACGCGCGGCGGGGAGCTGGCCCTGCTAGGGCTGCAGGACGGAACGGCATTGCTCGTCGATGCGCGTGCCGGAGGGGTCAAGCGGCGCTTCGGGCACGAAGGCGCGGTACTTGCCGTGGCCATCGACCCGGCGGGCACACGCGCACTCACCGGCTCGGCCGACGGCAGTGCAAGGCTCTGGGATACACGCAGTGGGACCCGGCTGCAGCGCTGGGAACTCGGCGCAGAGGTGGAAGTACTTGCGCTGTCCGACGACGGCACGCGCGTATTCAGCACGGCTCGCCGAGCGCCCTCGCGGGTGCTGGATGCGGATTCCGGACAAACGCTAGCTCAGCTTCCGGCTTATGCCTCGCGCGTGTTGCGCGGCGAGAGTTACAGCGCTGGCGCTTTTTCCGGGGACGGCGCCTCTCTGCTGCTCGGCACCGTGGACGGTCGGGTACTGTTGTGGGATACGGTCTCGGCGCGGTTGCTGGAGACCTGGAAGCTGCCCCGCCGCGGCGCATGGCGCGCCGCGGGCAACCGCGTCATTGCAGTGAGCGTTGACGCGGCGGGGCTTTACGTCGCCTCAGGCGACGGCTTCATTCACCGGCTGCGGCGGCCTTCGGCTCGATAGACAGCAGCTCCACCTCGAAGACCAGAGCGGCATTGGGGCCGATCTTGTCGCCTGCGCCACCCTGGCCGTAACCGAGTTCGGAGGGGATGAATACCTTCCACTTGGAGCCCACCGGCATCAGTTGCAGCGCCTCGGTCCAGCCGGGGATCACGGCGTTCACCGGGAAGGTGACCGGCTCGCCGCGATCGTAGGAGCTGTCGAAGACGGTGCCGTCCAACAGGGTGCCGCGGTAGTGGACCTTGACGGTGTCGTCCTTGCCGGGCTTCTTGCCATCGGCGGCCTTCAGGATCTGGTACTGCAGACCGGTCGCGGTGGTGACCACGCCCTCGGCCGTGCCGTTCTTGGCGAAGAAGGCCTTGGCGTCGTCGGCGTTGCGCTTGGAGGAGGCCTCCTGCTCTGCCTGTGCATTGGCCTGCAGGGTCTGCTGCAGCTTCTGCAGGGTTTCTGCGACCTGGGCGTCTTCCATCTTGAGCTTGCCGCCCGTGAAGGCATCACGCAGGCCACCGATGACCATGTCGATGTCGACGGGGAACTTCTGCTCGCGGAAGGTGCGGCCCACGTTGGCGCCGAGGGCATAGCCCATGCGCTGTGCGTCATCCTTGAAGGCATCTGCAGGAGCAGCAGAGTCTGCAGGGGCAGCAGCTGCGGCCGCAGGTGCCGCCGCGGCGGCGTCGCCAGAGGCGGGCTGCTTGTCGCAGGCGGAAAGCAGAAGGGCGGCAGCGATCAACGACACGGAAAGCCGGGCAGAACGGATCATCGGAAATTCCTTGAGGGGGGTGTTCGGGCAGCGCCCGATCATACACGACGCTTCCTGCAGCCGTGTAACTCAGCCCGGGAAAACCGCGGCAGCCATCGAAGCGGCGCAGTGGCGCTGCCAATCAGACGCCGGTCCGAGCAGCAGGAAATACTCGCCAAGCGCCTGCTCAGCCACCGCGCGCGCGGCGGCGGCATCGACTCCGCGCCCCACGGGTGCATCCACACGCAGGCACTGCAGGCTCTCGGCTGCAAGCTCGGCGCGCTGGAGTTGCCGCGCCGCAGCGCGCAGGGTCTCGCTCCCCAGCGCCGAGGCAGCGCCCGACAGCGCCCGCCGCGCGTGTCGCAGCGGCGATACCAGATGCCTCTCGAGCGGTTCCATGCGCAAAGCCGCGTCCGCCACGCTCTCTGGCAGGCCACCCGCGCGAGCGCAGTGACACAGATGCAGCATCAGCATCACATTCGCACCATGGCGATCCTGGATATCCAGACAGAGCTGCGCCACACCGGGCTGCGCATAGGCAGCCAGCGCGAAGTCCCACAAGGGCGATGCGATCGGCGTCTGCTCCATGGTGGCCACTATAGCCGCGGGCCATTGCCCCGGCTTGCAGGGCACGCGTGCGCCGGTGCTATCATGCGGCAGCCCTGAGGTTTTCCCCCCGCCATACCCATATCCGGAGACTCCATGAGCGAGCACACCGTGCACGTCAGCGATGCCACTTTTGATGCCGAGGTCCTCAAGTCACCCCTGCCCGTCCTGGTGGATTTCTGGGCCGAGTGGTGCGGTCCCTGCAAAGCCATCGCACCTGTGGTCGACGAGATCGCCCGCCAGTACGCAGGCAAGCTGAAAGTCTGCAAGGTCGACGTGGATTCCAGCGGCGAGACCGCAGCGCGCTACAGCGTGCGCGGCATTCCCACGCTGATGATCTTCTCCGGCGGCAACGCGCAGGCCACCAAGGTGGGCGCCGTCAGCAAGACGCAACTCGCGGCTTTCATAGACAGCAACATCGCCTGAGACGCGCCGCTCGCAAGCCCCGGAAGGCCAGTGGACGCCCCCGGGGTCGCGTGCTAGAGTCCGGCCCGTCCTGACGTCTGCGATCCTCTTTCCAGTCCCGATCCGGCAGCTCTCCTACGTTCCACGGGCTTCGCCTACTGGCACAACGCCCGCCCCGACGAGATCCTGCTAGCGCACATCGCAGCGTCCCGTCTTCATTTTCCGTTCCCCGTCCCATCACATCCTTCTCCATCACACCATCAACGCCGACACACCATGACCACAACGAACGAAAACACGCCCAGCACGATGAACCTCACCGAGCTCAAGGAAAAACCCATCAACGAGCTCGTCGAGATGGCCGAGGCCATGGGTATCGAGAACGTTGCGCGCTCGCGCAAGCAGGACATCATCTTCGCGTTGCTCAAGCGCCACGCGAAGGGCGGCGAGAACATCTCGGGCGACGGCGTGCTGGAGATTCTCTCGGACGGCTTCGGCTTCCTGCGCTCCGCAGACAGCAGCTACCTCGCGGGCCCCGACGACATCTACGTCTCGCCCAGCCAGATCCGCCGCTTCAACCTGCGCACCGGTGACACCATCACGGGCATGATCCGCCCGCCCAAGGACGGCGAGCGCTATTTCGCGCTGCTCAAGGTGAGCGACATCAACCTCTCCGGCCCGGACACCACGCGCCAGAAGGCCCTCTTCGAGAACCTCACTCCGCTGTTCCCCCAGGAGCGCCTGAAGCTCGAGCGCGGCGACGGCAGCAGCCAGGACCTCTCCGGCCGGATCATGGATCTGGTAGCACCGATCGGCAAAGGCCAGCGCGGACTGATCGTCTCGCCGCCCAAAGCCGGCAAGACGCTGATCCTGCAGAACATCGCGCAGTCGATCGTGCGCAACAATCCCGAGTGCCACCTGATCGTGCTGCTGATCGACGAGCGGCCCGAGGAAGTCACCGACATGGAGCGCTCGGTACGCGCCGAGGTCGTGGCCAGCACCTTCGACGAACCGCCAGCACGTCACGTGCAGGTCGCCGAGATGGTGATCGAGAAGGCCAAGCGCCTGGTCGAGCACCAGAAAGACGTGGTGATCCTGCTCGATTCCATCACCCGTCTGGCACGCGCCTTCAACACCATCGTGCCCTCATCCGGCAAGGTGCTCACGGGCGGCGTGGACGCACACGCACTCGAGCGCCCCAAGCGTTTCTTCGGCACGGCACGGAACATCGAGGAAGGCGGCAGCCTCACGATCATCGCCACCGCGCTGGTCGACACCGGCTCCAAGATGGACGAGGTGATCTACGAGGAGTTCAAGGGCACCGGCAACATGGAGCTCCACCTCGACCGCCGCATCGCCGAGAAGCGCGTGTTCCCCGCCATCAACATCCGCCGCTCGGGCACGCGCCGTGAGGAACTCCTCACCAGCGACGACGAGCTGAACCGGATGTGGATCCTGCGCAAACTCCTGCACTCGATGGAAGACATCGACGCCACCGAGTTCCTCGTCGACAAACTGAAAGACACGAAGACCAACGACGAGTTCTTCGCTTCCATGAAGCGCAAGTGAGCGGTCGGCTGCCGTGGAATACCGTGATCTGCGCGAGTTCATCCGTGCGCTCGAGGCTGCCGGCGAACTGAAACGCATCGAAGCGCCGGTGGACCCGCGCTTCGAGGTCACCGAGATCTGCGACCGCACGCTGCGCGCGGGCGGCCCAGCCCTGCTTTTCACTCACCCGCGCGGCTCGCAGGTGCCGCTGCTCGCCAATCTCTTCGGCACGGAAAAGCGCGTGGCCCTCGGCATGGGCCGCAGCTCCACCGCAGAGCTGAGGGAAGTGGGCGAGCTGCTCGCCTTCCTGCGACAGCCCGATCCGCCCAAGGGCATGCGCGACGCCTGGGAAAAGCTCCCGATCTTCCGGCAGGTGCTCACCATGGCGCCCAAGGTGATCAGCCGCGGCGAGTGCCAGCAGAACACCCTCGAGAAAGACGACGTGGACCTCGGCATGCTGCCGGTCCAGACCTGCTGGCCGGGCGATGCCGGCCCGCTGATCACGTGGCCGCTGGTGATCACGCGGGGCCCGCACAAGGAACGCCAGAACCTCGGCATCTACCGCATGCAGGTGATCGGAAAGAACCGCCTGATCATGCGCTGGCTCGCGCACCGCGGCGGCGCGCTGGATTTCCGCGAGTGGCAGCAGGCACACCCGGGCAAACCCTTCCCGGTGGCCGTGGCGCTGGGCGCCGATCCGGCCACCACGCTCGGGGCCGTGACACCGGTGCCGGATACGCTCTCCGAGTACGCCTTCGCCGGGCTTCTGCGCGGCAGCCGTACGCTGCTGATCGAGTCCTCGGTAGGAAAGCTGCAGGTGCCGGCCACGGCCGAGATCATCCTCGAGGGCCACATACACCCCGACGACATGGCCGACGAAGGCCCCTTCGGCGACCACACGGGCTACTACAACGAGGTCGAGCGCTTCCCGGTCTTCACGGTGGAGCGCATGTGTTTCCGCGACAACCCGATCTACCACAGCACCTACACCGGCCGCCCGCCGGACGAGCCCGCCGTGCTCGGTGCTGCGCTGAACGAGGTCTTCGTGCCGCTGTTGCAGCGTCAATTTCCGGAGATCGTCGATTTCTATCTTCCGCCCGAGGGCTGCTCCTACCGCCTCGCGGTGATCACCATGAAGAAGCAGTACCCCGGCCACGCCAAGCGCGTGATGATGGCCGCGTGGTCTTTCCTGCGGCAGTTCATGTACACCAAGTTCCTGATCGTCACCGACGACGACATCAACGCGCGCGACTGGAAAGACGTGATCTGGGCCATGACCACGCGCATGGATCCGGCGCGCGACACGGTGGTCCTCGAGAACACGCCCATCGATTACCTCGACTTCGCCTCGCCCGTCTCGGGCCTGGGCGGGAAGATCGGCATGGACGCGACCAACAAGCTGCCCGGCGAAACCACCCGCGAGTGGGGCGTTCCCATTTGCATGGACGACGACGTGAAGGCGCGGGTCGATGCGATGTGGGCTTCGCTGGGGCTTTGACCCCCCGCAGCCTTTTCTGATTGCAGCGTCCGCGCTTCAGCGGTGGTCCCCGTCCCGTTCGCTCACGCCTCGGCACATCCCTGTGCCGAGGCTGCCT
>CAIYPF010000218.1 GCA_903928015.1 uncultured Gammaproteobacteria bacterium | reverse complement strand
GCCGTCACCGCGACGTTACGCTACTTCTTTCCGGACCAGAAGCTGAATCTCGCCGCCCTCACGCTCGTGTCCGAAGACCAGGCCCAAGCCGCGCTCGGTGCACCGGCCAGCCCCATCGCCCTCGCCGCGAGGCGGGTGGCCGAAGACTATGCCCACCATCGAGCTGTGCGCGACGCTGCAGAAGCCGCCAAGCAATGTGCGCTGCTGGCCCGCATCGCCGCAGAGGCCGGAGGCGACCCCGCCGATGAGCGCTTCTTGTGCGCCACGTGCAAGCAGCCTTTTCGCCTTCAAGGGCTGTTCCCGCATCAAGCTGTGTGCGTCGCGTGTGCCAACTGCGGAGAGGTCTGCACGAGGGCCACGCTGCCAGGCCACCTTCGGAAGTGCCTGGACGCCGGAACCTCTAACGATCCTCTCTCGGTACCCGCGCCGTGCCGCACCTGTGCCGCAGCGCTCGCGCCCTTGCGCGCAGCTCACGCAGCGCATGTCTTTTTGCTAGGTCCCAGTACAGAGCCTGCTCGCGCATCTGCGCGCGGCGATTGCCCACCTCAACCGGCCCAACAAGCGGCAGCACGATCGTGACGATGCCGAGTCCACTGCATCTGCGGGTCCGGCGACCGTGGCGGCGATTGCGGAGATTGTGGGCGCGGTATGCTCCCGCGTCGCCTGCACCTGCGCCCTGCCGGTCGCCGTCCGCTCGCATGCGTCGTGGGATGCCGCGTGGCACGTCGTCGCATGCCGCCGCTGCTGCTGCCGTGCGTGCCTCCGCCACCGGCGGGATGAGCAAGGGCATGCCACGCCCGCCGTGTCGGCCGAAGCGAACGCCGGTGCCCGCTCCAGGTGCACGCGTGCGCGAGCCTCGAGCGCGAGTTGGAGTCGCTGGCCGCAACGCTCGAGGACGGAGAGCCGCCGGATCTCGAGGAGATGGAGGAGATGGCTGCGAGGTGGCGGGAGTGTAAGTTGGCCGACGCAGAGTCGGAGGCCTGCCAACTCGAGACGAAGCTCGAGGCTGCTTTCAGCGCCCACGCCCGCCTCGACGCCGTCGTCGAGGCGGTGGCCAAGCTCACCCGCGACTGCGCGACGACGCTGGCCGTCGTCCAAAGCCTCAAGCCCGCGTTTGCCGCGCTGGAACGGAACGCCCGTCCTCGCCGTGGCACGACGAGCGATCCTGACGGAGCGAGCTTCGGCTTGTCCGACTCCGATGATGAACTCGCCGCCGACGACGTCAGTTCCGACCCTTCCTACCGGCCGTCCGTTTATGATGGCTGGAGCTCTGGTGAGGAAGAGGTCGACCCGCCGAAGCAGCTGTGGCATCTGCCCACCCAGCTCGATTCGTCGCTCAGCGACGCCGCCCTACGTGTGCCGCCGCCGCCGGCCAACGACTTACCGGATCGTCTGCGAGCATTCCTGCAGCTAGGCCGTGAGCTCGGTGCGCGCGCGCTTGCGCTCGGCATGCCGACCTCTGGGCTTGGTCCTGCGCCAGATGCCTGCAAGGTCCTCCGCACCGACAACGGCCTCAGCGCGTTTAAGGAGTTCCCCGCGTCGCTATGCGCTGGCGCAGCCGAGGTCGAGCTGCCTCCCGTCACCACGCTACATGAAGCATGCAAACGCCTGAGGGCAAACACGGTGGGCAGCATGTCGTGGCGCGCAGCCCGGTCGGTACACATGGGTTGGAAGCGGCCTGTGCTCTTGTTCCCGCGGGCGCGTCCGGGGCGGCCGCGGACAGCTCTGCTGTTCCTCCCGCACGACGCGGCGCAGCTCGGTTCCGACGCGGACTACCGGAAATCGCCGGTCGTGAAGTTTGTGTACACCGACCCGAAGGATGCCCGTAGCGTCGCAGCGGGCGTCGCCGCGACTCTGCACCGGTTCAAAATCTGGCCCGACGTGAGGGTAATCTTCCAGCTGCGCGATCAGCTCGATCAGTGGACGAAGCAGACGCTCCTCGCTCCCATCTACTTCAAACCGCCGATCGCCGTTCGCAGCCTCCGCGCGTTCCTCGAGTTGGAGAAGGCTGGACCCGACGAGAAGCTCGTGCGAACGCTCATCAATCAGCTCGATGCCGACCCCACGTCCGGCGGCGTGGACGGCGCGTTGTCTTGCCTCGAGGCCACACAGGTCACGGCGGTGCGTGGGCTGCTCGTCGGACGGCAGATGCAGCTCTCCGGCAACAGGGTACTCTGGGACAAGACCGAGGCCGACCACCCGATCGGCCTGGGCTACCTGCTGACGCGGCAGTGGCAGATCGTCTGCGGCGGGGCCGGTTCGCTCGGAGCCTGCCTCGGCATGGACGTCGCCGACCTGCTCGAGGCCGTTTTGCTCTCCGTGGACGCAGCCAATGACCAAGAGCGCGCCACTCTCACCAGCACGGTGCTGAACCAAGCCGCGGCGCAAGCCACGAAGGAGTTCGTCATCCGCGAGCGTCCGATGGGAGACTTGGGTCCCGCCGTGCGACACACGCACATGCAATCGGACGGGGCCAACTACGACATCGGCCCCTTCCTGCGCGCTCCAAACCTCCGCAACTACACCCTCGGCGACATGGCCGATGGCTACCTGGGCTACGCGAGAAGTCTTGCCTACGCGTCGTCGCGCCCGGGGGTCTCGACGGCGGTTGCTTGCGCCCTCCTGACGCTGGCCGAGCGCACGCTGCACGACGGGCTGCGGCTGCTCGCCGACGCCGACCCGGTCGGTGTTAGTAAGGTCCGACTCGCGATCGGACCTCGCGCTGCGCCCGACTTCTTCTGCTCGAAGTGAAGACGGCCCCGAGCCGCACCCGCTGCAACACCACGGTGCGTCTCTGTTGGTCACGTGCCGGTGTTTGTTGCACCTCAGCCGCCGCCCCTGATTTGAGTGATGGGTCGTGGATGGACCGAACAGGTCCGCGTTCACCCGCACTTTTTGCTGGTGCTCAGGCTGCTAGCCTCGGTGTGTGTGTGTGTGTGTGTGTGTGTGTGTGCGTGTGTGCGTGTGTGTGTGTGTGTGTTGTTGTGTGGGTGTGGGTGTGTGTGTGTGGGTGTGTGTGTGTCACGG
>CAIYPF010000217.1 GCA_903928015.1 uncultured Gammaproteobacteria bacterium | reverse complement strand
TCATCGGTGAGTGCTCGCGCAGTGCCAGCGCCCGAGCATAGCGGCGGCGTGCGCAGGCCGCATCGACGGCCTTCCGCTGCGGGGTGGCGCTGCGCGACAATGCCCTCCGGCCCAGGCTTCGCAGGACGCGTTCGCGGTCTCCCATGCTGCTCTTTCACCACGGCAACGATCTCGAGGCGCTGCGCCTGCTGGCCGCTCATCGGCTTGCGCAGTCTCCGCCTGCGCCGCTGCAACCCGAGTATCTCGTTGTCCCCAACGGCGGAATGGCCAAGTGGTTCCGGCGGGGTGTGGCGGCCACGCAGGGCATCGCGGCAGACCTGAGTTGCGACAGCCCTGCGGTTTTCCTGCGACGCATCGCGGCCATCGTGCACGGTGGCATGGCCGAACCCCAGGGCCCTTGGTCCAAGGATCTCCTCACCATCCGCCTGATGGTCCTTTTGCCCGGGATGCTCCGTGAGCCCGGCTTCGCGCCGATTGCAGCCTATCTCGCCGACACCCGCGACCCACGCCGTCTGCTCGCGCTGTCGCGCCAACTGGCCTCCCTCTTCGACCAGTACCTGATCTGGCGTGCCGACTGGATCCTCGACTGGGAGCGAGGGCTCCCGGGGCAGGGCGATCCCGCGCGCGATAACCCCTGGCAGCCGGTGCTCTGGCGTGCGCTGAGTGCTGCGGTAATGGCGGCTCACCCCGGCGCGCGGCACCCCGCGGCGATGATCGAAGGCCTCTGTGAGCGCCTCACACGTGGTGCCCCACCGTCCGGCCTGCCCGAGCGCGTCACGGCCTTCGGCCTCGGCGCCCTGCCCCCCGGACTGCTCTCGGTGCTCCGGGCGCTGGGCGAACACCTCGACGTGCAGGTGTTCCAGTTCAATCCGTGTCAGGAATTCTGGGCCGATGTGCAGAGCGAGCGCACGCTGGCGCAGTGGCGCCTGCATGCCCCGGAGCGCGCGCTGTACGCCGAATCGGGCAATGCGCTGCTCGCCTCCTGGGGCAGGCTGGGCGCCGCGCAGCTCGGCATGTTGCTCGATGCCGACGTGCCGCTCGAGTTCCACTTCCGCGAGCCGCACGAAGACACGCTGCTCGGCCGTATCCAACAGGACATCCTCTGCCTGCGCGAATCCACTGGCAGCGGCCCGCTGACACCCGACGGCAGTCTCCTCTTCGCCGAAACGCACAGCCGCCTGCGCGAGGTCGAAGCGCTGCACGATGCCTTGCTCGACATGATCGAGCGCTTCCCCGGACTGACGCCGCGCGACATTGTCGTGATGGCGCCCGATATCGCGCCGTATGCGCCGCACGTCGAGGCCGTCTTCGGGGAGCTGCGCAACGATCCGCGGTTCCTGCCCTTTTCCATCTCCGACCGATCGAGCCTTGCCGAGGAGCCACTCACCCGCAGCTTCCTGCACCTGCTCTCGCTCCCGCGCAGCCGCTTCTCCGCCTCAGAGGTGCTGGGCCTGCTCGCCGTGCCCGCCATCGGCGAGTGCGCCGGGTTCACGCCCGCCGATATCGAGAGCCTGCATGAACTCGTGATGCGCAGCGGCGTCCGCTGGGGTTATGACGACAAGGGCTCTGCGGGTGAGGGGCCGGCGCTTGGGCGCAATACCTGGCGCTTCGGACTCGAACGCCTGCTGCTGGGCGTGGCGCTGGACGATGGCACGCTCTTCGACGGTGTTGCACCCGTCGGCGTGAACGGTGCGGCGGAGGCCGAGCAGGTGGGCAGGTTGGCGGCCTTCGTCGATGGTCTCGCCGATCGGGCCGCGCAGTTCCAGACTCCGCGCACGCCCGCGCTCTGGCGCGAGCAGATCCACAGCCTCTTTGCGGACTTCATTTCCACAGAGCCTGCTCACGCGGCCGCCCGCGCGGAGCTGCTCGCCGCGGTGAATACGGCCATCGACACACTGGATACCGCGGGCTGTGCCGATGAACTCCCGCGCGAGGTGGTGCAGGATCTCATCGAGACCCATCTCAACGCCGCCGAGACCAGTCACGCCTTCCTCCGTGCCGGGGTGAGCTTCTGCCAGTTGACGCCGCTGCGCAGCATTCCGTTCCGCGTGGTCTGCCTGCTCGGCATGAACGCGGCCGATTTCCCCCGCAACCGCGAGCGCCCGGCCTTCGACCTGATGCGCGCCGCGCCACGCCGCGGAGACCCCTCGCGCCGCGACGACGACCGTTTCCTGTTTCTCGAATCCGTGCTCGCGGCCCGCGATTGCCTCTACATCAGCCGCGTCGCTGCAGACGAGCGCAGCAACGCGGCGCTGGAGCCTGCGGTGCCTTTGAGCGAGCTGCGCGAATACATCGATCGTTGCCACGGCGAGGGCAGTGCTGCGGCACTCACGGTGCGGCACGCGCTGAAGCCCTTCCACCCGTCTTACTTCGACGGCAGCGGTGCGCGCTTCAGCTTCCGTGGCGAGTGGTGCCCGGCTGCCGAGGCCATGGGTGCTGCGCCCCGTCCGTTCTGCCCGGCGCCGCTTGCGCCGCGCCCGGAGCCCGTGATCCGCCCCGATGATCTTGTGCGTTTTTTCCGGCGTCCTTGCGAGACCTTCTTCACCGCGCGGCTGGATGTGCGCTTCGACAAAGTCGAGGAGTCGGTGGAGGACGTCGAGCCACTGGAGCTCGACACCCTCGAGGGCTGGTCGCTGCGGCGTGATCTGCTGGAGGCCTCCCTTTCCGGGCGCGAGCACGATGTGGAAGCGCAGTTGCTCGCCACCGGCGCATTGCCGCAGGGCGCAGCAGGCGAGCGACTGATTGGCAAGTCGCGGGCAGAGGTCGCCAAGCTGCTCGATACCGTCCGCAGCTGGGCCCCGGCGCGCTCCGAGCGCGTCTCCCTCGATCTGGGCACGCAGCGGATCGAGGGAGAGCTCGGCGGGCTGCGCGGCGCGGCGCTGCAGGAGTATTCGGTGTCCGAAAAGCTGTCGGGCAACCATGTGGTTGCGTTCTGGATCCGGCACCTCATTGCCTGCGCTGCCGGGCTCGTCTCGGCGCCCAGCGAGTGCGTCAACCGCAAGGCCAAGGCCCGCCTGCCCGTGATTGCGCCCGACCTGGCCATGGCCCACCTGCACGAGCTGGCTGCCATACGCAGCGAGGGCCTGTGCGAGCCGCTTCCGCTCTTTCCGAAAGCGGCTTTCGTCCGCACGCAGTTGGTGGAAGAGGACGCCGCCAAGGCGCGATCCGCCGCGCTGGCCGTCTTCCTGCCAGGTTGGGGTGATTCGCCCGGAGAGTGCGATGACGACTATGTGAGCCGCGTGTTCCCGGACGCCGAGCAGGCGCTCGACAGCCGCTTCGAGGCCTTGTCGGAGCGCGTGTTCCGGCCACTGGTCGCGGCGCTTGCAGAGGGGGGCAAAAAGTCATGACGGCGCCCTCCGCCGGACAGGAGCTCGACGCGCTGCGCCAGCCGCTCACCGGCCGCTGCCTGATCGAAGCCAGCGCTGGCACGGGCAAGACCTACGCCATCACCAGCCTCGTGCTGCGTTTGCTGCTCGGCCACGACGGCCGCAGCACGGGCGTGAATCCCTTGCGCCTGGAAGACATCCTGATCGTCACCTTCACCCGCGCCGCCACCGAGGAACTGCGCGGTCGTATCCGCGAGCGACTGGAGGAGGCGCGTGCCGCTTTTGCCCCCGACGCGCCGGCAAGTGCCGACAAACTGATCGCTTCGCTCCGCGCCGAGAGTGCGGATGCACGTGCCGACCGGGACCGGCTCGCACTTGCGGCCATGAGCCTCGATCTTGCGAGCATCCTCACCATTCACGGCTTCGCCGCCCGCGTGCTGCAGCGCCACGCCTTCGAGAGCGGCGCCTCCTTTGCGGCCGACATCAGCGAGAACGACGCCTACGTACTGCGGGAAACCGTCCTCGATATCTGGCGCGAACGTGTGTATCCGCTGCCCTCGCTCGCGTCAGATGCCATTCATTCGGGCTGGAAATCGCCCGGGAAGTTCATCAAGGACGTCCGCGAGCTGCTGCCGCGGCAGGACCTCGGCTGGCGCGGCGTGCCGACCCGTGACTGGGATGCACTGCTCGCGGAACTGAGGGCGGCGGAGCAAAAACTCCGCGCCCTGGCAGCCACACCCTCTGCAGCTGCCGAGCGCGAGCAGCTCTTCGCGCAGCTCAAGGTGGATGGGCAACGCGCGCTCGATGCCTTCTTCGAGGCCGCCGCGCAGGACGCGCTTAAGCTCTCGCATCTCGACAGCATCGCCCGCGAGAAGCTCGCCGCGCTCCGCCTGAAGCGCGTGGTCGACAAAGGCGAGGAGATGCCCCGGATGCCACTGCTCGAGGACGCGGTGGCAGTTTCCCGGCATGCGGCGCTCCTGCGCCAGCGGCTCCTGCACGATGCAGTGACCGACGCCTTCGGGCGCCTTGCCTCGCGCAAGGCGCGGACTGCGGAGCTCGGCTTCGACGATCTGCTGCGCCTCCTCGCCGATGGCCTCGAGGCCCCGGAACAGGGCGATCGCCTCGCACAGCTCATCCGTGAGCAATACCGCGCCGCGCTCGTCGATGAGTGCCAGGACACCGATCCCCTGCAATGGAAGGTCTTTGACCGCATCTACCGCGACGGCGGCACGCTCTTTCTGGTTGGAGATCCCAAGCAGGCGATCTATTCCTTCCGTGGCGCCGACGTCTACGCCTACCTCAAGGCCCGGCGCGAGGCCGCCGAGTTGCGCAGCCTCGGCGTCAGCTGGCGCAGCACCGATGCATTGGTGAAAACGCTGAATGCGCTGTTCTCCCTGCGTGGTGACAAAGACACGTTCCGTGCTCCTGGTCTCGCCTACGCAGACGTAACGGCGGCGGGAAAAGCGGACAGCAAACCGATGCAGCTGCGCGGCGAAGCGGTGGCGCCGCTGCAGGTGCTGGGCCGGCTTGACGCTGGCCTTATGGACGAGAACGCCTATCGGGACAGGCTCTGCACGGAAGTGGCAGATCACGTTGCTGGCATGCTCGCGGACGCGGCTGCCGGCGCGCTGACCATCGACGGCAAGCGGCTGCAAGCCGGCGATATCGCCCTCCTTGTCCGCGGCTGGCGCGATGCGGTTCCGCTCGTGCGTGCGCTCTCGCGCCGTGGCGTGCCCGTGGTTTCCCGCGCGCGGGACAGTGTCTACCAGAGCACTGCCGCCGCGAGCGTGTTCGCGTTGCTGCGCGCCGTGCTCGAGCCGCGCTCCGAGCGCGCGCTGCGTGCGGCGCTCGCAAGCCTTCTGGTGGGCCGCGACGCCGCCGGACTCGACGCACTGTTCGCGGACGAGTCGGGCATGCTCCGCCAGCAGGAAACCTTCATGTCCTGCCGCGAGCGTCTGGGCAGCCGCGGCGTGCAGCCCATGTTCCGCCACCTCTTCCGTGAGCTCGGCGTGCCGGCCCGCGCGCTCGCCAGCGCTGACGGTGAGCGCCTCCTCACCGACAGCCTGCACCTGATCGAACTCCTCGCCGCGGAACGCGCCACGCAGGACAGCGACGAGGCCCTGCTCGCGCGCTTCGCCGAGCGCATCGCGAACCCCGACGGCGATCGCGAAGAGCAGCAGCTGCGCCTCGAGAGCGACGCCGAGCGTGTGCGCATCCTCACCATCCATGCGAGCAAGGGCCTGGAGTTTCCGGTGGTGGTGCTGCCATTTCCCGTGCAGCGCTACAAACAGGACAAGCCGCTTTTCCACGACGCGCAGACCCTGCAGCCGGTGTACGACCTCTCGCGTGACGCGGCTTCGCTCGCGCAAGCAGACCAGGAGCGCCTCGCCGAAGACCTGCGCCTGTTCTACGTGGCGCTCACCCGGGCGAAGTACAGCTGCGTGATCGGTGTGGCAGATGTATCCAAGAATGGCGCGAGCATGCTCGGAGAGACGGCCCTTGGCTGGCTGCTCGAGGCGGACCTGCTTGGCTCCACGGTGGCGTTGCAGAGGCTCGGCGCACTCCCGGGTGCGGTCGTGTTACCCACGCCTCCTGCAGCGACGCTGCCGGCGTCGGCAGCTGCCACAGGGCAACTCTCGGGCCGTACGCTCGGCGTGAGCCTCGACCACGGCTGGAGCAGCACCAGTTATTCCGCGCTGTCTTCCCATCGCCCCGATGCCGAGCGCGCCGCCCAGGCTTTCCGCCAGCCAGAGCTCCATGCCAGCGAACGCCGCCGCAACGCCGAGCCCGAACTGAACGCGTTCGGTTTCCCGCGCGGCCCCGATTACGGCGACATGCTCCACAAGGTGCTGGAGCATGTGGACCTCGCGCAGCCCGCAAGCACGCCGGCCAATGCGGCGCTCATCCGGGCCGCGCTGTTGCGCATCGGCTTGCCGGAGCGCTGGGAAAGCGTGGTCGCGCAGATGATCGACGAACTGCGCGAGTGCCCGCTGGACGGTCGCGCGATGCGACTCGCAGCCATTCCCCGCAACCAGCGCGTGATGGAGATGGGCTTCGAACTGCCCGTCGCGCGGCTCGATGCGCCCGCCGTTAATGCACTGATGCACGCGTACGAGCCGCTCGCGGCGCAGGCCGCGCCGCTCAGCTTCAAACCGATGCACGGCATGCTCACGGGATCCATCGATCTCGTCTTCTGCCACGAAGGCCGCTATTACGTGGCGGATTTCAAATCCAACCACCTGGGCAATTCGCTCGCGGATTACGGCGAACCGCAGCAGCAGAAAGTGATCGCCGAGCACCGCTACGACCTGCAATACACGCTCTACACGGTGGCGCTGATGCGTTATCTGCGTGCGCGGCTGGGCAAGCACTTCGACTACGACACTCACATGGGCGGCGTGTACTACCTGTTCCTGCGCGGCATCCGCAGCGCAGATGGCAACCGGCAGGGCGTGTTTTTCACGCTGCCCGCGCGGCCGCTCGTGGAGGGTCTGGACGCGATGCTGGGCGCGGTGGCGCCATGAGCACGCAGGGCTCGACGCGTGACGATGCCGTGTCGCCACTCGCGCGCCAGTTCGCCGCGAGCCTGGCGAAGCGCGCCATCACCGATGAAGGCCGCAGCGCCGTCGATGCCGCCTCCCGTTTGCTGATCCATGCCCTGCTCGCGGGTGACACCTGCGTCGACATGAATGGCGCCCGCGCGGCGCTTGTCCCCGCGTTGCGGCGTGAAGAGGCGCTCTGCAC
>CAIYPF010000216.1 GCA_903928015.1 uncultured Gammaproteobacteria bacterium | reverse complement strand
GCTCTGCGAACGGAGTCCGAGACGAGGTGCAAGTCGGCGCCCGCATCGACCACCCGGATACGCTCAGGCTCCAGACGCGCAAGCTCCAGGTAGCAGTTCCGTACCCGTTCATGGAATTCGCGAGACTCCCTTTCGAAGCGATCCTGCGCACCTCGCGCTGCAGCGCGTTCAAGTCCCCGTGACACCGGCACGTCGAGCAGCAGGGTCAGATCCGGCTTGAAATCCCCAAGAACGAGACTGCGTAACCGGGCAATGGCATCCGGATCCATGTTGCGCCCTGCGCCTTGGTACGCGAGTGTCGCGTCGACGAAGCGGTCACAAAGAACCCAGTCGCCGCGGGCCAGGGCTGGCCTGACGAAGGACTCGACGTGCTGCGCTCTTGCCGCGAACATCAGAAGAAGTTCGGCAAGCTCGACGACACGCTCTTCTCTGGGAGCCAGAAGCAGGGCACGGATTTCCTCGGCCAGAGGTGTCCCTCCGGGTTCCCGGGTTCGCAAAACCCTGACCCCGTGCTCGCGCAGGACGGTCTCGATCACATCGATCTGGGTGCTTTTCCCGGCGCCTTCCCCACCTTCTACAGAGAGGAACATGCCACGAGGCGCTTCATGACGGGACATGGATCAGGGCCCCTTCGATCCGGTGGCTGTGCGGGAGCGCCGGGCACGCTGGTAGGTCTGCACCGCTCGGTTGTGCTCTTCAAGCGTCGCAGAAAACTGGTGCGAGCCATCGCCGCGAGCCACGAAATACAGCGCATTTCCAGGTTCGGGATGCAGCGCGGCATGGATCGCCGCACGGCCGGGCAGCGCGATAGGCGTAGGGGGCAGCCCCGGATTGAGGTAGGTGTTGTACGGCCCCGGAGTCCGGAGGTGCAAACGGGTCAGATTTCCGTCGAAGCTCTCGCCGAGACCGTAGATGACTGCGGGGTCCGTCTGCAGCAACATGCCTGTCTGCAATCGCCGGACAAACACGCCTGCGATCGCCGCACGCTCCGCGGCACGGCCGGTTTCACGCTCCACCAACGATGCCATGATCAGCGCGTCGTATGAGTCACGGTAAGGAAGACCCTCGGCACGCTCAGCCCACTCCTCCTCAAGCACCGCGGCCAGGCGCCGATGCGAAGCAGCAAGCAGATCACGATCACTCATACCGAGGTGGAATCGATAGGTATCAGGGAAAAACAAACCCTCGGGGCTTGGCTTGACCGCGTAGCCCTGGGCCAGCACAGCGGAAAGCATGGCAGGGGCAGACAAGGAAATGGTCTTGCGCAGCTTTGGTTGCCGATGGAATTCGTCCAGCATGGATGCGAGGGTGGCGCCCTCGACCACCGTAACCGAGTACTCGACGACATCTCCCGCGAGGAGCTTTTCGACGACCCCTCGAGCAGTGATACCAGGCTCCAACTCGTACTCACCGGCCCTGACCTTGTTCGCCTTGCCCTCCAGTCTGAGGTAGCAACGTACGAGGAATGGGTGCATGAGCACGCCACGCGCGCGAAGATCGCCTAGCAAACCTCGCAGGTTCCCGCCCTGGGGAAGCTCGACGACGACGGCCGCAGAGAGATTCAGCGGAGCATCGAACCACGCCCGGAATCCGAGCAAGAAAGAGGCGATCACTGTCGCGCATCCCAGAACGATCGCTAGCAGCAGGCGCACAGGCAACTCACGCCGCGAAAAGGCGGGCGACATGATCACGGACCTTGCGTGTCATGGTGCCAACGGGGATGGTTTTTTCGCCGAGACGCGAAACCGGCCAGATACCGACCACCGAATTACAGAGGAACAGCTCCCTGGCCCCGGCAAGCATCCCCCTCTCGCATGCAGTGACCTCGACACTATGCCCCAGAATGCTCTGGGCATTCTGGATGAGGTACTGGCGCATCACTCCCGCCACACCACAGGAGTCAATGACCGGAGTGAGGAGCCTACCCCCGCTAACAACGAAGAGATTGGTCGACACGCCCTCGACGATGCGGCCCCGCGCATCGGCAAGCAAACCTTCCGCGATACCGGGATCGTCCCATTCCAGTCGTGCCAGCACCTGCTCGAGGCGGTTGAGATGCTTGATACCGGCGAGAAACGGGTTAGCGCCCATGCGCATGTCGCAGAACCTGACGCTTACACCCTCACTGCTCCAACCCGGCGGGTTTGCTGGCAGCGGTGAGGCAGTCAGCACGCGTGTCGGCAGCAGGCCAGGTGCGACCTTATAACCGCGTGGTCCGATGCCCCTGGTCAGGACCAGCTTGAGGACACCTTCGGGAAGTTCTGCACGGATCGCAGCGAGGACTCCGGCGACTTCTTCCCTGACAACAGCAACGTCGAGGCCAATGCGCAACCGGGAGGCACCTTCCGCAAGACGCAGCATGTGGTAATCAAGAAGCGCTATTCCAGCCGAACCGTAGCGCATTGTCTCGAAGAGACCATCGCCGAAAGCGAGCCCACGGTCACGCGGATCGATCGCAGCGCCTCGCACGCCGTTGACCCAAACCAGGGGCTCCGATTCGCCGGCTTGCATACCGGCGCGTGTCAGATGCGGCGAAACACGACGGAACCGTTGGTTCCGCCGAAACCGAAGGAGTTCGAGAGCGCGACCTCTACGTTGCGTTCCTGCGCAACATGCGGGACGTAGTTCAGGCTGCAACCGGTGTCCGGATTGTCGAGATTGATGGTTGGAGGCGCGACGCCATCACGAATGGCAAGGATGCTGAAGATCGCCTCAACTGCACCGGCGGCGCCCAGAAGGTGGCCGGTCATGGATTTCGTGGAGCTCATCGCCACCCCCCCAGCGGCAGAACCGAGCACGCCCTGCACTGCCCTGCTTTCTGCAAGATCTCCGGCCGGTGTGGAGGTTCCATGCGCATTGATGTAATGCACCTCGTCCGGGGTGAGCCGCGCATCGCGCAAGGCGTTGGCCATGGAGGCTGCTGCGCCGCGCCCATCCTCCGGCGGGAGTGTCATGTGGTATGCGTCGCCGCTCATACCAAACCCGATAACCTCGGCGTGGATATGTGCACCGCGGCGTCGCGCCGCCTCGAGCTCCTCAAGCACCAGAATTCCAGCCCCATCGCTCAATACGAATCCATCCCGGTCGCGGTCCCAGGGGCGACTGGCCGCGGCGGGATCTTCATTGCGAGTCGAAAGCGCGCGTGCGGCAGCGAAACCGCCCAATCCGACTGGCGTCGTGGCCATCTCCGAACCGCCAACGATCATCGCGTCGACTTCGCCCCAGGCGATAAGACGGTAACCGAGGCCGATGTTGTGGGTTCCCGTTGTACAGGCTGTTGTGAGAGCGAGATTCGGTCCGGAAAAACCGTACTTGATGGAGAGGTAGCCCGCGATCATGTTGGTGATGGAGCCAGGAACGAAAAACGGGGAAATCCGGCGCGGGCCAGACTCAGCGACGATGTGGGCATTCTTTTCTATGGACGCTATTCCTCCGATGCCCGACCCAATGGCAGCTCCCACCCGGGACGCCATGCTCTCGTCGATCACCAAGCCGGAATCCTCCATTGCCTGGACTGCTGCTCCCAGGCCGTAAAGGATGAAATCGTCGAATTTGCGTGCTTCTTTGGGAGGCAGGAACGCAGCGGGGTCGAAGCCCCTCACCGAACCCCCGAAGCGCGTGGTGTATGACGAGACGTCGAAATGCTCGATCGGACGGATACCGCTCTGACCGTTGACGATGCCGTCCCACGTCTCGCTTACGGTATTACCAAGCGGTGTCACCATGCCCATACCGGTGACGACAACACGCCTCTTCATGTCCAGACACTCCGGTTCCGGATACCGCATCCGGTTCGTCCCGCTGATCCCGGGATTGAAAATCCCGAAGATTCGAGTCTACCACGCGATGATTGGCGAAGACCGCACATGACGAGCGAGACCTGACCGGGCTTGAACACCATCCACGCGAAGCGGGTTCGACCCGCCCCGGAGGATGGTTACGCGGAATGCTAAGCCGGAAGACGTATCAGGAGTGCGATTCGATGTAATCGATCGCGTGTTGCACGGTAGTGATGTTTTCGGCGTCTTCGTCGGGGATTTCCGTCTCGAACTCTTCTTCGAGGGCCATCACCAACTCCACCGTGTCCAGGGAGTCCGCGCCCAGATCTTCGACGAAAGAAGCAGTGCTCTGGATATCCTCTTCCTTCACACCGAGTTGTTCGGCGACGATTTTCTTAACGCGTTCTTCGATGCTGCTCATTGTGATCCAGTGCTCCTCTGGTGTTTGAGTACGATAAGGCGCCCGGTGTTCGCCTGCGCGCCACGTAGACGGCGATGCGATTGTAACCTGATCGGGACTGCCTGTTGGAAGATTGACAAACGTGCCATTAGGTCAGCACATGTACAGGCCGCCGTTTACGTGGACCGTCTCTCCGGTCACGTATCCGGCCGCATCCGAGGCAAGAAAAGCCACCACTGCGGCCACTTCAGCCGCGTCCCCCAGCCTGCCAAGTGCAATCTGCTCAAGCAGTCTGGCTCGATTCGTTTCGGGGAGTTCCCGCGTCATGTCCGTATCAATGAAACCGGGAGCAACGCAATTGACAGTGATTCCACGGGAACCGATCTCGCGTGCCAGAGAGCGGGAGAAGCCCTCCATGCCTGCCTTGCTGGCGGCGTAGTTGGTCTGCCCTGCATTTCCCATGGACGCAACAACCGAACTCACGTTGATGATCCTGCCCCACCGCGCCTTGGTCATGCCGCGCAATACCGCCTTGCTGAGGCGGTAGATGGAGCCGAGATTCGTGTCGAGGACTTTGCCCCACTCGGCGTCTTTCATGCGCATCAGGATGTTGTCCTGGGTGATGCCCGCATTATTGACAAGCACGAGCGGCGCGCCGTGGCTCGCGCCGATGGCCTCAAGTATCGCGTCAATGCTTTCGGAAGAGCTGACATCAAGAACCATCCCAACGCCCGGCAGGGCCGCAGCGGAGAGACGCTCACCAATCCGGCCAGCGCCTTCCTCGGTGGTCGCCGTACCGACCACGAAGTGACCGTCAGCAGCGAGCTTGTCCGCGATCGCGGCCCCGATGCCACGGCTCGCGCCAGTGACCAGACAAATGCGTTGCATCAGATTCTCTCCGTGTCAGGCCGCGAGCGCAGCAAGAGCGGCCGTCATGTCCGAGGGTTCTTCCGTGCCGTGGCACTGGAGCACAGAGTCGATGCGTTTGCAAAGACCGGCAAGCACCTTGCCCGGGCCAATCTCGGCGATACGTTCAATGCCTTGACCCAGCAGGAACCGAACGCAATCCACCCACAGCACGGGACTATGGATCTGCTGCACGAGCAAAGTGCGGATGCGTTCAGGATCCGACTCTGGCCTCGCATGGACGTTATGGACGACGGGAATCGTCGGGGAACGGATGTCGATGCCCGAGAGATCGACCGCAAGCCGATCGCCCGCCGGCTTCATCAGAGACGTATGGAAAGGCGCGCTGACCGGCAGCGCCATGGCGCGCTTGGCGCCTCTGGCCTTGCAGGCAACGATTGCCCGCTCGACCGCTGCCGCATGGCCCGCGATTACCACTTGGCCAGGCGCGTTGAGATTTACAGCCTGGACCACCTGCCCTGCGGAGGCCTCGTTGCAAGCCTCGGCAACCAGGTGATCGTCAAGGCCGAGCACCGCCGCCATCGCACCTTCGCCCACAGGCACGGCTTGCTGCATATATTGGCCGCGATTACGAACGAGCCGCACCGCATCGGGGAAATCGATCGCCCCCGCACACACCAACGCAGAGAATTCTCCGAGGCTGTGCCCAGCGAGAACCGTCGGTGCAGGTCCGCCTGCCTCTGACCATACGCGCCATAGAGCAACGCTGGACGCAAGAATCAGGGGCTGGGTGCACTCTGTGAGATTCTGGCGATCCTGCGGACCGACTTGCGCCAAATCCCACAGGTCATAACCCAGCACGGACGAAGCCTCATCGAAAGTGCTGCGCACCACGGGCCGTTCAGAGCCGATGGCCGCGAGCATGCCAACCTTCTGAGAGCCTTGCCCGGGAAACACGCACGCAAACGCTGGCGTCATCGCAACGGTGCACCTCTGGACATCAGAAACCCGGGGGCAGACCCCGGGCCAGAATCAATGCCTGTCAGTCGTCCTTGGTTTCGACGACCTTTTTACCCCGGTAAAAGCCGTCCGGGGACACATGGTGACGACGATGCACTTCACCAGAGGTCGCGTCGGTGGAGAGCGCGTTGGAGCGCAGAGCATCGTGCGAACGGCGCATGCCACGACGCGAGCGCGTCATCCGGGCCTGACCAACTGCCATGGGTAAATCCTCTATAGAGCCTGAAAAATCGTAACGGCCTCTGCGGAAACATCCGCCGGGACCACACTCACCAAGACCGGCATCAAGTCCCCGGCCCAGTTTCCACTCCGCGCAACACCGCGAAGGGATTTTTCTTGTCCGACCCTGTCGACTCCACGTCCGGACTCACCGGATCAGCGGGACAGGCCCCGGGTTCGTGCGCTGCCACGAGCGGCAGCGCCAACAGCAATTCCTCTTCAACCAGTTCGTACAGATCAACAGGGTCTGCACCCACCACAACCCCGTCATACCTAGAAGGAAGCGAGGGAATTTCCTTTTCTGCCCAGACCATCGCGAGCGACACAGGCAAGTCAAGCTCATGCCCGACCGGCCCAAGACACCGTTGGCACTGGAGCACAGCCCGCGCTGCTATCCTGCCTGTGATAGTGCGATAGCCTTCGTCGTCTGACGATAGCCTGAGTTCAACGTGCGCGACCCCCACTGCCTCCATCAAGAGCGGCATCAGCCTCGACAGCTCGGACAAACCGATCTCACCAGAGACGGTAGCGCAAGCTGACGCGAGTTTGCGGAGATCCGCCTGCCGGGGAAACGTACTGGACGACATAGGGCGCGGATGATATGAGCGTGCTCCGGCAGTGTCAAAAACCAAGTGCTTGGAAATCCGGCACTTTTTGACCTTCGCAGGAACACTCACCCGAACGTGGAGACGATATCCGAGATGAGAACGTTAGTGCTTGCATCAACATCCGTGTATCGGGCAGCTCTCATGAGACGCCTCGGCCTGCCCTTCGCCCAATTCAATCCCGCCATCGACGAGACCCCTCTGGACGGCGAGAGCGGCGAAGAATTGGTCCTGAGACTGAGCTACAACAAGGCGCTCGCAGCCCAGAAAGACTACCCGAACGCGGTTGTTGTCGGCTCCGATCAGGTGGGCGTGCTGGACGGGACAATCCTGAACAAGCCTGGCACGACCCGGGGGGCTCTAGAGCAATTACGGGCAGCATCAGGGAAGGAGGTCGAGTTCCTGACGGGGCTCTGTGTGCTCGACACGGCAACGGGTACGCACCTGAAAAGCGTGGACGTCTGCAGGGTCCTTTTCAGGAATCTCGCTGATGCGGCGATCGCAGATTATGTGGAGCGCGAACAGCCGCTCGATTGCGCGGGCAGCTTCAAGGTCGAGGGGCTTGGCATCTCTCTCTTCCGCCGCGTACTGATGGACGACCCGACGGCACTTGAAGGCTTGCCGCTCATCCGCCTGACCGATTCACTGCAGCACTTCGGCCTTGCGGTGCTGGCTGGGGGCCATCCCCCTAGGCAAGCAATTCAGTGATGGAAGAGATAATCCGCTCCGGCCCATGCCTCAGAAGGCGCTCGCGGGAGTGGACTCCGTAACTCACGCCCACCGAGCGAGCGCCGGCCCGGGCAGCCATATCCAGATCAAACTCGGTATCACCCACCATCAGCGACTCACCAGGAGAGACACCCAGCTCGGCAAAAATCTGGTGAAGCATCAGTGGCTCGGGCTTGGAGGCGGTCTCATCAGCGCAGCGAGTGGCATCAAAAAAACCCGAGAGTC
>CAIYPF010000215.1 GCA_903928015.1 uncultured Gammaproteobacteria bacterium | reverse complement strand
TGGGCTGCCGGCAACGGGCAGTAATCAACCGGGCTCCGGACCGGTGGCCACGGGAGCGCCGGCGCGGGACGACCAGTCGCTCCAGCTCCCGGGGTAAAGCCTGTCCCCGCTGAACCCAGCTATCGCCCGCGAAAAAAGGTTCACGCAGGCCGTGACCCCCGAACCGCAATAGGCCACCACCGGCCCCGCCCCCACACCCGCCCAGCGAGCACGCTGGCCCTCGGCGTCGAGGAAACGCCCGTCCTGCGCGCAGGCGCTGCTCCAGGGAAGGTTGATCGCGCCCGGGATATGTCCGCCCACCGGATCAACAGGCTCCTCCGCCCCCGCGTACCTCGGCGTATCCCGCGCATCCACGAGGCATAAGCCGCGGCGTGCGGTCTCGTCTGCGAGCGCCACAAAATCGATCGTGACGTTGTCTGCACACCTCAGCACCCGGCGCCCGTGAGAGGCCACCGGGACCACGTTCGTGACCGGCATCTCTTGCGCCGACCAAAGCCCCCAGCCTCCATCGAGCAGGCAAACCTCTGAATGCCCGAAATAGCGTGCGAGCCACCACAGACGCGCCGCCCAGGCTCCGCGGGAATCGTCATAGGCCACCAGCAATTGCCCCGGCGAGAGCCCGATGCGGCCAAGCGTCGCTCCGAAGGCCTCTGCAGAAGGCAAGGGATGACGCCCGCCGGTCTCGGCCCGCGGGCCGGAGAGATCCCGGTCAAGATGGAGGTAGTGCGCGCCCGGGATATGGGACGCGGCATAGGCCCGCTCGCCCGCACCGGGATCGCCCAGCAGGAAACGACAGTCGGCGATGACGGGTGGCGCGGGCGAATCAACGAGCTGCGCGAGCTCGTCCGGATCGATCAGCAGACCTGCGGATTTCACGTTGGCGATGCTCTTTTCATGGGACATGGGGCTGAGCTTAGAATGCGCCCTTCCCCGCCTCAACCGGAGAGAGGTCGCCAGCGTGGTCTCGGTGAGTCACGACGAGGGACGGAGACTGATCATCCTGCGCCCCAACCGTTCGGCCGACTGGCACCAGAACCGGATGCTGTGGATGCTGCTTTTCTCTCATTCATCGCTGATCGCGACAGGGTTTGCGCTGGCCGGTGCGTGGATGATCCTGCCCTTCGCGGGGCTGGAATTGCTGTTGCTGGGTGCAGCTCTCTGGTACGTGAACTGGAAATGCAACCACCAGCAGGTGATCACCCTGGACGGCGCCTCGCTCGCCATCGACAAGGGTGTGCTGCGGCCGCGGCGACGCTGGCGCTTCGTCACCGTGGAAACCAGCGTCTCCGTGCTCGAGGCACCTTTCCCCAACGAGCCGCCGCGAGTCTCGCTCTGCAGCGCGGGAGAGCAGGTGGGCATCGGCGAATTCCTCGGCCACGAGGAGCTGGCCGAACTCCTCTCGCGCCTGCGCGCCTGCGGCTTGCGGGTCTGCGATCAGGGTGCCGCAGGCACTCGCCACTTCTGAGCCCGCTCCGTCCGCTACAATGCGGGCCCCTACTCCGCGGACACACCCGTGAGCACTCCCAAGATCGGCTTCGTGAGCCTCGGTTGTCCCAAGGCATTGGTGGATTCCGAACGCATACTCACGCAACTGCGGCAGGACGGCTACGAGCTCGTCCCCACCTATGCCGACGCAGATGTGGTCGTCGTGAACACCTGCGGCTTCATCGACAGCGCCAAGCAGGAATCGCTGGATGCCATCGGCGAGGCACTGAAGGAAAACGGCCGCGTGATCGTGACCGGCTGCATGGGCGCCCGCGCCGAGGAAATCCGCGCCGCGCATCCCCGTGTGCTGGAGGTCACCGGCCCGCACGCCTACGAAGCAGTGGTGGGAGCGGTGCACCAGCACCTGCCTCCGCCGCCGCGCTCGCACGACCCCTTCCTCGATCTGGTGCCGCCGCAAGGCATCAAGCTCACGCCACGCCACTACGCCTATCTCAAGATTTCCGAGGGCTGCAACCACCGCTGCAGCTTCTGCATCATCCCGCACCTGAGGGGAGACCTCGTGAGCCGCCCCATCGGCGAGGTAATGGATGAAGCCGAACGTCTGGTGAAGTCCGGCGTGCGCGAGTTGCTGGTGATTTCACAGGACACCAGCGCCTACGGCGTGGACCTCAAGTACCGATCGGGATTCTGGCAGGGCCGGCCTCTGCGCACGCGCATGAAGGAACTCTGCGAGGCGTTGGGAAGCCTGGGTGTCTGGGTGCGCCTGCATTACGTCTACCCCTACCCGCATGTGGACGAGATCATCCCGCTGATGGCCGAAGGCAAGGTACTGCCCTACCTCGACATCCCCTTCCAGCACGCGAGCCACCGGATCCTGAAACTCATGAAGCGCCCGGCGCACGCCGAGGCGGTTCTGGAGCGGATCCATGCCTGGCGTGAGGCGTGCCCTGATCTCGCCATCCGCAGCACTTTCATCGTCGGATTCCCGGGTGAGACGGAAGAGGATTTCGAGGAACTGCTCGATTTCCTCGACGAGGCGGAACTCGATCGTGTGGGCTGCTTCAAGTACTCACCGGTCGATGGCGCCCCTGCGAACGCGCTTCCCGGCGCCGTGCCCGAAGAGGTGAAAGAAGAGCGCTGGCAGCAACTGATGGCGCTGCAGTCGGAAATCAGCGCCGAAAAACTCCAGAAACGCATCGGCAAACGCATAGACGTCCTGCTCGATCATGTCGACGGAGACGCAGCCACCGGCCGCTCGCACGCCGACGCGCCGGAAATCGACGGCGTGGTCCACGTTGAGGGGGCGGCCGGACTGACTCCCGGCACAATCGTGCGCGTGACAGTAACGGGCGCCGACGAGTACGACCTCTACGCCCGTCCGACCGGCGGATGAACCTGCTGCTGTTGCAGCCAGCGGAACTCCGCGGCGAGGGTGAAGCCGAAATCAGCCTGTCGCGGTATCCACCCCGCGCCGGGCTGTGGCCGCCCGCGCCCGGCAGAGCGCTTCGCGTCGGACTGCGTGACGGCAGGCTCGGACGCGGCGTCATCACAGCGGTCGATTCCGATAGCGCGCGTCTGGACTTCGTGCTCTCGCAGGAACCGCCTGCACCGCTGCCATTGCGGCTCCTGCTCGCCCTGCCCCGCCCGAAGATGCTGCGGCGCGTGCTGCGCTCGGCGGCGGAACTGGGCATCAAGCAGATCTGGCTGCTCAATGCCGCGCGCGTCGAAAAAAGCTACTGGCAGAGTCCGCTGCTCTCGCCCGGGAATCTCGAGAGCTATTGCGCTGCCGGCCTGGAGCAGGCCGTGGACACGATGATGCCGACGGTGGAACTGCGCCACCGCTTCAAGCCCTTTGTCGAAGATGAGCTGCCGTCCATTGCCGCCGGGTCCACACGCCTGGTCGCGCACCCTGCGGCTGCGGTCACAGCCGCGCCCGCGGCAGCACCCCTCACGCTTGCCGTCGGCCCGGAGGGCGGATTCACCGACTACGAAGTGCAGATGTTGTGCGCCGCAGGATTCGCGGCCTGCACGCTGGGGCCGAGGGTACTGCGCGTGGAGACGGCCCTGCCTGTGCTGGCCGCAACGCTGCTGCCGTGGCGCGACTGAAGAGCGGCCAGGAGTGCCCTTGAGACGCGCCAAGGCTACACTCCGGCATCACGCCGGCGAGGCCGCGACGCAGATGGACACCCCCTCACCCCGACCGCGTCTCGTCTACGCACTGACGGAGCCCGGCCGCTTCGTACTCGAACTGAACACGCTGCTCCTCGCACACCCCTGGCTGCGTCGCCCCCGTGGCGGTGACGGGCACCCGGTGATGGTGCTGCCCGGATTCATGGGCGCCGACGGCTCCACTGCGGCCTTGCGCTACTACATCCGCAACTGGGGCTATGACGCGCAGGCATGGGGTCTGGGGCGCAACCTGGGGCTGCGCGCCTCGGACCCCGATTTCGAAAACCGTCTCGCCGAGCGCCTTGGCGCCATCGTCCGACGACAAGGCCGTCGTGTGAGCCTGGTGGGCTGGAGTCTTGGCGGCGTGCTTGCCCGCGAACTCGCGCGCGCCTGCCCCGAGCACGTGCGACAGGTCATCACCCTCGGCAGCCCGATCGGCGGCAATCCCAAGGCCACGGCCATCTGGCGTCTCTACGAACTTGCCACCGAGACACGACTCGACAGCGAGGAACTGCAGGAGCGCATCGCAGGCATGGCGCAACCGCCGCCCGGCATCCCCTGCACCGCGATCTACAGCGAGAGCGACGGCATAGTGGCGCACGAAGTCGCGCGCGAGCGCGAATCCCCGCTCACCGAGAACATCCGCGTGAACACAAGCCACGTGGGACTGGGCTACAGCGCCGCAGTCATGTACCTGCTCGCCGACCGGCTGGCCCAGCCCGATGGCGCGTGGAAGCCCTTCCGCCGCACGCGGCTCGGCCGCATCTTCTACGCCTGAACGCGAGCGGAGCAGCACGCACATGTCCCGCGACAACGACCCGCGCCGCGTCTTCTCCGTCTCGCAACTGAACGAGGAGAGCCGGCGGCTCCTGGAAGGTGCGCTCCCCTCGGTATGGGTCGAGGGGGAGATCTCGAATTTCCAGGCCGCATCCTCGGGGCACTGGTACTTCAGCCTGAAGGACGCGGGCGCACAACTGCGCTGCGCCATGTTCAGGGGGCGGAACATCCGGGCACGCCTGCGTCCCGCCAACGGTGATTCCGTCCTGGTGCGCGGCAGCATCAGCCTCTACACCGCCCGCGGCGAATACCAGCTGATTGCAGAGGAACTCGAGGCCGCCGGGCTCGGCGCCCTGCAACGCGCACTGGAAGCCCTGCGCCGCAAGCTCGCGGCCGAGGGGCTGTTCGACGATGCGCGCAAACGCCGCCTGCCGGCATTCCCGATGCACCTCGGCGTGGTGAGTTCACTCGCCGGTGCCGCACTCCACGACATCCTCACCGTGTTGCGTCGCCGCTATCCGCTGCTGCGCGTCACGGTATTCCCCGCCACTGTCCAGGGCGCGGATGCGGGCCGCCAGATCGCCGGTGCCATCGCCGCCGCGAACACCCTGGCAGACTCGATGGAGCCGCCGCTCGATGTTCTGCTGGTGGGGCGCGGTGGCGGATCGGCGGAGGACCTGCAGGCCTTCAACGAGGAAGCAGTGGTACGCGCGATCCACGCGAGCGCCCTGCCCGTGGTCTCTGCGGTAGGACACGAGACCGACTTCACGCTCGCGGACTTCGCCGCCGACGTCCGCGCTCCCACGCCTTCGGCGGCTGCGGAACTGATCAGCCCGGACGCGGACCAACTGCTGGCGCTCGTCGCGGCACAGGGGCTGCGACTCCAGCAAATGATGGCCCAGCGGATTGCACAGCGTGAGGAGCGCCTGAAGTGGCTCTCGCGCCGCCTGCGGCATCCGGGTGCGCGCCTGCGCGACCAGGCGCAGCGGCTCGACGAACTCGAGGTGCGGCTGCGCAATGCGTTGCGCCAACGGCTGCGGCTGGCGGAAAGCCGCGTGGCAAGTGCCCGCACGCGGCTCAGCGCACGCAATCCCGCCGCCACTCTGGCGGACCGTGAACGCTTGCTCGGGCAATTGCAGCGCAGGCTCCAGTCCGCCGTGCGGGCCGCGCTTGCGGCGCGGAGGGACCGTCTCGCGGCCTGCGCAAGACTGCTCGACTCCGTGAGCCCGCTCGCCACACTGGACCGCGGCTACGCGATCCTGAGCGGGCCCGGAGGTACAGTGGTCCAGGACGCCTCCGCGATCGTCCCGGGAACGCGGATCCGCGCAAGGCTGGCGCGCGGCACGCTCGAATGCGACGTCATCGAGTCCCTGCCCCCTGCGGACTGATCCCGCGCAGTGCTTGCGCCTCGCCTGCACAAGACGCCGCTCAGTCCGCGGCTGGGGAAAGGCGGTGCCAGAAACGCCGTTGCAGTTCACGCCAGAGCACTGGCGCCGGCATGTTGCCGTCTCGCTCCACGCGCAGCAGCACGGCGCCCGCATCGGCCGTGTTGATGAACTCGGCCCCTGCCGCGCGCCAGCGCGCCTCCACCTCCGGATGCGGATGTCCGAAGCGGTTGCGGAAACCGGCCGATACCAATGCCTGGCGCGGACTCACTGCTGTCACGAAACGCTGCGTCGAGGAACTTCGACTCCCATGGTGGGGCACCAGCACCACATCCGCCCGCAGTGCTCCGGGATCGTTCGCCAGCAGCGCATGCTCGGCATCGGCGTCGATGTCGCCGGTCAGCAGCAGCACGCGCCCCGCGGCTTCCACGCGCAGGACACAGGAAGAGGTGTTGCCTTCGCGACGGTCCCCGTCCCGCGGGTGCAGCACGCGGAACTCCACGTCGTCCCAGCGCCAGACCATGCCGGCCGTACAGCGCGGAACTCCGCTTCCGGGCAAGGGTTCACCACCGAGTTCCGCATTCACCGGCACGCCCCGGCGCAAACCCTCAGCGCCACCTGCGTGATCGCTGTCGGCATGGCTCAGCATCAGCACATCGACGGCGGAAGTACCGCGTGCACGCAGCGCAGGCACCAGCAGTGCACGACCGGCGTCGAAGCGCTCGCTGTAGCGCGGGCCGGCATCGAAAACGAGGGTGTGGCGCGCAGTACGCAGGACGGCCGCGGAACCCTGCCCGACATCGAGCACCAGCATCTCCAGCGCAGGCGGCTGGTGCTGCAGCGGAAACACCGCCGGGAGAAACAGCAACACGCCCAGAACACGTGCGGGAAAGCCGCGCGGCGCAAGCATCCACACGCCGCCCGAGGCCGCGAGCGCAATGGCCCACCACGACGGAGTTCCGGCGGCGTAGGCCAACTCCGGACTCACCCCGGCACAGGTCTGCAGGAACCACCGCAAGAGTTCCAGTGCATGCAATGACACCGAAAGGCATAGCTCGGCAGGCACATCGGACACCGTCAGCAGCAAGCAGCCCAGCAATGCAGTGGGTACAGCCACCAGGTCCACGAGCGGGATGGCAACGATGTTCACAAGCGGTGCGAGCGGAGCCTGCGGCAGCCCCATCGCCAGCAAAGGTGCGGCCAAGGCAACCGCCACCACCCACTGCGGCTGCCAGAGGGTCTCACGCCACGACATCTTTCCCACGCGTCCGCCCAGAGCGAGCAGCAATGCTGCCACGCTGAGGAAAGACAACCAGAACCCCGGCTGCACTGCGGCAAGGGGTTGCATCCCCAGCACGCAGAGCGCCGCGAGACCGAGCGATGCCAGCATCGGCCGGCTGCGCTCGAGCAGAACTGCAATCACCACCACCAGCGCCATCACGACAGCTCGCTGCACCGAGAACGACCAGCCGGCAAGCGCTGCATAGCCAAGTACCGCCGGCACCGCGAGCAGCGCGCCCCAGCCCCTCGCGGGCAGACGTTCGGGAAGCACCGGAAATCGTCGCGCCAGCCGCAGGCCGAAGGCGTAAGCGAGCCCCGCCACAAGACTGATATGCATGCCGGAGATCACCACGAGGTGCGTGGTACCGGTCCGTGCGAAGAGATCCCAGTCCTCGGGAGTGAAAAGCGCGTCCTCGCCGATGGTGAGTGCCAGCAGCCCTGCTGCAGCCGGAGAATCTCCTGCGATATCGATCAGGCGGCTGCGCAATCGGTCGCGCCAGGGATCTGCCCCCGCGGCGCAGACGCCTTCCTCACGTGCCGCGTGCGTTGCGCTGGCGTACCCAGTGGCATCGATGCCATCGGCAAGCAGCCATGCCTGTCTGTCCGGAGATCCCGGGTTGATGAATCCGCGGGGCGCACGCAAGCGCACGCGCATGCGCCAGGCCTCGCCGGGGTGGAAATCAGCCTCGCCGTACCAACTGAATTCCAGCCTGCGCCCGCGCCATGGCGTGCCAGACCGGGGCACCGGCGGCTCGCGCAATCGCGCGCGCAAGCGCCAGACCGGCAAGCCACGCTCATATTTGCGCGCGGGCAGACCTTCGATGCAGAGCCTGATGTCCAACTCCTGCCCCTCGAGTTCCGGCGGCAGCATCGTCTCGAGGTCATGGTGACCGCAGAGCACGCCCCAACCCAGGCCCGCCGCAAACGCGGCGCAGGCACGCAGACCGCGCGGAGCGCAAAGGAGCAATGGAATGAGCAAGGGAAGCAGGGCCACGACCACCGGTCGCGGCGGCAACCCGGTCAAGTGGCTTGCCGCGGCCATGCCAGCCGCGGCCATGAGCATCCGTGCGTGCATGGCAGGCGTCCCGTCCGTGGGTTCGCATGCGTGTCATTGGGCCGCGTCGCGATCGCGAAAGCAAGCCCCGCTCACTCGTGGCGCAGCACCTCTGCAGGCTGCATGCGGGCCGCGCGCCACGAGGGATAGAGCGTGGCGAGGAAGCTCATACCCAGCGCAACGCTGCAGACCAGTGCCACGTTCGAGAACGAGAGATCCGAGGGCAGATAGCTCACGGGGTACACGGCAGCGTCGAGGAACCGGATACCCAGGACACGCTCCATAAGGCCCACCGCATCGGTTACCACCAGCGAGAGCGCGGCACCCGCGGCACCGCCTGCCAATGCACCCACAAGTCCGATCAGACTGCCCTGGATAACGAACACCGCCATGATCGACGCCGGGCTCGCGCCCAGGGTGCGCAGGATGGCGATGTCGCCCTCCTTGTCCTTCACGATGAGGAACAGCGTGGACACGACGTTGAAGGCCGCCACAGCGACGATCAGGAACAGCAGCACGCCCACCAGATTGCGCGACATGCGGATCGCTTCGTGGAGGTTGCCGTGAGTGTGGGTCCAGTCCATGCCCCGGAAGCGCGGCCCCAGCCCCTGCTCGACTTCCTGCCGGATGCGTGGCGCGCTGAACAGATCGCGCACCTGGAAGCGCACACCCTGCGCAGTGCCCGGACTGCCGCGCAGCCGCGCGGCAAGGCCGAGCGAAGTGAGCGCGAACATGTTGTCGACCTCGGTGCCGGTAGAGAAGAGTCCTCCGAGCCGGACGCGCTGCGTGCGCGGCACCACCTGCCCCCGTGCGTTCAGTTCGGGCACCAGCAACAGCAGATCTTCCCCCGGGCCGATCGCGAGAGCCTTGGCAAGCGAGGCGCTCAGCAGGACGACCGGCGCGTCACCTGCGAGCTGCTCGAGCGCGCCGGGTTCCGCGTAGTGGCCGATGACCGAGATGCGCTGCTCGCTCGCAGGATCCATCCCGTGGACCAGCGCGGGCACAACCTTGCCGCGGAACATCAGCAAGCCTTGCAGGTCGGCATAGGGCGCCGCGGCCAGCACTTCGGGGTGCGCCTCCACTGCAGCGACGAGGCCACGCCAGTCCTGCAGTGGCTCATCGGGCTGGATGCTCACGTGCGGCACCAGAGAGAGGATGCGCTCGCGCAATTCGCGCTCGAAGCCGTCCATCACCGACAGCACCAGCACCAGCAGGGCTACGCCCAACACCAGACCAGCGCTTGAGACGCGCGAGATGAAGGCAACCAGCGCCCCGCGCTGCGAGCGCCCGGCATAGCGCAGGCCGACGGCGAGGGCGAAGCGCCAGGGGAACTTCACGGCGCGTCCGGATGCAGCCTGCCGCCCGAGAGGCGCAGGACACGGTCCATGCCCGCGGCCAGGCCGCGATCGTGCGTGACCACCACGAAACTGGTGCCGCCACCACGGTTGAGCTCATCCATCAGGGCGTGAATGCCGGAGGCGGTGGTTTCGTCGAGGTTTCCCGTGGGCTCGTCCATCAGCACGCAGCGCGGATCGGAGACCAGCGCCCGCGCAATGGCCACGCGCTGACGCTCTCCGCCGGAGAGCTCCGCAGGCTTGTGGTCGAGGCGCTTGCCGAGCCCTACCCGCTCCAGCATGGCGCGCGCCCGGGCCGAGGCCTCTCGCGGATGCTCGCCACGGATGAGAAGCGGCATGGCAACGTTCTCTTCGGCATCGAACTCGCCGAGGAGATGGTGGAACTGGTAGACAAAACCCAGCGCACGGTTGCGCAACCAGCCACGCTCACGCTCGCCCAGGGCACTGATGCGTTTGCCCTCCACCCAGACCTCACCGGTATCGGGCACGTCCAGCCCGCCCAGCATGTTCAGCAGCGTGCTCTTGCCCGAGCCCGACTGGCCGACGATCGCGAGACGCTCGCCCTGACGCACATCGAGTTCCAGCGTATCAAGGACGCGCAGCGCTGCAGGCCCTTCGCGATAGGACTTGCAGAGCGCACGACAGGCGAGCACAACATCGGCGGGAATGGCCGTCTCACTCATAGCGCAGGGCCTCCGCAGGACCGATGGCCGCCGCACGGTGGGCGGGATACACGGTGGCGAGCACGCACAGGAGCAAAGCCACACCACTTACCAGCGCCACATCGGCGCCCTGCACCTGCGAGGGCAGGTAGCTGATGAAATAGACGTTGGGATCGAAGAGCCTGAGGCCGAGGAGTTCCTCGAACCACGCGAGGATGGCGCCCGCATGCAGCGCGAGGGGGATGCCTGCGGCGAGCCCGGTGGCGACACCGGCAACTCCGGTCAGCGTACCCTGGGCCGCGAAAATGGCCATCACCTGTGCCGGCGAGGCGCCCATGGTGCGCAGCACGGCGATCGCGCCGCGCTTCTCCGCCACGACCATGGTGAGTATCGAGACGATGTTGAACGCAGCCACCGCGACCACCACCATCAGCAGCAGCGTCACCATGCGCTTTTCCATGCGCACAGCGCTGAAGAGCGTGCCCTGGGTACGGCTCCAGTCTTCGATGACACGCTCCGGCTCGGCGGCTGCAACGCGCGCCGCAATGGCAGGTGCCTGCGCTGGCTCGTCCAGAAGCAACCTGACCGCATGCACACCGCGTCCGGTGCGGTAGAGGCGCCCCGCATCCTCGAGATGCACCAGCGCTGTGCTGGCATCGACCTGCGCACCGACCCTGAACACGCCGACCACGTGGAAGCGGCGCATGCGCGGCCAGGCTCCCGCGGGCGTGACGGTGAGTTGAGGCAACATCACGGTGACCGTATCGCCCACGTCCACGCGGAGGGAGCGCGCGAGCAGACCGCCCAGAACGATGCCGAAGCCGCCGGGCTCCAGATCCGCGAGGGAGCCCGCCACCATGTGCTCTGCAACACCCGAGATGGCGAGATCCTCGAGCGGCCTCACGCCGCCAAGCTCCACACCACGCACGACGCCGGGCGTGCTGAGCATCGCTGTTCCGCCCGTCCAGGGCACTGCCGCAGTCACGCCGGGGAGAGCGAGCAGTCGCTCGGCGAGCGGATGCCAGTCTTCGGATGAATCACGGGTGTGCACGGTGACATGGGGCACCAGGGAGAGAATGCGCGCGCGCAACTCCCGGTCGAAGCCGTTCATCACCGAGAGCACGACCACCAACGCCATCACGCCGAGCGCAAGCCCGCACAACGCGACGGCGGAGACCACCGACACGAAGCGCGCGCCGCGCCGCGAACGTGCGTAGCGCAAACCGATGAAGAGGGGGAATGGCCGGAACATGCCGGCATTTAAGCACAGGCCCGGGGGCTGACGCGCGACGCGGACGAGCACTTTTGCCGCGCGATGACCCCGGCACTATACTCAGCCCATCCATCCACTCGCGCACGCGGAGCGGCAGCAGATGCCCACAGGAATCGACAACCATCGCGATTTCTACCGTATCGACTGCCGCGCGGTGGTGAGCTGCAAGCTCCTCGCCGATACGGTTGCACGCGGAGCCTCGCCCGACAGCCACTTCAACGAGAATCCCGCACTGGCGCTCTCCCGCGAACTGCTACGGCTCGATCAGGAAAACGCCCAGTTGCTGCACAGCATCGGCGAGAAAGACCGTGCTTTGGGCGGGTATCTGGGCGTGGTGAACCGCAAGATCGACCTGCTCGCGCGTCACCTGATTGCCGAGTCGCCGGATGCAGCCACCGGAGAGGAGCAGACCATTTCCCTCAGCGAGGGCGGTGTCGCGTGGCACACCTCACAGGCCCTGCCCGGCGGGGCTTTTGTGGCGCTGCGCCTGATGCTGCTGCCGGCGTATACACCCGTGACCGCCTATGCCGAAGTGATCAGTACCGAATACGGGACTGCCGAGCCGCTGGTGACCGCGAGCTTCGAGAACCTCCGCGAGGCAGACCGCCAACTGATCGCCCGGCACGTCATCCAGGTGCAGATGGCAGAACAGCGCCGTCGCGCCGGCCGCGAATGACACCCATCACACATTCCCCCCCCATCCTCACGCACCCCGAACAGGCTGACCACGCATGCTGCTGATCCTGCATCCCGACATCGACGAGAACGGCGACGACTACCGCCGGACCTTCGAGCACCTGCGCGCTCTCCCGCGCATCGAACTGCGCACGCACGTGGTCCAGGGCCAGCGCCAGAAACTCACCGAGATCTACCTCCTCGGCGACACCCACGCGCTCGACAAGTCCGAGATCGAGGCCCTGCCCGGAGTGGAGCGCGTGGTGCGCATCTCCGAGGAGTACCGGATGCTCGGGCGCCACAAGGACGAGAATCGCAACGCCGGTTTCGACTACAACGGCGTGACCTTTTCGCAGGACAACCTGAACGTGATGGCCGGGCTCTGCGCGGTCGACAACCCGCGCAACGTCGAGTCCATGTTGCAGGCACTGGCTGCCAACGGGCAGCGCTGTACCCGCATGGGCGCCTACAAACCCCGCACCAATCCCTATTCCTTCCAGGGTCACGGCGCGGGTTGCCTGCCCTGGGTATTCGAGCTGGCGGGCAAGTACGGGATCCGCGTGATAGCGATGGAAGTCACGCACGAGAGCCATGTCGAGGAGATCGACACCTGCCTCGAGAAGCTCGGACGCCCCACCGGCGTGATGCTGCAGATAGGCACCCGCAACACCCAGAACTTCGAACTGCTGAAAGCCATCGGCCGCCAGCAGACCTATCCCGCGCTGCTCAAGCGCGGCTTCGGTATCTCCCTGAACGAGTCACTGAACGCCGCCGAGTACCTCGCGAGCGAAGGCAATTCCCGCGTGATCTTCTGCCTGCGCGGCATGAAGAGCGATGCCGGCGCTCCGCACCGCAATCTCGTGGACTTCGCCCACGTGCCCGTCATCAAGCGCCTGACGCGGATGCCGGTCTGCGTGGATCCCTCACACTCCGTGGGCACGCGCGACGCCGCACCGGACCGCATCCTCGATCTCGCGCACGTCACCGCGCAGGGCGTCGTGGCCGGCGCCAATCTGGTGCTGGTGGATTTCCATCCCCAACCCCGGGAGGCGCTGGTCGACGGCCCTCAGGCCCTGTTGATCGACGAGCTGCCGCGCTTCCTCGAGGACGTGGCAATCTGCAGGGAAACCTACGAAAAGCGCCGGAGGATCTGGGGCACATGCTGATCTACGGCCATCGCGGAGCGCGGGGGGAGGCCCCTGAAAATACCCTCGCGGGTTTCGCACGGGCGTTGGAGGCAGGAGTAGATCGCGTCGAACTGGATTTGCACCTCGCGAAGGACGGCGAATTGGTCGTCATCCACGACACAACGCTCGAGCGCACGACCAACGGCCGCGGCAAGGTCGCGCGGCACGACAGCGGTGCACTGTGGGCGCTGGATGCCCGACGGGGCGGCCCCGGCTGGCCCGAACCCCAGGGCGTGCCCACGCTGGAGCAGGTGCTGGATGCCTTTCCCGCCATGCGCCACTACCAGCTGGAGTGCAAGCCCACCGGTGCGGCCGAGCGGCGCAAGGTTGCGCTGCGCCTGGCCTCCATCTATGCAGAACGCAAACTCCACGATCGCGCCACCGTCACCTCCTTCGATCCCCTTCTGCTCGCTGAAGTGGGCCGGGTAGCCCGGGATATTCCGCTCGGGCTGGTGGCAGACCGCGTACGGCCCGACCCTGTGCGGGCGGCAGTGGAACTCGGAGCTTGGATGGTGGCGCTGGACGCAAGGCTGTGCACCGAGAAGCGCATTGGGGCCGCGCATGCGGCGGGGCTGCACGTATCTGCTTGGACGGTGAACAAGACGGACGTGGCGACCACGCTTCGCGATCGTGGCCTGGACAGTCTGATTACCGATGTGCCCACGATGATGGTGCGCGCGCTGACGCGCTGACGCATCGCCGTTTTCTAGGGCTTGGGATAGGGCCCGAAAGCCGGACTCTGGCGTGCCTCGAATCCACCGGGCACGCGCAGCAGCATATAGACCGCCAGCCCCTCACGCTCCGCGAGACGAAGCCCCTCCTCCGGCCCCAGCACCATGATCGCCGTTGCCATGGCGTCGGCGTGCATGCAGGAGCGGGCGATGACCGTCACCGAGGCGAGAGCGTGACTCACCGGGCGCTTCGTCCGGGGATCGATGGTATGGGAGTAGCGCTTGCCATCGGCGACGAAGAACTCCCTGTAATCGCCCGAGGTGGATACCGACTCTCCCCGCAACAAAACGGCGATCGCGGGCGTACCTGGCGGTGCGTCGGGCTGTTCGATACCGATGCGCCAGGCTTTGCCCTCGGGGTTGTTGCCCGCGGTGCGCACCTCTCCGCCGATCTCGATCATGAAGTCACGTGCACCACGCGCGGAAAACGCAGCCGCCACGAGGTCGACGGCAAATCCCGGGGCAATGGCCGAAAGTTCGAAAGCGCGCGGCGCGAGCTTGCGCAGTGATGGCGGGTCATCGGCAAGCACCACTGCGTCGCTACCCACGCGCCCTTCAAGGGAAGCGAGCTCCGCATCGCTCGCCATCCTCGGCCCCGAACTGCCGGGCCCGAAGCCCCAGGCCTGCAGCACAGGCGCGACCGTCACGTCGAAGGCCCCGTCGCTTGCACGGCCCACGGCCAAGGATTCCGACAGCACCTGGTGGAGTTCCGCAGAGAGCGGGAACACTTCGCCTGCACCGGCCGCGTTAAGCCGGGATATCTCCGAATCCGTACGCCAGGTGGACATGGACGCATCGACGCGCGCGAGCACGCCATCGATATCGGCCTGATAGTCAGCTCGGGAGGCGCCGCCCGGCAGATCGAGCACGGTGATGTGGTAGGAGGTGCCCATGGTGGGCCCCTCGAACCGGAGCGACTGCGGGGCAGCATCGCAGCCTGCAAGGCAGGCCGCGAGCAGCAGAGCGCCGATCAGGACTCGCGCGGCCAGGACCACGCCACCGGATCGGAGGCCGGGAACGCGGGGAAGCGCGCACCCGAGACAAATTCCAGCAGGCGCTGCACCTGGCAGGCGTAACCGAATTCGTTGTCGTACCAGAGGTACAGGATGGCCTGGCGACCATGGACGATGGTGGCCTGGGCATCGTGGATGCATGCGGCACGCGAACCGATGAAATCGGAGGACACCACCTCGGGCGAGGCCGTGTAGTCGATCTGCTCGCTCAGCGGGGAATGCAGCGAGGCCCAGCGCATGAACTCGTTCACTTCCTCGACGCTGGTCTCGCGCTCGAGCGTGAGGTGGAGGATCGCCATCGAGACGTCCGGCACCGGCACGCGAATGGCGTTGCCCGTGAGTTTGCCCGCCATGGCGGGGAGCACCTTGGTGACGGCGCTGGCGGCGCCGGTCTCGGTGAGCACCATGTTCAGTGGTGCGCTGCGACCACGACGGTTCTTGTCGTGGTAGTTGTCGATCAGGTTCTGGTCGTTGGTGTAGGCGTGGACGGTCTCGACGTGGCCAGAGACGATGCCGAACTGCTCCTGCATGATCTTCAGCGCCGGCACGATCGCGTTGGTGGTGCAGGATGCCGCCGTGATGATGCGGTGCTCTGGCTTCAGGTCACCCTGGTTCACGCCCTGCACGATGTTGGGCAGCTTGCCCTTGCCGGGAGCGGTAAGCAGGACCTTGTCGACGCCCTTGGCTTTCAGGTGCTTCGAGAGGCCGGCCTCATCGCGCCACTTGCCCGTGTTGTCGATGACGATGGCGTTGTCTATGCCATAGGCCGTGTAGTCGATGGTATCCGGCGAATCGGCGTAGATCAGTTTGACCTCGTTGCCGTTGGCCACGAATGCCTGCGCCTCTTCATCGACGCGGATCGTGCCCTTGAAGGAGCCGTGGATGGAATCGCGGCGCAGCAGCGCGGCGCGCTTCACCAGGTCATCGTCGCCGGACTTGCGCACCACCACAGCCCGCAGGCGCAGCGTGTGACCGCCGCCGGTGCGCTCGACCAGCAAGCGCGCCATGAGGCGGCCGATCCGCCCGAATCCGTAGAGAACCACATCGCGGGGACGGTCAAGGGGGAAGGAGCTTGCACCCAGCACTGGCGCAAGTTCGCGGGCAAGGAAAGCCTCCGGAGTCTCGCCTGCCTCGCGCGGACCACCGATCCAGGAGACGGTGAGACGGCCGACGTCGATGTCGGAAGCGCCGAGCTCCATCTTGCCCAGGGCTTCAATGATCGGAAAGGTATCGAACTCGGAGAGCTCGTTCTGCTCGACCTGTCGCACGAAACGGTGGGTCTTCATGATCTCCAGGACGGACTGCGAGACGAGCGAGCGCCCGTAGACGCTGACGCGGACGTTACGCTCCCGGCTCAGGCGACCTACGATGGGAATCATCGCCTCGGCGAGCGCTTCGCGCTGTTTCCAGTCGCTGAAATAGTCAGCAGGTTTCGGGCGCTTGCGAATCGGCATGATGGCCTCGATGAGACGAGTGGAGGGGAGCGCGGGTATTATCCGCACAGCCCAGTTTGACCCGCAACTCGGCGCCCCTCGCAATTTCCCCGGTTTTGACCCATGGCTCTGGATCCCCTGAACCCCCCGCTTCCCCGAGCCGGCGAACACCTGCGCTGGGGCGGACTGCCTGCCGGCGCGGAAGCCATGGTCCTCGCGTCCACGGCCGCACGACTCGGGCAGACGCTGCTGGTGGTGACCGCAGAGAGCGGTACCTCCGAGCGACTGGAGCAGGAAATCCGTTTCTTCGCCGACGAAAACCCACTGGCAAGCCGGGTGCTGCGCCTGCCCGACTGGGAAACGCTGCCCTATGACCGCTTCTCGCCGCACCAGGATCTGGTGTCGGAGCGGCTGCAGGCGCTCGCCCGCCTGGCCCAGGGCGACCCTCTGGTGCTGCTGGTACCGGTGGCCACCCTGATGCAGCGGCTGGCGCCTGTGCCCTTCGTGGCAGCGGGCACGCTGTCGCTGGCACCCGGAATGCGCATGCCCACGGACCGTCTGCGCAACCTGCTGGTACGCGCCGGCTACAGGGCGGTGGAGAACGTCTACGAGCACGGCGAATTCGCAGCGCGTGGATCGGTGATCGACATCTTTCCGATGGGCCTCGACGAGCCTGTGCGGGTCGAGTACTTCGACGATGACATCGAAACCCTGCGCAGCTTCGACCCCGACACCCAGCGCAGCACCGGCGCGCTCTCGGCGCTGGATCTGCTGCCCGGCCGCGAGTTCCCCTTCCACGAGGAGGCAATCGCGGCGTTCCGCCGGCGTTGGCATGCTCGTTTCGACAACGACCACCGCGCCTGCCCCGATTACCAGGACATCGTCCGCGGCGTGGCGCCCGGGGGAGTCGAGTACTGGCTGCCGTTGTTTTTCGACGACTGCGCCACGCTGTTCGACTACCTGCCGGAAGACACCGTGGTCTGCGTCGAAGAAAGCGCCCGGGCCGAACTCGACCACAGCTGGGAAGCGTTGAAGGCGCGCCACTCGAGCCTCGGCTCCGACCACACGCGCCCGCTGCTGGAACCGCGCGAGATCTGCCTGCCGCCCGATGAGGTGCGCGCCGGCCTCAAGCGCTACACACGCATAGAATTCGGCAAGGCGCCGGCGCCGGAGCGCGCCGGTGCAGGCGACTTCCCCGCCACCTCGCTCGAGGAACTCCAGCTCTCCGAAAAAGCCGATGCCCCCGCGCGGGTGCAGGCACTCCTCGCGCTGAAAGGCACGCGCCTGCTCTTCTGCGCCGAGACAGCGGGCCGCCGCGAGATGCTGGCCGAGATCCTGCGTCGGGCCGGCGCTAGAGCGGATGCGGTCGCCGGGTGGCAGGACTTCCTCACCTCGGACGCACGCGTCGCACTGGCAGTTGCGCCGCTCGCGGCGGGCTTTGCGCTCGGGACGCCGCGTATTGCCGTGGTTGCCGAATCCGCGCTCTTCGGTCGGCGCGTGCTGCAGCGCCGTCGGCGCGGTCGCGCGAGCGAGGGCTGGAGCAGCGGCATACGCGACCTCGCCGAACTCGGCCCGGGCGTGCCTGTGGTGCATCTGGAGCACGGCATCGGCCGCTACCTCGGACTCCAGGCGCTGGAGGTCGATGGAGAGCGCGCGGAATTTTTGTGCATCGAGTATGCCGAGGGCGCGAAGCTATTCGTGCCCGTCACCTCGCTGGATCTCGTCAGCCGTTACACCGGCATCGACGCCGACAACCTGCAACTCGCACGTCTGGGCAGCGACCAATGGCAGAAGGCCCGGCGCAAGGCCGCCGAGAAAATCCGCGACGTCGCCGCCGAACTGCTGGAAATCCACGCCCGCCGCGCGGCGCGGCCTGGCCATGCCTTCGAGGAAGCGGGCGCTGCCTACGAGGCCTTCGCCGCCGCCTTCCCCTTCGAGGAAACACCCGACCAGCTCACCGCCATCGACGCGGTGCTGGGTGACATGAGCGCACCGCGGGCGATGGATCGCCTCGTCTGCGGGGACGTGGGTTTCGGCAAGACCGAAGTGGCGATGCGGGCGGCCTTCGTGGCCGTGAACGCCGGCATGCAGGTGGCGGTGCTGGTGCCCACCACGCTGCTCGCCGAGCAGCACTTCGAGACCTTCAGCGACCGCTTCGCGGACCTGCCCGTCAGCATCGCGTCGCTCTCGCGCTTCAAATCGGCGCAAGAGCAGAAAGAGGTTCTCGCAAAGCTGGCGGAAGGCCGCATCGACATCGTCATAGGCACCCACGGACTGCTGTCGCCGGGCGTGCGTTACCGCAACCTCGGGCTCGTGATCGTCGATGAGGAACACCGCTTCGGCGTCCGCCAGAAAGACCAGTTGATGGCACTGCGTTCGAGCGTGGACATGCTCACGCTCACCGCAACGCCGATACCCCGCACGCTGAACATGGCGATGGCGGGGCTGCGAGATATCTCGATCATCAGCACTCCGCCAGCGCGCCGGCTGTCGGTGAAGACCTTCGTGCAGCGTCACGACGACACGGTGGTGCGGGACGCCCTCTCACGGGAACTCCGTCGTGGTGGTCAGGTGTTCCTGCTGCACAACGATGTGCAGTCGATCGAGAAGCGTGCAGCCCAGATCACGGCACTGCTGCCGGAGGCGAGGGTTGCGGTGGCACACGGCCAGATGCGCGAGCGAGAACTCGAACGCGTCATGTCGGACTTCTACCACAAGCGCTTCAACGTGCTCTGCTGCACCACGATCATCGAGACCGGCATCGACATTCCGAGCGCCAACACCATCGTCATCGAACGCGCCGACAAATTCGGACTCGCGCAGTTGCACCAGCTGCGCGGGCGTGTGGGCCGTTCGCACCACCAGGCCTACGCCTTCCTGCTCACGCCCGACGAAAAATCCATGACGGGCGATGCAGTGAAGCGCCTTGAAGCGCTCGCGGGAACGGAATCACTCGGCGCGGGCTTCCTGCTCGCCACGCACGACCTCGAGATCCGCGGCGCCGGCGAACTCCTCGGCGAGGAACAGAGCGGGCAGATCCAGGCAATCGGCTACAGCCTGTACATGGACCTTCTGGAGCGCGCGGTGAAGGCGCTGCGAGCGGGCAAGCTGCCCGACGCCGACGCGGATCTGCGCCCGGCGGTGGACGTGAACCTGCGCATACCGGCACTGATCCCGGACGACTACCTGCCGGACGTACACAACCGGCTGGTGCTCTACAAGCGACTCTCCTCCGCGTCCGGCGAAGACGCCCTCGCCGGCCTCGAGTCCGAGATGCTCGACCGTTTCGGCCCGCTGCCGCCCGCCACGCAGAACCTTCTGCGGGTCGCAAGACTGCGCCTGCTTGCCGCAGCGCTCGGGATCGCGCGGATCGAGGCCGGAGCGAGCTCGGGGCTGCTCGAGTTCGCCAAAGACACGCAGGTAGACCCGTTGACGATCGTCGACATGGTGCAGCAGGATCCGCGGCGTTTCCGACTCGACGGCGGCGGCATACGGTTGCGCTTCAGTCAGGCCCTGCCCGAAGCACACTCAAGGATCGCCTTCGTCGAGGAACTCCTCGCGCGCTTCGCGCGGCGGGCACACGCAGCGCCTCCGGGGGCCAGGGCAAGATGAGCAAACACCACCGCGCAGCCCGCTTCGGCCTCCTGTTGCTGCTCGCCTGCCAGACACTGCCGATTCGCGCCCAGACAACCGGCACACCGGGCGCGGAAGCCCCCTGGATACAGGTCGAACTGATCGCATTCAGGCACCGGGGCACAGACGCAGACACCGAGAAATGGCCGGCAAAACCGGCCCTCTCCTACCCGCCGCAGCTGCGATTCCTGCTGGAGCCGGGCAGTCCGGAGCTCGCCGCCGCGCTGGAGGCACGCGAGTTCGAGCACGCCCTGCAGGCCGAGGCAGGCAGCGCGGCGCCGTCCGCCGGCAACGCCGCGCCCGAGGAACTGCCCGGCGTGCTGCTCCCGGGCCAGGACAGCTTTCTTGCTGACGCAGCAGCACGCATCGCACACGCGCCCGGCTACACATTGCTGGCCCACGTCGCGTGGCGAGAACCGCGTCTTGCCGAGGGCACCACTGAGAACGTACTGCTCACGGGCGGTGGTAGCGCGGGTGATCACCGGGAACTCGAGGGCTTCGTCTCGATCGCGCAGTCGCGCTTCCTGCACGTGGAGACACGACTGTGGCTGAATGACTTCACTGCGCCCGGCAAAGCGCCGGGGCCGGACGCGATGGAACTCCCTCCGATCCCGCGCCCGGTACTACCGCAGCCTCAAACGCCAGATACCCTGTCACCTGCGGAGGAAGACGCGGCAGCCGTAGAGCCCGTGGTGACCGTTGAACCGGTGCGCGCCGAGCGGACAGTGCTGCTGCAGGCAAGCCGACGGATCGCTCTGGGCGAAGTGCATTACTTGGATCACCCGCTGCTGGGGCTCATCGTAGCGGTGCGCTCCTACGATCCGGCCGCTGCCGCAACAGCTGCGCCTGCAGCCGGCACGGCTCCCGCGGGAAGCCTTGGGCCCACGACGCCAGCACCAAAGGCTCAGCCGGG
>CAIYPF010000214.1 GCA_903928015.1 uncultured Gammaproteobacteria bacterium | reverse complement strand
CTTCGATGCCCACAGCGACACATGGGAGTACGGACCCGAGGATCCGCTGCACCACGGCAACATGTTCCTCAAAGCCGCGCGCGACGGGCTGATCGACCCCGCGCATTCCGTGCAGATGGGCATCCGCACGCCGAACGAGACCCACGGATTCAACGTGCTCGACATGAACGCGCTGGAGGGGCTTTCCAGCGCCGACATCGCCACGCGCATCCGGAGCATTACCGGCGGCATGCCGATCTACCTCACCGTGGATATCGACGCCCTCGACCCCGCCTACGCGCCCGCCACGGGCACACCGGTGGTGGGTGGGATGAGTACCGCACTGCTGCGCGGTGTGCTCTACCGGCTGTTCGGTCTGGACATCGTGGGTGCCGATATCGTGGAAGTGGCGCCCCACTACGAGGGACCCGCCCAGATCACCGCTGTTGCCGGCGCCACCATTGCGCAGGATCTGCTGCACTTGCTGGCGGGTGCGCCGCGGCGCGCGCGCCTTCTTGCCTGAGAACCGGGCTCTGACGGGGCCCTCACACCTTCGACCGGCGCGGGCGTACGGGTGCTCTCGCAGAGCCGGAAACCCTCAGGGACGCGGCTTGATCGCAACCACGAAGCCGTCGGGTATCTTCTGGTAGCCAATGTGGAAATCACCGTTGATGTCGCCGATCAGCAGCGTGTCGCCGACGAAGGCGATGGCCACGGGGTTACGCAGGCCGGAGGCAATCACCTCCACCTTGCCGTCATGCGTCAGGTGATAGACCTTGCCATCGTCCGTGACAGGCAGGTTGGGTCCGATGTTGGGCTGCTGCATGATGCCGACATCGTTGTCCCAGTCACCCGCGTCCGTGATGAAGAGATCGCCCGCGTACTTGCCGAAACCGGCAGGCGCGAGAGCCATCGGACCGGGTTCATGCAGTCCCGTTGCATAAGGCGTGTCATCAATCGTGCCGTCGACTGCAACGCGCCAGATGCGCGCTCCACCCTCGGCGGTCTCAGCGCGGTTCCGCGCGTCGGGCCGGGTGGCTCCAAGAAGCATGGTCTTGCCGTCCGGTGTGAAGGCGATGCCCCGTGGCGAGCCGTAGCGCGTGATATCGATGGTCTTGAACGGCGAGCAGTGACCATCAGGGGTGATCTGGTAAATCGTGTGGTTGCTTGCCGTGGTGATCCACATCCTGCCCGCCCAAGGGCTGCCCTCGGGGCCGAAGCGGGCGAAAAAGGCACCCGCACCGGGTTCACCATGCCCGTTGTCGGGCAAGTAGCAGATCAGGGTGTCCAGACCAGTGGCCGGATCGATTCGCGTGACCGCATTGGGCAGGTCCCAGCCGCCCGCCCGTTCAGGTTCGTTGAAACCGGCGGCGTAGATCTGCCCCTCGTATTTGCCAAAACTAGCCGGTGCGATATCGAAGGTGTAGGGCGCATATCGCTTGGTCGATGCGATCGTATCGACCTTGCCGTCGAGCCCGACTTTCCAGATGTAACCGGCCTTGCCGTCGTCAGAGGCCAGCACGGTCTTGTCGTCGATCACGTGGAAATCGAAGGGATCGAACATCTTCGAGCCCGGCTTGACGATCACCTCGGCGCTGAATTCCGGCGACGTCCGGATGGGCGGCAGGGAAAACAGGTTCTGGTAGTCCGCCTTGGTGACGGCGTAGGACATATCGACCCACTCGGCGGTCTGTTTCTCCTCCGCCTGCAGTTCCATCCCCGGAGAAAGTAGTGCGGCGCCCGTCATTGCCACGAGCACCAGCGCCTGACACGTTCTCATAGCAGTCAACACCTATGTAAACTGACGTGGCTGATTCTGGACCCGCGCGATGTCCGCTGCAACTGCCGCCAGCTGTCAGACGTCATTGCACGGGACACTGTCGCTGCCAGCCGCAGGCCCGTGGATCGGCGGCGTGGGTGGAGCGGCTGCTTGCCCGCACACGTCCCGATTGATTAGCCTCGCCCCCGACAATTTCCAGGGATCCAACCATGACCGCACTGCACCGCCGATCGTTTATCAGGCATGCCGCGCGACTGGCAGCGGCTGCGGCACTCGCGCCGCCGCTGATTCCACTGGCCCGCGCGGCCGAGAGCTGCGCGGACCCCGCCTCGGAGGCGCTGCGGGTTTCGATGAACTATGTGCCGGTGGCCGCTGATCCGGCGCAGTCTTGTCTCAGCTGTGGGTTTTTTACGGCAGATGGCGCCAGACCCGCCTGCGGCGATTGCCAGATCATGAGCGGGCCGGTTGACGCGGCGGCGCACTGCGATTCGTGGAGTCCGAAAGCCTGAGGGCTGCTCCTCAGCGCTGCGCCGCCACCTGCTCTGCCCTGACAGGTGCCGCGCGGTTGCCCCAGCTTCCGCGCAGATAATTAGCGAGCGCTGCTGCCTGATCGTCGCTGAGCTTCTTGCCGAAGGCCGGCATCTCTTCCCAGGCGCCGTAGCGCAGGCTCTGGGCCAGCGCAGGGCCGTGCAGTATCACGTTGATCAGCGAGGCGGAGCTTTCGCCCTGCACCACCGCGTTGCCGGCGAGCGCAGGCGCTTTGAGGAAATTGCCCCGGCCATTGGCCTGGTGGCATTCGGCGCAGTGTTTCTTGTAGATCCCGGCACCTGCATCAGCTTCGGCGGCTGACACCACGGGGCCGACATACTCAGCGTCTTCGAGACTCCTGAGGTACGTCGCGATGGCCCGCTGGTCCTCCGGGCGCAGCTGCGAGAGGCTGTTCGTGATGACCTCGTTCATGGGCCCGAAGCTAGCGCCGCGCATGCTGTAGCCCTTGGCGAAATACATGCTCAGGTCTTTCGGTGTCCACGTGGCGAGGCCGTGTTTCACGTTGCGCAGGTTCACGGCGAACCACGACCGCTGCAGCCCGGGGGCCACCTCGCCTATCACCACACCGCCCTGCAGCGCGCGCGCAGGATCTTCGGCAAGCAGCAGATTGCGCAGCGTGTGACAGGCGCCGCAGTGGCCAGGGCCCTGTACCAGATAAGCGCCACGGTTCCACTCGGGTGTCTGCGCGGGATCCGGCTGATAGGGCCCCTCCTGCAGGAAAAGTGCATTCCACGCCATCAGCGGCCAGCGCACACCGAAGAGCGCATCGTTTTCCGGAGGCGTGTAGCGAACCGGCGCCAACGTGCGCAGATACGCGTAGAGATCGGCGATCCCGGCATCGCTCATGCGCGTGTAGGCGGTGTAGGGGAACGCCGGAAACAGGTAGGAGCCATCGGCGGCGATGCCCTGGCGCATGGCCCGCTGGAAGTCCCCGAGGCTCCAGCGCCCGATACCGGTGTCGGCATCAGGTGTGATGTTGGTGGTGTGAAGCGTGCCGAGCGGAGTCTGCAAGGCGAGTCCACCGGCGAAGGGCTCGCCACCCGCACGCGTGTGACAACTCACGCAGTTAGCCGTGACGGCCACGTAACGTCCACGCTCCGCCGCGGCGGAGTCAGCGGCGTGTAGCTGCGCGCCCGCGAGCGCAAGCAGCGCGAGCGCAAGCTGCAGTACCGCGCGCATGCGCCCTACCCGCACCACCGAGCGCCGATTACTCGTCGTCCGCCCGCTTGTTGTTGTAGACCTTGTGGCAGCCCTTGCAGTCGAGCGCCTCGATCGCCAGCTCGACGGCCGTCTGCGGGTCCTCGTCGTGGGCGACCTTGGCCATGTTGGCGGTCTTCGCCGCGAAGTCGTTCATGCGTTTGGCGAAGTCCTCCCAATTGCTCCAGACCTCGGGCTTGGCGTCACCGCCCGGCACGTTGGGCTCAAAGGAACTGAGGGCCATGCTCGCCGTGGTGGCGATGGCATCCATGTGCAGGACGAGATTGTCCTCGGGTATCGCACCCGAGAGGATCATCCCCAGCGCGGCCGTCTGCTCGTCCAGCGTGCGCATGATGTGTTTGCGGTAGGCGACGGCGTCTTCGTCGTCTGCCCGCGCCACGGTGGATATCAGCGGCAGCGCCGCCAGCGTCAAGGCGCCCAGCGCGCGAATGATGCGGTTCATGTGAGTGGCTCCGGTGTCAGGGTACGTACATCAATTTGCTGCTGCCGATCTGCAGGCCGAAACCGTCGGGATCCTTGATGTGGAAGCTCTCGTCGGTGTCGGCTTTGGGATCGAATCCGCGCGCGCGAAGCTCTGCTTCCACGGCTTTGCGATCCCAGTCCTCGATCGTGTAGCACATGTGGTCGATGAAGGCCGAGCCATCGGGCTGGCGGGTCTTGCGCGGGATGAGGAAGCTGTCCTCGCCGATCTTGAGGAAGCACTGCGTGCCGTCGTCGCTGCTCACCGGCAGCCCG
>CAIYPF010000213.1 GCA_903928015.1 uncultured Gammaproteobacteria bacterium | reverse complement strand
CGTCGCCGTCTCGCCCTCGAGGCCCGCGATGGTGAAGAACCCACGTTCGTCCGTGGTCGTCGCCTCTTCGTCGGCGAAGCGTTGGATCTGCATACCGTCGAGCTTCTCGCTGCGCATGCGCCGGATCAGTTCCTTTTCCATCTCGAGTATCGCTGCCGGCTCCGGTTCGTCCACGTCGGGGCAGGCGAGCATGGTGCCGAGGTGCTTGTCCTTGTGCGTGATGGTCCATGTGCGCAATTCCGTGCCATCGGGTGCGAGCAGGCTCGCTTGCAGCGAATGGGTCACGGGGCAGGACCACGGCGTGATGGTGCCCAGCAACACTGTCGCGAGGCCGCCAATGACAGCACCGTCGCGGTTGCTCATCTGGCTGCTTCGGTCGACGTGAGCGGAGAACCAAAGCCGCAGGTCCCGATGCGGTTCAGCCGTACGCGGATCGCCTTCCAGAACCATCGCGATCCCGGGTGCCGTTTTCTCGAAACCCTTGCGGACGCTCTCCCGCTGCGATTGGCGCACGGTCAGCACCAGCAGCGCGGGTGTTGCTGCGGATGCTGCCGGCACGCGTGCCGGGGCGGAGGCTACGGTGCCGGCAGCCGCCATGGCACTGGCAGCGGCCTGCGTGCGCGCGCCTGCGGAGGCCCGGGGTTCCGTTGCCGCGCCCGAGAACCGGAAGCCGCTGAAGAACGCCTCGCGTGTCTCCACCAGATTCGCATCCTGCACACCCGGTGCCGCGCGCTCCGAAAAGGCGACCTCGACGATGAACTTCGGGGCGCCGGGCATCAGGCAGGTATAGCCCCAGGTTTCCATGACCAGCATGTGCTTGCGCGTGGCCGGCGTGTGGTCTTCCACTTTTTCCGAGGTGCGGGCGCAGTAACCGAAGCGCGAGTCGGTGACGACATCGTCCGAGAGCATGACGAATCGGGATTTGTCACCCTGCGCCTGCGAGTTCTCCTTGTTCAGCTTGACGTACCGCGTGAAGACCTCGCGGTCCGTCGCGTAGGCGGGATAGCCCACCAGTGCCGGATCGAATCCGGTTGAGCGCGCCACCACTGCCACCTGGGTGTGTTCGGGCGATTCGAGCATGCGTCTCATGACCACACCGTCTGCTCCGCGCGCGATCATCCATCCGGGGCCGGGTGGCGCGGCAAAGGAAAATCCGTCGTACTCGATCCTCCCGGCAGGCGCCGGTTCGGTGGGCGGGCCGTAGCTGCTGCAGGCCTGCAACAGTGCCGCCAACGCGACCCCGCCCAGCAGGCTGCGCAGTGCGGCGGTCGCGCGCAGCGTGCAGGCGGTTTCGCTCTCTGATGCTCGTGTCACGGGAGCCCATCCATCGGCGTGTGTGCGCCCACTATCGGGGGCTTGCATTCCTGCGGGCTTGACGTGCGTCAACGGGGGAGAGCGGATAGGTGGAATGACGTACCGCCCGGGCTGTCTCGGCTATAGTCGCACTCGTCCCCTCGCCAAGGAGAACAACATGCGGGAACGTCTGCTGTGTGCGGTGTTGATCGGCTTCTGGGCATTGCAGGCCGTGGCCGGGGCCACCGTCGTGGACGTGGATGCCGCGCGCATCGCGCGCGAGGGGCCCTCCGGGGCCAACTGGTTCCTCCACGGCGGCAATGCCGACGGCGCGCACTTCAGCCCGCTTACGGCGATCGATGCCGGCAATGTCGGAGGGCTCGGGCTCGACTGGTCTGTGGATCTTCCAGCGCCGGATGGCATAGCCGCCACGCCGCTGGTGGTCGATGGCGTGATCTACCTCTCGGGTGCGCATTCGATGGTTTGGGCCATCGATGCCGCGAGCGGCCGCCAACTCTGGAGCTTCGATCCCGGCACGAACGTCACGCCCGCCAACACCTGGACCTCCAGGGTCAACCGCGGCGTGGCGCTGTGGGCTGATCTGGTCCTTGTGACGGTGTCGGACTGCCGGCTGATCGCGTTGGACCGCGCCACGGGCAAGCAGCGCTGGTCGGCGCAGACCTGCGACCCGCAGATCGGCTACAGCATCACCGATGCGCCCTACGTGGGCGGTGGCAAGGTCTTCGTCGGCAATGCGGGCTCCGAGAGCGGGATGCGCAACCGTGGCCACGTGAGTGCCTGGGATGCAGCCACCGGGCGGTTCCTGTGGCGCTTCTACACCGTGCCCAGCCACATCGCCTCGGAGAACACCTCGGCTGCCATGCAGATGGCGGCAAAAAGCTGGAGCGGCAACGCGCTGGAAACCCACGGCGGTGGCGGCAGCAACTGGAACGGCATGACCTACGACCCGGACACCGACCGGCTCTACTTCGGCACGGCAGGCGCCGTGCCCTACCTGTACTCGCAGCGCAGCCCCGCGGGCGGCGACAACCTGTTCACGTCCTCGGTGATGGCGCTCGATGCAGCCACCGGCGAGTACGTCTGGCACTACCAGACCGTCCCGCAGGACAGCTGGGAATACAACGCCACCATGAACATCGTGCTCGCCGAACTTCCTCTCGGCGGCAAGCCCACCAAGGCGCTGATGATCGCGCCCAAGAACGGGTTTTTCTATGTGCTCGACCGCGCCACCGGCAAGCTGATCTCGGCCGAGCACTACGTGAAGGTCAACTGGGCCACGCACATCGATCTGCAGACCGGGCGACCGGTACTCGATCCGGAGGCGATGTACTGGAATTACCCGTCTGGCTCGCGCGTTGAGGTCTGGCCCAACGAGTGGGGCGCGCACGGGCCGCATCCCATGGCCTGGAGCCCGCGCACGGGGCTCGCGTACATACCGGCCGCCGACGTGCCCTCCATCGTCACCTGGAACGGCCCCGAGGATATCGGCGACACCATGGAGGCGCCCGAGACGGTCGATGGCAAGCCGCATGCTCCGGGCAAGCTCGTCGCCTGGGATCCGCTCACGCAACGCCCGCGCTGGGTCGTGGAGCAGACCGTGGCCTACAACGGCGGTGTGCTCGCCACGGCGGGCAATGTGGTGTTCCAGGGTGGCGGAGACGGCACCTTCAGCGCCTACAAGGCCGACGACGGCACGCGCCTGTGGCACGTTGCCACCGGCTCTGCCATTTCTGCCGCGCCCGTGAGTTACACGATCGGCGGCGAGCAGCGCGTGCTGGTGCCGGTGGGCTCTGGCGGTGCCATGCAATTCAGCTATCCCTCGCTGCACACGGGCAGTGCGACCAGCGGCCGCGCGCGGCTGATGTCGTTCTCCCTGTCGGGCCGGCAACCCATGCCGGCAGACGTGGTCGTCGAAACGCCGCTCCCGGCACTGCCCGCACAGACCGACAGCCCGCAGCTCATTGCCACGGGTGCAGCACTCTTCGAGGCTGCTCACTGCTCCGGGTGCCACGGCAAGGGCGCGGTCGCGCGCCGCGGCGGTACGGTGCCGGATCTGCGCCACATCAGTACGGAAACGTACCAACAGTGGGATGGCATCGTGGTCGGTGGCGCACGCGCCGCGCGGGGCATGCCGGCGGCCGAAGGCCTCACGCTCGAGCAGTCGGCCGCGATACGGGCATGGGTGTTGTCACTCGCCCTCGAACTGCGGCGCCAACACCGGAAGGAGTGAGCCCATGACCGTTACCCGCCACACCTTCTGCCGTGTCTGCGAAGCCACTTGCGGCCTCGAGGTCGATGTCGAGGACAACCGCATCGTCGGTATCCGCCCCGACAAGCAGCACGTGGTGAGCAAGGGCTATTCCTGCGTGAAAGGGATCCACTTCGATCAGGTGCAGAACAGCCCCGACCGCATCACGCAGCCCATGAAGCGCAACGGCACGCGCTGGGAGCCGATCGGCTGGGAGCAGGCGATCGCCGAGATCGGCGCCCGCATCCGGGCCATCCGCGATCGCGACGGCGGTGACGCCATCGCCCATCTGGTGGGCAGCGCCGGCGGAGCGAACGTGCTCGCGCCGCTGTTCCGCAACGCCTTCTACAAAGCGCTCGGCTCGCGTGCGATGTTCGGCACCGGCACCTGCGACACCACCAACAAATTCCGCGTCTGCGAAGACATGTACGGCTCGCCTTTCCAGCTTGCCTATCCGGATGTCGATCGCACGGAATTCCTCGCGGTGCTGGGCGCAAACCCCGCCGTCTCCGGCAACACGCTCTACCACCTCCCGCACGCGGTGCAGCGCCTGAAGGACATCACGCGGCGCGGCGGACGCGTGGTCTTCATCAACCCTCGGCGCATCGAGACGGCGCAGGCGGGCGAGCATGTGTTCATCCGTCCCGATACCGACGTGTTCCTGCTGGCAGCCTGGTGCAACGCGCTGATCAACAGCGGCAGCGTCGATGAGGCCGGCATCGCTCTCCACATGAAGCACTACGCCGCACTCAAGGAAGCGGTGGCGGGCTGGACGGCCGAGCGCCAGGCGGCGGTGACGGGCATCGACGTCGATACCTTCAATTCGCTGGTCGAGAGCCATCGCCGTGCCAATGGCGCGGGCCTGTACATGGCCACCGGTGTGAACCAGGGGCGCAGCGGCACGCATTGCTTCTGGCTGCTCGAGTGCATCAACGCGATCTCGGGCAACCTCGATCGCGCCGGCGGCATGTTGATGGGCAAGGGCATCATCGACATGGCCGGCGAGGTGAAAAAGGCGGGCGAGGTCACGCTGAAGACGGTGCGCGCGGACGGCATGCCGAGCGTGGTGGGCCTGATGCCATCGGGGATGCTCGCGCCCGACATCGAGGAAGGTCGCGTGAAGGCGATGATCGTCGAGGCGAGCAACCCGCTGCTCGCCTGCAGCAATCCCGATGGCCGGCTCGATCGTGCCTTCGGCACGCTGGAATTGCTGGTGTGCATCGATCTTTTCAGGAACGAGGTCGGCAATCTCGCGCACTACATACTGCCGGCGCCCACCTTCATGGAGCGGGCCGAGATTCCCTATGCGCTGCAGAGCTTCATGGGCTGCACGCCGGTGCCGTTCATGATTTACAGCGATGCGGTGGTGGAGCCGCCGCCAGGTGTGCGCCACGAGTGGTGGATCTACAGCCGGATTGCCGAGGCCACGGGCGTCACCATGTTCGGCAAGGGCTGGCTGGCGGCGCTGCTGAAACTCAACACGCGTCTCGCTTACGCCTCGAAAACCTGGCTGCGCAAGCTCTCGCTCACGCCCGAGAAAATGCTCGACGGCATGCTGAAAAAAGCCGGCTTGCCGGGGGCAAAGGCGATGGCGAGCGAGCACCCCCACGGCATCCTGCTGCCCGAGAACCGCGGTGGCAATTATCTCGGCACGCCACGCGTGATCACCGATGACGGGCTGGTGGATCTCGCGCCCGCGGCCTATCTCGAGGGCCTGCAGCAGAAACTCGAGACGCTGCACGCCGAGGAACTTGCGCAGCGCGATGCCTTCAAGCTGATCGGCAAGCGCGAGATCAAGCGCATCAACACCGCCTCGGCCAACGTGCCCCGGCTGGTGAAAGACGCCACCAATTACGCCTACATCAACCCTGCCGATGCTGCCGAACTCGGGGTGGCCAACGGTGATGTGGTCGGCGTGCGCTCGGCCTTCGGTGCGATCGAGGTGCCGGTGCGTCTCAGCGACGAGATGATGCGTCGCACCGTCGCCATACCGCAGTGCTGGGGTCACAAGGATGCCGATGGTCTTGCCCACGCGCAGAAACATCCCGGCGTGAATTCCAACTATCTGGCCGGCGACGGCCGCGGGAATATCGAGGCGCTCTCGGGTATGTCCCACCTCTCGGGCATCGTGGTGGATATCGCCCGTGCCGGCACCTGAAGAGCGGCCTCCCGTAGAATGCAGCCGCTCAGCGCCCTGGAGTTACCGATGAATACGCCTGCAATCCCGGCGAGCGATTTCCGCAGCGATACCGTCACGCGTCCTACGCCCGCCATGCGAGTGGCAATGTCAGCCGCTGCGGTTGGCGATGATGTGATGGGCGAGGATCCCTCGGTGAATGCGCTTCAGTCGGCCGCTGCCGAGCGCCTCGGATTCGAGGCCGCGCTCTTCCTGCCGAGCGGCACGCAGGCAAACCTCGTCGGGATCATGGCCCACTGCGGACGCGGCGACGAGGCCATCGTGGGCCAGAACTGGCATACCTACCGCTGGGAGGCGGGCGGCATGGCGGTACTGGGCAGCATCCAGCCGCAGCCCTTGCCGCACCAGCCTGACGGCACACTCGCGCTCGATGACATCCGCGCGGCGATCAAGCCCGACGATCCGCACCACGCCCGCACGCGATTGGTCGTCATGGAAAACACCCACGGCGGGCGCGTGCTGCCGCTTGCCTACCTGCAGTCGGTGCGTGCGCTGGCGCTGGAGAAAGGGCTTGGCACCCATCTCGACGGAGCGAGACTTTTCAATGCCGCTGTGGCGGAGGCCGCATCCGCTGGCAACGCGGCCTGGGACGCGGCGCGGGCGATATGCGCCTGTTTCGATTCCGTGTCTGTGTGCCTGAGCAAGGGGCTGGGCGCTCCGGTGGGCTCGCTGCTGCTCGGCTCGCGTGATCTCATCGCCCGTGCGCGGCGTCACCGCAAGCTCCTGGGCGGTGGAATGCGTCAGGCGGGTTTTCTTGCGGCAGCGGGCTTGCATGCGCTCGATCACCACGTGGACCGACTCGCAGACGATCACGCTCTCGCCGCCGCGCTGGCGGCCGCACTCGAGACCGCGGCGGCGTCGAATCCCGTGCTGCGGGGCCGCTTCGGCATAGTGTCCGCACAGACCAACATGGTTTTCACCGAGACGCCTGCGTCGCTGTCCGATGCCTTGCTGGCCCATCTGGATGCTGCGGGCGTGCTGACCACCGGCGCGCGCTATGGCGGCAATACGCGCCTGCGCTGGGTTGCCCACCTCGACGTGGGCCCGGCCGACGTGGCGCGCGCCGCCGCGGCTATCGCGGCATTTGCGGGCTGATACCCGCCCGAACATCCGGCAAGAGGAATCACCCGTGGCTTTCCTGATCCGCTGCATCCGACGCGTCATCTTCCTCGCCGCGCTCGCGGCACCCGCTCTCGCGGCCGTGGCGCCCATCGATATCGAGGTCGACGCCCGGCAATCGGCGCGCGGAATCCAGACGGCGCATCTCAGCATTCCCGCAAACCCGGGTCCGCTCACGCTGCGCTATCCGCAGTGGATTCCCGGCAACCACCGCCCCAGCGGCCCGATCAATTCCCTCTCCGGGTTGCAGGTGACGGCCGCAGGCAAGCCGGTCGCCTGGCAGCGTGACCCGGTGGACATGTTCGCGTTCCATGTCGAGGTGCCGGCGGGCGCAGCCAGCATCGAGATCAGCTTCGACCTGCTCGCCGTAGCGGGCGCTCAAGCACCCACATCCGATCGCAAAGCCACCAACTCGCTGCTCGTGCTGCAGTGGAACCGTGTGCTGCTGTACCCCGCGGGTGTGCCCTCCGATGAATTGAGCTACCGCGCTCGCCTGCGCCTGCCGGAGGGCTGGCAGCACGCCACCTCGCTCCTGGGCACCTCCACCGCAGACGGCGTGATCGCCTTCGCGCCTGTCTCGCTCACCGAGCTCATTGACGCGCCCGTGCTCGCGGGCCGGCATTTCCGTGCGCTCGAACTGGGCGGCAAGCCCGCGGTGCGACTGAACATCGCCGCCGACAGTGATGCGGCGCTCGCGCTCATGCCGCAGGCAGAGCAGGGTTTCAGGCAGTTGGTGTCCGAGGCCCGCGCGCTCTTCGGTGCCACGCACTACCGCCAGTACCACTTCCTGCTTAGCCTGACCGATCAGGCCGATTCCTCCGGCCTGGAGCACCACGAATCCAGCGACAACTGGGTGGCCGAGCGCTCCCTCGTGGACCCGGAGGCCTTCCGCGCCATGGCCTCGCTGCTGCCGCACGAGTACGCGCATTCCTGGAACGGCAAGTACCGCCGTCCCGTGGGCATCGCGCAGCCGGACTATCACGCCACGGTGCAACCCGATCTTCTCTGGGTGTACGAGGGGCTCACGGAATATCTGCAGGAGGTGCTCGCGGCGCGCAGCGGCCTGTTCAGCCGGCGGGACTATCAGGACGACTGGGCCTACTCGGCCGCCGAGATGGACCTGCACAGAGGGCGTGAGTGGCGGCCGCTGCAGGATACCGCCCGCGCCGTGCAGACGATGCGGGGCCAGCCGCAGGACTGGCTCTCGCGCCGGCGCGGGGTGGACTACTACACCGAAGGCGCTCTCCTGTGGCTCGAGGCCGACGTGCTGATCCGGCAGCTCTCGCACGGCAAGCGCAGCCTCGATGACTTCTGTCGCCGCTTCCACGGCGGAACCGATTCCGATCCCCGAGTGCTTTCCTATGACTTCGAGGACGTGGTGGAGGCACTGAATGCGGTGCAGCCCTACGACTGGTCATCGTTCTGGCGCGAGCGTGTCAGCCGCACGCGCGCCGGTGCGCCGCTCGAGGGCATCGAGGCGGGCGGCTGGAGGCTGGTGTACACGACAGAGCCCACCGCCATGCAGAAGGCCTATGACGCCTCCGGCAAACGCATCGACATGCGCCATTCGCTGGGTTTTGCGCTCGCCGAAGAAGACGCGACGATCGCCGACATCATCCCGGGCAGCGCCGCCGATCGCGCCGGGCTCGCACCGGGCTCGGTGCTGGTGGCGGTGAACGGGCGCAAGTGGTCGAAGGCGCTGCTGGACGATGCGCTCCGCGCGAGTGAATCCGCGCCCGTCAGCATCGATCTGCTGGTGCAGAGCGACGATGTGTTTTCCACGGTTTCGCTGCAGCATCAGGGCGGTGCCCGTTATCCGCGGCTGGAGCGGGTGGAGAGCAAGCGCGATGTACTGGGCGAGATCGCGCGCCCCCTGGCGGGCAAGTCCCGCTAGGTCGATCCGCCGCGGTTTGCCGCGCGCGGCTCCTTTCGTTCAACATCGGGCCTTGAGCCCCCGGGAGATACCCCGCAATGGTAGTTCGCACCTTCGACAGCAATCCCGCCCCGGGCTGCATCAACTTCGGCATCGGCCAGCCCTCGGGCGATCTCACGCCGCCGGAGCTCTTCCGCGATCTGAGCGAGCGCTTCTACGCCGCTACCACCGCTGCCGACTTCAACTACGGGGACACGCGCGGAGATCCGCAGTTCCTCGCCTCCCTGGCGGATTTCGTGGAGCGCTCCTACGGCATTCGTCCCGACCCTTCCGAGCTCTTCCTCACGGCGGGCAACTCCCAGGCGCTCGAGTTCGTCTGCGAGCGTTTCACCAAGCCGGGTGACACGGTATTCGTCGACGAGCCCTGCTATTTCCTTGCCTTCCAGATCCTGGCTGATCGCGGCCTCGACATCGTTTCCGTGCCGCTGGATGCAGACGGCATGCGCATCGACGTGGTCGAGGACCTGCTGAAAACCCGCAAGCCCGCGTTGGTCTACACCATCCCCAGCTTCAACAACCCCACGGGTGTCACGCTCTCTCGCGAGCGCCGCGAGCGACTCGCGGATCTCAGCCGCGAACACGGCTTCGTCGTGGCTGCAGACGAGGTGTACCAGTTGCTCTCCTACGAAGGCGAAGTGCCCCCGGCGATGGCCACCCTCACCGGGCGTGGCAACGTGATCTCGATGGGCTCGTTCTCCAAGATCCTGGCACCGGCGCTGCGCGTGGGCTGGATCCAGGCCGACGCGAAGCTCGTGAACCGCATGCTCGAGAGCGGATGGGTGAACAGCGGCGGCGCGGTGAACCAGCTGGGCTCGCTTCTGGTCAGGCAGGCCATCGACAGTGGTGCGCTCGAGCGTCATATCGACTTCCTGCGCGGCGCCTACCGCTCGCGGCTCGATACGATGCAGGCAGCTCTGGAGGAGCATTTCTCCGGCATTGCCACCTGGACCAAGCCGCGCGGGGGGTATTTCGTGTGGATCACGCTGAACGCCGACATCGAGACCGCGCCGGTCAAGCCGCGCGCGCTCGAGGCCGGGGTAGGCTTCCAGCCCGGCAGTGCGTTCTCGGGCCCGGGAGGTTTCCGGAACTCGCTCAGGCTGAGCTTCGCCCACTACGACGAGGCCCGGATCAGCGAGGGCGTGGCGCGCCTCGGCCGGGTGTTGCGGGAAGCGATTGCCACGGCAGGAGCTGCGCAGTGATGGCCGGGCCGGTCTGGGGCAAGGTCCACGCGTCCCGGGGACGGGTTTTCGTTTCGGATCACGCCGCATGAGGTGGACCAGCGTGCATCAACGGTACTTCGGGAGCGTGCTCCTCCTCGTTCTCTCGACGCTCTGTGCCCCGGTGTGCGGCGCCGGTAACGATCCCGGTTCCGCGCCCCGCCTGGCGAAGGTCGCCGACCTCCACGACAAGCGCATCGGCGTGCAGCTGGGCACGGTCTTCGACACCTACGCCACTCGCACATTCCCCGACGCGACCGTCGTGCAGTTCCCCACCTATCAGGACATGACCCTCGCCGTCACGGCCGGCAAGATCGACGCCGGCCTGAGCGATGTGGACACCCTCGCCGAGGTGATGCGTGCCGAGCCTTCGCTGGTGTCCTTCGGCGAGCCGCTGTTCTCCTCGCCGGTCGCGGCGGGCTTTCGCAAGGACAATGCCGCTCTGCGCCAGGCCTTCGATGCCTTCCTCGCGGAGATCCGCGCGAACGGCACATACGACGACATGGTGCGGCGCTGGATGCGCGAGCGCGGCAGGCAGATGCCGGTGCTGCCCGCGACCGCCACCGAGGGTGTGCTGACGGTCGGCATCTCGACCGGCGGATTCCCTTTCTGCGCTGTGCAGGACGGTGATCTCGCGGGTTTTGACGTGGAGCTCGCCAAGCGCTTCGCTGCGCATATCGGCAAGGAACTGCGCTTTGCCAACCAGGAGTTCGGCGGCCTGATCGCCGCGCTGGTGAGCGGCAAGATCGACACGATCATCGCCGACATGTACGCGACGGACGAGCGCAGGAAGCAGATCGACTTCTCCGAGCCCTATTTTGCGCAGGACAACGTCGCCTTCACGCTGCGCGCGAACACCCTGCCTGCCGTGGCGGCCGAGGCAGCGCCGGTCGAGCCTGTGGCCAAACCCTCGTTCCTGCAAAAGGTGAAGGACGGCTTCGAGGCCAACATCCTGCGCGAGAACCGTTATCTGCTGCTCTGGGACGGATTGAAATCCACCGTGCTGATCTCGGTGCTCTCCACGCTGCTCGGGACTGCGCTGGGTGCCGTCGTCTGTTACATGCGGATGTCTCCGCTTGCGGCGCTGCGCCTGCCGGCACGCGGTTACATCGCGGTGCTGCGTGGCATCCCCGTGGTGGTGCTGCTGATGCTGATCTTCTACGTGGTCTTCGCCTCGGTGAACATCGACCCCGTCTTCGTGGCCGTGATCGCCTTCGGCATGAACTTCGCGGCCTATGTCTCGGAGATGTTCCGCTCCGGCATCGAGGGCGTGGACCGCGGCCAGTCCGAGGCCGGCATCGCCATGGGCTTCAGCCGCACACAGACCTTCCTGTACATCGTTCTGCCGCAGATGGTCCAGCGCGTGCTGCCGGTCTACAAGGGCGAGTTCATCTCGCTGGTGAAGATGACGTCGGTGGTGGGCTACATCGCGGTGCAGGACCTCACCAAGGCGAGCGACATCATCCGCAGCCGCACCTTCGACGCGTTCTTCCCGCTGGTGATGGTGGCGGTGCTGTACTTCGTGATCTCGTGGGTGCTGCTGCAGGCGCTGGAGTACCTGGAGCGCGCCACCGATCCGCGTTCGCGGCGCGCCGCTCCCCGATAAGCCCGGCCCCGCGTCAGCCCTGCCGCTCGCAGGGTTCCGCCGCCATGCGTCCCTTTGCGAGCTTCACCGTTGCTGCGGGCTCTTTTCCGGCAAACACCGTCAGGCGTCCGTTGCTGAAAGTCCTTTGCCCGGTGTCGTCTGCCGCATCACCGGGACTCATCAAGGGAAGCTGGAGCAACTCGCCGCCGGGCAGCGTGACGTAGGCGACGCCGGCCTCGAAGGCCATGAGGTAGCGTTCGCCGCTGCAGAGATAGGTGTCCGGCGTCGGGGTGATGACCATGCGTTGCGCGAGCGGCGCAGCGACGGTTCCGGCAGGCATTGCTTCGCTCCGCATCAGGATCCGGTAGGGCTTGGCGCCTTTCAGTGCCAACGCACCGCTCGGGTCACGGCTCATGGTGCTCGCGGCGGCAAGGCTCGCGAGCAGCGACTGCTCCTGATTCATCAGCGCGGGTGTGCACATCCTGCGTGTGCTGACCAGACCGGTGATCCGGATCTTGTTGCCGTCCTGCACGTAGGCGCCGCTTACGCGGTTGCAGCCCGTGGAGCCCGAGAGGCGTCCGGCCCCATCGAAATCGAGCATCAGGTTCGCGTTGTCCATGACGCCCTTGCCGTCGACGTCTTCCACGCGCCAGCTGCCGGAGATCTTCCAGTCATCGACGCCTGAGACGGGCTCGGGTGCCGTCGTGCATCCCCCAATCGCCAGCAGAACCAGTGCGAGCATGCATAGCCGCGTGTTGTTCATGATCAGGCTCCCGGAGTGGTCGAGGTTGCGGTGGCGCTGAGCTTGTAGACGGTCTTGCCTTCCTTGATGGTCTCCATCACCCGGATCGTCCTGATCGTGAGAGGGGGCACCTTCAGGGGGTTTTTGTCGAGGATCACCAGATCGGCCAGTTTGCCCGTCTCGAGCGTGCCCTTGGTGCCTTCCTCGTGGATCTGGTAGGCCGCCATGGAGGTGACCGCGCGCAGGCCGTCGTAGGGCGAGATGCGCTCATCGGGCCCCATGACCTTGCCGCTCGCGCTCACGCGGTTCACGGCGGCGTCGATCAGCGGGATGACCGCCGGCAGCGGCGATACCGGGGCATCGTGCGAGATCGTGAAAGGCATGCCCTCGCGCACGAAGGTGTTGGCCGCCGCTGCATGCGCTGCACGGTCCGCACCCCAGAAGAGGCTCACCGCGTCACCGGCCGAGGTGAGCGAGCCCATGAGGAAGCTGGGCACCGCTCCCACGGCTTTCATGTGCGCTATCTGGTCGGGGCGCAGGTAGGAGGCGTGGATGAACACGGGCCGATGGTCGCGCATGCCGTATTTGCTGATCGCAAGATCGATGGCGTGCAGAGCCTGGTCTGCCGCGGCGTCACCGTTCATGTGCATGTTGAGCTGCATGTCGGTGGTCCAGTACTTGTCGAACGCCGCGTTCAGCGTCTCGTCGGATATCTGCCGGAAGCCGGTGTAGACACCGCTCTTGCCCGGGGGATTGGTGGCGTAGGGCTGCGTGAACCACGCCGTGTCCACACTGCCGTCGAGCCAGAACTTGATGCCGCCCAGGCGCACGCGGTTGATGTAGCGCTTGTCGAGATCGGGTCGCGCGGCGAGGAGCTTCGCGGCGACAGCGCCCGGTTTGGGGTTGTAGTCGGCTGACACCGCATAGGCGGCGTTGACGGTGTTGTCCGTGGCAGAGTCCTTGGCGCAGATGTAGACGTCGATCGGCAGCAGCTTCTTGTCGATGGCGTTGCGCACGATGTCGATGTCGTCGGTGCCCAATCCGACGCCGCAGTCCTGCGCGGTGGTCTGGCCGTAACTCGCCCAGGCGGCGGCGCCGTTGATCGCCACCTTGTCTGCGAGTTCGCCGGTGAACGCGGGCCGCTGGCTGCGCACCATGTTGAGCGCGGTTTCTTCCATGGGGCCCAGCAGCTCGGTGCTGCCGGGTTGGCGTGAGAAATTGCCGCCCTGCGGGTCGGGCGTGGCGGCGCTCACGCCGGTGGCGCGGAACAGCGCCGAGTTGCCCGCGCCCAGATGGCCGGAGCTGTCGACGATCATCACCGGGCGGTCGGCCGAGACGGTGTCGAGTTCCGCGCGGGTGGGCGTGCGCTTCTCCGTCATGGCCTTGGCCGAATAGCCGAAGCCCACGATCCAGGAGTCGGCGGGTATGCGGCTGATCTGCGCCTTCATGCGGCCGATCACATCGGCGATGTCCTTGCTGCCGAAGAGGTCGGCATCGACCAGGTTCTTGCCGAAATAGAACATGTGTCCGTGGGTGTCGATGAAGCCCGGTAGCAGCGTCTTGCCCTCGAGGTCGATCACCTCCGTGGCGCTCGACGTGAGCTTCATGGCGCTGTCTGCATCGCCCGCGAATACGATCTTGCCGCCGTCTACCGCCAGTGCCTCGACGTAGGCGGGCTGCGGACCCGCCATAGTCAGGATGTCCCCGTTCAGGTAGATCCGCTCGACATTGCCGCGCGTGGCGGGAGCGGTGCTGCAGCCACCTCCCACGAGCAGGGCTGTGGCCAGTACGAGGCGGATCGACGCCGTATGCCGCATGACAAATCTCTCCCGAATCGCGTGTTGTTGGAATCTCCGTGCGCGCGGCGCTGTGTCGCGATCAGTCGCTGCCTGGCGCTGCCTGTGCTGCCAGCTTGTCTTGTGTGCGCAAGTCGAAATCGCTGGCGTCGTGACGCTCGATCAGTTGCTCCTCCGGCTTGCCCCATTTGACGTTCACGATGCGGCCGCGCTTCACCGCGGGGCGTGCGCCGATCTGTGCCGACCAGCGGATGACGTGGGTGTAGGACTGCACGTCGAGGAATTCCCCGCCACCGTACAAGAGGCCATCGACCAGCGCGCCGTACCAGGGCCAGATCGCCATGTCGGCGATGGTGTAGTCATCGCCCGACATGTAGGTGTTTTCCGCGAGATGACGGTCCAGCACATCCAGTTGGCGCTTCACTTCCATCGTGAAGCGGTCGATGGCGTACTCGATCTTGCTGGGGGCGTAGGCGTAGAAGTGGCCAAAACCGCCGCCCAGATAGGGGGTGCTCGCCATCTGCCAGAAGAGCCAGGAAAGGCACTCGCCGCGCTTTGCGGACTCGGTGGGCAGGAAGGCGCCGAATTTCTCCGCAAGGTAGAGCAGGATCGCGCCCGACTCGAAGACCCGCGTGGGCGATGCCGTGCTGTAATCCACGAGCGTCGGGATTTTCGAGTTGGGGTTTGCCGCCACGAAGCCGCTGCCGAATTGTTCGCCTTCGAGGATGTTCACCATCCACGCGTCGTATTCGGCGCCCGTGTGCCCGAGCGCGAGCAATTCCTCGAGCATCACCGTGACCTTGATGCCATTCGGCGTGCCCAGGGAGTAGAGCTGCAGCGGGTGCCGCCCTACCTGGAGTTCCTTCTCGTGCGTGGGGCCGGCGATGGGGCGGTTGATGTTGGCGAAGCGGCCCCCGGCGCCCTTGTTCCAGGTCCAGACTTTGGGCGGGGTGTAGGCGGATTCATCTGACACTGGTCGGGCTCCTCTGCGCGTGCAACGGGGGATGGACTGCCGGCGCTATGTTAACCAATGACACGCAGCCCGTGTCCTTGTCGAGCCGACAGGTCTTCCCCCGGTTTCCGGTACCCCCTCAGAGTATGAAGTCGCTGGCAGTGATGGTGCTGGTCAGGTCTCCCAGGAGTGCGATCGTGAAGTCTGCAGCCAGCGAGGAATTGACGTTGAAGCTGAGCACCGTATAGGTCCCGTCGAAGGCCATCTGCACTTGTCCTGCGCCCGTGATTGCGGCTGTACCCATGAAAGTGAACGCCTGATTGGCCGTCACGCCCGTGTTGGCATCGATGGCCGATACATCGATGTGGTCCATGCCGGCGGTGAAGTCGTTGATCACGTCCCGAGCGCTGCCTGCAGAGGAATCGCCTGTCGCGACGAAAACAAAGGTGTCTGCATCTGCGCCGCCCCACAACTGGTCAGTTCCTGCGCCGCCGGTCAGTCGGTCGAGTCCTGCGCCGCCCTCGAGCAGGTTGGCGCCGGTGTTGCCGGTCAGCGCGTTGTCCACTCCGTTGCCAGCGCCGTTGATGTTTCCGGTGCCGGTGAGCGTGAGGTTTTCGAGGTTGTCTCCCAGCGTGAATGCGACCGAGGATCGAACGGTGTCGGTGCCACTTGCCATGCCTTCGGTCACCGTGTCGCCGGCAGTATCGACGGTATAGGTGTCGTCGCCGCCGCCACCGCGCATATCGTCGTCGCCGGCTCCGCCGTTCAGCGAGTTGTTGCCGCTGTTCCCGATCAGCAGATTCGCCATGCCGTTGCCGGTGGCGTTGAGCTTGCTCGTGCCCGTGAGCGTGAGGTTCTCGACGTTGGAGGAGAGCGTGTGGCTCACGCTGGATCGCACCTCGTCGGTACCTTCGTCGAAGGCCTCGGTGACGCTGTCGCCGGCGTTGTCCACCTGGTAGACGTCGTTGCCCGAGCCGCCCGTCATCTGGTCTGCGCCCGTGCCGCCGGAAAGCGTGTCGTTGCCTGCCCCGCCAGCCAGCGCATTGGTGCCGGTGTTGCCGGTGATCAGGTTGTCGAGGCTGTTGCCCGTACCGCCAATGCCCGCGGTGCCCGTCAGCGTGAGGTTCTCCAGATTCTCGCCAAGCGTGTAGCTCAGCGCCGACCTGACCAGGTCGATGCCCGGTTCACCCGCCTCCGTGACGGTGTCCGCTGCGTTGTCGACGGTGTAGGTGTCGCTGCCCGCGCCGCCACGCATATCGTCTGCGCCGGCTCCGCCATCCAGCGAGTTGTTGCCGCTGTTGCCGACCAGGACGTTATTGCCACCGTTGCCGTTGCCGTTGATGTTCGCGG
>CAIYPF010000212.1 GCA_903928015.1 uncultured Gammaproteobacteria bacterium | reverse complement strand
GAGAGTCGCGGGCGTGGGTCGAGTGGCGGTAGGAGCGGGCCATGCCCGCGACAGCAGCCACCCCTGAGGGCGGCTGCCTGCGCGAACCATCACATGCCCGAAGCAGGCGCCACCGGCGCGAGTTCCTTCACACCGAGCCAGACATCGTCCACCCGGAACGATCCCGTCGCGCCCGGGTTTGCGTAGCCGATCCGGATGATCACGCGGTCGAGGGGCTTGGTGATCTCGATGCCCTGATGCCCGATCTCGCGATACGCACCCCCGGTGTTGCGCGGAATCGGCAGCTGGTAGAAGCCGACCGTGCCATCGGCGTACATGAGACGTACACGGATGGTGGCGCCCGTCGATAGGTTACGGGAAGCGACGTTGGCCGAAAGCGTGAGCGTCTTTCCGGGCAGGAAGCCGCGCGCCTCGGTATCCCTGATCACCTGCGTGATGCTGCTGTTCTCGCCGGCAGTACCGGTGAAGCGGAAGGAGCACTTGCCGTCGAAGGCCGTGCCCTCCACACAGATAACGCGGTCGCTGGAGAGGCCCGATGCCGTCCACTGCGCCGGCGCGCCGCCCACGCGGGCCGTCTCGAAGCCCTCGTTGCGCAGCGCGTTGAAGTCGACGTTGAACTCCCACTGGCGGTTGCCCGGCAGCGTGAACTGCCCGCCCGTCGAGATGGCGTACACCGTCCAGGCATAGCGGCCTTCTTCCGTGATCAGCGTGGTGTCGAGATCGAAACGGCAGGTGCCCTCGATGCACTCGATGGCGTCGCCATTCACGAGCCCGGGAGCATCGAGAACGGTACTGCGCGTGCTGCTGCTGTCATCAATGCGCTGCAGCAAGAGACGGTAGTTGGCCGCGCCAGAAGACTCTTCCCACGTGAAGGGGAGTGTCTCCGGCAATGTGTCGGTGAAGCGCAGACCGTACTCCGGGCCTTTGAGATCATAGTTGCCGAGCGAACTCGCGATCGTGAAGTACTGGCCCGGGCCCTCGGCGCTGCCCTCGGCGTTCAGCGCTTCTGCCGTCCACCAGTAGAGCCCGGCGCCACCGACCAGCGTCTCGTCCACCGGCATGCGGCAGGTGCTTTCGTCACAGTTGATCTGGTCGCCGTTTTTCAGGCCGAAAAACTTGAGCTGGTCGCCAGGAACCCCGCTGGGGTAGACGAGCAGCAAGCGGTAACGCGTGGCGCGCGGGGACACGGTCCAGACGAACTCCTTGATCTGGCCAGGCTCGTAGTTGCCACTGAAAAACAGCTGATCGCGCGGGGAGACAGGCGAGACCAGACTGAACTCACCGGGCATGTCGGGCGAGCCCACCCTGAACAGGAATCCATAGCCATCGTCGACCTGATTGACGCCTTCGGCGTCGAAGGCGCGGACCCACCACACATAACGGCCCTTGCGTTCCACGGGTGCCGGAAGCGCCGCGACCGACAGGGTGCAGGTCCCCGTGTCACAGCCCAGGTCTGCGGGGAGAAGATCTGGCAACTCGACGTAACTGCCGTCGGGATTGCTCATGTAAAAAAGGTATTTCTCTGCACCGGAGGACGGCGTCCAGGTGAAGGACTCCACTGTGGCGGGATCGCTCACCACGGCTCCGGGAGGCCCATCGGTGCCGGGGGCCAAGAGCCTGAAACCACCCAACTCGGCGTGAGCAACCAGCGATGCGGAAACAAAGGCGAGAGCGGCTGTGAAGACGCGAAAGCAGAGCGATTTTCCAAACGTCGAAGCGTTGGACTTCATGACGGATTACTCCTTTAAACGTTATGGGAATGCCATGACCGTCGGAATGTACAGCAGAGTTTCCACCCCGGATCAGTCAGTTTGCTGAATCTCGATTTGTGACTCGCAGCCCGATCCGTATTTCTGGATTTCATGATGCCCGGCGCATGATCTGCGCAGGACGGAGTGGTTTAAGGGCGGAAACGTCACACTGTCACCGGACCTCGTCACCGTACACCACCCGGTCATCCTTGATCGTCTCCAGCACATGCAGGCTGCGCAGATCCGCGGGTGCAACCGCCAGCGGATTGCGGTCGACGACGACGAAATCGGCCCGTTTGCCCGGCTCGATCGAGCCCTTGTCCTGCTCCTCGTGATAGGTCCAGGCCGCGTCGATCGTGATGGCGCGCAGCGCTGCGAGCGTGTCGATGCGCTGATCCGGCCCCAGCACCCTGCCCTCCCGTGTGAGGCGGTTGGTGGCCGTCCACAGCGTAAAGAAGGGGTCGAGCGGCGTCACCATCGCGTCGGTGTGGTTGCTGAAGCGCAGGCCCCGCGCACGCGCTGCGGCAAGCGGGCTGAGAAACGCCGCACGCGCCTCGCCGAGGTTGCGGCGATGCACCTCGCCCCAATAGAACGCGTGGTTGCTGAAGAACGAGGGCGCGATGCCGAGCCGCACATAGGCATCGAGCTGGTCCGCGCGCACGAACTGCGAGTGGATCGCGATATCACGGTGATCGTCCGAGGCCTTGGCGCCGAGCGCCTCGTGCGCGGCAATCAGCGCATCGATGGCGGCATCGCCGTTCGTGTGGGTCCAGATCTGTATGCCGCGCGGGTAGAGTTCGGCAACGGCGCGCGCGTACTCCGCCGGATCGATCATCGGCTTGCCGTGCCAGTCAGGCTCACCCCCGGGCCCACCCGTCAGCATGGGCTGCGTGAACCAGGCCGTGCGGCCCTGCGGCGAGCCGTCGAGCAGCAGCTTCACGCCACCGAGCTTGAGGCGTCCCTCGTACACGCCAAAGTGCTGCTCCGCGAGCCTGCGCGCATCGGCCTGCCCCATCGCCACCGGCAGCGCCACCACGTCGAGCGGCAGTTCGCCCCGCGCCGCTGCGCCGCGCAACAAGGCAAGGCCGCGTGCGTCCGTCGCGCCGTCCTGCACCGTGGTGTAGCCGTTCTCTGCGTAGTGCGCGAGTGCCGTGCGCAAGGCGGCGAGCGAGGCCTGCTCAGTCGGTACCGGCAGCACGCGGTAGAACGCCGAAAGGCCGGTTTCCATCACCAGCCCGGCGGGCTCGTTGCTGCCCGGGCGCCGCACGATCACGCCGCCTGCGGGCGTGGGCGTGGCTGCATCGACCCCTGCGAGCGCGAAGGCACGCGAGTTGAACACCGCGCCGTGACCCGAGACATGGAGCAGCATGACGGGGTTGTCGGGGAAAACCGCATCGAGGTCGCTGCGCGTGAGTTCACGCTCTTCGGCGAGCCCGTCCCGCGCGTAGCCGAAGCCGAAGATCCATCCACCGGTCAGAATGTGCTGTGCTGCGGCGTGCGCCCGCAGCACACGCAGCAGCGCGGGGATGCTGTCCACGCTGCCCACGGGCGGCTGCGTGACATTGGCCCAGTCGGCGAAGCTCACAGCCTGCATCAGGTGGCTGTGCGGGTCGATGAAGCCGGGAAGAAGTGCCTGACCGGCAAGATCGACTACACGGGTCCGGGAGCCACGCAGGCGCTCGATACGCTCGCGCGGGCCGGTCTCCAGGATGCGCCCCGCGCGCACTGCAACAGCCTCGACCACGCTGCCCTGCGCATCCATGCTGAGCACGGGGCCGCCGGCATAAATGGTGTCGGCAAACGGCGTAGAGGCCTCGGGAGCCGCCAGCGCACACGACGCGAACAGACCGGCCTGCAGAAGCACAACCGCCCGCCATCGCTTGCCGATCTTCCGGACCGCTGCCGTACCCATACCGCTGTCGCTCCTGCCGTACCCCGGCACAAGATACGATCAGGCGCAGTCACGATCCAGCGCTTGCCGGCTCCGCACGGGTTTCTACAGGCCTTGACGAGTGACGCCCAGAAAAAGGGCTTTGGCCAGAAGGTAACGTCTGACCGGTTTGCAGATTTCGGCGACGAAGTGGGCAGGTGACGGGGGAGCAGGCACCCTGTTGGAGGCAGAGCCCACAAGAATCAGCGAAAGCGTGTCAGGCAAGCGAAGCCCCTGGATCGCCTCTGCGAGCGAGCGCCCATCGAGAAAGGGCATGTCGGCATCCAGCAGCGCCAGATCGAAACGCTCTCCGCGCTCCAGACGCTTGAGCGCCAGAAGCGGGTCGCTATCCTCGGCAACCTCCATTCCCCAGGCGCGGCACTGGGCTGCCAGCACACGCAAATTTGCGGAGTGATCATCGACGATGAGCACTCGCTTGCCAGGCAAGGTCCGCACGTGCAGAGCCGATGTTTCGGACACCACGCCCTCGCCTGCCGGCGCCGGAAGGGTAACGGTGAAACTCGAGCCCTTTCCAAGCGCGCTCCACAGGCTGATCTCACCCCCCATGGCAAGGACGATGCGCTTGCAGATCGCAAGCCCCATCCCGGTACCGCCGAAGCGGCGCGACAGCGAGGCATCGACCTGGAAGAAAGGCTCGAACACGCTGTTCTGGGTTTCGGGCGAAATACCGATTCCGGTATCGCTCACCACCAGTCGCAACGAGCCCTCGCCCGAGGGCATCACACGCACCGACACCTCGCCGGCGGCGGTGAACTTCATGGCGTTATCCAGAAGCAGAAGCAGCACCTGCCGCAGCCGCTTCTCGTCACCACGCACGAAGGGAGACATGGAGGGATCGATATCGCAGAGGATTTCCAGCTGCTTGCCGGCAGCGCGGGGCACCACCATCTCGATCAGTTCCTCCACGCAATCGACTATGTCGAAACTGGCGTCCTCGAGCGCGATCTTGCTGCTGGTGTCGATGCGGGCGTAATCGAGGATGTTGTCGATCATGGCGAGCAGATGGCTTGCCGCCGTGTTGATACGCTGCAGTTTGCCCTTCTGGCCGGTGTCGGTGATCTCGTGCTGCAGCAACTGCGTGAAGCCCATGATGGCGTTCATTGGCGTGCGCAACTCATGGCTCATGACCGTCAGGAACTCCGATCGCACGCGCGAGGCGGCCTCGGCAGCGTGGCGGGACATTTCAGCGCACCGATGCACCTCCGCGTCCTGCTCGATCTTCCGGCGCAACAGCACCATGTCACGGCGCAGCTCCAGTTGCGCCACCACCTCGCGGGCGAGGATTGCCAGTCCGTCGCGCTGTTCCGGGCTGAGCGCCCGCGGCACGCGATCAATGACGCACAGCGCACCGAGCGACTGGCCGGTGGGCGTTACCAGCGGCGCGCCTGCGTACAGGCGGAGATGGAAATCTCCCGTGACGAGCGGGTTATCGGCGAAGCGCTGGTCTTGCGTTGCGTCAGCCACTTCCATGACCCGATCGGCATCGAGCATGGCGTGCGCGCAGAACGAGACCTCGCGCGGCGTCTGGGTGACACCGAGCCCCACACTGGCCTTGAACCACTGCCGGTCGGTGTCTACGAGGCTGACCGCCGCAATGGGCGTGCCGCACAGGTTGGCGGCCAGACGCGTCAGATCATCGAATACCGGCTCGGGGAGGGTATCGAGAATCTCGTAGGAGAGCAGCGCCGCGAGCCGTTCGGCTTCGTCGGGCGGTGGCGCAGCGGCGGGCATCAAGCTCTCCTGATGATTGCGGAAGTGCGGGCCCGAGCCAAAGATGCGGCAGGATCCCGTATGGCCGCACTCTAGCGTGTTGCAGACGCCTGCCACAGCAAGGGCAAGTACTTACCGGAGCTGTCGCCTCCCGCATCCCAGCAAAGGCATGGAGGGTGCGTCGCCGGGCCTCACAGGCCCGGCGCGGTATCGACACCGATGTCGTAACCGAAGGGCAGCGCCGCATCCGTGAGCCACTCCCACACCGACACCGCCCAGGTGGTGGGCACCTGCAGTTCGTAACGCGCCTCTCCCCTGCGCTCCAGCAGCACCGGCACGTGGTGCAGCCCGGTCTGCGCGAAGTGGCCCACGGCAAAGACAGCGGGATGCAGATCCAGCGCGATCCCGCGCTGCAGGAATTGCGCGGCGGCAGGGCCTTCGACCATGAACCGCACGCGGGCAGCCGACAAGGGCGTGAGACTGCCCGCTGCCGGGTCGAGCTCACGCGCCACGCGCTGCATCACCGCATCCGCAGGCGCCGTCCACAGGTACCTGCCCGCGCCAAGGCGGCACACGCGCGCATCGCCTTCTGCCGCGACACGCCGGCTGTCGCGCGGCAGTTCGGGAGCGCCGAGCGCGCGCGAGTGCAGGCGCAGCGCATCATCGGTGCCCGCGAAGGCCGAGATCTGGCACAGATGCCAGCCACGCAACTCGTGCAGCGTGAGAGCGCGTGTGCCGTCCACACCGTCACGGCCACCGGCCTGCAGGTGGCGTGCGAGTACCGGGTGAGCCTCAGGCATGCAGGCGTTCCCCCTCGGGATCGATGAACACGGGCGATACGATGCGGGCACGCACCTGCTCGCCCTTCAGCGGATAGGCGCAGATGATCTCCTCGCCCGCGTGCGCGAGACCGCCGCGGTAGAGCCCGAGCGCGATGGTCTTGCCGAGCACCACAGACCAGGTCACGGAGGTGATGTGGCCACGGCCATGGCCGGCGATCTCATCCCCTGCCGCAAAGAGGATGGCGCCACCGCGCAAGGTCTTGTCAGGGTCGAGGCACTCGAGCCCCACAAGGCTCCAGCGCTGCGGCGCCTGCAGGCCCGGACGCTGCCGCAATTCCTGCCCGATAAAGGCCTTGCGCGTCGAGGCCATGCGGCCAAGGCCCAGATCATCGAGTGTGTTGCGGTGATCGAGTTCCATGCTGCCCGCAACGTGGCCTTTCTCGATACGCAGCGAGGCGAGCGCCTCCAGCCCGTAAGGGCGGATGCCGAGCGGTGCGGCCGCGCGCAGGATGTGCTCCCAGACTGCAATGCCACGGTCGGCGGGTGCGTAGACCTCGAAGGCGAGCTCACCCGAAAAACTGAGCCGCAGTACCTTGAGCGCCACCCCCTCGTGCGTGATCTCGAGGCATCCCATGTGCGGCAAGGCCGCATCCGAAACATCGTGGCCGGGCAGCGCAAGCTCGAGCGCCTTGCGCGAGTGCGGACCAGCCACCGACATGCCGGCATACTGGTCCGTCACCGACACCGCCTGCACGCGAAGATCCGTCCACGCCGTCTGCAGCAGGAACTCGAGATGAGACATCACCTCTCCCGCCTGCGCGGTGGTGGTGGTCAGGAACCAGCGCGTGTCAGCGAGGCGCGCGCAGGTGCCGTCGTCCAGCACGGTTGCGTCGTCGTTCAGCATCACGCCGTAGCGCGCCTTGCCCACCGCCAGGCTGGAGAAGACGTTCACGTAGACCCGATCGAGGAACTCCCCGACGTCCGGCCCGTGCAATTCGATCTTGCCGAGAGAAGAGATGTCTGAGATGCCCACCGTCTCGCGCACGAGGTGCATTTCCGCGAGATAGGCGCTCTCCGGGCTGTCGCCCGCCCAGCGGTAGTACCAGGGGCGCAGCCAGGGACCTGCCTCGGTGAAGACCGCGCCGTTTGCCACATGCCAGTCGTGCAGCGGAGAGCGGCGCGCGGGGCGGAAATGCTGCCCCGTGCTGCGCCCGGCGAGCGCGCCGATGCTCATCGGCACCCAGGGTGGCCTGAAGGTGGTGGTACCGCCCGGGGACTGGCCGCGCATGGCCGCCATCAACGCCATGCCGTTCAGGTTGCTGGTCTTGCCCTGGTCTGTGGCCATGCCGAGCGCCGTGTAGCGCTTGAGATGCTCCACTGCGACGAAACCTTCCTCGTGCGCGATCTGCACATCGTGGGTGCTGACGTCGGACTGGAAATCGGCGAAGGCCTTGCCGCGGCGCGGGGGTGGCAGAACTGCGGGCTGCACGGTGTATGGCGTGTCAGGCAACTCGGCATCCGCCTGCACCCTGGCGCCTCCGAATCCGGTGTGTCGCGCTGCCGCTTGGCCGGCAGCAACTCCCTCACGCACCGCGCCTGCAAGGCTGAAGGTGCCGTTCGCCGCACCGGCTGCGAACTGCCCCTCCGGAAGGCTCCCCGGCACCATGCTGTCGATATCGGCGCGGTACACCGGCTTGATACCGGTGTGCGAGCCGAGATGCACGCTGCAACTCCATCCGCCCGACATGCACAGAAGATCGCAGGGCAAGGTGACATCACGTCCGCTGCCGGTGCTGAACTGCGCGGCGCGCACGGCACGCGAACCGATGGCGCGCGTGATCAGGCCGCCGGTGTGCACGCGAACGCCCGCCTCCTCTGCCATCGCCCGCAGGGCGGGCGTCACGGCTGCACGCTGCTCGATCAGCGTGAGCTCTGCGCCACCGCGCGCGAGTTCGGCGGCCGTCATCCACCCGCTGTCGTTGTTGGTGCCCAGCACCACGCGCTCGCCGAGCGACACGGCCCAGCGGTTGCGGTAAGCCTGTGCGGCAGAGGCGAGCATCACGCCGGGGCGGTCGTTGTCGGCAAAAACCAGCGGGCGCTCGATCGCGCCCGTGGCAAAAACGATAGCCCGGGCGCGGAGCGTGGTGATCCACTCACGCGCCTCGCCGTGCGCGGCATCGGGCTCGCCGTGAGCGCTCCTGCCGAGCAGCGCCACGGTGTTGCCGTCATAGAGGCCGAGCGCCGTGGTGCGCGTGAGAACCTGCACCTCGGGCAAGTCCGCGAGCGCTCGGAGCGCGTCTTCGCGCCAGCGCTCCAGAGGCTGTTCAGGTGAGAGCGCGAGCAGCCCGCCGCCAGCGAGCGTGTCCTGCTCGACCAGCACCACGCGTGCACCCGCCTCGCCCGCCGCACGCGCCGCGGCAAGGCCCGCGGGCCCCGCACCCACCACCAGCACGTCGGCGAAAGCGTGGCGTGTTTCGTAGCGGTCCGGGTCCGGCCCGCTCGGCGCCACACCCAGGCCCGCGGCACGCCGGATGAAACGCTCGTAGAACATCCAGGAGCCACGCAGCGGCCCCATGAACGTTTTGTAGTAAAAACCCGCGCCCAGCAGCGGCGAGAGCAAGTCGTTCACCGCCATCAGATCGAAACCGACCGAGGGCGTACCGTTCTGGCGGCTGGCCGCCAGCCCCTCGTGCAACTCCACCAGCGTGCCCGGCAGGTTGGGCGTTGCACGCGCGCCACGACCCACCGTGAAGAGCCCGTTCGGTTCCTCCACACCCGCGCCGAGGAAGCCTCGCGGGCGGTGATACTTGAAGCTGCGCCCCACCAGGGAAATGCCGTTGGCGAGCAAGGCCGATGCGAGCGTATCGCCCGCAACACCGGCCAGCGGCCGTCCTTCCAGCGTGAATGTGACGATGCGGCTGCGGTCGATACGCCCACCGGCGGGAGCGCGATGCGGACGGCGGCTCATCGCGCCATCTCCCGATCCCTCGCGCGATGCACGGCGATCACGGTATTGCTCGCGGTGTCACGCTCCACCAGCAGCCACTCGCGGCAACCGAGCACGTGCTGCCAGTACTCGCGGTGTGGACCCTTGGGGTTATCGAAAACGAAGACATGGTCGTGCCAGTCTTCCCTGCTTCCTCCACCGTGCGCGGGGCGCGAGCGGTTGGCGTCGCCACCGTAACGGAACTCGGTGTAGTCGCGCGCGCCGCAGTCGGGGCAAGGGATGATCAGCATGGCGTCACTGCTTCCATGTCCAGTTGCCGAGGCCGTATTCGTCCAGGCCGTCGCCGTGGTGGAAACGATCAAGCGAGAAGCAGCGGATCAGCGGGTGTTCCTCGCCCTGCGCCAGCGTGTGCGCGAAACACCAGCCGGTGGCCGGCGTGGCCTTGAATCCCTGGTAACACCAGCCCGCGTTCAGATACAGGTTGTCGACGGGCGTGCGCCCGATGAAGGGGCTGCCGTCCGGCGTCATGTCCTGTATGCCGCCCCAGTGGCGCAGGATGCGCAGCCGCGAGATGGCGGGCATCAGTGCCACGGCGCATTCCGCCACCGTCTGCACTTTCGGGAACTGCCCGCGCTGCGTGTAGCTGTTGAATCCGTCGATGTGGCCGCCAAACACCAGACCACCACGGTCTGACTGCGAGATGTAGAAGAGTTCCGCGCCAAAGGAAATCACGTGATCGACCAGCGGCTTCACCGGTTCGGTAACGAAGGCCTGCAGCAGATGGCTCTCCACCGGCAGGCGCAAGCCTGCGAGTCGCGCTACCTCCGAGGAATGCCCGGCCACCGATATCGCGGTGCGCCCGGCGCTGATCTCGCCGCGACTGGTACGCACGCCGGTGACGCGTCCGCCTTCGGTCACGAAACCCGTGACATCGCAGTTCTCGATGATGTCGACACCCAGACGATCGGCCGCCCGCGCATAGCCCCAGGCGACGGCATCGTGGCGTACCGTGCCCGCGCGGCGCTGCAACAGGCCGCCGTAGAGCGGGAAACGCGCGCGCGGGGAGTAGTCGAGGTAGGGAAGCAGGCGCATCAACTGCGCGCGGTCGAGGAGCTCTGCCTCGATGCCGTTCAGCAACATGGTGTTGCCCTTGCGGGCCAGCGAGTCGAGTTGCCCGGGCCCGTGCGCCAGCACCACCTGCCCGCGCTGCGAGAGCATCACGTTGTAGTTGAGCGCGTGCGAGAGGCCCTCCCAGAGCTTCAGCGAGAACTCGAAGAACTGCGTGTTGCCGTCGGTCTGGTAATTGGAGCGCACCAGCGTGGTGTTGCGGCCCACGTTGCCCGAGCCGACATAGCCGCGCTCCAGCACCGCCACGTTGCGGATGCCGTGGTTGGCCGCGAGGTAATAGGCCGTGGCCAGACCATGCCCGCCACCACCGACGATGACCACGTCATAGCCTTTGCGCGGCTCGGCTTTGCGCCAGGCCGCGGGCCAGGGGGAACGGGTGATGGCATGGCGGGCCAGCGCCAGCGCGGAGTAGGAGTCGCTCATGGGGCGAAGCATGACAGGGAGGAAGCAAACGCGGGAGAGGCACGGCGCGCAACTTGCGGCTCCTGCCTCTGGCCGACACACTTCGCCGACGCCAACGAGGGGAGAATCCGGATGATCCAGCGCCACGCACGTCACGCCTGCGCCCTGCTCGCATTCTCGCTGCTGCACGCAGCGTTCGCGGCGCAGGCCGACACCCTGATCATCCCGGGTGCGGTGTGGGACGGTATCGCCGAAGCGCCCGTGACGGGGCAGGCGGTGCTGGTGCGCGGCGAGCGCATCGCCGCGGTGGGTCCGGTCGAGACATTGCAGAGCGCCGGCGCCGAGCGCATCGAACTGCCCCGCACCACGCTGGTGCCCGGTCTGATCGAAGGCCACTCCCACCTGCTGCTGCACCCCTACAACGAAACGCTCTGGGACGATCAGGTACTGAAGGAAGGCTTCGGCTACCGCGTTGCGGCGGCCGTAGCGCACGCGGCAGCCACCCTGCGCGCGGGCATCACCACCGAGCGCGACCTCGGCACCGAGGGCGCGGGCAATGCCGACGTGCAACTCAAGCGCGCCATCGACGATGGCCTGGTCCCCGGACCGCGCCTGATCACCGTCACCCGCGCCATCGTCGCCACCGGCAGTTATGGCCCGCAGCGCAAGAGCTATTCCTTCGACCCCGGGCAGGGCGCGGAAGAGGCCACCGGCACCGAGGAAATCGCACGCGTGGTGCGGCACCAGGTCGCGCAGGGTGCGGACTGGATCAAGGTCTATGCCGATTACCGCTGGGGACCGGACGGCGAGGCGCGCGCCACCTTCAGCCAGACCGAACTCGACGCCCTGGTGGCAGCCGCCCGTGACGCGGGTCGCCCGGTGGCCGCGCACGCAACCACGCCCGAGGGAATGCGCCGGGCAGTGCTTGCCGGCGTCGAGACCATCGAGCACGGCGACACCGGCACACCGGAGGTATTCCGCCTCATGAAAAAGCACGGCGTGACGCTCTGCCCCACCGTCGCCACGGCCGAAGCCTACGCCACGTACTTCGACGGCTGGGTGAAGGGAAAGATGCCACCCAACGCGGAACTCCGCGCCAAGCGCGAGGCATTCCGGGCGGCGCTGGATGCGGGTGTGGCGATCTGCTTCGGCGGCGACGTGGGGGTTTTCCCGCACGGCGAGAACACCCGCGAACTCGAAGTGATGGTGGAGTGGGGCATGAGCCCGCTCGCGGCGATGCGCTCGGCCACCAGCGTGAACGCGCGCATGCTGCACCGCGAAGCGCAGATCGGGCGCATCGCTCCGGGCCTGCTGGCGGATCTGGTGGCGGTGCCTGGTGACCCGACCAGGGACATCAGCTCGCTGCGCCATCCCGGCCTCGTCATGAAGGGCGGCAAGCGCGTTTACTGAGTGGCCGCCCGAGGATCGGGCGCGGTTGATTTCAGTACTCCAATCGCGGATTCTGCCGCCTCCCGCACAACGCATGGTCTCTGCGGCCATCGACTCGCCGGGGCAGTCACAGCACCAAAAAGATAAGGAGCCTTACCGTGGAAATTCTCACGAAATATCAGGACGTCGTACTCGGCTATCTCAGCTCGGGGGTCATGAAAGTGGGCGCCGCACTGGCGTTCTGGATCGTTGGCCGGTATCTGATCGGGATGATCGGGCGCTTGCTGCAACAGCTGCTGCAGCGCCAGAAAGTCGACCCGACGCTGATGCGTTATCTGGGGAACATCCTCAACGTCGCGCTGAACATCGCGCTGGTGGTGTCGATACTCGGCTACTGCGGCGTCGAGACCACGAGCTTCGCGGCACTGGTCGCAGGCGTCGGCATCGCCGTTGGCGCAGCCTGGGGCGGACTGCTGTCCAACCTGGCGGCAGGCGCCTTCCTGATCGTGCTGAAGCCCTTCAAGGTCGGTGACTTCATCTGCGCCGGCGGCGTCACGGGTACGGTGAAGGAAATCGG
>CAIYPF010000211.1 GCA_903928015.1 uncultured Gammaproteobacteria bacterium | reverse complement strand
GTACATCGGCGAAGAGATGCGCCGCGTGCTGCTGATGTCGAAATGGCAGGAGCTCGAGGAGTTCACCTCCCGTGTCTCCACGCTGGAGTACGACTCGTACCTCGAGCTCTGATCGGCCAGCACCTGCGTCAGACCACTGATGGTCGCGGGCATGGCCCGCTCCTACCGGGTGCAGCACCTGCGTCAGACCACTGATGGTCGCGGGCATGGCCCGCTCCTACCGGGGGCAGTACCTGCGCGGTTTCGGGTAGGAGGGGGCCATGCCCCCGACCCGAACACGAGGCCTAGCCAGACCGTCTCCAGAAGCGCGCGATCCCGGGGATGACGCGTGATACCTTTGCGCCCACCGTCCCGGAGGCCTCGCCCGTGCATCGACTGATCCCCGCACTCCTGCTCGCCGCTGCGAGCGCCACCACACTTGCTGCCGACACACTCGTCAGCGCTGCGCGAATGCTCGACGTGAGGACCGGCAGCTTCGTGTCCGATCCGGTGCTGCTGCTGCGTGACGGTCGTATCGTCGAGGTAGGCTCCGCCGGCAAGCCGCCCGTGGCGGCCGCGGGCGCGCAGGAGATCCGACTGGACGGCATGACGATCCTTCCCGGCCTGATCGACATGCACGTGCACCTCGATTCGGATCCCACCTACGGCGGTTACACCAGCCTGCAGTTCAGCGACCGATTCTGGTCCGTGATCTCCGTGCCCAACGCGGCGGTCACGCTGGATGCCGGCTTCACCACCGTCCGCAATGTGGGCTCGCGCTTCTGGGACGACATCGGCCTGCGCCAGGCCATCGACGCGGGCAAGGTGCCCGGCCCGCGCATCGTCACCGCTGCCTGGAGCTTCGGTTCCACCGGCGGGCACTGCGACGAAAACATGTTCCCGCCCTCGATGGACGAGAAGTGGCCCTACAACTCCGACAGCCCCGACCAGGCGCGCCACACCGTGCGCGAGCTGCGCAAATACGGCGCGCAGGTGATCAAGATCTGCGCCACCGGCGGCGTGTTCTCGTCCAACACGGGCGTGGGCCAGCAGCAGATGAGCGAAGAGGAAATGCGCGCCGTGGCAGAGGAAGCGCATATGCAGGGCTTGCGCGTGGCGGCGCATGCCCACGGCGCAGCAGGCATCAAGGCCGCGATCCGCGCAGGGATAGACACCATCGAGCACGCGAGCCTGATCGACGACGAGGGCATAGCGCTCGCGAAGAAGCGCGGCACCTATCTCAGCATGGACATCTACAACTCCGAGTACACCCAGGCCGAGGGCCGCAAGAACGGCGTGCTGGAAGAGAACATGCGCAAGGATCTCGAAGTGGCCGAGGCGCAGCGCGAGAACTTCCGCAAGGCGCACAAGGCCGGTGTGAAAATTGTCTTCGGCACCGACTCGGGTGTCTCGCCACACGGCGACAACGGCAAGCAGTTCCCGTGGATGGTGCGTTACGGCATGACGCCCCTTGAAGCGATACAGGCCGCCACCGTCGTGGCCGCCGAGGCGCTTGGCCGCAACGATGTAGGCGTGCTCGAAGCGGGCCGCTTTGCCGACATCGTCGCGGTGCACGGAGATCCTGCCGCCGACGTGACCCTGCTCGAATCGATCCCGGTCGTGATCAAGGGAGGCGAACTCGTGAAGGATCGCCGCACTCATTGATGCAGGCCACGGGAGCACCGGCATGGCACTGAAGAGCCTCGACGCGGAGCAGATCGGCTCCTGGAGCCGCGCGCAGAAAGACCAGTGGTGGTTCGACAACGTCTACCGCGGCGATGCGCCGCAGCTCACGCTGCGCTCGGGTCTCACGGGTTTTCTGCTGGGCGGCATCCTTGCCGCAACGGCGCTCTACATCGGCGCCAAGACGGGCATCTCGATCGGCGTGGGCCTCACGTCCGTGATCCTCGCCTTCGCGATTTTCCGTGCGCTCGCCGGTGCGGGCCTGGTGCGTGATCTCGGCATCCTCGAGAACAACTGCACGCAATCGATCGCCACTGCCGCGGGCTACATGATCACTCCGCTGGTCTCAAGCCTTGCGGCTTACATGCTCGTCACCGGCGTCATCCCGGCGTGGTGGCAGATGATGCTCTGGTCCACCACCATTTCGCTGCTCGGCGTGCTGGTGGCCTTCCCGTTGAAGCGCCGCTTCATCAACGACGAGCAACTGCCCTTCCCCGAGGGGCGTGCCTGCGGCGTGGTGCTGGATTCGCTCTACGACGGCAAGGCCGGGGAGGGCGTCTTCAAGGCGCGGCTGCTCGCGGTCTCCGGCGGTGTCTCGGCGTTCTGGCAGTTCCTGGTGAGCGATGGCTGGCAGCGGCTGCTGCAGTTCAAGCTGCTGCGCATGGACCGCTGGGCTGGCATGAAGGAGCCCTGGTACCTGATGGACCGGCTCGACACCTACTACTACGAACTCGCTGCGCGCTTCACATGGTGGACGCCGACCATACTCGGCACGGATATCCGCGCGCTCGGCCTGCGCCTCACGCTCGATACCGCGATGCTCGGCGTGGGCGGACTGATGGGCATGCGCGTGGCTACCAGCTGCCTGCTGGGTGCGGTGCTGAATTTCGCGGTGCTGGCGCCGATCATGATCCAGCGCGGCGAGATCCACGCCTACACCAACGCCGCCGGCGTGCTGGTGCCCGTTTCCCGCGGCGAGATCGTCAACCAGTGGTCGCTGTGGTGGGCCGTGACGATGATGGTGGTGGGTTCGCTCGCGGGGCTCTTCGCGAAGCCCGAGATCTTCCGCGGCCTCTTCCGCCGCGCCGCGCCGCGCGTTGCCACCGGGCCCGACGTTCTGGCCGGAATCGAATTGCCGCTGATGGTCTCGTGGATCGGGGTCCCTGTGCTGATGGTGGTGGGCGCCAGCATCTCGCACGCGTTTTTCGGCGTGCCCTGGCTGCTCGCCTTCATCTCATTCCCGCTGATCTTCGTGCTCACGGTCATCTGCACGAACTCCATGGCGCTCACGTCCTGGACGCCCACGGGAGCGTTGAGCAAGATCACGCAGTTCAGCATCGGCGCCATCGACCGTGCGAATCCCGCGAGCAACCTGATCCCCGCAGGCATGACCGGCGAAATCGCGGCCAACGCCGCCAATCTTCTCTCCGACATCAAGCCCGGATACATGCTGGGCGCGAAGCCGCGCCAGCAGGCCGTGGGTCACGTTATCGGCATCTTCGCGGGCTCCATCGCCGCAACGCCGCTGTTCTTCCTGCTGCTGTTGCCGCCGGACGCAACGGGCCACCGCTCCACCGCCACGCTGGTGAGCGATCAGTTCGCGATGCCTGCCGCGCTGCAGTGGAAAGGCGTGGCGGATCTGATCGCCAACGGTGTCTCGCGGCTGCCGCCGAGCGCGGTGATCTCGATGGTGCTGGCTGCGGTGGTGGCGCTCGTTTTCGAGATTCTGCGTGTGCGCACGAAGGGCCGTTTCCCTCTCTCGGCGGTATCGGTGGGTCTTGGCGTGGTGCTGCCGCCGGAGTCGGTGCTGGCGATGTGGTTCGGCGCACTGTTCTTCTGGCTGATGGCGCGGCGCAAGCCTGCGCCCGGCAGCCGCGCGCACGATCTCTGGGTGGATGGCATGGAGCCGATCTGCGCGGGGCTCATCTCGGGTGCCGCCCTGGTGGGTATCGGCAACGCGATCGTGAACGTGCTGCTGGTGTAGGAGCGCGCCATGCGCGCGAAGGTGCCAGTGCCGATGCTGGTGTCGCGCGCATGGCGCGCTCCTGCCGGTGATGTGTCGCGGGCATGGCCCGCTCCTGCCGGGATCAGCGCAGCGTCACATCCAGCAGATCCGGTTGGCGCAGCCGGTTCCAGTAATCCTCCATACGGAAGGGGCTCGCGAGGATGACCTCGCCCTTGCCGTTGCGGTAATAGGTGGTGGCGCGGGTCTCGCGCACCCACACCGAATCCGCCAGCGCCTCGCGCACCTCCTCCGTCCAGCGCTGCTGCGCCTCGGGCCTCACTTCGACGCTGGAATGCCCCGTCTCGAAGAGCGTCTGCAGGCATTCGATCGCGTAGTGCACTACTGCTTCCACGGTGAAGTTGTGGCCGCCGCCGTGCGCTGCGGATGCGTGCGGACCGGAGGTGATGAAGAGGTTGGGAAATCCCGGCACCAGGCAACCGTTGTAGGCCACGGGCGAGTCCTGCCAGACCTCGGCAAGGGTGCGTCCGTCGCGGCCCTCGATACGCCACTGCGAGAGGAAGTCGAGCTTGAAACCCGTGGCATAGACGATTGCGTCCAGCGCGTGCAGCGTGCCCTCGGCATCGACGATGCCTTCGGGCACCACCTCGCGCAGCCCCGATGAGACCACCGTGGACGTCGGACGCTTCAACGCCGTGTAGTAACCGCCGGGATCGCGTATAGGGCGCTTGCCGAAAGGCGCGAAGCCCGGCGTCAGTTTGGCGAGCAGATCAGGGCGATCCGCAAAGGACGCCTGCAGGTGGCCCAGACCCCGCTGCAAGGACACATCGTTCATCGCGCTGATGGAGAGTTCGTGCGTGGCAGCCCACTCCGGGTCGTAACGCACCTGCGGATACAGCGCGTCGCTGATCAGGAGGTAGAGCGCGAGCCGCGACCATTGCGCGAAGGCAGGCACGTTTTCCAGCAGCCAGAGTTGCGAGTCGGGCAGCCTTGCCTCGCCTGCCGGGGGCATGACCCAGTGCGGCTGGCGCTGGAAAAGCGTGAGCGAGGCGACCTGGTCGACCAGCGCGTCCACGATCTGCACGCTGGTGCAGCCCGTGCCCACAACACCGATCCGCTTGCCGGCAAGATCACAGTCTTCGCGCCATTCAGCCGAATGGAACGAGGGGCCGGAGAAGCGTTCCCGCCCCGGCACATCGGGGAACTGCGGGCGCGTGAGGTAGCCCGCGGCGGTGATCACCGCGTTGGCGTGACGTTCCTCGCGCCGCCCCTCGCGCTCCAGCACTATCGTCCAGCGCGCCGATGCCTCGTCCCAGCGCAACTCCTGCACCTCGGTGCCGAACTCGATGCGCTCCATCACGCCGTACTTGCGCGCCACGCGCGCGAGGTAATCGAGGTACTGCGCGCCCTCGGGGAAGGCGTGCGTCCACTCCGGATTCACCTCGAAGGAGAACGAGTAGTACTCGCTCGGTGTGTCGACGCCCACGCCCGGATACCGGTTCTGCCACCACACGCCGCCGAGCCCCGGGCTCTTCTCGAAGACCGTGCACTCGATACCTTCATGACATGCCGCGACAGCCGCGGCAATGCCCGCCATGCCGGCGCCGATGATCGCAAGCGAAAACCCCTCGGGCGCTTTTCGCGTGCGCGGCAACGTGGGCACGAAGCACGTGAAACCCGCCTGCTCGCGCAGATAGGGCAGGGAGGCTTTTTCAACCGGCCAGCCGAGCAGCGCGCCCGCAAGCGCGAGAAAGGCCCCGTCCTCCAGCGCGAGCGGATCGCGTCCCGCGTATGCGGGCAACTGCGAGAGCACCGCCATGCCCCAGTCCGCCAGCGTGGCCTGAGCGGCGGGCGGCAGCACAGGCGTGATGCCGGCGGGTCCCATCTCGTGCTGCAGTTGCGGGAGCAGCGCATCCATGACGGCCGTTTCGCCGGTGATCGATACAAGGCTCGCCAGCAGAACCGCAGGGTTGGCGGCGATGAGCCAGTCGCGCAGGGTGTGCGCCTCGGGAAGCGGGTTGCGGGCGACAGCGTCGGTCACGGGTTTGTCCTGCTCAGCTTGCGTTGGAAGAAATCGGCCATCAGCGCGAGCGCCTGCTGCGCCTCGGGCAGATGGAAGGCGTACCAGTGCGCGTGGGGCATGGCCTCGAAGACCAGCAGCTCGGCGTCGGCGCCCGCGCGTCGCAGCGCGAGATGCATGGCGCAGGTGCCGCTCAGAAGCGCATCACGCGTACCGCTCACCAGAAGCGTGGGGGGGAAATGCGCGAGATCGGCGTGGATCGGCGACACCAGCGGGTCGCGCGGGTCGGCGCCCGACAGATAGGCGCGCAACTCGCTCAGCGGGTGGTCGGGTGGCAGCACCAACTCGCCCCAGAAACCCGAAAGCCCGAACAGGGCTGCGCTGTCGCCCAGGTCCGAAAGATCTCCGGCTGCGGTGAACATGCCGAGGCAGGCAGGCGAGGCAAGCCCCGCGTGAGCGATCCTCGCCTGCACCTGCCCGGTGAGGATGCCGCCCGCAGAGGCGCCGTAAATGCCCACGGCAGCAGCATCGTGATGCTCCAGCACCGCGCGGTAGACGGCGATCACATCGTCCACGGCAGCCGGGTAGGCGTGCTCGGGCGCCAGTCGGTAATCCACGGCGATCACGGGAATGCCGGTCATCCGCGCGATGGGGATCGCCTCGATCACCGAGCCAGAGCCCATCACGAAACCGCCGCCGTGCAGGTTGATCAGCACGCGACCGCAGGACTTTCCTGCCTCCGGCGAAGAACGCACGAGGTGGCAGCGCACGCCGGCTATCTGCATCTCCTCGACGGAGACCCCGTAGTGCGATGCCGCCATCTCGCCCAGCATCTTCAGCGCGGCATCGGCCTGTTCGCGCGCCGCCCACATCGGTGCATGCGGGTCGGGCGCGGCCGCGCCCCAGGGCGGTGTTGCCAGATAGGCTCTCGCCTCCGGGCTCACCGCGCGCGGTGGCGGCACCACGCGCGTCACATGCGCCGTACCGTCGACGTCCACCCTGGAAGAACCCTGTTCCGCGTCCCGTTTCATGTCGTGTGCCCCGTGCTGTCCGTGTCAGTCGATGCCGATGTGCTTGCCCGCCGCGGCGCGACGGGTGTCTTCGCTGATGTGTGCGAGTTCGTGTCGGAAGGCCTCGAGCATCGAGGCCGGCGCTACCGCGCCCTCCAGATCCATCAGTGCGGTTTCCTGTCCTGCCCACGCCTCCGGCGTCCACGCGGCAGCCGTGACGCCCGTGGCTTCCACCAGCACCACGCGAGCGGCGCGGCCGCCGCCGGCGTGGAATGTCTCGCCGTTCAGTGCGCAGCCCGCGTGGCACAGCCAGGCCACGAAGGGCGCGATGGATTCGGGGGGGAACCAGTCTTCGAGCAGTCCTGCGAAATCCGCGTTCGGGATCTGCGCGGTGAGTCTGGTCCAGGCGGAAGGCATGACTGCATTCACGTGCATGCCTGCCGTCGCTCCCTCCTGCGCGAGGGCGCGTGTGAGCGCGAAGATCCCGCCTTTGGCGCTCACGTAGTGCGCGTTCCACGCCGAGCCGAAGATGGAGGCCGAGGTGGTGTTGACGATGCGTCCGCGAGAGGCGGCGAGGTGTGGCCAGCAGGCGCGGCTCATGGCCACGGTGCCGCCCAGGTGGACCGCCAGCATCCGGTCGAAGTCTTCCGGCGGGATGCTCTCGAAGGCGCCGCCGCCGGAGATGCCGGCGTTGTTCACGAGGATGTCGATGCGGCCGAAGTGCGCGAGCGCCGACCCGGCAATGGCCTGCGCCTGCGTGCTCACGCTGTGTGTGTCCGCGACGGCCTCACCACCGTCCGCGCGGATCCGCGCGGCGACGGACTCTGCGGGCCGCTCCGCTCCGGGCTCGCCCTGCGCGCCGCTGCCCGTGTCGTTCACCAGCACCCGCGCGCCGCGCGAGGCCAGCAGCTCCGCATAGCAGCGACCGAGGCCACGGCCCGCGCCGGTGACGATGGCGACCTTGCCGTCGAAGCGCAGTTCGTTCATCGCGGCCAGTACTCCGTCCTGCAGGCAGCCCATTGTGCCGTCGCGCGCGCGAGCGGCCTCATCTCGCGGGATGAGCCCCGGCCTGAGCCTCGGTCCAGCGGCTGATTTTCCCGCCCAGAACCTCGAGCGGCACGATGCCGTCCACCAGTACCTCGTCGTGGAAACCGCGCAGATCGAAGCGCGGCCCGAGTGTCGCGGCGGACTCCTCGCGCAGTCGCTGGATCTCCAGCGCGCCGCTCAGATACGCCAGCGCCTGTCCCGGCCAGGCGATGTAGCGCTCGGTCTCGGCGGTGGCGTCCGCCTCGGCGTTCGGCGAGTTCTCCATGAAGTAGCGGATCGCCTGCTCGCGGCTCCAGCCCTTGGCGTGCATGCCGGTATCCACGACGAGGCGGATGGCGCGGAAGAGCCGGTTGTGCAGGTAGCCGAGGTATTGCGCCGGATCGTCGTAGAGGCCCATGGGCTTGCCGAGCGTCTCTGCGTAAAGCGCCCAGCCCTCGCCGAAGGCCGTCACCCAGCCGAAGCGCTGGAAGCCCGGCAGCGTGGTGTTCTCCACGGCGAGTGCGTTCTGGAAATGGTGCCCGGGTTCGGCCTCGTGCAGCGAGAGCGAGACCAGTTCGTAGCTTGGCGTGCGCGAGAGATCAGAGGTGTTCAGGTAGAACACGCCGGGGCGTTTTCCGGCCGCGTCGGGCCGCTGGTAGCTGCCGCCCGCGGCCGCCGCCGCGCGATAGGCCTCGACGGGACGCACTTCGTAGTCTGCTTTGGGCAGGCGCCCGAAGAGCGTGGGCAACTGTCTGCGCACACGGGTTTTCATGTCGGTGAAGGCAGCGAGCGCGGACTTCTCGTCGGCGAAGAGCCAGCGCGGATCCTCGCGCACGGTCGCGAAGAAAGTCCGGAGATCACCCTTGTAGCCGAGGCGATCGCGCACGGTTTCCATTTCCGCGTGCAGCAGTTTCACCTGCTCCAGGCCGATGGCGTGGATCTGTTCCGCGTTGCGTCGCAGCGTGGTGTGCTGGCGGATGTCGAGCGCATACCACTCGGCGCCCTTCGGCAGTGCGCTGCGGCCCACGCTCGCGCGCGTCGCGGGGAGGTATTCCGTTGCCACGAAATCGCGGAGCTTGCGGTAGGCGGGAACGATGCGAGTGGAGACGAGTTCGCGGTACTGCGCTTCGAGCGCCTTGCCCTCGGCGGTCTCGGGGAGCTTTGCCACAGGGCCCCAGAACACGCTTTTTTCCGGCGCATCCACCACGTGTGCCGCCAGTTGCGGCAGCAACCGCTCGGCTACCACGCGCGGCAGCACCACGCCTTCTTTCATGCCGGTGCGCATGTTGGCGATGGCCTGGTCCGCCCAGGCCGGCCACTGCGCGGCGCGCGCGAGCCAGCGGCGGTGGTCGTCGGTGGTCTCGAAGGGCTGAATGCCGCTGCCGGATCCGAGTTGCGGCAGTTCGATGTGCATGCCGTTGAACTGGCTGAGCGGCATCAGCGATTGCGCGCGGGCGAAACCGCCGGCGTGGCGGTCGCGCAGCAATTCCAGCGTGAAGCGGAAGGTGTCGGCGCTCACCTGCTCGCGGGGCGAGAGCGTGCTGCGGTCGATGCTGTCCAGCCTTGCGAGAAAAGTGTTCACCACGCTGCTTTCGCGGGCGAGATACGCCGGGCTGATGCCGTCCTCGAGGCGGTCGTCGAGGCGGCGGTCACCACGGCTGGTGGCGTCGTGGGGGTTCAGTTCCAGATAGGCGGTGTCGTAGTCCGCGAACAGCGAAGCAAGCGCGGCGGAGCCGGCGAAAGCGGCAGGGGCCGCGAGACACAGCAGCAGAAGCAATGGGCGCAGGCAGGCGGTCATCGGCAGGGTGTCCTCGTGTAGTGCTGCGTGTGGAGGCAGAGCCTACCGCATCCCGCGGCGCGCGGTCGCGCGGCGCTTGGCTGCCGGGCCGGGCTTCCCTTAAGGTGCGGGAGTAGAGCCCGACCCGCGCTCCAGAGACGCTGCCGTTGAAAGACACCACGCCTGATTTTTCCGCGCTGGGCAGCGCTCTGGCTGCCGTGCTGCGTCACGCGGGCACGCCATCGCTGGTGGCGGAACTGGTGCGCGTGCTGCGCGCGCTGGTGACCGCGGACGATGTGATGGTCGTGCTGTATCGGGGCGGCCAGCCCCCGGAATTGCTGCACGACCTGAGTGCCGGGCAGCAGTCCGCCGAGAACCTCGCCACCTACCTCAAGGGTGCCTACCTGCTGGATCCCTTCTACCGCGCCTTTGCCGATGGCGTGCCGCCCGGCTGTTACCGGCTGCAGCAACTCGCGCCCAGCGCTTTCCGTTCCTCCGAGTACTACCGCCTGCACTTCGCGCGCACGGGCATCGCCGACGAGATCGGCTACCTCGTGCCGGTGGAGCAGGGCGCATCCGTGCACCTCTCGCTCGGTGTGCGCGGTGCGCAGGCGCGCTTCGGTGCTGCCCATCACCGGCTGCTGCAGGATTTCCTGCCGTTTGTCGAAGAAGTGCTGCGGCGCCACTGGGCACCGCCTGCAGGCAGCAGTCCCGCGCTCACGACGCGGCTCGATTCCGCGCTCAAGTTCTTCGGGCGGGATTTCCTCACCGAGCGTGAGGCAGAGGTCATACAGCTCCTGTTGCGCGGTCACTCCACCAAATCCATCGCCGAGCGCCTGCGCATCTCGCCAGAGACCGTGAAGCTGCACCGCAAGCACAGCTACGCCAAGCTCGACGTTTCCTCGCAGGCGGAGCTTTTCCACCTGTTCATCGACGCGTTGGGTTCCTACCGTGGCGGGGATCCGCTCACGGGCTATCTGAACCGAGCCTGATCCGCCTCTCGCGGCCGGAGCCCGCGCTGCGTTATTGTTCGGCATCAAGTATTGGGGGGCAGTCGATGGCCAAGCGTGCTACCCGAAAACCCGGAGCGGAGTCCCAGTCCGATCCGGCAGAACAAGCTATGCCCGCTCCGGTAACAGGGCAGCCCCCGCGCCCTGCCGTTCGGGCGAGCGTCCGACGCCGTCCGCGCGAACGCGTGAATGTGATCGATACCCAAACGCACGAAGAGATCGGCAGGATGCTGGATCTCTCGGATCTCGGCCTGCGCATCGAAAGCGCCAAGGCCTTGCGCAACGGGCTCGCTATGGACCTCCTGATCGATTGCTCCACGCCGGAGGATCCGGGTCGCCATGCACGCATCGGCGTGAAGGTGCGCTGGAGCGCTCCCGGTGTTGCCCCCGGGCGCTTCGAGAGCGGCCTTCAGGTCAAGGCGATGGTGCAGCGTGACGCCGCAGCCTTGCGCGCGCTTTACGCGCGTCTTTCGGGAGCGGTGCGGGGCTGAGTCAGGCCGGATTGGCCGAAGGTCGCGGGCAGTTCTCAGGCGGGTTCTTGCGGAACCCTTTCGCGCCACGGCCGTGCCATCTCGAGTTGCGCGGCCAGACGGAAGAGCGTGGCTTCGTCGCCGTAGCGCGCAGTGAACTGCACACCTAACGGCAGGCCCTCGTTGCTCCAGAGCAGCTTCACATCGCTCGGCATCCCCGTGGTGCTCCAGCCCAGCGGCACGCTCATTGAAGGCTGGCCGCTCATGTTGAAGATCATGGTGTTTGCGGTGCGCTCCAGCGCCTCGGCGGAGAAGTGCTCCAGCGCCTTCAGCATGATCCGTCGTGGTGCCACCGGCGCGAACACGCGTATCGCCGATTCCAGCGCCCGTGGCAGGGCCCACTCGCCGATCCTGGCGGGCGGGTGCGCCATGGTGGCATCGACGAAAACGTCGTATTCCTCGAAGAACGGTGCCAGTGCGCGCGAAGCCGCTTGCATGCGAAGGCGTGCGGTCTCGTATTCCGCGGCAGGCAGGGACTCTCCGAGCCGTGCGAGGAACTGCGTGGCGGGCTCGATCTCCCGTGGATGAACCGCGCGGCCGCGCATCCGGCCCACTTCCCGCACGATGGCTGCCGTGCAGGATGCCAGCGTCACCAGAAAGGCGTGGCTCAGTGCCTCGCGCTCGAGCACGGGCGCTGCCTCGACCACTTCGTGACCCAGATCCGACAGCAGCTTTGCAGTGTCCTCCACGGCCCTCGCGCACTCCGGGTGCACGGTCCTGCCGAGCGAAGAGCCCTTCGAGAAGGCGATGCGCAGCGTGCCGGGGTTGCGTTTCACTTCTTCGGCATAGGGCCGCCCGGGTGGCGGCGCGACGTAGGGAGAGCCCGGGTCCGCGCCGTGCGTGGCATCGAGCAGGCGTGCGCTGTCGCGCACCGTGAGCGTCACGGCGTGGCGCTGCACGAGACCGCTCCACTGCTCGGTCTCGTCGGGTCCCATGGGCGTGCGACCGCGCGAGGGCTTGAGACCGAAGAGCCCGCAGGCCGATGCCGGGATGCGTATCGAGCCGCCACCGTCGCCCGCGTGTGCCATGGGCACGATGCGCGCTGCCACGGCCGCAGCCGAGCCGCCCGAGCTGCCGCCGGGCGTGTAGAGGGTTTGCCAGGGGTTGCGCGCCGGACCGCGCATGCGGCTTTCGGTGGTACCCACCAAGCCGAATTCCGGCGTGTTGGTCTTGCCGAAGATCATCAGGCCGGCTTGCTGATAGCGCGTGAAGAGCTCGCTGTCGCGCGTGGGAACGAAGCCCGCGAGCGAGCGCGACGAGGCGGTGAATTCGGCGCCGGCAAGGAAGCCATCGAGATCTTTGACGAGGAATGGCACGCCCGCGAAGGGGGCGTCCGCGATCCCGCCGCGTATCTGCTTTCTGGCGCGTTCCTCGAGTTCCAGCACCACCGCATTGATGCGCGGGTTCCAGCGTGCGAGGCGCGCCATCGCCGCATCAAGGAGTTCGCCCGCCGTGGTTTCCCCGGCACGCACGAGTTCTGCCAGGGACGTGGCGTCGTGGCGTATGTATTCGTCTTCGCGCAAGCGAGATCTCCTGCTAACGCGCCGGTGTGAGGCGCAGGGCCTGGAAGGCCGCCGGGGCGCCGGCTGTGATCCACAGCCCCGCCACCGCACAGTTGAGGTAGATGATGGCGAAATAAGTGCCGTCGTGCACCTCCGGCACCCAACCCCCGGCAAGACGCAACCACAGGAGCAGCGGCACCATCCCGAGCGCGTAACGCAACAAGCGCTGCCACCAGGCACCTCCCTCGGGTGCGCGGAGCCACCGCGAGCAGAGCGCAACGCCCGATGCCGCGCCGAAGAACAATCCACCCGTGCCTACCAGCCACGTGGTCTTCGGCAGCAGGATGTAGATCAGGACGAAGAGCGCCGAAACGCTGCCTGCAAGCGCGATCTGCCGCAGCGTGCCCATGCCTGCCAGAGTGGACTCCAGCGCGGCGCCATGACGCAACTGCATCCACACCAGCACGGCTGCCATGCCCCAGCCGGCGATCACGTCGCTCGGGAAATGCACGCCGAGGTACACCCGCGAGAAGCCGATCAGGAAGATCAGCACTCCCGCCGCAGCCGTGCACCAGGGCTGCCGCACCCACGCCGCCACCAGCGCCCATTCCACTGCCGTGTGCTGCGCGTGGCCGCTCGGGATGCCGTAGCCGAGTTCGCGGTCCGGGCCGATGCGCGGGTCGAGTTCGAAGGGGCGCGGTTGCGAGAACAGGTCTTTCAATCCGAAGTTGATGCCTGCGGAAACGAGCATCGCCAGCAGCACCCGCGCGCCCATGCGGTAGGAAAGACTCCACACCAGCGCCGGCACGATCCACAGGTGCCCCATCCCGCCGAGTTGCGTCACGGCGCGGAAGAATGTGTCGGAGCCGGGCGTGCGCATCGATTGCACCCGGAGGATGAAGTCGATGCCCCAGGCCATCACCGTGTCCATGCGTGTCTCCTGTACTGCCGTGCTGCGACTGTCAGAGCCCGCGCGCCTTGCGCACCAGCTCCCAGGCGTTCTGGATTTCCTGCGTGCGCTCGGTGGCGATGCGCACCATGTCTTCGGGCACGCCCTCGGCGATGAGCTTGTCCGGATGGTACTGGCTCATCAGCTTGCGATAGGCATGCTTCACTTCGCGGTCGCTCATGCCCGCGTCCACGCCCAGTGCAGCGTAGGCCTGCGCCAGCGCGTCGGGCCGTGGCGTGGCGCCTGCCCTGCCGCCTGAAAACTGGTCCTGCGCCGTGAACATCCGCAGCAGTTGCTCGAACTGCTGCTCTGAAAATCCTGCCGCCAGCGCCACGCGGCGCAGCAGGGCGTGCTCCTCGGGCGAGATGGATCCGTCGGCGGTCGCGGTGTTGAAGAGGAACACCATCAGCATCTGCCGCAGGTTGGCGTGCGAGCCGCAGTGCAGCGAGAACTCGCGCAGCTGTGCGTCGATGTCGAAGCCTGTCGCCGCGCCGCGCTTGAACAGCGCAATCGCCTCCTTGCGATGCTCCGCGCTCAGTCCGAGCCGGGTCATGAGGTGTTCCGCGAGCGCGACCTCCTGCTCGCTCACGTGCCCGTCGCTTTTGGCGATGCAGCCCATCAGCGTGAAGGCGGTCTCGAAGAAGGTCTGGCGCGCGGCACTGGTGTCGCGCATGACCATGCGCCATGGCCCGCGCCCGCGGCCCGCGAAGAGCGCGAGCAGGATGCCCACCACGAACACTCCCACGCCGACCACAGCGGCACCGGCGATGCTGAACAGCAGCAGACCCAGCGCGAACAGTCCTCCCAGCAGACGGGCGATCCAGTTGAACAAGTCCATCGATTCCTCTTTGCGGGCGCCCATCGCGCCGTCCGCGCGAAGTGTACCCCGGCACGGTAGCGCCGGGCGCCAAAAACCCGCCCGCAGGGCGACGGCCGCGGGTAGCATAGGCCCGCATTGCAGCGTGGAGCACAGGGTCATGTCGATGCAGGGGCGGATCGTGTTGGTCACCGGGGCCGCGAGCGGCATGGGCCGTCTTGCCTGCCGCATGATGGCAGCGCAGGGCGCGCAGGTGGCCGCGCTCGATCGCGATGCCGACGGCCTTTCTGTCACGGCTTCCGCGCCCGGCATTTTTGCCCAGCAGGTGGATGTCACGGATTTCGCGGCTCTCACGGCGGCAGTCGACATGGTCGAGGCCACCATCGGACCCGTGCATCGCGTCTACCACTGCGCCGCCATCATGCCGCTCGGCAAATTGCTCGAGCAGGACAACGCCACCGTGCACCGCCTGATGGACATCAACTACGGCGGGCTCGTGAACATCGCGCAGGCCGTATTGCCGGCCATGGTGGGTCGCGGTGCAGGTGATTTCATCAGCTTCTCCTCTCTCGCCGGGTGGCTGCCCATGCTGGGCGTGGGCGCCTACAATGCTAGCAAGTTCGCCGTGAGCGCCTTCACCGAGGTGCTGTATCACGAGAACCGCGCGAGCGGCGTCCGCTTCGCCTGTGTCTGTCCGCCGCCGGTGGCAACGCCGCTGCTCAGGCAGGGCTTCGACACCGGTATGCCGAAGACGATCGCCGATATCGAACCGCTCGATCCGCAGGTGGTGCTCGACGCCATCGAGGCAGGACTCGCACGCGGAGAGTTCTGGATTTTTCCGGGCAAGGGATCGCGCCGGGCCGCACTGATGCGGCGCCTGCTCCCCGGCCTGTGCTGGAAAGGCATTCACGACAAAGAGGGTTACTAGATGCTTACGGGAAAACGGATTCTGATCACGGGCCCTACGGGCCAGGTCGCGCGGCCGCTGGTGGCCGCGCTTGCGCCGGGCAACGAGGTATTCACGCTGGCAAGGTTCTCCAAGGCCGAGGATCGCGCCGCGATCGAGGCCTTGGGCGCACACACCATCGCCACCGACCTTGCGGACGGTCCGCTCGACCAGGTTCCGCAGGATCTCGACTACGTGCTGAATCTCGCCGTGGTGAAGAGCGGTGACTTCGATTACGACCTGCGCGCCAACGCGGGCGGCGTCGGGCGCCTCATGCTGCGCACGCGGGGCGTGAAGGGCTTCCTGCATTTCTCGTCCACGGCTGTGTACGAGTACGCGGGACACGAACCGCGCCGCGAGGACTCCCCGCTCGGCGACAACCACCGCTCCATGTATCCCACCTACAGCATCGCCAAGATCGCCGCCGAGACCGTCGCGCGTTTCACCGCGAGCGAGTTCGGCATTCCCACCACCATCGCGCGGCTGAGCGTGCCTTACGGCAACAACGGCGGCTGGCCCTGGTATCACGTGATGATGATGCAGCACGGCGTGCCGATCGAACTCCACCCCGATCGTCCCAACGTCTACAACCCGCTGCACGAGCGCGACTGCCTCGCCAAGATTCCCGCGTTGCTTGCTGCGGCCAGCACTTCAACCACCATCGTGAATTTCGGTGGATCGCAGGCCGTCAGCATCGAGGACTGGTGCGCGTATCTCTCCGAGCTCACCGGCTTCCAGCCCGTGTTCAAGGAGAACCCCAAGGGTTTCGGCAGCCTGCAGATCGACACCACGAAGCTCCATGCCATCGCCGGCCCCACCGAGGTCGACTGGAAGGATGGCATCCGCGAGATGGTGCAGACGCTCGGGCCACAGTTGCTGAAAAAGGGCTGAGCAAGAGTCGCGGGCATGGCCCGCTCCTACGGGGGCGTGCCCGGGTGCAGGCGCGCGACGGCAGCGCCGATGTGGGCACGGCAGCGCGGTGCGTTCGGTTGCAGGCGCGCGCCAGGCGCGCGACAGCAGCGCCGATGTGGGCACGGCAGCGCGGCGCGTTCGGTTGCAGGAGCGCGCCATGCGCGCGACAGCAGCGCGAAGGTGTGTGAGGTCGCGGGCGTGGCCCGCTCCTATGGGTATGGCAAGGGGGTTGAACATGAATGCATCGCTCGAACACCGCATCGCCCGCCTCGAGGACATCGAGGCCATCAAGCAGTTGAAGCATCGCTACTTCTTTTCCTGCGACCAGAAGCGCCCGGCCGAGGTGCTTTCCTGCTTCGCGCCCGGCGAGATCCGTCTCGATTACGGCCGTATCGGACAGTTCAGCTCGGCTGCCGACATGGTGGCGATATTCGCGCAGCTCGCCTGTCAGGAGCACATCGTCGAGATGCACCACGCGCAGAACCCGCAGGTGCGGGTTCTGGACGCCACACGCGCCGAGGCCACCTGGGGCCTGTACTACTTCATGATCAACACCCGTGACCGCAACGTCACGCAACTCGGCGGTTACTACCAGGACGAGTACCTGAAGATCGACGGCGAGTGGAAGATCTCGGCATCGGCCTTCCACTGCACCTCCACCGAAGTGATGGACGTTGCCGACGGCATTGCGAAGCTGGTCTTCGCCGGCAGCAGCGCACCGTCCGAACTGGACGATCCCTCGAAGCAGGCCTGAGCGGCGTGCGGATCTGGGTCGACGCCGACGCCTGCCCCAGGGTCATCAAGGACATCCTGTTCCGCGTCGCTGAGCGGGCGCAGGTGCATGTGGCGTTCGTCGCCAACCAGCCGGTGCCGGTGCCGCGCAGCCCCTTCCTGCAGGCGGTGCAGGTCGCACAGGGTTTTGACATTGCCGACAACGAGATCGTGCGGCGCTGCGAGCCGGGCGATCTCGTCATCACCGCGGACATCCCGCTCGCCGCAGAGGCAATAGACAAGGGCGCCACCGCACTCGATCCGCGCGGCGAGCTCTACACGCGGGAGAACGTGCGCCAGCGTCTCAACATGCGGGATTTTCTGGACACCATGCGCGCGAGCGGAGCCCACACCGGTGGCCCTGCGGCGCTCGACCAGCGCGACCGACAGGCATTTGCCAATGCGCTCGACCGCTTTGTGGCACGTTCGCGCGCCGCCTCCGGCACGCCGCCGGGCTCTGCTGGCTAGAGTCCTGCCGCCGCTGCCGCGCGCGAGCGGTACAGCACCCACGACATATAGCCCACGATCAGCACGTTCACGCCGAAGACGCCCGCGCTCACCCAGCTCAGCTCGCGCCACATCTCGACGATCTCGAAGGGGATGTACACGGCGCCACTCAGCGCCGCAAACCACTCGGCCCAGCGCCGCTCGAACCACAGCCCATAGGCCTCGGTGAAGCGCACCGAGGCGTAGAGCAGTCCGCCTGCGGCCATCAGCACGAGGTGGCGATCGGTGAGCGAGCCAGCGGCCTGCATGAAGACGCTGGGATGATCGTGCGCGGGGTTCAAGTGGGCACGCTCGGCCAGATCCTGCAGCGCGCGCCGGATGCCGGGGTCGCGTGCGGAGAGCAGGCCCGCGCCAGCCAGCACCGCCAGGACGCCCTTGGTGAGCTCGAGGATGGCGACGGCGCGGACGCCCTTGCGCGCCTTGCCCGCCATCAGTGCGATCCGCTCACACGAAGTTCCTCTTTGCCCGTACCTCGGGCAGGCAGTGTCGCAGCCAGCCCGCAGTGAGCTTTTCGCCCAGCGAGTTCTGGCGCAGCCGCTCGTTCAGCACCTTCCAGTCGACCTTGTCGAGTTCCTGGTCCTGGTTGAAGCAGGAGAAGACATAGCTTGTCTCGCCGGTGACGGGATCCTTGTGCGGCTGCAGGCACTGCGCGCAGATCTCTTTCATCATGCATTGCATGGGCGAGTTGATCGAACCCACGGCGAAGTGGTGCGGCTTGAGGCGCGGCTTGAGTACCTCGTGCCGCGCGCGGCCCACGGCGGCCATCATGCGGTCGGAGCCGATGGCGATGATGCGGTCGACGTCCTCGAGCGGGATCGTGACGTCGCCCAGACGCCCCTCGGCGTAGCTGTCCATCGCCTGCACGATGTTGCCCACGAAGCTGCGGTCCTGAGCGCGCGTGGGCGCGAAGCCGGGCTCCTCGTCGCAGCACCAGACGATGAGGTCTGCCGCGGCTTCGATCTCGGCCACCTTGTAGCGGTCCTGCACTTTCTTGTAGCCCGCGAAGTAGAGCACCTTCGAGCCTGCCGCGCGGAACGCCGCACCGATCGAGAACAGCACCGCGTTGCCGAGCCCGCCGCCGCAGAGCAGCACGGTCTCGTTCGGCTCGATCTCGGTGGGCGCGCCGGTGGGGCCCATCAGCACAACCGGTTCACCGGGCTGCAGCATCGCGCAGAGGTTGCTCGAGCCGCCCATTTCGAGCGCGATCACAGACACCAGACCCTTCTCGCGGTCTACCCATGCGCCGGTCATGGCGAGGCCTTCCATCTGCAGTCGCGTTCCATCGGCGTCTGGCGCGCAGGTCTCGAAGTTCTGCAGGCGGTAGAACTGCCCGGGCTGGAAACGTTCCGCGGCGAGCGGTGCGCGCACCACCACTTCGACGATGGTGGGCGTGAGCCGCTCCACGTGGTGCACCGTGGCGAGCAGCCGCTTGCCGAAAGACGCGAGGAATTCCACTCCGCTGGTGGCCTGCTCGGGTGCGCGGCCCGACAGCACGCGAGAGACCACCGGATAGCCTTGCTTGGCCGAGGCCATGGCCTTGACCACGTTGCCGAAATAGCTGGGATGCACATCGCCGAAATAGCTGATCGAACGCCCATCCTCCTCGCGCTTCATCAACACCTGGGACACGGCGGGCTTGGCGGCGCTTTTCTCGGGCTTGACCGGGTTGCCCTGCTCGTCGACCGCTGCGAAGTACTTGCCGTCCAGCGCGTAGCTGCCGGGGAATTCGCGCGCGAGCACGGTGTTGGGTTGCGTGCCCGCCGCCACGAAGACGGTACGCGCCGGGAACCAGTGCTCGGTCCCGCTCCTGGCGTTTTTCAGGCGGATGCCCCGCGCGGCGCCGTAGTGGTCGACGTCCACGCCGGTGGGGCTCAGCTCCTCGCCGAACCAGATGCCTTCCTCCAGCGCTTTCTCGACTTCCTCGTGGTTCAGCGTGTACGAGGGGCTGTCGACCAGCTTGCGTCTGTAAGCGATGGTGACACCGCCCCAGTGACGCAGCATCTCGACGATGCGCGCCTCGCGGCCCTGCGCTGCGGCCTGTGCTCGCTCCTGGCGGATGGCGCGGGCGTGGGCGAGGAATTCCTCGGCGATCTCCCGCTCGTAGTCGTCCCAACCCGCGCGCACGGATTCTTCGCTGCTGGCCTTCGAAAGCGCTTCGTAGCGGGCGAGGAATTTCTCTACCTGCACCACGTAATAGGCGAGCGACTCGGTGGCGGTGTCGATGGCCGTGAGCCCGCCGCCGATCACCACCACGGGCAGACGCAGTTGCATGTTGGCAATGGAGTCTGCCTTGGCGGCGCCCGTCAGTTGCAGCGCCATCAGGAAGTCCGATGCCGCGCGCACGCCGCGTGCGAGGCCGTTGGGGATGTCGAGCACGGTGGGGCCGCCCGCGCCGATGCAGAGGGCGATATGGTCGAAGCCCATGCGCCATGCGTCGTCTGCTGTCAGCGTGCCACCGAAGCGCACGCCGCCGAACATCGCGAATTGCGCGCGACGCTCCACCAGCAGGCGCACCAGCTTCAGGAAGTTCTTGTCCCAGCGCACGGTGATGCCGTATTCGGCCACACCACCGAAACCGGCCATCACGCGCGCATCCAGCGGCTCGCGCAGATCCTCGATGCGGTGCACGGGAGCAAAGGGCACCCGCGCCGCGCCATCGACGCCCGCGAGTTCCGGGGCGAGCGGCTCGATTTTCAGACCGTCGATGCCGAGCACCGTGTGGCCGTCGTTCATCAGGTGGTGCGCAAGTGTGAAACCTGCGGGCCCGAGGCCTACCACCAGCACCTTGCGGCCGCTGTCGGGCAGTGGCACGGGGCGGCGGATGTTCAGCGGGTTCCAGCGCGTGAGCAGGGAGTAGATCTCGAAGCCCCAGGGCAGTTCCAGCACGTCTTTCAGCGTGCGCGTCTCGGCCTGCGGAATGTTGACCGGGTCCTGCTTCTGGTAGATGCAGGACTTCATGCAGTCGTTGCAGATGCGGTGCCCGGTGGCGGCGGCCATCGGGTTGTCGACCACGATCATCGCGAGCGCGGCGAGCGGTTCGCCGCGGGTTTTGACCAGGTGGAACTCGGAGATTTTCTCCTCGAGCGGGCAGCCGGCGAGCGTCACGCCGAAGGGGCTCTTGCGGAAGGGCGCGCTATTGGGCGGTGCGCCTTTGGGGGCTTTTTCGCGCAGGCCCGTGGAGCAGGAGTCCCGGCCCTGCTCGTGGCACCAGATGCAGTAATTCGCCTCGTCCAGAGCGCCGCTCAGGTCGGTGCCCTGATCGGTGAGCGCGAATCCCTCGCGACGGCGCAGGTGCTCCACGCTGTGTCGCGTGAAGCCGAGGCTTTCGTCCGTGTGCAGCGGCACAAGGTTCTGGTGGTCGAGTTTTCTGGGCGCCTTGAACAACACGCCCTGGCCGTGCCTTGCGCGGCCTGCCTCGGTGCTCGCAGCCCAGGCGGCGTAGCGGGCGGCGAGGTCGAGCATGGCCGCGTTGCCAGCTTCGTCCTGCTGCCACTCCAGCACGGCCTGTGCGAAGCCGAGTTCGCTATCGCCGGCCGCGCCCAGTTGGCTCCGGACTGCGTCGGCATCGAAACCGGCGAGATCGGCCTCCTTGATCTTGCTGAGCGCAAAGCGCTGCACGAAGAGCCGCTTCACGGTGTAGAGCGGGGCGAGTGCGTGGTGACTGGCGGCAAGTGCCCGGGCTTCGTGTTCGATGCCGAAGAGCGTGGCGACGAAGTCCTCGAGGTGCGATGCAATGGCGATCAGCAGCTCGGATTCTGCCTTGCGGGCGAGGGAGGCCGGCTCCGCACGAGCGCTCGTGAGGGTGTCACGCAGCGCGGGATCCGCGGTGCCGAGGTGTTCGAGGAAGGCAGCGTCCAGGCGCAGAAGGCCATCGCGCGCATAGAGATCGCGGAACTGCAGGCCGAAGGCGAGCGAGAGCATGGGCAGATGTCCCCGTTGAAGAGCCCGGAATCATACGGGCGCAGGCGCGGAGGGGCAATTTGATAGGTCGAGGGCTTGTGCAGGAGCGGGCCATGCCCGTGACAGCAGCCTGCGCCGTATGCGGCGGCTCTCCGGCTCAGATACCGCTCACCTGCGAGCTCAGCGTGCGCCGTGCGAAATCCTCCGACCCCTCGCTGCCCAGCGTCGCCGTCACGCTCAGCGTGTAGACGGGGTAGGTGCTGGCGCCTTCGGTGACGCTGGTCGAACTGCAACTCACCGCCACGGTGAAGCTGCCAATGCCGGTGCCTGTGGGTGAAAAACTGCTGTTCGCGGGGCAGGCGCTGTCCTGCAGCACTCGCCCGATGCCCCATTCCAGGCCCGCGCGCGCGGCCAGATCAGCCCGCTTGCCGAGCAGCGCGAGCGTGGTATCCGCGCGCTGCGTGGTCCCTATCGACAGCGCATAGCCCGCCACCAGCGCCACGATCACCAGCAGGAACACTGCCGAGACCAGCGAGAAGCCACGGCTGCGTGCGGATGTTTTCATGGCGAGTTGGGCACGTGCACCTGCCCGAGCAATGAGACCTGCTCGGTGGCGCCGTCCAGCGTGGAGTAAGAGAGCGTGAGCTTGATGGACACCAGCCCCACGCGCGAGGCGCTGCCGGCCTCATAGCCGAAGCTGCAACTGCCCACGTGATCCGCGAGCAGATTTCCGGTCACGGAGGGCGGTACCGGCTGCGTGGTGGCGATGGCGTAACCCGAATAGCGGCGCAGAGAAGTGCCCGAGCAGGCGAAGCTGATTGCGCTGTCCACCACGTAGAAGCGCTGCTGGGGCGAGCCCGTGGGCCAGGACGTACCGCCCGAACTGCGGCTCACGGAGAGCACGCCGGTGGAGGAGTTCGCGCTCAGGATGCCCGCCAGATTATCGCCGCACCAGGCATTGGTGCGTGTACCCGCGGTCTGGCTGCTGCACGTTGCGGGGCTGCCGGTGTTGTAGATCGCCAGGCAATCGGCCGTGCCCGCCAGACATTGGGCGAGCCCTGTTCCGGTGCGGATGCTGCCCAGGCTCCAGCCGCCCAGCACCTGGAAGGTGTCGCTTGTGGCGCTCAGGTTGAGCGGATCGGTGGTGGCATCGGCGGGATTGGCCTCGGCCCGGTAACGACCGCTGCCCGATGTGCGCAGGAACTCGATGGCCGACCCGTCTGCGGAGACGCGCACGCTGTTCGGCAGCGCAAGGCGTATCTCGCGTGACATGCGCTCCATCGCGAGTTGCGCGGTGGCCGTGGCCTCTGCGCGGCGGGCTCCGTCGTTGAAGGCGCGCACGGGGAGGCTCAGGTTGCGCCACACGACCATGCCGAGTACCGCAGTGAGCGCGAGCACCGTGACCATCTCGACCAGTGTGAAGCCGCGCGTTCGCCGGTTCATTCGAGGTTGGCCTTGTAGCCGACCAGCGTGACGGCGGGGCTCAGCATGGGATGCGAGACCTGTACCTCTATCCGCACCACACGCCCGGACGTGGCCGTCAGAGCGGGGCTGCCGAGCGAGATGCCGCTGCCGTCCAGTACCGAGACGTTGACCGTGTAGTTGGAGAGCCCCGTCAGTGCGTTGCCCTGGCGGTCTTTTGCGCCCGTGTCGCTCAGGCCGTTGTAGTCGCAAACGTCGTCATAAGCCGAGCGCCCGGTCTCGGCGCCGAAGACGCTGCCACCGCAGCCGCCACTGCAGGGGCTGGTGTTGCACTCGTTTCGGCAGGTGGTGGATGCGTTCCCGTCCGGGTTGTAGGCCGGGTCGCAGACTTGCGCCAGCGTGGCTTCTTCGATGTAGGCCGCAGCGATGGCCGTGGCCTGATTCTGGATCATGGGGTCGGCGCTACGGCCCACGGCCGCCGTCACCGCCGCCATCAGCGCAACGGTTGCCACCGAGATGATGACGATGCTCGCCACCAGTTCGATCAGGGTGAGTCCCCGCTGCCTGCGGTGGGCATTCATTGAACGAAGCCCGTTTCGGCGTTCACGGTGATGGTCTCGGTGCCGACCGTGAAGGACACCGCTGAGCCGAGGAGTACGCCCGATGTGGCATCCCGGGGCCGCCCGAGGCTGTCGAAGTAGAGCGCTGCCGTGCCTACTGTGAGCCCCGAGGGCACGCTGGCGCTGTAGCTGCCGCCCCCGGCCCGTACCACGGTGGCGAGCGAGCCTGAGTGGTCGTTACAGCCTGCCCCGCCCGACCACCTTTGCAGCACGAAGCTGGCCGAGGAGAGCGCCACGCGTATGTCGCATCCCGAAGCCATGGCAGTTGCCTGTGCGTGACGAAGATCCGCCCGCACCTCGGCTGCGAAGCCGGCGCTCTCGAAGCTGCTGGTATTGAAGAAACGTGGGGAGGCAATCGCGGCGATAACGCCAAGGATCACCATGACGGTGACCAGTTCAACCAGAGTGAAGCCCCGCGACTGCCGGGGGGCAGTGGCAGGGCTCACGTGCGGGTACCTGGGGCCAGAGCCGGGGAGGGGGCTCCCCGGCAGATCCGGCTATCAGCAACCCGAGGTGGTGGTCGCTACCGTCGGCGGCGTGGTCGCGGTGTCGTAGGTCACTTTGCAGTTTGCCGGCGTAGTGGCCGAGCTGAGCTGCCACGTGTAAACGGTGGTGGCTGCGGTCGCGGCGTAGCCGGAGGTATCCGTCACGGCGGCCCCGATTCCAAGCGCTGCTGCCGTGGGGTAGCCGGTGCTTGCGCTGACAACAACGCTGGCGCTGCCTTCAAAGGTGACGGAGGTGGCGGTGGCATTGCCGTTGGCAACCCAGAGTGCCTTGCCCAGTGCAGCTGCGCTCTTGACGCTGCCAGCAAGGCCGTTGACGGCGGCGATGCGTGCCTGGCTCTCGAGGCCCGTGAAGCGCGGGATGGCAAATGCCGCCAGGATGCCAAGGATCACGATGACCGTGACGAGTTCGATAAGGGTAAAGCCGGATTGACGCTGCACGTTGGATTCCTCTGAAAGGGGTTTCGGGTGGGGTCGGGCAAGGGTAGCACGGAACTCCGCAAGTACCAGTGCGATCGGGCCTCGGGATTTTTCTCCCGGGCAGGATCAGCAACCCGAGGTGGTTGTGGAAACCGTTGGTGGCGTGGCTGAGTTGTCGTAGGTCACTTTGCAGTTTGCCGGCGTAGTGGCCGAGCTCAGCTGCCACGCATAGGTGTTGCCATTAACCGCTGAAGCGGAGTAGCCGGAGGTATCCGTCACGGAGGCCCCTATGCCAGCGCCTGTAGCCGCGGGGTAGCCGGTGCTTGCGCTGACGGTGACGCTCTGGCCGCCTTCAAAGCTGACGGTGGTGGCGGTGGCATTGCCGTTGGCAACCCACAGTGCCTTGGCCAGGGCGGCTGCGCTCTTGACGCTGCCAGCAAGGCCGTTGACGGCGGCGATGCGTGCCTGGCTCTCGAGGCCCGTGAAGCGCGGGATGGCAAATGCCGCCAGGATGCCGAGGATCACGATGACCGTGACGAGTTCGATAAGGGTAAAGCCGGATTGACGCTGCACGTGAGTTCCTCCGTTGAGTCCTGAAAATCGGTCCGACGGCCTGATACTAGCAGGCCATTCCAAAAATATATGGCCCCGTAGAATTTTTTTTCGGTTCCTGCCCGGGCGGGGCCTTCAGCCGCGCAACTTCACCTGGGCCATATCCCACAACGGGAGGAAGACGCCCAGCGCGAAGACCAGCACGAAGGCGGCGAGGACCCCGATCAGTATGGGTTCTATGGCCTGGCTCAGGTTCTTGATGTCGTAGTCCACTTCGCGTTCGTAGAACTCCGCCACCTCGACCAGCAGGGCGTCGATGGCACCTGCGTCCTCGCCCACTGACAACATCTGCAGCACCAGGGGGCTGAACATGCCCGTGGCCGTGGCGGTACGGGTGAGGGAGTCTCCGCGTTCGATGCCGCTGCGGATGTTGCGGATGCGCTCGCCCACGTACTCGTTGTCCACCGCCTGGGACATCACCGACAGCGCCTGCGCCAACGGGACGCCGGCAGCCAGCGCCATCGAGAAACCCCGTGCGAAGCGGCCCAGCGTGGCGCGGTAGATGATGTCCCCGACGATCGGCAGGCGCAGCTTGATGCCGTCCCAGCGGTAGGTGCCTTCCGGGGTGCTGCGCCAGGCCCGGAAGGCGAACACGGCGCCCACTGCGATTACGGCGAGCACCGGCCACCAGGCAACGAAGAAATCCGAGGTGCCCACGATGATCCGCGTTGGCAGCGGCAACTCGACCTTGGCCCGCTCGAAGATTTTTGCGAACTGCGGGATCACCATCACGTTGATGACGCCGATGGCGATGGTAATGGCGATAAGCACGAAGGAGGGGTAACGCAGTGCTGCCTTGATGCGGCTGCGGGTGTCGCGCTCGCGGTCGAGGTACTCCGAGAGGCGCAGGAAAACGTCTTCCAGGCGGCCTGTGTTCTCACCGATCTTCACGGTGTTGATGTAGAGCGAACTGAATATCCGCGGGTGCATTGCGAGTGCAGCGGAGAGTTCCCGCCCGCTCTCCACCGTTGCCTTGACGTTCTCGAGCACGTCACGAAGCGTCACGTTGCGTGTGGAGCGTGCGAGGCCTGCCAGCGCCTGGCCGAGCGGTACGCCCGCCTTGGTCAGTGTGTAGAGCTGCCGCGAGAGCAGTACAAGTTCGGAAAGATCGGGCGTCACCGGCCCGCGCAGGCGCCGCAGCGCAGCCATCACGTCTTGCTGCTGGAGCTCCTCGCGGATCTCGACCGGCGTGACGCCGCTGTTCATGAGCTGCCGGGCGACAGCTTCGGCGGAGGGCGCGTCGATCGCGCCCTCGACGAGGTCTCCGCGGCCACCGCGACCGCGGTAGCGGTAGATCGTCACGAGGCTTCTGCGGCCGTGACGGCCGGGTCGGTGGCAGCGTCAGGCTCGTCTTCCTCCGAGCCGGCGAGTATGCCCTCGGCGGCCACGCGCATGGCTTCCTCGAGGCTGGTCAAACCTTCAGCTGCGCGGTCCAGCGCTGCCATGTCGAGCGGGCGGTAGCCACTTGCCGAACGCGCCAGCGAGGCGAAGGTCTCGAAGTCGCCCCCGGCCAGTGCGGTGCTCATGGTCGGGCTTACCGAGAGGAGTTCGTAAACGCCGATCCGCCCACGGTAGCCCGTGTTGCTGCACTGGTGGCAACCGGTGCCGCGCTGCCACAGGCCGGTGGGTTCCTGCTGGCCGGTCTTCATGCGCAGCCAGCCGAGGGCGGCGCCCGTGGGTTGCTCGGGCTGCGCGCAGTTGCGGCAGATCTTGCGCACCAGGCGCTGCGCTACAACCGCGTGCAGGGCCGAGGCCAGCAGATAGTGCGGCGCGCCCATGTCGAGCAGGCGGCTGATGGTGCCGATGGCGTCGTTGGTGTGCAGGGTCGTGAGTACGAGGTGGCCCGTGATGGCGGCGCGCAGGCCGATTTCCACGGTCTCCTGGTCGCGCATCTCGCCCACGAGGATGATGTCCGGGTCCTGCCGCAGGGTGGTGCGAAGCACCCGCGCGAAGGTCAGGCCGATCTGCGCGTTCACCTGGATCTGGTTCACCCGCGGGAGGCGGTATTCAACCGGATCCTCGACGGTCACGATCTTGGAGCGTGCTTCGTTCAGTAGCTTGAGTGCGGAGTAGAGAGTGGAGGTCTTGCCGCTGCCCGTGGGGCCCGTCACCACCACCATGCCGTGCGGGCGGCGGATGGCCGTGGTGAAGCGGCGCAGCAGCGCTGGCGGCATGCCGAGCGAGTCCAGATTCTTCACGCCCTCGCGGTGATCGAGGAGCCGCATCACCACCGATTCCCCGTGCTGCAGCGGCATTGTGGAAATGCGCACGTCTATCTGGCGGTCTCCCACCGTGACGCTGAAACGTCCATCCTGGGGCAAGCGCTTCTCGGCGATGTCGAGCTCGGCGAGGATCTTCAGTCGCTGCACCAGCGCCGGTGCGATGCGCTTCTCGTTCAGCGTCTGCTCGAGCAGCACGCCATCGACACGCTGGCGGATGCGCAGCAGGTTCTCGTCGGGTTCGATGTGGATGTCCGAGGCGCGGGACTGTACGGCCGACTGGAAGAGCGTGTGCAGCAGCTTCACTACGGGCGCTTCGCTCATGTCGGCGTCGGCCGCGAACTGCGTGACGTCGAAATCGCCCTCGCGCAGCTCGTCGCTCAGCTGCTCGGCAATACCGCTGATGCGGTCGTTCTGCTTGTAGACGCGCTCGATGACGTCGAGCAATTCCTGCTCGCGCACCACGGCGATGTCGATGGGCTGCCCGAGGATGCGGGTGAGCTCGTCGTAAGCGAAGAGGTTGGTCGGATCAGACATGCCGAGCAGCAGCGAGCTGCCCTTGTCCTGCAGCACGATCGCGCGGAAGCGCCGGGCGTAGATCTCGGGCAGGGTGTTGATAAGTGCGGACTCGAATTCGAAATCACCGAGTTCGACGAAGGGCACACCGAGCTGGCGCGAGAGGAAGGTGAGAAGGGCGTCCTCGGTGAGGTGGCCCTTGTCGATCAGGATGCGTCCGAGCTTCCGGCCGAGCTTGCGCTGCTCCTCGAGGGCGGCGTCGAGCTGCGCTTGCTGGATGATGCGGTTCTCGACGAGGAGATCCCCGAGGCGCAGTTTCTTGCGGGCGATGTTCATGGTTGCCGCTCCTTGACCTGCGTGGCCTGCTGCATCGCGAAATCGTGCAGGGGGGCGGGCAGTTCGGGGTCCGCCAGCGCCTGCAGGAACGCGTCCGACGCGCCGGTTGCATCACCGCTCGCGCGAAGCGAGATACCCAGTCCTACCAGCCACGCGCCATTGCCCGGCTTCTGCGCCAGCAACTCGCGATACCTGCGGATGGCCTGTTCGTGCGCACCGCTGCGCTGTTCCGCTGCCGCGAGGAGCGCGTGGTAGTCCGGGTCTGCTTCTACTGTGGGTGCGGCCGGGCGCATCACCTGCACCGCGCCGCGTGCGTCGTTGCTTGCCAGCAGGATGTGTCCGAGCACCCGTGCCATGGCGGTATCGCCGGGGGCCTTCGCCAGGCCTTCGCGCAGCAGTGATTCGGCGCCGGCTGTGTCACCGGCTTCGAGCAGCGCGACCGCCTCGTCTGCTGCCGATGCCGGCGCTGCCTCGGCGATATGGAAGCTGCCCGCAGCGCGTGTGCTCTCGCTCGCTGCTGCAGCGGGTTTTGCCGCATCAACCAGCGGTTCGTTGTGCTCTTCGGTGTCTGCCTTGCTCAGCATGCGACGACGTGGCTTCGGAGCAGGTGCGGGTTCTGGCTCGGGCTCTGGCCAGGCGGCAGCCGATGCGGAAGCGACCTCGGTCTGCGCTGCGGGGGGAGTTGCCCGCTCGGTTTTTTCCCGGGCTGGAGCTGGTGCCGCTGGCTGTGCAGCGACTGCCACCGGAGCGGCTGCCTGTGCCGGCGCTGCAACGGCCGGCGCAGGTGTATCGGCAATGACCACAGTTTGCGCCTGGACGGGGGCCGTTGCGGGTGGCATTGCTGCGGGGGCGGGCGCAACGACGGGCGCGACGGCAGGCGCCTCCACCACGGCAGTTGCCGGAGGACGGCTGAGGAACAGATAGGCGCAGAGCCCTGCCAGTCCCGCGATCACCAGACCTGTGGCCAGCGTCGCGGGGGCAATGCGTTTCTTGCGGCGGACCGTCGGGCCCGGCGTCGCGCGCAGCCCGTCGATGGCGTGATCGACGTTGCGCAGGTTGCCGCCGCGGCGCTCCTCCAGATCGGAGAGCATGCGATTGATCAGGCTCATCCGGGCCATCCCGTCAGGTGTTGCGGATCGAGGGCGATGCCGAGCGCCGCCAGCACGCCGAACCAGCCCGTGACCCGCTGCCAGATCTGCCCGAGACGCGTACGCAGGCTGGCCTGCGTGATGGTGCGGGCGTCGTCGGTGTCTTCCACCGCTCGCTTCGCATGCTCTTTTCCGATGCGTCCTTCACCTTCGCCGAAGGCGGCCATCAGGGATTTGTGCGCCAGGATGTTGATCAGGCGCGGCACCCCGCCGCTGCCCTGATAGATGATGTCCACCGCGCGTGGATCGAAGAGCCGCGGGCCGTCGTAGCCCGCTACCGCCAGACGGTGGCGCAGGTATTCCTCCACGGCCTCGCGGTCCATCGGCTTCAGGTTGTAGCTGAAGGTGATGCGCTGGCGCAGCTGCCGGATGGAGGGGTCGTCGAGCACCGTATCGAGTTCGGGCTGCCCGAAGAGCACCACCTGCAGGAGCTTGGCCTTCTCCGTCTCGAGGTTGGTGAGCAGGCGCAGCGTCTCCAGCGTTTGCAGGGGAACGGCCTGGGCTTCGTCCATGCAGAGCGCCACGCGGCGCCCCTCGGAATGCGATGCGAGGAGGCCGTCGTTGATGCGACTCAGCAGTTCGTGCTGTCCGGCCCGCTTGGGGTATTTGATGCCCAGTTCGTCGGCGATGGAGAACAGCAGCGTCGAGGGCCGCAGATAGGGGTTGGGCAGGTAGGCGATGCGGAATTCCGGGGTGAGCGTGTTCAGCAGAGTGCGGCAGAGCAGCGTCTTGCCGGTGCCCACCTCACCCACGACTTTGGTGAAACCCTCACCACTGCGCAGCGCCACCAGGAGTACGTTCAAGGCGTCGCGGTAGCCCGCGGTGCCCATGAAGAACGACGTGTCGGGTGTGAGGCTGAAGGGGAACTCGTTCAGCCGGAAGTGCTGCAGGTACATGAGCGGTGCCGATCCTGCGCAGGCCGTCTCAGGGCGGGCTGTTGCGGCTGCCGGGAAGCAGCATGTCGCGTTCGAGTTCGCCGCCGAGGCCGCGGATCCGCTCGCGTGACTCGTCGATGGCGCTGTTCCAGTCGTCGGGGCTGTTGATCACCAGCGGGCGCAGGAGGATGACCAACTCGCTCTTGGTGCTGCGGTTCCGGGTCTGGCGGAACAGGCCGCCTACGGCCGGTGCGTCCCCGAGGCCAGGTGTGCGGGCGTTCTGGTCATGCACCTTGGTCTGCATGAGGCCACCGATCACCACCAGCTGGCCACTGCGCGCGCGGACCACCGAATCGGACTCCCGCACGGAGCTCCGTGCGAGCGGCAGCGTCTGGTCCACGCCGGCGATGGAGATTTTCTTCTGCTGGTCCGTGACCTCGCTCACCGAGGGATGGATGTGCAGGGTCACGATGCCGTCGCTGCTGATCTGCGGCGTCACGTCGAGTGCGATGCCCGAGAAGAAGGGCGTGAGTTCGATGTTCGGCGTACTGGTGGTGGCAGTGCCGGTGATCGTGGTGGTGGACACGTCGGTGACGAAGAACTCGTCGGTGCCGACTTTGATGATGGCTTTCTGGTTGTTCATGCTCGAGATGCGCGGGCTGGAGAGCACCTGCACATTGCCCTGGCTCTTCAGCAGCTCCACGAAACCGGCGAAGTTGTCGTCCTGGACGGCAAGCGAGAACACCCCGCCGAAGGCGCTTGCGGGCAGTCCCGTAATGGGCGGTACGCCAGGCTGCAGCGTGATGGCTTTACCGCTCAGATCGCTTCCGCCGCTGCTGTCATTGAAGACGCTGCCGCCGCCGGTCTGGCCGAAGGATGTCTTATCGATCACCGCGGCCCAGTTGATGCCGGACTGGAAGCCGTCGGAGAGCTCCACTTCCAGCACTTTCGCTTCCAGTATCACCTGCCGCTCGGCGATCAGTTGCGCGGCCTTGAGGTAGGACTCGACCTCGCGCAGCTCATTGGGCATGGCGCGCACCACCACCACGCCGGATTGCGGGCTCACGACCACGCTGCGGCCCTCTGCGCCGCCCACGATCGTGTTGAGCGCCGCCAGCAGCTCCTGCCAGAAAGAGGTTTGTGGTGCGACCGTCTTGACCTCGGTGCCGACCACTGCGCGGTTTTCGTTGTTGCCCGAGCGGTCGCCGCCGGAGTTGCCGCTGTTGCTGTCGCCGCTGTTGCTGCCGCGATTGCGGCCCCCGCCTCCCCCGCCGTTTTCCGAGCCGCTGCCCTGCAGCGTGCCCGCGCTCACGAAGGTGGACGATGCGCCGGAGCGCTGCATGTTCAGGTAGTCGATCTGGAAGACGCGCGCGCCGAGGCGAGCGGGCAGGACCTGGAAGCCGTAGGGCGTGCGTTCGAACTCGTATCCGTAGACGTCGCGGGCGGCGGTCACCACGTCATCGATGGTGACGTTGCGCAGGTTGAGTGTGATGTTCCCCGTAACCTCGGGGTGCACGACCATGTTGTAGCGGGTGCCATCGACCAGGCCCATGAAGAATTGCTGGGCAGGGAGTTCGCTCACGGCGATGTCGAAGCGGGGTTCGTTTGCGGCGCGAGCAGCAGCGACGCTGGTCTGGGGTTTCAATCCCGGAATCAATGCACTGCTGACGTCGGCGGGTACGGCGGTGGCAGAGGCGGAAGACGAAGTGTCAAGGGCCTTGTCCATTTCGGCGATGGGACCGCTGGGACCGGGGCTCTGGCAGGCAGCCAGTAGCGCCAGCACTGCGACGATCCACGCCCTTGGCTCAGTGTGTCGCGCGCGCAGCATGCTTGATGTCCTGACCGACGAGTTTCAACACCGACGATTTGCCCTCCACGATGACCACCACGCTGGTCGTGGAGATGGCCGTCACCTTTGCACCGTCAACTTCTTCGCCTACGCGCACCACCTTGCCATTGATCACTGCCGAGCGGTGCCGGCCATCGGCCCTGATGGCCTGCAGGCGGGGTATTGCCTTGGGCTGCTGCGCATCTTGGCCTGCAGTTTCAGGAGCCGCTTGCGCTCCCGACGGGCGCATCGGGTCCCCGAGCTCCTCTACCTGTGACCAGGCAGGAGGTGATGGTGTGCCGGCCATAAGGGCCAGCATACACGCGGCTACCGCCAAGCATCGCTGCTCAGACACCTATCCACCCCCGATCAAGGCTCACAGTGTAGACCACGATGGAGCCCCTGAGTTGGGGGAACTCCGAGGCGTCGAGGCTCAGTTCGTCCCAGAAGAATCCGTAGGGAAGCTTCTCCAGTTCCTGAACGTAGGAGGTGATCGACTTGTAGCTCCCGGAGAAGCGGACACGGAATCCGTGGCGGTAGGCCGAGTACGTTGCATGCGGAAATGACGCGCTTCCCGTTGCCGCGGCTGCTGCTGCGGACGCTGCTTCGGCGTCGGCGATAACCGGTCTGGGTGCCAGCCCCTCGAGGCTTTCGAAGTGCAGTTCGTCCAGCCCCGTCAGCACCTGCCTCAGGGCCTCGGGCACTTGCGCGGGAGGCACCATGCGACCGGCGCGCTCCTCGATGGCAGTGGAGAGGGATTGGAGTTTTTCCGACAGCCCGGCAATGCGCTGTTTGCCTTCGGCATCAGGGTCGAATTCCGCGGCCGCCGACCATTCGGTGGTAAGGGCATCGAACCGCGCCAACTCTAGCGAGAGGGAGTCGCGCTCGGCGAGCAGTGCCTTGCGTCGTGCCTCCAGCGGGCCCAGGAACCACTGGTTCCACGCGTAGAGCATCACCACCAGCAGTGATGTTGCCAGCAGCGCACGCTCCTTGAGGGAGAGGGCGTCGAGCCGCTTGCCTACATCGCGCAAGCGATCGCGGAGGCGGGAGAGGATCAGATCAGCGAGGCTGTTCATTGCCCGCCTCCGAAGATCCCGCGGCGATCGCAGCCGAGCCCAACCTGAAGGAAACGCCGGCATCGTCTTTTTGTACTGCCAGCCCGCCAAAGGTGCGTCCCTTGAAGGCCTGTTCGGCAGAGAGGCGCTGCAGGTACTGCGGCACCTGTTCCGCGGTGATGCTGCGGCCGGAGAGATTGATGGCGTCCCCTCCCTCGCGGATATCGATACGCGTGAGCCAAAGCCCCTCGATGCGCTGGCGTGCGAGTCCGATCAGGTAGCCCGACATGCCGGCAGCGTTGCCGAAGCCGCCTGCTCCCAGTGCATCGGCGAGCTTCACGGCACGGCCGACCTCGTCGGTGAGCGCGGCGATGCGCACATCCATGCCCGGATCCGGGGTCTTGCGGGGAGTCCGCGCCTGAAGGACCTGATAGCGTCTCTCGGCGACGCTGCGGTTGTTGCGCAGTTCCTCGACGTTGGACGCCAGCGAGGAGACCTGCCACCGGGCATAGACATCGAACAGCACCAGCGCCAGAAACACCACCAGAAGCCCCTGCGCCGATGCGGCGGCCGAGAACACCGGCCGCGGCTGGCGCAGGATCGGATCGTAGAGGTTGATCTGCTGCCTCATAGCGTGACCTGCTCCTCTCGCAGGGCCGCGCCTAGCACGCTGATGCCTTCCAGCAGCAGGGAGTCGGGGACGTCCACATCGCACTCTGCCGCCACGTCCAGCCAGCGCACGGGCACGCCGAGTTGCGCCTGCATGTAGTCGCAGAGTTGTCTGGTGACGCCCGGTACGGGCGCGAAGACGATGGCCGTGACCGGTGCCTGGTTGAAGTTGCGCTCGTAGAAATCGAGGGATCTCTGCACCTCGATGATGAGGCCATCAAGGAGACTTTCCAGCGCCGGAGTGAGCTCTTCGCCGCTTGCGGCGGTGAGCAGACGCTCGGTGCCGCAATCCACGCGCCGCGCAAAGTAGAGCGACTCCTGTCTCGTGACGGTCATCAGACCTTGCTGGCGGTCGAGCGAGATCAGCGCAACCCCGCCCTCGTCCTCGGGCAGAAGCGCCGCAATGTTGCGCAGCGCGAGTTCGGGTATGTCGATCGCCCTGATCTCGAGGTCCGCCAGGTTGAGGAGGTTCACGAGTTGCTGCACCCGCTCCCGGCGGGCAGCTACGGCGTACATGCGCCTGGCCGTATGGCCATCGGGTTCCGGCACGTCGAAGACGTCGATCACGGATTCCTCGGCGGGGAAGTCGATCAGCTCACGCAGTTGCCAGCGCACTGCGCCGCGGATCTCCGATGCGGGCAGGGCGAGCGAGTCGAGCAGTACCAGGCTGTAGTCCCCGCTGCGCAGCAGGCCGGTGCAGGGGACGTTGCGCAGATCGCGCTCGCGCACGATGCGCTGCAGGAGTTCCACCATCTTCGGGTTTGGAGGCGCGGCGTCCGCGCGCGAGGCAGAAAGTGCCAGGGCCTTTTGCTGGCGCCTGTCGCCCTGGCGGCGGTCAGCGCTGCGGCGGTCATTGCCGCGACGGTCCGGGCCGCGGCGATCCTGGCCGCCGCGCTGCTCTGCGCGCCGGTCGGGCCCGGTGTCTGGAGGGAGGTCATCGATGTCCAGGGTAAGCCCTGCATCCAGACCCAGGGGGTCGAGGCCGAGGTGCTCCACCCAACGGATAACCAAGGCGCCGCTTTCGTCGCGGTCGGTCAACGCAAGCGACAGTCCGTTCGCTGTCGGATACACCGACAGACGCCGCTGCGTTTCATGCCTGCGTCGGAGCCAATCGAACACCCGGAATCCCCTACTCAAAACAAGGCTTAACAGCCGCTAGACGGGCATCTGCGACAGCATAGACCATGTATGGGCGTAGAGAAGGGGCTTCGGTTAGTCTGTGGCGAATAGATTCCACGGTGGCTTTCAGGGTCATGCAGGACTACACGGGAAAGGCGGTGCTGGTCACCGGCGCAGGCGGCGGCATAGGGCGTGCGGCCGCACTGGCCTTTGCCGCCCGGGGAGCGGCCGTTGCCTGCGCGGATATCGACGCGGCCGCAGCTGGCGAGACCGCTGCGCAGGTTGAGGCCGCCGGAGGACGCGCGCTTGCCCGCGCAGTGGATGTGCGCGATGAGTCTTCCAATCTGGCCCTGGTCGAGGCCGCTGAAGCTGCCTTCGGGCGCCTCGATGCTGCCTTCCTCAACGCCGGTATCTTGCGCCGTGGTGGCGTGATGGATACCAGCCCCGAGGATTTCGATGCCCTGATCGCCGTCAACCTGAAGGGCGTGTATCTCGGCATGCGCGCCGTGGTGCCCGCGTTGCGCCGCGCCGGCGGTGGCGCAATCGTTGTCACGGCGTCCAGCGTTGCCTTGCGTGCGGATGCGGCCCTGGCCGGATACTCGGCCTCGAAGCACGGACTGATCGGCCTTGTGCAGGCTGCAGCCGGCGAGATGGCCCCCTGGGGCATCCGGGTGAACGCCATCTGCCCCGGCGCGGTCGCTACGGGCATGGTGGGCATTGATACCTCGCCCGGCAGCCCGCTCGCCTTGCTGCATCCGCTCGGCCGCGTGGGTCAGCCCTCCGAGATCGCGGAGCTGGTCACCTTCATAGCCAGCGATGCAGCCGGATTCATAACGGGTGCTGCCCTCCCCATCGATGGCGGCCTTACTGCGCTCACCTCGCCGCGATTCCGCGGCTGAACCCCCCGAGGAGAAACTCCGCATGCCTACCAGACGCCGCTTCGTGCAAGGCTCGCTCGCATTGATGGCTGCACCGCTCGCGCGTGGCGGGGATCGCTATGTCGGCCGGCCCTTCGCCACGCGCTCGGAAGTGATCGCCCGCCACGGCATGGCAGCCACCAGCCAGCCGCTCGCCACGCAGGCGGCGCTGCGCATCCTGCAGAAAGGCGGCAGCGCGGTGGATGCAGCCATCGCCGCAGACGCCGTGCTCGGTCTGACCGAGCCCACGGGAGCAGGCATCGGCGGCGATCTCTTTGCCATCGTGTGGGACGCGCGCGAGAAGCGCCTCCATGGCCTCAACGGAAGCGGGCGTTCGCCCTATTCGCTCTCGCTCGACGAGCTGCGCAGCAAAGTGAAGGTGATGCCGCCCTACGGGCCGCTGCCGGTCACGGTGCCGGGCTGTGTGGACGGATGGTTCACGCTGCACGGGCGCTTCGGCAAGTTGCCCATGACCGATATCCTCGACCCCGCCATCGCCTACGCGACGGAGGGCTTCCACCTGAGCGAGGTGATCGCTGCCGGCTGGGCAGATGATGCCGCCTTGCTGAAGGACTACCCCGGCTACGCTCCGATCTTCATGCCGAAGGGGCGCGCGCCGCTGAAAGGCGAGCGCTTCCGCAACCCTTTCCTGGCCGCAACGCTCGACAAGATCGCCCGCGGCGGCCGCGACGTCTTTTACAAAGGCGAGATCGCGGAGCGCATAACTGCCTATATGAAGGAGCAGGGTGGCTACCTCGGCATGCGCGATCTCGCGGATCACCACGCCGAGTGGGTCGAGCCCCTCTCCACCAACTACCGCGGGCTCGATCTCTGGGAGTTGCCGCCCAACGGGCAGGGCATCGCTGCGCTGCAGATTCTCAACATCCTCGAGGGCTTCGATCTCGCGGGCGCGGGATTCGGCTCGCCGAAGGCGCTGCACTGGATGCTCGAGGCCAAGAAGCTCGCCTACGAGGATCGCGGCCGCTGGTACGCCGATCCGCAGTTCGCCAAGGTGCCGGTGGAGTGGCTCATCTCGAAGGAATACGCCGCGGAGCGCCGCGCACTCATCAAGGAAGACGCGGCAGCGCTGCGGCCCGGCCCGGGCATGCCGAAGCCTGGCGCGGATACGGTCTATCTCACGGTGGCAGACAGCGAGCGCAACATGGTCTCGCTGATCCAGAGCAACTATCAGGGCATGGGCTCGGGGATGACGCCGCACGGGCTGGGTTTCGTGCTGCACGATCGGGGGCAGATGTTCAACCTCGATCCCGCGCACCCCAACGCCTTCGCGCCGCACAAGCGCCCGTTCCACACCATCATCCCCGCGTTCATCACGAAGGACGGCCAGCCGTGGATGAGCTACGGCGTGATGGGTGGCGACATGCAGCCGCAGGGTCACACGCAGATCCTCGTGAACATGCACGACTACGGCATGAACGCACAGGAGGCGGGCGATGCGCCGCGCTGGCGCCACGAGGGCTCCACCGATCCCGGCGTGGGCATCCCGATCAGCAATGGCGGCGAGGTTTTCCTCGAGACCGGATATGGCGATGACGTGGCGAAGGCACTTGCTGCACTGGGCCACCGCATCCGCCGTGCCCCCGGCAATTACGGTGGCTATCAGGCCATCCGTTACGATGCCGCCGAGGACGTGTACCTCGGCGCGTCGGAGTCGCGTTTCGACGGGCAGGCAGCGGGTTACTGACGCCGCTCAGCGCCATCTCCAGAGCAACAACAGGACTACACCATGACGATCCGTTCCCTTGCGCTCGCCATTGCCTGCGCCTCTCTCATCGCCGGCTGCGCCAAAAAGGAAGAGAGCGTTGCGGCCGCTCCTGCCGCTGCTGCGCCCACCGCTGCCGAGGCCGATGCCTTCGTGCAGGAGGCCGAGAAAAGCCTCGGTGATTTCGCCGAGTACGAAGCCAAGGTGGCCTGGATCAATTCCACCTACATCACCGACGACACCGACTGGCTCTCGGCCCGCGTGGGCGCGGAGAGCGTGCAGAAGTCCGTGCGCTACGCCAAGGACGCTGCGCGCTTTGATGCCGTGCAGGGGCTCTCGTTCGACACGCGCCGCAAGCTCGACACGCTGAAGCAGATGATCGTGCTGCCCGCGCCCTCGGCCCCGGGCGCGGCGGAAGAGCTCGCCACGCTCGCCACGGGGCTGCAGTCCGCCTACGGCAAAGGCAAGGGCACCTACAAGGGAGTGCCTACACCGGGAGTTGAACTCGAAGCGCTGATGGGCACCGAGCGCGACCCGGAAGTGCTGAAAGAGATGTGGACTTCATGGCACGCCGTGGGCAAGCCCATGCGCGCGGACTACGTGCGTCTGGTCGGCATCGCCAACCAGGGTGCGAAGGAACTCGGCTTTGCGGACCTGGGCGCGATGTGGCGCTCCAACTACGACATGAAGCCCGAGGAATTCGCCGTGCTCACGGATTCCCTCTGGGGCGAGGTGAAACCGCTCTACGACCAGCTGCACTGCTACACGCGCCGCAAGCTGAACCAGAAGTACGGCGATGCCGTGCAACCGGCCAGCGGCCCCATACGCGCCGACCTTCTGGGAAACATGTGGGCCCAGGAGTGGGACTCCATCTATGACATCGCCGCTCCCGCAGGCGCGGGCGACATCGGCTACGACCTCACCGATCTCCTCGTGAAGAAAAACTACGATGCGGTGAAGGTCGTGAAGAGCGGCGAGAATTTCTTCACCTCGCTTGGCTTTGCACCGCTGCCCGACACCTTCTGGTCGCGCTCGCAGATCATCAAACCCCGTGACCGCGAAGTGATCTGCCACGCCTCGGCCTGGGATCTCGACAACAAGGACGACCTGCGCATAAAGATGTGCACGATGGTCAATGCCAGCGATTTCGTGACGGTGCACCACGAGCTCGGCCACAACTTCTATCAGCGCGCCTACAACAAGCAGCCCTACCTCTATCTGGGCAGCGCGAACGACGGCTTCCACGAGGCGATCGGCGACATGATCGCGCTCTCGGTCACGCCGGAATATCTGGTCCAGATCGGCTTGCTCGACAAGTCCAACGTGCCGGACGCATCGCGCGATATCGGCTTGCTGCTCCGGCAGGCGCTCGAGAAAGTGCCTGGCCTGCCGTGGACCCTGCTCGTCGACAAATGGCGCTGGGGCGTTTTCGACGGCAGCATCCCGGTGGATCAGATGAACAAGGGGTGGACGGATCTGCGGCTCAAGTACATGGGCGTTGTCTCGCCGGTGCCGCGCAGCGAGGAAGATTTCGATCCGGGCGCCAAGTTCCATATCCCGGGCAACACGCCCTATGCGCGCTACTTCCTCGCGCGCCTCCTGCAGTTCCAGTTCTACCAGAAGGCCTGCGAGATCGCGGGCTCCCAAGGTCCGCTGCACCGCTGCTCGTTCTACGGCAACAAGGAAGTGGGCGCGAAGCTGAACGCCATGCTCGAGATGGGCCGCTCGCGCCCGTGGCCCGAGGCACTTGAGGCCTTCGCCGGCTCGCCCGATATGAGCGGCAAGGCGGTGGTGGCGTATTTCGCGCCGCTGCAGACGTGGCTGGAAGAGCAGAACAAAGGGCAGCAGTGCGGGTGGTGAGAGCCGCAAGGTCGCGGGCCTCGTCCCGCTGATAGAGCCAGGAGTGAGCATGATGAGCATCGACTTCGCGGCGGAACTCCTCCCCGGCGAGCAGTTGCACGGCACGCTCGCCGCAATGCGCGCGCAGCACCCCGTGACGCCCGCGCGTTTCGGCGGGCGCGAGGCCTTCGTGATCACGGGCCACGCCGCGCTTGCCGAGGCCTTCAAGGACAACGAACGCTTCCCGCCCGCGGATGCCTACCGCATCACCATCGAACCCGTGCAGGGCGTTACCTTCCAGACCATGGAGGACGAGCAGCACCGGCTCTATCGCCGGCTTGCCACGCCGGCCTTTCGCTCGAGTGCCGTCGAGGCGATGGAACAGGAGGGGCTCGCGCGGATCGCGCACGAGCTGATAGACCGGCTGCAGGGCGCGCGCAGCGCCGACCTCGCCGAGGCCTTCACGCACCGCGTGGCCTTCCTCGTGATCAGCCGCATGCTCGGCATTCCGCCGTGGCGTGAGGACGTGTTCCGCGACTGGGCGGTGGGCTTCCTCGAATTCCCCCGTGATCCGGAGCATTCGCGCCGCTGCGCCGCGCTGATCAACGAGTACCTCGCACCGATCATCGCCGAGCGCCGCCGCGAGCCGCGTGATGACGTGATCTCCGGTCTCGTGCTGGCGGATGCCGATGGTCATCGGCTGGACGACGAGGAGATCCTCGCCCACATCCGGCTGCTCTTCAGCGCGGGTGCCTCCACCACCACGGATGCGCTCGGCAATCTGCTGTGGGCGCTGCTCAGGGAGCCCTCGCTCTGGGATCAGCTGCGTGCCGAGCCCGGTCTGCGCGCCAATGCCATGGAGGAGTTGCTGCGCTGGGAAACGCCGGTGGCGGTGCTGCCGCGGATGTCCGCGCCGCATCCGGTGGAGTTCTGCGGCGTGAAGATCCCGCCGTCCAGCTTCACGCTCTTCGCGATGGCCGCCGCCAACCGCGATCCCGCTGTCTTCGAAGACGGCGACCGATTCGACATCCACCGCGACAGCAGCCGCAAGCTGCTCAGCTTCGGGCCGGGGCCGCGACTGTGCCCGGGCATGCACCTGGCTCGCCGGCAGTTAAGCGTGGCACTGGACGTATTGATGGAACGCTTGCCCGGCCTGCGTCTCGTCGATGCGGCGCAGGCCGAGCCGCGCGGCGCGCTGCTGCGCGGCCCGGCTCGGCTGGACGTGAGCTGGTAGCGGCGTTCAGCGCGCCGCGTGCTCGACGAGCCAGCGCTCGGAGAGATCCCACAATTTTCCCGCCACCTGCGCATCGCGTCCTTCCGGCGTGGCGCGGTCGATGCGGCAATCGCGCAGGTACTGCGCGCCCAGTTCCGCTGCGGGCTCGTGCACCGCGGCCCACACCGAGGTTGCGGCGCCCTGGTTGCAGTCCTTGGTGAAAGGGCTCACCAGTTTCATCGCAAAGCGCACCAGCGCGGATTCGCTGCCGATGTTGGTGGTCACCATGGTGCCCGGATGCAGCGAGCAGGCCATCAGCCCCTGCGCGCCGTAGCGGCGTTGCAGTTCGTTCGCCATCAGCACGTTGCAGAGCTTGGCTTGCCCGTAGGAGCGCATGGCGAAGTAGCCCTTCTCGCGCGTGGGGAAGTTGTCGAAGTCGAGCGTGGCGGGTGCGCGATGGGACTCGCTCGCCACCATCACCACGCGTGGCGCGCCGCTGGCGAGGAGTTGCGGGAGCAGTCCCTTCACCAGCGCGAAGTGGCCGACGTGGCACACGCCCACGGTTTTTTCGAAGCCCTCTGCGGTCAGCGCGTAGGACGGCGCCATCAGCCCGGCGTTGCAGATGATGGTGTCCAGCGCGTCCGCGGCGAGCGTGGCGCAGAGCGCGCGTACGCTCGCGAGCGAGGCCAGATCCAGTGCCACGAATTCCGCACGTGCCTGCGGGTGGCGGGCACGAATGCGCGCAACGGCGTCTTCACCCGCGGCGCGGTTGCGGCAGCCGAGCAGCACGCGTGCACCTGCGGCGGCGAGTGCGCGTGCCGTCTCGAAACCTATGCCGCCGTTCGCGCCGGTGACCAGCACCGTCCGCGCGGAGAGGTCGCGTCCTGCAAGCACCTGATCGGCCGTGCTGCGGCCGTTGAATCGCGTCATCGTTGTCATGCCCGTGGTACCGGTCCAGAATCCCGGCCGGATCATAGGCGCGCGGGAGCTGCGATGCGAGTGACAACGGCTGTCGCGCGGCTTGCCGCGCTAGTACTGGGTGTGCTGGCAATGCTCTCTGGCAACGAAGCGAGGGCGGCGCTGGCGCCGGGAGTTGATATGGAACAGGCCTCGCATTTCGCACGGATGTCGCTCGCGGGGCTGGACCGCGAGTACCCGAACAAGCCCAACGAGCTCCTCATCGGGCCCGCCGATCTCAAGACCCCGCGCGCACTGCACCCCGCGTTCTGGGGGCATTTCGACTGGCATTCATCGGTGCACGCGCACTGGATGCTGCTGCGTCTGCTGCGGCTTTACCCGGCACTGCCCGAGGCCTCCGTGATCCGCACGCGCATCGCCGCGCATCTCACGGCCGAAAACCTCCTGGCCGAGGCTGCCTACTTCGAGCCGCGATACAACCAGAGCTTCGAGCGCATGTACGGCTGGGCGTGGCTGCTGCGCCTCGCGCAGGAACTGCGCGGCTTCGATGACCCGGAAGCGCGCGCGTGGGCCGCGAACCTGCGTCCGCTGGAGGATCGCATCGTGGCGCTGGCCGAGGGTTATCTGCCGCGCCTGACCTATCCCGTGCGCACGGGCATCCATCCCGACACCGCGTGGGCGCTCTCGCAGATGATCGATTACGCGCGCACCACCGGGAACACGGACTTCGAGGCACTGCTGCTGCAACGCGCGAAGGATTACTACTTCAAGGATGCTGACTACCCCACCACCTTCGAGCCCTCGGGGCAGGATTTCTTTTCGCCGGGCCTGAACGTCGCGGACCTGATGCGCCGTGTGCTGAAGCCCAAAGCCTATTCCTCGTGGCTGAACCGTTTCGCGCCGGGGCTGCGCCGCGCACGGCTCGGTGCCTGGGCCACGCCTGCGGTGGTGAGCGATCTGGAAGATCCGCAGATCGTGCATCTGGTGGGATTGAATTTGAGCCGCGCATCGGCGATGCAGGGCATCGCAAGTGCGCTTGACCCGCGTGACCGCCGGCGCCGCAACCTCGAGCAGGCGATGCAGGCGCACGCGGC
>CAIYPF010000210.1 GCA_903928015.1 uncultured Gammaproteobacteria bacterium | reverse complement strand
GGCGGCGTGAGCGAGCAGGGAGGGCCTGTGGGCCGAAGCGCGGGTGCTCCGGCCGCACAGGTCGCGGGCATGGCCCGCTCCTACGGGGGAGATGTCGCGGGCATGGCCCGCTCCTACGGGTTCAGAGTTTGTCGATCAGGTCAGCGAGCCGCTCGACTTCGACGGGATCGGCGGTAACAGGCACGAACATGGTTTCTTCCACGCCGATCTCCCGGTAGCCGTCGATGGCGCGGCGGACGTTGTCGACCGTGTGGCGGTTCATCATTCCCGACACCGCGCGGGCCATGTCCTCGCCGGCGATCTTCAGGTAGTCGTAGACGTAGTTCTTGAGGCGCGACTCGCCGTCGTCCGCAAGCGAGCACCAGAAGCCGGCCATGCGGTAGGGCTTGTCGGTACGGCCCGCCTCTTCCCAGGCGCGATCGGCCATGTCCTGCATGTGGCGGATCTCGTTTGCCTCGCCGTTCAGCGAGAACGAATAGATGCCCTGCGCCCAACGTGCGGCGCGCTGCATGCTCTTCGGCCCCATGGCGCCGACGAGAATCGGCGGCCCGCCGGCCTGCACGGGATCGGGGCCCACCGGGTCTGCGCCCTCGAACGGCGGCTCGCCTGCCCAGATGCGGCGCATCTCGGCTACCTGATCGTCCATGCGCTGGTGGCGCTTGGCGAAGGATGCGCCCACGGCCTGGTAGTCCTTCTCGCGGCCACCCACACCGACGGTGACGGTGACGCGCCCGCCCGAGAGCTGGTCGAGGGTCGCGATCTCTTTGGCTGCCCAGACAGCGGAGTGCATGGGAAGCACGTAGAGCGAAGGCACGATGCGCACGCGCTCGGTGACGGCAGCGGCGGCCGCGAGGAGCACGCGCATGTCGAAGGTGTAGCCCGTGATGCGTTCACCGCAGGAGAGGCTGTAGAAGGGGCCGGCGTCGATGGCGCGGCACCATTGCAGGATCGTGGCGCGATCGTAGTCGCGCTCCATGTAAGGCAGGCAGATACCGTAGCGCATGGTCAGTGTTTCTCCGCGTGGTGAGAGCGGAGTGTAACGCCTGCGCGGGCCCTGTCGCTCAGGTCTCGGAGGCCCCGTGCGAGGCGGCCAGCGCGCCCGGGCGCAGTTCACGCTCCTCGCGCATCTGCTGGAGCAGCTGGCTCTGGCGACGCATGATGTACTGGATCAGGAATTCCTGGTCATCGGCGGCGATGCCGGCGAAATCCGCCTTGAGGTCGTAGCCTCCGTCAGGCCGCGGCGTGATCTTCACGGCACGCGCGGCCAGCGCGAGGCGCGTGGCGTTCGGCGGAAAAAGAATCTCGACCACCAGCCGCTCGCCCGGCTCGAAACGCTCGCCGCAGGAGAGCGCCATGCCGCAGGCGCTCAGGTTCACCGCGTACTCGCGGAAACTCGCGCGTTGCGCGAGCTCCTCGTTCAGCTCGAGCGTCTGCACCACGTGATCGAGCTTGCGGTTCAGGAGCTCCGCCAACTCCGCCACCGCGGGCGCCTGCACCCGGGCAGCCGCGATCAGGACGCCGAGGCGGCGATCGACCTCGAGCATCACATCGGAGCCGCGCACACGGGCTCCGCTCGCCCCCTCCTCTGCAGATGCACGGCGGATGCTGAGCTGCAGATGATCGTCCAGACGGAAAAAACGCCGGCGGTCCTGGGCGCTCTGTGCCGGCGCAAATCGCGACGGTGTGTCAGACATGTCAGGGCACCTCCGTGGGCTGCGGGTCGAGGGCGTGGTCAAACGCAGCAGCAGCGCCCGCGGCGCGCAGGGCGGCGAGGGTGTCGCGAAGTTCCGGCGCAAGCGGCTGCGTGATCGCGAGTTCCACGCGATTGCTGCGCGCAGGACGCGAGCGGACATCGGGCAGTGGCCGGCCCGCGCCGTAGGCGACCACGGTGAGTCGCTCGGCAAGCGCGGGACTGCGTGACTGCAGCGCTTCGGCAACGGCTGCGGCACGCCCTGCGGAGAGCGTCCAGTCGGAGGCTTCACCCTTACCTGCGCCAGCGTGTCCGGCACGCAGCACCAGCAGAAGGCCGGGCTGGGCGGCGAGCAACACGCCGAGCTCCTCGATTTGAGCGCGGAGCCCGCGCTCGAGCCGCGTGGATCCGTCCGCGAAGGAGCCTGCGTCCAGCAGTCGCAGTACCGTGGTGCGGCCACGGGTCTCTATCTCGATCTCGCCCCTCGAAATGCCCGCACCAAAGCGTGCGGCGAGCGTGCCGGCCTCAACACGGGTACGGGCCACCAGCGACTCCACTCCGGCCTTGGCCGTGGCCAGCACTTCGGGCGACGGACCTGCGGGGGATGCCGGGGCTGCGGGAGCTGCAGGAACCGCAGGAGCGGCAACCGCCGGCAAGGAGAGCGGCGGCAATTGGCCGCTGC
>CAIYPF010000209.1 GCA_903928015.1 uncultured Gammaproteobacteria bacterium | reverse complement strand
TTCAGGCGACAACGCCCACACCAAGCACCTGGCAGCCGCAGCCTGCGCGATCCTCGATCGATAGCAAGCGCGCGGGCCGGTGCTGCCCGGATCAGAACCTGATCGTATAAGCAAGAACTGCAAGGCCCTCTGCTAAGCGTTACAACATTTCGAAGAGGACCTATCGCTTCCGTCCAGACGCGCTCGCGCAGCAAATAAGAGAATCTAGGCGATTCCACCGAGGATGCCTCGGTCCTTGGCTCGAGCGCCGACAGCGCTGCGGGAGTTCACGTGCATGTTGATCGGGCCGAAACTAGTTTCCTGCCGCACCGTGTGGCTGCTTACGCCCTTGCTGCCAGCCTTGCAGGGTTCTTACCGAAACGCCTAAGAGCGCGGCGAACTGCGACTGCAAAAGACCAGTGTTCTTGCGTACTTCAATGACGGGCGGCGACACCACGTGAACCGCCCCGGGTTTCGAGGAGGCTCCAACTCTTGAGAAGATGGAGCCATGAAGAAGTCGAACAAGTTCTCACCTGAGGTCCGTGAGCGGGCCGTGCGGCTGGTGCAGGAGCACCGCGGGGAGTACCCGTCGTTGTGGGCGGCGATCGAGTCGATCGCACCGAAGATTGGCTGCGTGCCGCAGACGCTGCTGGAATGGGTCAAGCAAGCTGAGGTTGATGCCGGTGGCCGACCGGGCCTTAGCACGGCTGAGGCCAAGCGCATCAAGGATCTGGAGCGGGAGGTCAAGGAGCTGCGCCGAGCCAACGAGATCCTGAAGCTGGCCAGCGCGTTTTTCGCCCAGGCGGAGCTCGACCGCCGGCTGAAGTGATGTACGGGCTCGTCGATGAGCATCGCGACGTCCACGGGGTCGAGCCAATCTGCGCGGTGCTGCAGATTGCCCCGTCGGCATATCGCCGCCACGCTGCCCGGCGTCGGGATCAGTCCCTGTTGAGCCCTAGGGCGCAGCGCGACGTGACGTTGATGCCCGTGATCGAGCAGGTGTGGAACGCCAACCTGCAGGTCTACGGCGCCGACAAGGTCTGGAAGCAGATGAACCGGGAGGGCATCGAGGTGGCGCGCTGCACGGTCGAGCGCCTGATGCGGCGCTTGGGCCTGCGGGGCGTCAGGCGTGGCAAGGTGGTGCGCACCACCATCAGCGACAACAAGGCGTCATGCCCGCTGGACAAGGTCAATCGGCAGTTCCGCGCCGATCGGCCGAACCAGCTTTGGGTGTCGGACTTCACCTATGTCTCGACTTGGCAAGGCTGGCTGTATGTGGCCTTCATCGTGGACGTGTTCGCACGGCGCATCGTGGGCTGGCGCGTGAGCAGTTCAATGACCACGGACTTCGTCCTCGATGCCCTGGAGCAGGCCCTGTACGCCCGACAGCCCGAGCGTGACAGCAGTCTGGTGCATCACTCGGACCGCGGTTCGCAATACGTTTCAATTCGCTATAGCGAGCGACTTGCTGAAGCTGGAGTCGAACCGTCGGTGGGCAGCAAAGGTGACAGCTATGACAACGCGCTGGCCGAGACCATTAACGGTCTGTACAAGGCCGAGCTGATTCATCGGCGCGCACCATGGAAGACCAAGGAGGCGGTGGAACTGGCCACGCTGGAATGGGTGGCCTGGTTCAACACCCACCGCCTGCTCGAGCCCATCGGCTACATCCCGCCCGCCGAAGCCGAGGCAAACTACTACCGGCAACTCGCCAGTCAAGCTACCGAGGTGGCGGCCTGACTTAACCCAACGGGCCTCCGCGATTTCCGGGGCGGTTCAGTTGAGCATTTCAGCCTATCGTGGACGGCATTTCAGACTGATCGTGCACGGCGTTTCAGCGCGATCGTGGACGATGGGGGTGGCGCGCAAGTGATTTTCTGGCCAGCTTAGGCT
>CAIYPF010000208.1 GCA_903928015.1 uncultured Gammaproteobacteria bacterium | reverse complement strand
TCCTCCACTGCCGCGGCAGGCCCCGCCACCAGGAGCGTGTTGCTCGCCGGGTCCTGATCCACATTGACGCCCGCATCGCCGAAGGCCTGCGAGAGCCACGGCGTCACGGCAGTGTGGCGGGCGGCGACCAGCGGCACGACGACCAGCACACGCTGCGCGGCGTCTGTTTGCGCGGGCACCCTGCCGTCTGCCGCGTAGACGGGCACCACGGCACCGGCATCCCGGGACACGATCACCGCTCCGTCTCGCAGGGTCATCGACATCGCAAAACTGCGCAGCATCTCGCGCGTGATGCGCAGCAGTTGTGCGGGGGGCACCGGTGCGGCGAGCCGCAGCGATACCGGATCCTCGCGTTCGCGGATCCCGGGCCCGAAGCTCACGGAAAGCCCGAGCCGCGCCATCACGGCGTCGACGAAAACCGGCAATGACCGCACATCGGGAGTGACAGTGACAGGGGTGGTCGGCAGCGATGCCACTCGCGCCTCCAGCGGGTCGAGCGCGGCGGCCACGGAGGGGATGTCCTCGACGGGAGGCGGAACGGGCACGGGGCCGATTTGCGTGCCAACGGGAGGGGTGTCAGCCACGGCGCGGCTCACGTCCAGTGACGTTGCCAGCAGCAACCACAGGGAGAACAGGGCACGCAGTGCCCCGCTCAGGACATATCGACGGCTCACGGGTAAGGGGCTCTCGCTATTGGGCGACCGCGACGTGGCGCAGGATTGTAGCGGCTCCCGGAGCGGGCGCGACCCGGGTCCGAGCGGAGCATCAAAAAAAGAAACCCCCCCGTTCCTGGCGGAACAGAGGGGTTTGGCAGGAGAAAGCCGCTGCGACTCTCGCGGGGAGAGCCGCCTTCCGTGGCGATGCCCGCGGCTTCCTTGTCAGACCTGGCTCAGAAGCCGATGCAGTTCTTGATCTGCGCCGTCGGGCTGTAGCCGGCGATGTAGGAGAAGCCGTTCGTTGAGCTGATCGAGGTCACGCTGGCCTTGATTGCCGGAGCCGTGGCCGGACCGTAGAACGAACCAGCGAGCTGCTGGAGGTTCAGGGCGTTGTCACCGTTGCCGTTCGAGTTGAACAGCATGTAGGTGACGGCCTGGAACGGGTAGATGGAGTAGTTGCCGTTCGCGTCGACCGGCGCGCTGCCGTAAGCGTCCGGGCTTACCAACGCCATGCAGTTCGCGCGTGCTGCGGGAACGCCAGAGATGTCGGTCAGCGTGGGACGGCCGCTGGCACTGTTGCTGCCTGCTGCGAAGGTCTGGTCGAACACTACCGAGCCAACGGGCAGCTTGAAGGTCTTGCCGACCTTGAGCGGCGACTTGGCAACGTAGAGCTTGGTGGTCGCGGGGTTGGTGCCCAGCTTCGCTTTGACAGCGAAGAAGTTGACATCGTTCAGCGTGGGGGTGATGCGCTGGCGAGCAACGGCATCGTTCACGTCGCCGTAACCGATCGCGCCATCGTTCGTGCCGACGGCATCCATAACACCGGCGTTGCCGGAGGCACCGATGGCGCCCGCGGGAGCGGTGGCCAAGGGGAAGGCCGAGGCAAAGGTTTCCTGCGTCGTGAAGCCCGTCACGCCCTCAGCGGTGCACATCGCGGACAGCGCGTTGCTGAAGCCGAAGGAGGTGCCGCTCTTGTCGGAGCGGTACACGACCTTGATTGCCTTCGACGGGTAGCCGAAGTAGCTCCAGTTGCTGATGGCGCCGGAGAAGATCTGGCAGGCCTCGGACATCGAGAGTACGAGCGGAGCCGAACCCAGGCTCTTGCCGGTGTTGACGTTGTTGTAGACCAGGCCGATGGCGCCTACGGCGACAGGGATCTGCACCGGAACGCCGCGGGTTGCACCCTTGTTGGTTTTGAACGTGGTGTACTCGGAGGAGCTCATCGGCGAGTCGGTGCCGACGAAGTCTGCATCGGTCTGGCCCGACGGAGCGCTGAAGCCACCGCCAGCGCCGAAGGGGATGCCCGAGGTATTGAAGTTGCCGCAGCTCAGGCCATTGGCATTGCCCGAGGTAGCAGTGAAGTCGGCCGCTTTCACGCCGATCAGAACGTTCTTGCCGCCGCCGCTGCCGGTCTGGCAGTAGGACATGGAGGGACGTACGTTCAGGTTCGCGGTGCCGGTGCCGGAGCCGCTGGCCGACGCGGTGAAGGTCGTGCCGACGGCCGGAGTTCCGGTGGCGCCCAGGCTGGTCCAGTTCGTGTCACCGAGGGTCTTGATCGTGTAGCTCTTGCCCGAAACGATGGCCGTCGCAGCGACGACATTCGCGGGGAAGCCGAAGGGCTTGACGGTGGTGCTGGCAGCGTAAACCGCCATGAACGAGCCCGTAGCGCCGCCGCTGATCAGGCGGGTGATGGGCGCGGAAGGCACGGAAGCGTAGATGGGAGCAGTAGCGGTGCCGGTGTTCGGGCCGGTCAGCCACTCTACGCCGCCGTAAGCTGCTGCCGGGAACGTAGCACCACCGCCGTACAGGGTGGCGGCGGGGGCCGCGAAGGCGCCCTGTGCACAGACCGCCATCAGGGCGGCGGAAAGGACTTTAACTTTCATGGATCATTTCTCCGATGTTGAGATGCATGTGATTCAGTGCGTTTGTGATACAGCGCACAGCTCCAGAGAGCCGGGGCTACCCTAGCGCCCCAACATGTCGTTAAGTTGACGGTTGCAAGACAAGTCAGAGAAGGTGGCGGCTTCAGCCGTCCGGGGAACCGAAGCCGAGGACTTCGACGGCAATGACGTAATTGCCCTTGTCGGCCTGGCGGCCGGAGCCCATCTGACCCGCGCTCTGGGACACCGATGCCGCGACGGAACTTGCCGCACCCAGCGCGCCGGTATCGACCAGCCCCGTGGGAACGCCCACCGAGCCGCCCGAGACCGAGATGTTGTCGGCGTTGGCCACCTTGAACGCCGCCACGTTCAGGCTGCCGGCGACGCGAATGCCCGCATCGCCCGCATCCACCGTGCCCCGTGGCGCCACGAGGTTGGCCGTGCCGCTCGCCGCGCCGGCGCGCGTCTGCAGCACCGCGATACCGGCACCGCTCACCTGCGATTTGGCATCGACGAGGCAGAAGTGGTCTATGTCGCAGAGGAATTCAGGCGGCGGGATCTCGGAACTGGTCTTGGCGCCCTTGCCCGCGTTGACGTCGCCGTTCGAACTCCAGATCAGGATATCGCCGCCCTGCTCCGTGAAAATCCGGCTCTGCGCAAGCAACACGCTGCGGTCGGTGAAGATCCGCACCGCCCCCTGCTCGAGTGCAAGAATGCCCTGCGCATTCGGGCCAATGCCCGCAGTGACGGCAGAGGCCGGCACCAGCGGAGGTGCCGACGCACTGCCCACGATGATGTCGCCGCCGGGCCCGATGATCGAAATGTCACCGCCGCGTTGTGTCTGAACCGTTGATCCGCGCATGTCGAAGATGCCGGTGCGCACGGACTGCTGTTGCTCGCCGGGGGCGAGATCCCGGTTGAACGGCGTGTAACCGAGCGCAGCGGGGAAGAGTGACTGTATCGCGTCGAAGCCACGCCCGTACTGCTGCGAGAAACGACCGTCGGAGTTGTAGTCCAGACCGGTCACGTTGAGGATGTCGAGGAACACGGGGTAAACAAGCAATTGCTGCTGGTATGCAGGGAGTTCCCGGAAGTAGTCCCATGCCTGCTCCGGCGTGAAATCAACGGGCGCTTCCTCACCGAGCCGGCGCAGGCGGTCGGCCTCCACCTGTTCGACGAATGCAACCAGACGCTCGGAGTAATCCGGCGTGCCGAGTGCGTCCGAGGGGTCTTCCGGGTCGTGCAGCACGGCAGGGTCGATGTAGGTCGAGGCGAAGGCCTCGAGCCCCGAGCCCTGCCCCACGCCGAAGGCGAGGAGTATCGAGGCCCCGGCCCTCGGCAGGTACGCGTTGTTCTGGTCACCGATGGTCCGGATGCCGGGATAACTCGGGTTGCCGCGCGGGAGGTAGCCGTAGTCCAGCGCATCGTTCGCCGAGGTGATCGGGCCCAGGTTGCGGCCCGCCTGCAGCAGAAGGGTACCCGGCCCCCCAATTTCCACGAAAGCGACGCTGCGTGCGGGCGAGAGCGAGGAATTGTAGTAGTCGCGGCCCGCGCTGATACGGGTGATGTCGGAGGCGTAAAGGTGCTGGCCGCGGAAGATCAGGTCGACGATGTCGCGCCCCGCGCTGATGAGCGCCGCCTTGGGGAGGTCGATGCGCATGGCACCCACGCCGCCGTTCGTACCGTCGATCAGGCTGCCCTCGACACTGTAGAGTCGAACCGGCTCGTCGTCTTGCGCGTGCAGACCGCCCGGCACGTGAAGGCGGAACGGCGAATCGACACCGTCGTAGATGAAACTCGATGCGATGCTTGCGCCGGACATGGGACTGAGCGCGGAGGGCAGCAACGAGGCAGGGGCGTCGATCATGCCGAACACACTGCGCGCCAGGCTGCCGTTGGAGAAGCGCAGATCGCCTCTCGCCAGCACGGCAAGGCTGCCCGTGGCCGAGGGATAGAGTTCGCCGTTGCTGAGAACGCTGACCGAACCGTCAAGCGCGGTGAGTTCGAGCGAAGCAGGCAGCACGTAGTCGTAGGCGTTAAGCAGGAAGACGGTCGAGCCGAAGAGGAACTCGCTCAGCCCGCGCCGCAGCGATATGTCTCCCGACTGCGCTACGACTTCGAGCGCGGAGCGGGCGCTGTAGGATTGCGAGTCGAAGCCCCTGAACACCCAGGAGGGGTTCATCACGCCCCCAAGTTCCACGCGGCCCGTTGCATTCATGCGGATCACCGCGTCCTGCATGCCCAGGTAGGTGGCAACCGGGATGCCATTCTGCGATTGGAGGTCGGCGCGGATATCACGCCCGGCAGAAATCAAGCCCGTGCCGCGCGCGACCAGGAATGCGCCGCTCAGGATGTCGCGACCGGCGTCGATCTGGAGATCGCCACCCCCGACTGTGTGCAACACCTGCACACCGCCTTCCTCGCGCACGTACCAGGTTGTCGGCAGAGAGGCGGACACGTCGCGGATGTCACGACCGGCAGACAGCATGACGTCGCCGCCAGTGCTGAGAATCCCCTGATCGAACACGCCGAAACTGATCGAGGTTCCGCCTGCGCTGCGGCACTCGGTAGGGCCGCCGAAAAGGCAGGTCTGCATCCAGGGCCACCACATCTGCGTGAGGTTGGCGCCAGGCTTGCCAGTGCGCGAACCGTCGTCGATGACCTGCTGACGCCCGAGGATGTCCCTGCCCGCCACGATGCGGAGGTCACCGGCAGCTTCGCTGTTTATCCGGCCGGAATCGAGCACAGGCGGCAATCCGCCAAAACCTTCGCGCAGCACGGGGGTCGACAGCACCGAAGCCCCCGCGACCGGCCTGCCGGCGGTGTAGATCACACCCGGCGCGAAGGGATCGAGCAAGGTGACGTCACCTGCCGCAACCACCGTGATGGAACCCGTGCCCGTGCGCACCATCGTGGGGGCGTAGATCGTGGCCTCCTTGCCGTTTTTCTTGATGAACACCGCCTGCTGGTGCCCTTCGAGCAGGACGCTGCCGGAAGCGCCGCCGGCGAGCGCGAGCGGATCTGCGCTACTGGCGTCGGCACCCGCCACCAAACGGAAGGAGCTCGAATCAACCGCCTCGAGCAACGGCGCTTCCTTGGTGCCTGCCAGCGAGGCCGCGAGGCTCTGGGAGAGCAGCGGCAAGGGGTTGGTCGGCGTCGCGCGCGGCGAGGCCGAGTTGTCGACGTTCGACGGATTGGCCGTGTTGAAGGGGTTGGAATTCTGGAAGAAACCATCGCTCAGACTTGCGCCGACCCGGATGTCTCCGGAGGCGCGGAGCGTCAGCACGGGCGCCGCATCACCGTGGCGGTAATCCAGCACCAGAGCACCGGTGCGGTCCCGACTGCCAGACCCCATGTTCCAGTCACTGAGCACCAGGATGTCACCGTCCAGGCGGGAGGCATCCGGGTTCACCAGCTCGATGCCCGGCCTGACGACAAGGGTCTGTCGCGTCGGGAGGCGCTGCTCGAAGGGGAACGCGGAGGCGCTGACGAAAGCGCGTAGCGTGTCCTGGAAAAACGCGCTGTGCGCTGTCTCCGGAGCCTCATCACCGTTCGAATCGAAACGACCCGCGGGATCGACGATGCCGTCGAAGTGCAGGGGACCCGTGCTCGCATCGGTGGTGGACCAGCGCGCCCAGGCCTCGATGGCGAGTTCGCGCTCGCCCGTGATCTGTGCGTCGGTGCCTATGGATACCCGGATATCACCGTCGGACAGCAGCGGTGCGCGCAGCGCGATGCGCCCGCCCGCCCTCTCGCCCGAAACGTCGATGAGCGCTGCATCGCCGATGACGATGCGGCCTGATTGCGCGGCATCGACGAGTTGATGGCCGAAGACCGGATCCAGCGCGCCCGAGGCAACACCCGAGGTGGAGAGACTGACGATGCCGCCGCGCTGACCTGTCGCATCACCGCGCGCAAGCAGACTGCCCACCAGCACCACGCCGCTGCGACCCACCAGATCGATGCTGCCGCCCTTGTCGCCCGAGGCGTCGACAGTGCCGAGCACGATCACGTTGCCATCATCGTCTCCGGGTGCTGTGCCACCGTCGGCGACCAGCCTGATCTCGTCGGCACGCAGCGTGTGTCCCGCGCCGACGATCAGGTTGCCGCTGCCGCTGCGCAGGGAGATGGTGCCATCGATGCCTGCCGTCTCCAGCACGGACAGGAGCGCGTCGAGGTCGATCGCGGAGCGCGTATCGACGACAAGCGATCCGCCTTTGGCACCGTCCGCGGCGCTGCCGAGCAAACGCCCGTCGAGTCGCAGTGCCCCGTCACGGGCGCTGACGAGAATGCGGCCGGCGTCTCCTCCCGAGGAATCCGCTGACACATCGAGCACAGCATCGCTCGCGACCACCACGTCACCACCGGTCGCGGAGAGTCGGACCTCGCCGCCATCGGCAAAGCGCTGTACATCGAGGAAATCCCGCGCAAAGCCCCTGAGATCGATGCGAGCGCCCGCGCCGAGCACAAGGTCGCCCAAGGTGGCGGCCAGACTCACCGAGCCGCCCGGGCTGGAAATCCGTGAATCCAGCACGACGGTGGCACCCTGCAGGCCGAGCACGCCGCCGGCGCCGTCGGAAAGCGTGGCTGCTCCTGCCCCCACGGCATCGATACGGAGGGCACCCGCGGTGAACAGTGCGTTGGCCGAACCCGTGGCAGCCCTCAGCGCGGGAAGGTGCAGCGAAACGTCGGCGGCGCGGAAATCTGCGCTGCCGTTGCCCTCGAAGACAGCCCCGTTGCGCGCGAGGACGTCAACGCCGGCAAATCCGTCGAAGACTTTGTCACCGGCGCCGAACACGACGCGGTCAGCCAACAGGGCCAGACTCCCGGATGCATCACTGGCAAGTGCGTCCGCACCCAGGTCGTTGGAGAGACTGATCGTGTCAGCGGCCAAACGCACTGTGCCGCCGTCGCCGCGGAACGCACCCGCGCTCAGACCGAGCGAGCCATCGATCTCCAGATCGACCGACCCGAGGAAGTCCATCGAAGCCCTGCTGCCGAAACGCAGGGACTTCGCGCTGGCCAGTTGCTCGAGCAGGGCCGACGTGATCACCAGCCCCTCAGGAGTGGGGCCCTCGAAACCGGAGCCGAGGAAACTGACAACGCTGCTGTTCGCATCTATCGCATCGGCCGCGAAGATGGCTCCCGGCGCGACCTCGGTGCTCGCTGCGGAATCGAGCGTTATGCTCGCGGTTGCCTTCAGGCTTGCGCCAGCCTCGATACGCAGCAGGCCGTTGGCGACTTCCGGAACATTGATGCGCGAGACCTTCACCGGCGCACCATTGGAGAGCCGCAGCAGTGCGCCGTCGCCGGAGACGCCGGCATCGCCGGGATCCTTCCCGGACGCAGGGGTGGGCAAGCGGCCGATCTCGATGTCGACAGACTGATTGGCGGGGATGTCGCCGACAGCGGCAACCTTGCTGCCAGCGCCGATCACGATGCCGTCGCCAGCGCGGGCTGCCGTCGCAACCAATAGCACCTCGGGGGCTTCGAGGGTCTCGTCGTCGTTGGAGAGAATCAGGCTGGTCGCAAGCGCCGTTATCCGGTCACCCGCCGACGTGCGGGTGCGGGTGCCACCGAGCAGCAGGCTTGCGGCATCGAGCTTGACGAGGTCGGCGGCCCGGATCTGCACATAGCCGGCGAGCGCTGCAGAGTTGGCGTCCACGATCTGAATACGCTGCGACACGACATCGACCAGGGCTCCCGCACCGCCCGTGCCGGCGGCGGTACGCAGTTCGGCGCCCAATCCCAGCGTGCGCGTTGCCGCCAGCACGAGCTGGCCGGCATCGACAGGAAGTCGCGGCCGGACCCCGCCCGACTGCTCCGCGAGCGAACCGAAAAACGCATCTGCGCTGCTCAGCGTGTATTGGGAGTACTGCTGCCAGACCGGCCCCGACTGGACCAGGAACGTGGTGCTGCGGGCACGCGTCGCACCGCTGGTGCCCTGAACGAAGTTGCCGGCGATCGCGAAGGTGCCATCGGGGAGCGTGAGGTTTCTTCCGGGCAGCGTGTCGATCGCAGCGGTGTCTTGTACGAGGCGGTATGCGCCCGGCAAGGTCGCATAGCGCGCCGGGAGCAGCGTATAGACGCCTTCGGGAATTCCGGGGGCGCCAGAGAGGAACACGGCCTGCCCCACCAGCGGATCGCCTGCCACGAGCGACGGGTCGTACGGCGCAAGCGCACTCTGGAAACCGGGAATGATCGCGTAGACCGGCCGACGGTCCGGGTAGAGCGGCGCGGCCTCCGGACGACCACCCGAGTACACCGTGTTGTACTGCAGCAGCACGTTGCGCGAACCGCCCGTGCCCGCCACCCACTCCTGGGCCTGCAGGTCACCACCTCCGGAAATGTCGATCACCGCGCCAGGGGACAGCAAGACCTCGTTGCCATTGACAGAAATGCGCTTGGGCGGGGGCGCTGACAGATCCTGCACGGTGGTGGTCGCACCGGAGTTGGAGTTCGCCGTTCCGTCATAACGCCAGTTCTGGCCGTCGACGGTTTCGCCGTAGGGCACCACCAACCCGTTGAGAGAGACAGAGGTCAGGCTGCCATCTCCGAGCACCAGCTTCTGGGTGCTCACGACGGGCAGCAGGATGCGGCCGGGTTTGCCGTTGCGCAGGTTGCCTGCGTAACTGAACAGGGCTGCAGTTTCGGGATCATTGGCATCGGCGACGCCGAGCAGGATCTGACCGCCGGGCGCCCGGATGACGCCGCCCTGATCTATGTTTGTGCCGGCGACGAACAGGCTGCCGCCCGCGGAAATGGGCGCGTTGGCATCCGCCGACGCGGCATTGCCGCGGAAGGTGACCGTGGCGATCGGGCTGATGGCATCGATGATGAAGCGGTTGCCGGTCGCGGGGTAGATCTGCGCGGCCTCGAAATACAGGTCTCCCGCCGCGAGCATCACGCCGGGGACGCTCTGCGGGTTCGTGAGGTCCTCACTGCTGCGGAAGTAGGCGTAGTTCGCCGGCGTGAGGAAACGTATGTCACCGCTGCTGATGAACGAGACCTTCCCGAAATCGGGGAGCGAGAACTGCCCGCCCAGATCGATCGCGTCGGCAGACACGGTGAGATCGATGCCGGGGAAGGTGGGATAGAGCGTATCGGCGGCGGGGTATTTGCCGCTGGTGGCATAGCCGTGGATGGCGATGTAGGGCGCAGTCAGGTGCACCGAGGAACTGCCGTCCGGCGCGATGGCATTCAGCGCTTCGGTGTTGATGATGATCGAGCGTGCGAGATTGATCTCGATGTCGTCGTCGAGCACCACCGCCGGCGCGGTCACCGGCGCGCCCTTGGCGGGATCCATCCCGAGAATCAGGGAATCGACTCCCGAGTTTTTCAGCCGGTTGACGCCGAAGCGGAGCACGCCCAGCGGCAGGGTGACCGGTTTGCCCGGGGCGAGCTTGTCCGGCAACTTTCCGGGCGTGTCGCTCAGTAAAAGCTTCCGCGCACCGTCGAAGCCGTTGGTGGTGGACAGCAAGGGGACTTCGGGCGTGATGTAGAGCGTGCCTCCGGCCGCGCGATCGCTGCCGCCATGGGCCTCGATATAGCCTCGGAACAGCATGCCGGTGCCCGCGCCCAGCACCACCGTGCCCGCATCGCTCCAGACATCGCGCGATTCGAGTGTGTTCAGGTCACCGGCAGGAAGGTCGAGTTCCGCGCTCGTGCCGGAGACATTGATCGTCGCGCCACGCGCCTTCGGGTCCGCGCATTCCGCGTCGAGGCAGTTGATCGCGATGACCGCGCCGCTGTCGCTGGTGACCACCACGGTGCCACCGTCGAGGACGACGCCGCTTCTCGGCGCCTGGAGTTCACCGTCCACGATGAGCGGCGCCTGGAGGGGGTTCAGCAGCACGACACCCGAGGCATCAAGCAGGCTCTCGGCGCCCAGCCAGATCTCTTTGCGGATATCGCTGAAGGCGCCGCCGTTGATGATGGTGCCCGGGTTCTGGGCGTAACCGCCGCTCCCCGTATCTCCGGTGATCGTGATGGAACCGCCGTGGGCAACGATCTCGCCCTGGATGTTGATCCGGTTGTTGGAGCCGATGACCACCTTGGCGCGCGGGTCTGCCAGGAGCTTCGATCCCGCGAGCATCTCGACCAGGCCGCGCACCGCGCTGCGCGAGTAGTCCGGCAGTACGCCCGGAGACACGCGCCAGTTGAGGTAATCGCCGGCAAAGAGGGAAAAGTCGGTAGCCTGCCGGTGGTAGTCGTCGAGACGTCCGACGGTGGTGTAGATCCCGTCGGGGTGGTCGGCATCGTGCGCGTGGATGTCGGTGCCGGTGGGCGCGCGCAGCAGCGTGTCGTACACCGGAACGAGGTTGGACTGCACGGGCCGCACCACGGCATCCGTGCCAACGCGCGCATCGTAGAGTGCAGACAGGACGTAGGCACCGAATCCCTGACCGTCGAACCACTCCGGCTCGAAGCGCAGCGTCTGGTAACGGTTCTGCGTCTTCGATCCGATCGAGATCCCGAGGGCGCGGGCAGTGAAGGTCCCGCCACCGGAGAAGCCCCAGCTGCGTATCTCTCCCCCGAGCACGATCCTGCCGTTGTTGGGCAGGCTTCCCGGCAAGGGCAGCCGGCCGTCACCGAATTGCCCCTTTGAAGCATCGTAGGTGAGGAGGGAAACACTGCCTCCCCTGCCCTGCGGGATGCCGTCCACCGCAAGAATCTTGCCGGAAGGAAGGACTCTCCCCCCGCTGGAGACATCGAGCAAGCTGCCCTGCTCGAGGATGATCGAACCCGTGTAGTCCACGGTGCAGGTCGTGCTTCCGACACAAACGGTGGAGACACCGCTGGCCTGCAGCGTGCGGAGCACGATGTTCCCGCCATTCACCAGCGCGCCGCCGCTGAGCTCTTCAGCCGAAAGACCTGCGTCGTTCACCCAGAAGCCACTGGCGTCGAGGGTCACGCCCGACTTGACAACGATGTCGCCGCTGCCGCCTCTGGCGACGGCGGTGGTTATGTTGATGCTGCCGGCTCGGGCGGAAATGTCCGAGGCGACGGTGACGCGCCCGCCCGTGAGCGAGACGCTGCCACCCGGCGCAACGACCAGGCCCTCTCCGGCGGCCAGTTCGATGTCCCCGTCCGCGACCACGGTGAGCGAGCCGAACCCGGCGCTCTCGATATCGCGAGTGGAGAGCAGGATGAGTTGCTCGTCGCGGATGGCATCTGGCACCGCTGTCGAGGCCGAGAAATGCGGATCGAGCACAGTGATGTCGGGGGCTGTGTCCTGCAGGCGGTAATCGGGGCTGAAACCGAGCGCGCTCTGGTCCGGGAATACCGCCGCACGCAGGCCGTTTCCGGGTCCAACGTAAAGACTGCCCTGCGCAGGCAACTTGCCCGAGGCCACCTGCCGACGACCGGCCTGCGCGCGCCCGGAGATATCCCCGTCGAGCGCGAGCATGTGCTCGGCGTACACGTTGAGCGTGCCGGCGTTGCCGCCCTGGATGTACTCGGCCTCGTAAACACCGCCCTCGCTTCCGAGCAGCGGATTCACGTAGACGGTCTTGGTGTTCCAGCGGGGCTGGTTTGCGGTGAAACGCCCGGCGACGGCCGCGTAGATGACGTTCGGATCAGCACTGCCGATGTCGATGATCGCTCCGTTGGCCGCGATCAGGCGGGTGGTCTCCAGGACGCCGCCCAGGTAGTGGATGAAGCCACCGTCGAGATTCAGTTGCGAGCCGGCACGGGCGAGCACCTCGTCTCCCGCCAGGGAGACCGTTCCGCCGTTCTGCAGCAATTGCTGGACCTTCCGGGGCACCTGCTGGATGTAACCGCCTACGTTGGCGAGCGGCGTCCCCGTCCAGGCAACACCGTCACTGCGCGTTCCGCTGACGCGGATATCGACCGTGACCGGTACACCGAAGACCGGCCCGCCACGCTGCACCGGCGTGTCGGCCAGCTCGTTCTGCCCGATCCGCGGAACGTTGACGAGGTTGGCCGACATCGGCAACTCGTAACCGGCAACGCCCGCGACGTCGATCACCGCGCCCTCGTCGATATACACGCGGCCGGAAACGTAGCCCTCGATTCCCGCAAAAACGTTGGTGGGCGTGGAGCCAACCGCAACAATACGGACACTCTGGCCCGGCGCCTCGATCAGTGCGCCGCCATCGACACGCACCGCACCGCCCTTAAGGGAAACGGAGCCGGGACGGAACAGGCTGTCTGCCGCGGGGCTGGAGAGTGTGGTCTCGTTGTTGGCGTCGGGTAGAACCGCCGTGACCGAATCCGGCGCGAGCACGACCACCCCGTTGCGCGAGTTGGCGGAGTCCGTGACCTGCTCATCCATGGCCAGGAGATCGATGCTTCCCGCCCGCGTGACGCTGGTGGTAGCCACGAGCACACCCGCCTGGGTGATCGAGGTCCCCAGCATCCGGATATCACCCCTGACCGACTCGACGAGGCCGCTGTTCTCCAAGCGGGACACCGGCGTCGCATCGCCTCCGGCGATATCGTCATCGATCACACCGGTGAGCAGCGGCTGCAGGAGCAACTCGCCCTGCTGCGGGCTGCGCAGCGTAACGCCCACGCCCGCCGCCAGCACGATCTGCCCGTCCTTCGCGGAGATGTGCCCGGCGTTGATCACATTGGGCGCCGCGATGAGCGAGTAGCCCAGGGAGTCCGTGCTGATCGAGGCACCTGCCTCTATCTCGATATCGCCGGGCAACTCGCCGAGCGTTGAAAGCGCCACGCGCTGCGAATTACCCAGACCAAGGATGCTTCCCGACGCCGTGCCGAGTCCGTAGGACGTGATACCCGTTTCGAGGAACAGACGGTTGCTGCGAGCGAGGTAGTCCTCATCGTCTCCCGGCGTCAGCGTCGAGGCCGTGCCGGGCAAATAGAGCGGCAACGATGACACGAGCAGCGAGTGGACATTGACCTTCGAGGAGCCGCCGAAAATGATGCCGTTCTGGTTGATCAGGTAGACGGAACCGTCAGCCTTGAGCGTGCCGAGTATCTGGCTGGGCGAGGCGCCGGCGCTCACGCGGTTCAGTGCGATCCAGTCGTTGGTGCCGTCAGACTGGGTGCCGGAGTGCTGATCGAACTCCAGAGTGGTGTTCTTGCCGACGTTGAACGAATCCCAGGTCAGGATCGCCTTGCTGGCGGTCTGTTTAACCGTGACGGTCGTCTTGCCATCCGCGGCGTTCGTCTGCGTCGGCAGATCCGCATTCAGCCAGGTACAGGTGTTCGAGGCGGCGCAACCCTGGGGGTTTGCTGCGTCGGCGGCGGCATTCGCTCCGACGTGCAGGCCACCGGGCGCGAGCCCGTCGGGAACCGTGCTGATCGCCTGCAGCGACAACTGCCGTGCGGCGCTCTGCACCGATTGCGCCGCCACCACGGCGGCCGCAGCGCGGTTCAGGTTGTCTATGGAGCGCTGGGCACGCTGCATCGCCACAGCGGGCGTGGTCACCGAAGGCGGGAGCATGGGCCCGGCCTGGGGCGCGGGCGCGACGCCGCCCGGCGCCGCCGCTCCCTGTGCGGCGAACCAGCCGGGACTGCCGAACTGGGCTGCGAGCGAAGCCTGGGGCGCCAACAGCGAGGTCATCGACAGTCCGAGGCCAGCGAGGATCGCGTGCCGCAGACGGCCCTTCGGGGACAGGCGTGGCCCAGTCCAGTCGCCGCGATGAAGGTGCGTGCGCCTTGTCATGGCGCCGGGCTCGCTGCAGGCGGGATGAGCGGACTCCGGTACTCGAGAGCCGGGCGATAGGGCACGACGGAGTGACCGAAATTCGGACCGAGGCGCAGACGTGTTGCGGCTTGGGTGTATAGCCCCTGCCCGGCCGGATCCTGCGGGGTCCGCGCGGCAGCCACCGCCTCGCGTGCTCGCCTCGCGTCGTCACCGAGCGCGACGCTGGTGTTCAACTCCTTGCTGAGGCAGTCGAGGAAGCGCGGGTCCGAGACCGGCGCCTCCACGCTTACACACAGGCCAGCAGGGGAGAGATCCCCGGCATGCGCCGCACCGGCCAGAGCCGATGCAGTCGCAAGGACCAGTGCGCTCGCCCGGAGTTTCACTCTGGACTCTCCGTCTGCACCGGCTTGCGGAGAAACATGATGAAATCGCGGATCACCCGGTCCCACAGTTCGCACTGCGCGACGAGGTAGTTTTCCGTGACACCACCGGCGACCACCACGTCCATCGAGAGCACGAGATGCTCGCCCTGGCGCGAGAGCCGCGCGAAACGCATGGTGTGGTTCCACGTCGGAACGAGGTCGGCAGGTAGCTCGCCCTGAATGCCGATCCAGCACTGGAAGCCACAGTCTGCGTAGCGGCCATCGGCGCCCTCGAGAGGGTTGCCGAACCCGACAAGAAAACCCAGCCCCTGCGCGGCGCTATGGACCTGAGGCGCGCGGCCGTTCTCGACAACGGATGCGCGGTACCCGGAACGGCGCAGGATCTCTGCCACCACCTCTGCGGTGAGGTGATCGAGGATCACGGGAGACTCGGGTGTGTTCATGGTGATCACTGCTTGCCTTGTTGCGAAGGGGCGGCCGCCGGAGGCTGCGCCGGGCCCTGCTCAGATGGCGCCTGCGCTTCACGCTGCTCTGTCGGCGCAGGCGGCGCATCGGGATCGAAGGGCCCCGTCGTGGAATCCACGATGCGCGCGTGGTACTCCTGCGCCAGCCGTTCCAGCTCTACACGATGCAGGCCCAACAATGGTTCCCTGTCCCGGGCAGCGGCGATCACGCCCTTGTTCTTGTAGCGCGAGAGCAGTTCATCGCTGATCGACACGAGCGTCGCGTTGTTCTTCTCGCAGGTATCAACGTGCGAGCGAAGGCCTTCGTAAAGGGCCTCGGATTTCTTCGCGGCGGCATCCCGATCGCGGGCGAGTGCCGTTGCCTGATCGTGAGATTGCTGCCATTGCCCGATGGTTTTCTTCAGTTGCGCGGTCTGGGCCTCGAGCGCATCGGCACGAGCGGTCTGCTGGTCAAGGGACGCTTGCAGTTCCTCCGAGCCCGACACATCGGCGGGCGCAGGTGCGGCTGCCGGCGCAGGCGCTGCAGCGGACGCCTTGGCGAGGTCTGCCTTCAGGGATGCATTCTCGATCTGCAGTTGCCGGACCTGGGTCACGGCCTCCTTGAGCTGGTCACGCAAGCGGGCCTCGAGGACTTCATCGGCGCGCGCACCCAAGGCCGACCACAAAAGAGGTGGCAGCAAGACGAGACTCCGGAGACGACGCGACATCGGCGACACCTCAGAACCTGGAGTTGAGGTCGAGTTGCAGGACGTCGACCGAATATGGCGCGCCCGTCACTTCCGTGGTGCTCAGCCAGCGCGCATTCAGCCACGCGTTGTGCGCAATTCCCCAGCCGCCACCGAGATGGAAACCCTTGGCGTTGGTGCCGCCGAGATGGAAGTCGGAATCGGTGAACGCATCGAGGACAGCGTCGCTCTCGAGCCTGCGATAGCCGAAGAACACGTTCCACTGACCGCGGTCCACGATCTTGGGAACACCCCAGAGCACATTCAGCAGGAACCCGTAGTTGCCGCCGTCGAAGGGCGGGCTGCAACCGGGGGCGTCTGCAGGGCACGGCCCGAAATTGTTCACCGGAATCCGCTTGCGGATCTCACCGGCGTCGTAGCCGAAGTTGTACACGCCATCCAGATCGGCCACCAGATGTTTGCCATCGTGGAAGGCGCGATCGAGACGCGCGTTGATGTCGAGGAGGCTGAACTCGGAGGCGAGACCGAAGTACTGATATGTCGGGTCGGCAGGCGTTAGCACCACGAGGTCACGCAGGGCGAACAGTGTGTTTCCTTTCTGGACGAACAGCGGCCGGCTGGCATCGGAATCGCACGACACGTTGGTGGATGGCGCGTAGCAAGGGTTCGAGACCTCGCCCTCGATATCGACGTAATCGTAGAAAGCGACCGCCCCTTTCAGCAGGGTCCGGTCGGAAAGTTGCCACTCGGCGCCCGTTTGAACACCGAGCAGCCACTTGTCACGGCTGTTGCCCTTCTGAAGGCTCGTCGCCGGATAGTTGAAGTCCGTGTTCTCGACACTGAAAACACCTGCCGTGGCGACTTGCGAGAGCGTGTCCGTCCAGGCGTGGCGATACTGGCCGGCAAGACCGTCGAAGCCCAGATCGTCGTCCCATACGAGTTCGGTGGACAGCCACGGACTTGGGATGCGTCCCCCCCACAAGGACAGGTCCTTCGTCGGGCGGTAGTTGAAGTAGGCCCGGTCGATGACCATGCTGAGCTTGTTGAAGTCGTTGCCCAGGGTCTGGTTGGGGGACACCGGATTGCTGGTGTTGCCGGTGGTGATGCGAACCGCGCCGGAGAGGTTGTCCGACACGTTTGCGAGTATGCCGAGCCGCGCACGCACGCGTGGCTGCTGCCTGTCCTCCGTGGAGTTCAGCACGGGAAAACTTAGCGGCTGGCCCACGGGCGGGTTGGTGTTCAGCGGAAGACCGCTATTGACCGCCTGGAAGTTGATGAACTGCGGGCTGTTGGAGGGATCGAGGTAGTCGAACTCACCCCGAAGCCGGACGTCGCCATCGATCTGTACGTTCTTGACCCAACCCGGCAGGGTATAGGGTTGGGCCCAGTTTTCGGCCTTGGCCTGCGCGATGACCTCCTCACGGACTTCTTCGCGGATGCGCTTCTTCTCGGTCTCGGGGAGATAGACGATCCGGACGCGCCCTTTGGGCTCGGCCGCGGGCGGCTGCGCAGCCGCCAGTGCCGCAGGGCTTGTGTCGGCTTTTGCGGCAGCCTGGGCCTGTTCGTCACGCAGGCGCTTGATGAGACGGTTCGCGTCCTCCTGGGAGAGCGCGAAGCGATCTGCAAGCAGGCGGATCAATTCCTCGGTCACGGTCTCGACGGGCTGCGCAGGCGCTGCGGCCGGAGCCGCCGCCGGTTTGCCCAAAACGGGAGTCGACTGCAGCACGGACTGCGCGGAGTCTTCCGCGCGGGCCAGACCGGGAAGCGCGAGCCAGATGGCCAGCGGCAGAACAAGTCGCTTGAATCCCGGGCGATCGGAATTCCGGGCCGGTAATGCGCACTTCAATGCTTTGACGTCTTGCGATTTCATCACCCGCTTTCCGATTGTGACCGTCTGGCCATCTTCAGGAGGCGCTAACGCGCAGGACCACCGGTTGGGGCATGCCCTTCGGTGGGTTCTCCGTCAAACGGGACATGGCCGAAAGGCTCTCTTCCACAAGACGGTCCAGTTCTTGATTTCCGGTCGATTTGTAGACAGCGACACGCTGGGTGCTGCCGTCGGCAGCAATCCAGACCTGCACGGTGACCTTGAACTTGGTCTCACGCAACTTGCGCTGCTTTTCTACCGCCTGCTGCGCGCGCTGCTGGATCATCGCCGCGTAATACGCGAACGGGCTCCCGGCGCCACCACCACCGCTGCCGAGGTATTCGCTGCCGCCGGGGCGACCCGCGAGTCCGAAAGCATCCCCGGGGCCCTCGCCCGCCGCGTCGAGTGCAGGCGGGCCGGGCGGCTGCGGTGCCTGCGGCTCCGGCGGCGACTCCAGCGGCTTGAACTCCTGCTTCATCTTGGGCGGCTCCATCTTGGGCGGCGGCGGCGGAGGCGGCGGCGGAGGCGGCGGAGGGGGCTGCACCAACCTGAGCTTCACGACCTCCTGCGCCGGCTTGCGTTTGGTCTTGGAGGTGCCCGAAACAACCACGAAAATAAGCGCACATATAGCAATGACGACCGTCACGATGCCCGCCGCTGGAGCCCAGCGGCGCCAGCCCGTGGGGCGCTCGTCGTCCTCGTCAAAACTGCTCACTGATCGACGTCCCGTGTCACTGGACCAGCTTCTGGGTCACCAGACCGAGCTGTGTGATATCGAGTTTTCCGAGCAGCGTCAGCACATCGACTATGTTGCTGTACTGGGTCTCGCCATCACCGCGCACGATCACGGGCAACTCGGGCATCTCGGCCTTTTTCTGCTGCAAGCGATCGGAGAGTTCCTCCATCGTGACCGGTACGGCATCCATGAACAGTTTTCCGTCCTTGCCGATGGTGATCGCCACCGTTTTCGGCTTGGACAGGCTGGGCTGGTCACTCGCTTTGGGGAGATTGACCTTCACGCCCTGCACGGAGGCCGTGCACATGATGATGAAAATCACCATGAGAACGTAGGCCAGATCGAGCATCGGCGTGATGTTGATGTCGTCGTAGGCTTTCTCTTCCTGGACCTGCATGTCGTGTTCCTCAGTGCGCTCCGCCCACAGGCGTCGCGGCGGGGTGGCAGTAGTTTTCGGCCATGCGCGTGACCAGCGTGTCGATGAACACCTGCATCTGCGCGATGGTTTCCTTGTTGCGGGTAATCAGGTAGTTGTATCCAAACAGTGCCGGTATCGCGACCATTAGCCCGGTCACCGTGGCGGCCAGCGCCGCCGAGATGCCCGGAGCGATGGCGTTGATGTTGACGTCACCAGCCGCGGCAACACCGGCGAAGGTGATCATCACACCGACCACCGTTCCGAGCAGCCCGATGAACGGCCCGCCCGATATCGCGATGGTGAGCAGCACCAGAAGACTGCCGAGCGACTGCATCTCGCGGACGAAGCGGGCGTCAATGACGGCACGGATGGATGCGATGGATTGCGCCGACAGATATCCGGAGAGCATGCCCTCACTGTCGACCGCGAGTCGCTGCCGCATTTCATCCAGACCATCCCGGAAGATGTGCAACAACGGGGAGGTCTGCAGCAGAGCGCTCTCTGCGGACGTGAGCTTGCCACCTTTGGCAACATTGGCACCCTTGGTGCTCCCGGCGCTCTTGGTGCTCCCGGCGCTCTTGGTGCTCGCGGCGCTCTTGGTGCTCCCGGCACTCCTGGAGCCCGCTACACCCTTGGCATCCTTGGCATCCTTGGCAGTGAGCCTCTCGAGCGTCAGGAAATCGCCACCGCTCTCGCGGAACATCTGCACGAAGAGGGCGTTGGCCTTGGCGACCCTGGAACCTTGCGTGCCTTTGATCCACATGACCCACCAGCTGATGACCATCATGATTATGCAGATCACGATCACCGCCCAGCCATCGACGGTGAGCGAGGAGAGGATGATCCCGATGTAACCGGAATGTGATTGGCCCTCGTCGGCGCCGAACTGGATCATCTGGTCGCTGGGACCCTGGTTGCCAGCGGCAACGCCGATAAGGCCAGGCGAACGGGCGACCTTGGCAATGCCGAACTCATCGATATCACCGACGAAGCCTGCGGTCACCGGCGCGCCGGGTGCGTCAACGCGACCGCCGACCGTGGCCGCTGCTGCGAGCGCGGGAACCGGATAGGCAAGCACCGGTCCTGCAGTCCCGTCGACATAGAGCGTGATCGCCTGATCGCTCGCCACCAGCGCAACATGGTGCCACTCGGTGTCGGGGAGGGCGGCTGCGGGATCGCTGCGCGCTGCAGCACCCGAAGCGTCTGTCACCTCTATGTAGGGGGCTCCGGCGGCGAGTCCGAGCTCGAGACTGCCCGTGGTGTCGCGGCGAGAATAAAGCACGCCATTCGAACCGGGAGCAGCCGGCTTGACCCACATCGACACGGTCGTCGAACCTGCCGCCTCTACCTTGAGCGACTGCGAACCCGGCAGGGCAATAGCCGTCTTGCCGTCAAACGTCGCGGCACCGCCAATCAGGCCACCTTCGAGCGAGGTGAAAGCAGCTGCTGAATCATTCTTGTAGGCCGAGGCATCAACTGCCGGTGCGCCCACTTCGCTCAGGTGATAGACCAGCGTCTGGCTGGAATCGAATGTCTCGGCAGGCTCGCTGCCGCTGCCCACGTCGGCGTTGCCGTAGTACATCCAGATCTTCACCGACGTGCCGGCCTGCAGTTGCGGAACCTGCACCCATACGAAGCCCATGTTGAAGACAGCGTCGAACTTCTCGATGTGGTATTTGAGGGGCGTCTTGTCGTCTTCCGAGGTGAAGCGGATGTCGGCGCCATCGGCGGCGACATCCGGGAACGACAATACGCCCTCGTGCAGGCGGATCAGAACCGGGACATCACTGAGCGCCGTTCCAGCAGGCAGGTTCGCGGGTGCGGTTACGGTTATTTCCTTGCGAAACGCCCAGTCCGCGTTCCACCACGCGTGCGCGGTCCCGGGCAGTGCGCACATGCCGAGAAACGCGAGAACCGCGGTGGCGAATGACCTGCGTACCGCAAGGCCGGATCCCGAGCAGGGTAGCGAAAGCGTTAAACCGAACATTCAACCTCCTCAGAAAGATGTCCAGACCCTGAAAAGAACCCGGTCAGAACCCTTGGGCGTGGATGGACCCTCCACAACGGGATAGCTCCAATCCACGACACCATTCAGATACTCGAACAACTGCAGCGTGAGCCCGGCACCGACGCTGAACAGTTCGGTGCGATCAGGCGTATCTGCATCCGGCAACGGGCCCTTCAGCATCATCCGGGCCGCGTCGGCAAACAGGAAAACCCGAAAGCCCTGAAGCGGCGGGATGCTACCGACCTTGAGGCTCTCGCCGATCGGCGGGCTGCGAAGCTCCACGGTACCCGTGATGCCGTAATCACCGAGCGCTTCGGCCTCGAGATAGCCACGCGCCGTGTCCATCCCACCGGCGCTGATCTGTTCATTCGAAATCAGGGGCTGGTCGGTGATCTGGCCGGAGAGCCTCGCATAGACCTGCGCCCCGCTGTCGAAATCATGCGCGTCGGAGAGGCTGGTGCGGAGGTAGAACATCTGGCCGCGGGCATTGAACCGGTTCAACTGGATGGTGGCGGTATCGCTGCCGAGTTGCGGGGACGCAAAGGTGAACGAGGTATCGAACTGTGCCATGTCCTGGGCACCGCGCCAGAGCAGCGAGTATCCAAGCGTCACGGGGAAGTACTTCACCGGCGTCTTGAAGTCAGCACTTCCAAGGAGGGTCGTGGTGTCGAAGTCCTTGTAGCCTATGCCCACTGACAACGAGGGGTAGAAGTTCGGCGGCCCTTCGATCTGCCGGATGCCGGTCACGCTCACGCTGGACCCACTGCCGAGAACGTTGATGCCCCCCACCGTGGAGACCGCGCTGTCGGTCTTCAAGGTGTTCAGCAGCACGCTCCACTTGCTGTCGGAGACAGGCGCCAGATAGCTGCCGAACATGACTTTGGCATCGTCCGGATTCTGCGGAGCCGTCTGGAAAGAAAGCGACAGGCTGTGCCCTCTCTGGAGCAGGTTGTCATAAGAGAGACTCGCCAGCGAGCGCAGCTTGCTGGTGTCCTGGCTGTAACGGTTGTTCAGTTCGAGCGCGCCGTGGAGCGGCAGGCTGTCCTCGACCACCAGGTCCACGTCGACGGTGCCCGGGCGGGCACCGGCTTTCAGCGCCGGGGTGACACGCCGGTCAGCCTGCTGGTTCAGAGTTACCAGATCATTCTGCACGGCCTTGAAATCGGGAACCTTGCCCTCGGCGAGCGACGGAGCGCTCTCGACAATGCGATCGAGGGAGTGATACTTCGAGCCGATCACCTTCAGGTGTCCGACACGTGATTCCTGCACCTTGAGCAGGACGACTCCGTCGGCGGCCTTTTGCTGCGGAATGGTGACGGCGACAGTACGGTATCCCTTGTCGCGATAGCAGTCTTCCAGCGCGGACCGCGCCTTGTCGACGTCACCGGCGGTACGCGAGGGACCCATGAAAGGCGCGAGCGTGCTCTCGATCGTCTCGTCATCGAGCACTGTGTTGCCGTCAACCACGAACTCCCACACGTCGAGGGTCTGGGAACTGGAGCTTTGGGCAGACGTAAACCCGGAAACGAGAAAGCCCCATACCGAAAGCACGGCACACAACGGCCAGCGGCTTTTCCTGCCGGGCCGCTTCAGGGAGCCTGCCGTGTTGTTCAATGGACTCAAAACCCTCTGGATCCGACCTAACCGGGGGCAGCCCTCCGCCCCAGGTAACCCGTGATCGGGCAGTTCGCCTGGCCGCTGGGCTAACCCACACCGCTGGAGGCACTAAAACGTGTCCAACAGGGAGGCTGCGACCGGGAGAAAATCTTGAGCGACTTGTATTACCGATTTATTTCTGGCGAGTGCGACTTGGCCCGGATATGACAGCTTGATTGCGCTCGCCTTCAGTGAGCGCCCTTGCCAAGCAAGACGACATAAATCGTTTTCACGAGGATGAAGGCGTCAAGCCAGATCCGCTGCATACGGACATAGTGGACGTCGAGCGCTACCCGCCGCGCATAGCTGGTGTCGTTGCGGCCGCTTACCTGCCACAACCCCGTCACCCCCGGCTTGACCGCCGTATACCAGCGGGCGGAGGCGCCATACCGGGAAAGTTCGTCCTCGATGACGGGCCGGGGACCGACGATGCTCATGTCGCCCGCCAGCACGTTGAACAACTGGGGCAGCTCATCCAGACTGCTGTGGCGCAGGAACGCACCAGAACGGGTGATCCGCGGATCGTCCTGCAGTTTTTGGGTGAGATCCCACTCCTTGCGGAGTTCCGGGTTCGAAAGAAGGAGCGCATTCAACTTCGACTCGGCGTCCGGAACCATGGTCCGGAACTTTACGAGCCTGAACATCTTGCCATTCCGCCCCACCCGCGCCTGCCGGAACAGGATGGGACGCCCGGAGGCCGCGACAGTTGCTGCAACTGCGACCATCACCGGCGCCGCCAGAACGAGCAGCACGCTCGCGAAACAGACATCCGCCAGACGCTTGATGCACGTCCACACGAAGGAAATCTGGGGCTCGCCAGCGTGTGCCGTTGACACTTCTTCGCCGTCCACAACCAACACCAGGTGTCCCCTCGACTCTCCACGCGCGGCCCGCAAGAAGTCCTCTCTACGCTCACGCATGGAGGCGAGACGTGCATCGAGCCATGGCAGCCTGCCTGCCGGGAAATACCCTTGCCGTGCCCCGGGCGTGGCAGCGGCGTCGTAGGTCCGGGCCTGCTCATTGGCCGCACGGTGGGCGCTGTCAGTGCTCATGGTTCAGTCTCGCTCCAGGGCTGGTTCCGATCGCAGGCCCAACTGAAGCGGGCCTGCCACGGAGAGGACGCTATCGGGCAACCGAGTCATTTAAGTGACACTCAAATGAAAAACCCCGATTTGTGACGCGAGTCACACTCCGTAGCCGGAGGAGGAGACCGGACAGGAGATGGGCGCGGGAGCCTCAGGAGGTGCTCGAAGGGCCGCGGACTTCCCTGAGGATGCGGTAACGGCGCTCAGCGAAGCGCCACTCCCCCCCCTCGCGGAGATACATGTCCTCGTAGCAGCCGAACACTGTCACCGGCTCGCCGTCGGTGCGCACGAGGTGTTCGGTGAGGTACCAGCGCCCGCTCGCATGGGGCGCGTTGATCTCGAGGGTTCCCGAGCCGAGCATCATGAAGACGGACGAGAACATGGCACGTGCGCCCGCGTACATCGCGAGCACCTGCTCACGGCCCTCGGCGCGGTTGCCGAGCACCTCCCATGCGCACTGCTCCGCCCAGGTCAGAGCCCATGCGGGTGTGTCGTCACGATTCACGGCGTCGACGTACCGGGCCGCAAGGTCGCGGATGGCGAAATCATCTTCAATCATGGGCACGGGTCAAGCTCCTGCGACCGCCCCACGCCGGGGCGAGCCAAGCATAAACGTCGCGTGCCGTATTGCCTTGCACCGGCGAGGCACCGCGGACCGGACAGCCCTCTGTGGAGCGCTCTTAGCGCCCGAGGTCTCTGGCGAGCCGGAATCCGTAAGTCTCATAAGGCGTCGACGGCTGCTCAGAAGCGCGGCTCGCCGAACGCATGGCAAACGCGTAGTCGAACCATGAACCGCCTCGCAGTACGCGCTGCTTCGAGGCACACTGTTCCCGCGATGTACCATCACTTGGAGCCCCCGTGTAGTCGGGCTCGAAACAGTCCTGCACCCACTCCATGGCATTGCCGTGCACGTCATGGAGTCCGAAGGCGTTGGCCGCGAAGGAGCCCACCGGTTGGGTGGAGCCTTTGCCGGTGAGGACGCCGGCCCAGGTAGCGCTGGTTTCCTTGCTGACCCCGAGTTCATCTCCCCACGTGAACTTGGTGACGCTGCCCGCACGCGCGGCATATTCCCATTCTGCCTCGGACGGCAGGCGATAGTGCTTGCCCGTCTGAGCCGACAGCCACTGCGCGAATGCCGAAGCATCGTCCCAACTCACGTTGATCACCGGGCGAGCCCCCCTCCCCCAGCCGTTATCGTCGGGCTTCTCCCGTCCGGTGGCCTCTGCGAATGCATCGTACTGCTCGAAAGTGACCTCGTACTTGCCGATCGCGAAACCGCGGGCAATGGACACGGGATGCACAGGCTGCTCGTCGGGACGCTCGGTAGATCCCATGCTGAACTGGCCACAGGGGACGGCGATCATCACCGGACCCTTGGCACCCGCAGGGAGCGTGTCGGAGAAGCTCTGCCCTGCCGGGTGCTCGGTGTCCTTCTGTTCGCAGCTTCCCGCGCCGGCAGTTTCCCCGGATCGGGATTCCGAAGGCTTGGCGCAGCCGGCGGCCAGCATGACGGAAGAGACAATGAGGACAGACAAAAGGGTATTGCGCCGCACAGGAACCTCATGCAACGGAGTAACTGACGTTTGAGTCGCCACGGTAGAAGGCTTTCATGACAGTAATTCGGGCGCGTGCACGAATGCCGCGGAGCAAGTGAGCAGCAATCCTCAGCCAGCGCCGTGATAACGGTCCAGCAATTGCCGCACACGCTGCACATACGTGCGCGTCTCCTCGATAGGCGGCACACCACCGTAGCGATCCACAGCACCGGGGCCCGCGTTGTAGGCGGCGGTAGCGAGCGTGATGTCGCCCTTGAACTCGGCGAGCAACATGGCCAGGTACTTCACGCCGCCCTGGATGTTCTGCTGCACCACCCAGGGATCGCGCACGCCCATGTCGCTCGCTGTGCCGGGCATGAGCTGCATGAGACCCATCGCACCCTTGCGCGAACGGGCGCGCGGATTGAAACCGGACTCGGCGTGTATCACTGCCCGCACCAGCGCGGGATCGACGCCGTGCTCGCGGGCGGCGTCCTCGATGGCGCCGCTGTATTCGGCGGTAAAGAGGCGCGTGCTGCTCCAGTCGATCCGGGAGTGCGGATCGCAGGCGTAGCAGGAGAACTCCATTACCTCGTAGCGCTGGTCGGGCGGGACCTTGTCGGTGAACACCGGCACCCCGTCCTGCTGGCGGTAGGTGTAGACGCGGTAGGTCCGCACGGCAGAGCCGTCGCCAAAGCTCGCGCCACGTTCGGGCGCGGGCTCGGGCTCGGCCGCAGGCACCACCGCCGCCTGCAGTAGCAGCAGCACAAGGCAGAGCGCACGCCGTGGAGAGTCCATGCCCCGAGCGTAGACCAGAGCGCGGCCGGCGTCCCGCTCGCCGCTGCGAGCTGAGGAGGCGCGCAAGCCGCAGTCCATCACCAGCTACCGAAGGGCCGCACGGCCAACTGGCTGTTGAAATAGCGCTGGTCGGCGGAAACCTCCTCACCCAGCCACGGCGGCCGCTCGAAGCGTTCGTCGGCAGCCGAGAGCTCGATCTCGGCCAGCACCAGGCCTGTGTTGGCGCCGTCGAAGACATCGACCTCCCACACATGTCCCGCATGCGGGATGCGATAGCGGGTCTTGCTCACGATGCCGTCAGCGCACAACTCCGCGAGACAGAGTTCGGCATCGGCAACGGGGATGGGGTATTCGAGTTCACGACGGCTGATGCCCTTGGTGGCGCCTTTGAGCGTGAGCCAGGCCTGCTCGCCCGCGATGCGCACCCGCACCGTGGCCCGCCCCGTGGCCGCGATGTACGCCTGCACGAGGCGTTCGCCCTGCAGGCCCTGCAACACTCCGGGATCGGCGACCAGAAATTTGCGTTCGATCTCGAGGCTCATGGCTGATTGCCCTCGGCAGCAGCGGGCGCGATGGGCACGCTGTCGAACCCGAAAGAAGAGGCTGCCTCACGGAGCCTGCGGACCACGCCCGGCTCGAGCCTGGCACCCGCGTTCAGCAGCACGAGTCCGCGTTCCGACAACAGGTCCGCGCCGAGCACCATATCGGTCTCGAGTGCCTCCACCGGCACCAGGTTGGCGCCTTCCACCGCGCGTGCGAAGCAGGCCGGCAGGGCGGGTGCGGCGGCGGGCGCAGGCTGCGGGGGCGCGGGCGGCTCTACAGCCACCACCTCGTAGTCGTTCGCCTGGGCGAAGACGCGCTGGCGCTTCATGGCGATGCGCACGGCCTCTTCGACCTTGCGCGCGTTCAGCGGCAGCAGCAGGCATCCGTCGGCATCGAGGCCCAGCGCCGACTGCACCAGCCATCGCTCGGCGGCCTCGGCCACCAGCACGAAGGGCACGTCCATGGGGAAACCCGTGCGCCCGATGCGGATCTGCTTCAGGAGCCGCAGGCCGTCGCCCTGCGGCAGGTTGTAATCGCAAACCAGCAGGTCGACATCCTTCAGGGGCCGCTCCAGGGCGCTTTCCATGCTGGCGCGTGTCTGCACCAGCGCACCGCCCGCAGAGAGAAAATCCGCTACCACGCGGCGCAGGAAGGCGTTGTGGCTGATCACGAGGAAAATCTGGCGCTCGCCCTCCTGCTCACCGCCCTTTTCGGCCAGTTCGCGGGGCACGCCCAGACGCTCCCACCAAGGCATCAACTGCATGAAAACCGACTCCTTTTCCTTGGCACCCGTCGCCGCTACCGACGCATCAGGCCGTGTCGAACTCGGAGAGCACGGGCGAGGCAAGCTCGCGACGGAACTGCGAGAACCGGAACGGATACACGATCGGCTGACCGTCCGCATCCAGGTACCAGCTGTTGCATCCTCCCGCCCACACGGTGTCTCGCACCGCGAGGCGCATCGCCTCCTTCAAGGCAATCGAGACGTCCTCGCGCGGGCTCATCGATCTCAGCACACCGCGGCGCAACAGGTCCACGCACTGCATCACGTATTCGACCTGGATCTCGGAGTTCTCGATGATCGACATATTGGCGATCGGGCTGTAGGGCCCGAAGAGCATGAAGAAGTTCGGGAAGCCCGGCACGCCCACGGTGCGGTAGGTGAGAGGGCTTCCTTCCATGCGCGAGGCAAGGTTGCGTCCGCCCGTACCGGTCACCTTGAAATCGAGCTTGTAAGGCTCGAAGCCGGTGGCCAGCACCAGCACATCGAGCTCCACCAGCCGTCCGTCGGCCGTGCGCACGCCACCGGGCTCGATACGCGCGATGGAATCCGTGACGAGTTCGGCGTTCTCGCGCTGGATGGCGGCCGCAAAGTCTTCGGAGATCACCAGTCGCTTGCAGGCCGGCGGGTAATCCGGCGTGAGCTTGCGGCGCAGTTCCGGATCGCGGATGGCGGCGAGGTTGGCGCGGCACTGCGCCTCGATGTAGCGCAGCAACAGCCGGTTGCCCAGTACGGCGCGGCTGAAGACCTGCATGAAAAAAAGCCCGAGCCTGTGCTGCAGGCGCAGCAACCAGGGGTTGCGATGACGCCGCGCGCGCTCGGCCTGCGAGACCTTTTGATCCGGCGTGGGCATCACCCACTGCGGCGTGCGCTGGAACAGATGCACACGCTCGACCTTGTCGACGATGCCCGGTACGACCTGCGAGGCCGTGGAGCCCGTGCCGATCACGCCCACCCGCTTGCCGCGCAAATCCACTGTGTGGTCCCAGCGCGCGGTGTGGAAACACGGCCCGGCGAAATCGCCGAGGCCCGGTATCTCCGGGTAACGCGGGTGGTGCAGCGCGCCCGCGGCAGAGACCAGCACATCGCCCTCGTCTTCCTCACCGTCTGCGGTACGCAGCTTCCAGCGCCCGTCCTCCCAGCGCGCATCGGCAACGGCGCTGGAAAAACGGATGAAGGACGAGAGCCCGTACTTGCGCTCGCAGCGCTCGAAGTATTTCTGGATCTCGTCGCCGCGCGCGAAGCGGTAATTCCAGTCGGGGTTGGGCTCAAAGCTGAAGGTGTAGGCGACGGCGAAGACATCGCAAGCGAGGTTGGGGTAGGTGTTGTCGCGCCAGGTGCCGCCGACCTTCGGTCCCTTCTCGAAAATGCGGAAATTCGTGTTGCCCGACTGCAGCAATCTGATGCCCATCAGCAGGCCGGACATGCCGGCGCCGATGATCAGCACGCGCGGCTGCTGCAACTCACTCACGGCAGCGTACCCCCGGGCAGAAGCGGGTTGCGCGCGCCGGCGTTCCAGCCGCCGTCCACCGGATATTCGGATCCACTGCAGTAACTCGCCTCGTCGGAGGCAAGGAACACCGCCATCCACGCCACCTCCACGGGCTGGCCCACGCGCGGTATGGCCTGCAGGGTGTAGAAACGGTCCAGGGTTTCGCTGGACACCGAACCCGGGTTCCCCATCGGCGTGTCGATGCCGCCGGGGTGGATGGAGTTCACGCGTATGCCGTGCGGCCCGAGTTCCAGCGCGGCGCTCTTGGTGAGTCCGCGGATGGCCCATTTGCTGGAGCTGTAGGCGATCAGGCCGTTCTTGGACTGCAGTCCGTCGATGGAGGAGACGTTGATGATGGAGCCACCGCCCGCGCGGCGCATGGGCCCGATCACGCTGCGGATGCCAAGGAAGGTGCCCACCTGGTTGATGCCGATCACGCGCTGGTAATCGGCGAGGGATGTGTCCTCGATGGTTTTGGCCATCACCACCGCGGCGTTGTTCACCAGCACGTTCAGCGCCCCCAGTTCCGCCGCCGCGGCCACGGCGCGGGCCCAGTCCTCCTCGCGGCTCACGTCGAGATGCTGGTAGCGGGCCGCGGGGCCCAGTTCGCGGGCGAGTGCTTCGCCCTCGGCATCGAGCACATCCGTGATGAGCACCTTCGCGCCCTCGCGCACGAACAGCCGCGCCTCCTGTTCGCCCTGCCCTCGCGCGGCGCCGGTGATGATGGCGACCTTGTTTTCCAGACGACCCATGCTTGCTTCTCCTGCGCCGGCCCTCAGCCGGCGAAAACGGTTCCCAGACCCAGTGCTTCGACACGCGCCACGCAGAGCCGCGCGATCGCGGTGTCCTGCACGCCCACGCCGGTGAGATCGCAGACGCTGATCTCGTCTTCACGCTGGCGGCCAGGGCGCAGGCCCGCGGCCAGTTCGCCCAACTCGGCCACGCCATCGATGGCTCCGGGCGCGAGATGGCGCATCTCGCCAAGTTGCGCGCACTGGCGACGGCTGTCGCAGGCGAGAACGGACGCGGCATCGAGCACACCGTGCCCGAGTTCCTGCTTGTGCTCGCCATCGGCGCCCACGGCGGTGATGTGAAGTCCCGGGTGCAACCACTGCGGCTGCAGGAAGGGGTTCGCCGAAGGCGTGGCGGTGATCACGACCTGGCTCTCCCGCACAAGTTGCGCGGGATCGTCCACCGGACGCACCTCGATGCCGAACTCGGCCTCCATTTCTTCGACGTATCGCGCGCGATTGGCTGCCGTCTGTGCGTGCACCAGCACGCGGCGGAAATCCCGCACCAGCCGCAGGCAACGCAACTGCCAGCGCGCCTGCTGCCCAGAGCCGAACACGCCAACCGTGTGCACATCGAGCGGGGCGAGATGGCGTGCCGCGAGCGCACCGGCAAGACCGGTGCGCAAATCGGTGAGATAGCCGTTGTCGAGCAGCACGGATTTCAGAAAACCCGTTTCGGCGCTCATCAGCACCATCATGCCGCTGCCTGAAGGCAGCCCGCGCGCGGTATTGCCGGGAAAGCCCGAGGCGATCTTGATGGCGAAGGAATCGAGGCCCTTGATGTAGGCGGTCTTCACGTCCACCTCGCCACCGGCGGCGTGGATGTCGACGCGGATCACGGGCGGCATGCTGACCCGGGCCGATGAGAGCGCAACGAAGGCCTCGGAGATGGCATCGAGGGCGGCGGGTTCGGCACCCACGGCACGGCGTATGGCGGATTCGGGCACTATGCTGACGCTCATCAGGTCTCCGGCGTGCTTCCAAGCTGCAGTGGGCGCAATCTACCATGCCGCTCCCGCACACCGCCCGGAGCCTTCCATGCACACTGATTCCTTCGATGCCACCACGATCGCGGCCCGCGTGGACGCCGCCGCCGCTCGCATCGGGCCCTGGATCCGCCGCACGCCGGTGGAGCGTTCCGGCTATCTCTCCGCGCTCACGGGGGCGGATGCATGGATGAAACTCGAGAACCAGCAGGTCACGGCCTCGTTCAAGGCGCGTGGCGCCTTCAATGCGCTGCTCTCGCTGGACGACGCCACGCGGGCGCGGGGTGTGGTCACCTCCTCTACCGGCAACCACGCCAACGCCATGGCCCACGCGATGCCGCTCCTTGGTGTGAAAGGCGAGATCTGGGTTCCGGAGACGGTCTCCCCGGTAAAGCGCGCGCAGCTCGAGATGCGCGGCGCGCACCTCAAACTGGTAGGCGGAGACCCTGGCGAGGTCGAGGCTCTGGCCCGACAGGAGGCCGAGCGCAGCGGCAGGCACTATGTCTCGCCCTACAACGACCACGACGTGGTGGCAGGCCAGGGCACCATCGCGGTCGAACTGCTGGAGCAACTCGCTGACATCGACGAGATCCTCGTGCCCGTCGGTGGCGGCGGGCTCGTCTCCGGCATCGCGGCCTTCCTCAAGGCCCGCAAGCCCGCGCTCAAAGTGACCGGCGTGCTGCCCGAGAACTCCCCGGTCATCAGCGAATCCGTGAAGGCGGGACATCTGTTCGATGTGCCCTGGACCGAGTCCCTCTCGGATGCCACGGTGGGCTGGGCCGAGCCAGGCTCCATCACTTTCCCCATGTGCCGCGACTGGGTCGATGACTGGGTGCTGGTGAGTGAGGCGCGCATACGCGAATCCCTGCGCATGAACATCGACATGCACTCGATGCTGGTGGAGGGCGCAGGAGCGCTTGCCGGCGGCGCGCTGCTCGCCGAACCCGCACGCTGGGCCGGCAAGCGCGTGGTGCTGCTGATCTGCGGGGCACGGATCGCGTCCTCGACGCTGGCCAAGGTGCTGGCGGCAGGATGAGCGTGTGTAGAATGCCCTCAAACCATAAGCCCGGCCCCCGGGACGCGAGCAGCAGATGAGCCTCCCTCCGCCCTCCAAACCCGTCTTCTACACCTGGATGCGACGCAAATCCGTGCGGGCACTGCGCCGCAGCCATGCGGAGCACAGCAAGGCCCACGGCGGACTCAAACGGGTGCTGGGGCTCTGGTCACTGGTGGCGATCGGCATCGGCTGCACCATCGGTGCGGGTATCTTCGTGATGCCGGGTATCGTGGCAGCCACGCACGCAGGCCCGGGCATCCTGCTCTCGTTCATGCTGGCAGCAGTGGCCTGCGCGATCGCGGCGCTCTGCTACGCCGAACTCGCCGTGATCATCCCCGCGGCGGGCAGCGCCTACAGCTACACCTACGCCACACTGGGCGAACTCGCCGCCTGGCTGATCGGCTGGAACCTGCTGCTGGAATACGGCCTCGCCAACAGCGCGGTGGCCGCGGGTTGGGGCGGTTATCTGGGGCAGATCCTGGGAAGCGTGGGCCTCGCACTGCCTCCTGAACTCATGTATGCAACAGGGCAAACGATCCCCGGCGGCGGCACCGGCTGGATCAACCTGCCGGCGGTGATCGCGATCGTGCTGCCCACCTTCCTTCTCCTGCTCGGCATCCGCGAGAGCGCCCGCTTCAACAACGGACTGGTGGCAGCAAAGATCCTCGTCCTCGTCCTGTTCGTGGCGCTGTGCGTGCCGGCAGTGAAGATGGAGCACTTCACGCCGTTCCTGCCCTTCGGCTGGCAGGGCGTGATTTCCGGCGCAGGGGTGCTGTTCTTCCTCTTCGTGGGCTTCGATGCTGTATCCACCGTGGCGGAGGAATGCGTCGATCCGCAGCGCGATCTCCCGCGCGCCATCATGATCGGCCTCGCGCTGATCGCGCTCCTCTACGTGACCGTGACCTTCGTGCTGCTGGGCATCGTGCCCCCCAAGGAACTCGGCACCATCCAGGAACCGCTCGCCCACGGCCTCGACATGACGGGCCACCCGGTGGCCGCGTGGCTGCTCTCGGCAGTGGCGGTGGTGGGCATCCTCGGCATCGTGCTGGTGGGCTCCATCGGCCAGACGCGGATCCTCTACGTGATGGCGCGCGACGGGCTCATGCCACGCTTTATGGGCGCAATACACGCGCGCACCGGCACACCCGTCGCATCCACACTGCTGCTCGGCATGGTCACGGCGGTGCTGGCCGGCACCATCCCTCTCGATGCGCTGGCGGATCTGGTGAGCATCGGCACGCTTGCCGCCTTCAGTGCCGTCTCGCTCGCGGTGGTCGCGCTGCGCGTGCAGGAGCCCGCACTGGAGCGCAAGTTCCGGGCGCCGGGTTCGCCCTGGCTCCCGATCATCGGCATCGCCATCAACCTCTGGCTGATGTCCGCGCTCTCCGAGGCGGTGTGGATCCGCTTCGCCGTGTGGATCGTTCTCGGGCTGGTGATCTACTTTGCCTGGGGTATGCGCTCGGCGGGGGATGTCTTCGACGCCAGCCGCGAGGCCGAGCCCGAAGAGCCGCCGCCATTGTCACAGTGAACGCCTACACTCAGCCCGGTACAGTCCTGCACCAAGGAGCACACATGCGCCGCAGCACCATCGCAATTGCCATCGCACTGGCCAGCACCGCAGCACACGCCCAGGTGATCGAGGAGATCATCGTCACCGCGCAGAAACGCGCCGAGAACGTCATGGACGTGCCCATCGCGCTCACGGCGTTCTCCGGCGAGGCGCTCGAAAAACTCGGCACCCGCTCGCTCACCGACATCGGCCGCTTCACCGCCGGCGTCGACATGAACAACGACAAAACGCTGCAGCCCACCTACAGCATCCGCGGCGTCGAGACCAACGACTGGACCATCGGCTCGGACCCCGCCGTGGCGGTGTACGTCGACGGCGTCTATGCCGCGCGCGGCGCAGGGGCAGAAGCCGCTTTCGTCGACGTGGAGCGCATCGAGGTGCTGAAGGGCCCGCAGGGCACGCTCTTCGGCCGCAACGCCACGGGCGGCGCGATCCACATCATCACGCACAAACCCTCCCAGGAAACCGAAGCCCGCGTGAAGCTCACCGGCGGCGACTACAACCGTCGCAACATCGAAGCCATGTACAACATGCCGCTCTCGGACACTGTCGCCATGCGCGTCACCGGCAGCGTGCTGCGCCGGGATGGCTACCTCGACAACCTGAACGGCGACGACGTGAACGAGGAGAACCGCAAGAACGTGCGTCTCTCCGTGCTGTGGGATGTCTCCGAGACCACCGAGGCGATTTTCCGCTACTCCTACGAGGACATGGACCAGGTGGGCGGCGTGGTGAGCACGCTGAACTCCGCGGCCTTCGAGAACGCCAACCCGGGCAAGACCTGGGATACCTTCGGCCCCGGCGCCTGGGATGCACCCAAGCAGCAGGAGGCACGCAAGATGTCCTCCGCGAGCCTCGAGCTGAACCATGAAATCGGGGACATGACCTTCACCAGCATCACCGGCTGGCGTGACGTCGACAGCAAGCTGCTGGAGGACCTCGACGGCTCCAACAACCCGATGTTCTATTTCGCCTCGTCCAACCCCGAGCAGAGCACGTTCTTCTCGCAGGAATTCCGCCTTACCGGCGCCACCGATGCGGTCAAATGGACGGCCGGCGCCACCTACACCACCGAGGAACTCGAGCACACCACCGAGGCGCAGTTCCTGGTCAGCACCTTCGAGAGCTTCGCGTTGCCGCCGGTGTTCCGCCAGCTCGGCCAGACCATCACGCCGGAGCAGATACCCGCCTTCCGCGAGGCCGCGCGCAACGGCACGAACGCGCAACTCAATGGACTGCTCGGCCCGGTCTGCCGCAACAAGAATTGCGATGGCATCGCCGCCTCGTTCTTCATCTCGTCGCTGCCCGGCGTGAACAAGAGCTTCATCCAGATCCTGAACTCGCTGCGCCCGCGCGTGGCGGCCGGCTACGACGCGCCATGGAACGAGGAAGTCGACAGCAAGGGGGATTACTCGAGCCTGGCCGGCTATGCCGACGCCACCTGGAGCATCACGGATTCCACCAACCTCACGGGCGGCATCCGCTACACCTACGACGAAAAACAGTTCGATCTCTACACCGCCTACCAGAACTACCTGATCGAGCCCGGCCCGGGCGAGCCCGGCATTCCCTTCGGCCTCGCCTTCTTCAACGGCGGGCAGCCGCTGCTCGACAGCAGCGAGAGCCAGAACTGGGGTTCGTGGTCGGGCCGCCTGGTGCTGGATCACCACCTCAGCGAAGACACCATGGTCTACGCGAGCATTGCCAACGGCTTCAAGTCGGGCGGTTTCAACAGCCTGAACTTCGGCCCCGGCATCCAGAGCTCCTACGACGCAGAAGAGGTCATGAACTACGAGATCGGCCTGAAGGGGGAGCTACTCGAGGGCGCAGTGCAGTACAGCAGCGCACTGTTCTTCTACAAGTACGACAACCTCCAGACGCTGGAACTCGTCGGCGTTCCCATCCCGAGCTACAACCTCCGCAACGCCGACGCCGAGGGCAAGGGCTTCGAGCTGGAAGTCGCCTGGATGCTGACCGACAACTGGCTCGTCGCGGGCAACTACTCCTGGCTCGACACCGAGTTCACCAAGTACACGATCATCCCCGCCGCGGGCGAGACCGAGGCCGACGACCGCACCGGCGAGCCGCGTGCCGAATCCCCGGAGAACAAGTTCGCCGTGAGTACGCAGTACACCTGGCCACTCTCCGGCAAGGGGCAGATCGTGGCGCGCGCCGACTACACCTGGTCCGACGACCGCATCGCCGTCACCGACGGCGAGGTACCCGACTACGGCCTCACCAACGCGCGCATCTCCTGGTTCAGCGAGGACGCGAAGTGGGAAGTGGGCCTCTGGGGCACCAACCTCACGGACGAGGAAGTGATGACGATCTTCGGCAACGGCTCGGCCGTGAACTCCACCCCCGGCTGGCGCATACAGCCGCGGATGTGGGGTGTGGATCTGGTTTACAGCATGTAAGGCGGGCGGCGGGGCCTTCGCCCCGCCGGGTCACGCTCAACGCGGCCGGTCACCGAGGATGGTGGCGCGGTGCATCACTCGTCGGTGCGGCGCGTAGTCGGCCGTGGCGTAGTGCTGCGTCAGGCGGTTATCCCAGAACGCGAGATCGAAGGGCTTCCAGCGCCAGCGCACTGTGAATTCCGGCTTCGCCACGTGCGCGGCGAGGAACTGCAGCAGGGCGGTGCTCTCCGATTTCGAGAGTTCGCAGATACGCGTGGTGAAGGAAGCATTCACGAAGATGCCTTGCTTCCCCGTCACAGGGTGCGTGCGGAT
>CAIYPF010000207.1 GCA_903928015.1 uncultured Gammaproteobacteria bacterium | reverse complement strand
TTCACCGCGTTCGACTGGAAGATCTCGCCGAAGCTCGGCGCGATCACCGCCCCGATGCCGAACTGCTGCAGCCCCCACACCGCGTGCTCCCGGCTGGATCCGCAACCGAAATTCGCGCCACCGATCAGGATGCGCGTCTGCGCCCATGCCGGCTGGTTCAGCACGAAATCCGGCCGCAGGCTTCCGGCACCATCGAACCGCAGATCCCACAGCAGGCCCTTGTCGAGGCCTGATTTGTCGATGCCGCGCAGGAACTGCTTGGGCATGATCTGATCGGTGTCGAGGTTGTCGATGTCGATCACGGCAGCGATGCCCTCGATCGCGCGGACGCCACTCATGGCAGCGCCTCCAGCGTGCGCACATCGACGATATGTCCCGTGACCGCGGCCGCCGCCGCCATCGCCGGGCTCATCAGGTGCGTGATCGCGCCACGTCCCTGACGGCCCTCGAAATTGCGGTTGGTGGTGGAGGCGCAACGCTCACCGGGCTCTGCAAGGTCGTCGTTCATGGCAAGGCACATCGAGCAGCCCGGGCGCCGCCACTCGAAGCCCGCCTCCGCGAACACACGCGCCAGGCCCTCTTCCTCTGCCTGTTTCTGTACGGCCCCCGAACCCGGCACCACCATCGCGCGCACACCCTGAGCCACGCGCCGCCCGCGTATCACCGCCGCCGCTGCACGCAGATCTTCGATGCGGCCGTTGGTGCAGGATCCGATGAAGACGATCTGCACCGGCAGGCCCTGCAGGGACATTCCCGGCGACAGGCCGCAGTAGTCCAGGGCGCGCGTCGTCCCTTCCTCCGGGTGGTCAGCCGTACCGGGTATGCGTCCGTCGATGGGAATCGTCTGGTCGGGGCTGGTGCCCCAACTCACCTGCGGCGCAACGCCGCAGGCATCGAAGCTGTACTCGCGGTCGACGCTCGCGTCGTGGTCACTGCGCAAGTCCATCCAGTCGAGGCGCGCTGCGGCAGCATCGATATCAGCCGCGCGCCCAAGCACATACGAAACGGCTGTCTCGTCAGGGGCGATCAACGCACCCCGGGCGCCCGCTTCCACGGCCATGTTGCAGAGCGTGAAGCGCGCTTCCACCGACAGCGCGAGGATCGCATCACCACAGAACTCCACCACGAAACCGCGCGCGCCCTGCGCACCGATCCGGCTGATGATCATCAGGATCAGGTCTTTGGCCGTGGTGCCCTGAGGCAGGTGGCCGTCGACGCGCACACGCATCTCTTGCGCCCTTCGGTACACCAGCGTCTGCGTGGCGAGCACATGCTCCACCTCCGAGGTGCCGATGCCGAAACCCAGCGCCCCGAGCGCGCCATACGTGGTGGTATGGCTGTCGCCACACATCACCACCATGCCGGGACGGATCATCCCGTGCTCGGGCGCGATGACGTGCTCGATGCCCTGCAGCGGATCGTTGGTATCGAACAGCGCGATGCCGTGGCGCTCGCAGTTGGCGGCGAGATTGCGCGCCTGCAGCGAGGAAGCCGGCTCGCGGATGACACGAGGAAACACCGCATGCGTGGGAATGATATGGCTCACGGTGGCGAGGTTCTGGCCCGGCATCGCCACGCCACGACCAGCCGCCTGCAACCCCGCGAAGGCCTGAGGGCTGGTGTACTCGTTCATCAGGTGCAGGTCGCAGAACAGCAGTACGTGCTGCTCATCGAGCACCGACACGGTGTGGGCGTCGACGATCTTGCGGTAGAGAGTGCGTCCGCTCATGCGCGTGCATCCCCGTCTGTTGCACCGGCGTGGAGAAACGGCATCACACGCTGAAACAGCAGATCGGGCGCTTCTTCGGCGATGTAATGGCCGCAGGGCAGCGCTTCGCCCTGCACGCTGGCGGCAACACACTGCCACTCTTGCAGCGGACGGAAACACCTGTTCACCACGCTCTGCTCACCCCACAACACCAGCAACGGCGCATGGAGCATCCGGCCAGCAGCACGGTCTGCGCGATCGTGCTCGAGGTCGATGCCGGCAGAGGCGCGGTAGTCCTCACAGATGCCGTGCGCGGCAAAGGGTCGGGAAAGCGCGCGCTCGTAGGCATCGAGCGCAGCGGGTGCAAACGGCGCGAGGCCCGCGCTGCGCCGCCCGATCACCTCGCGCAGATACGCGCCGGGATCGGCCTCGATCAGCCGCTCCGGCAGTGGGGCGGGCTGTATCAGCAGGAACCAGTGCCAGTAGGCCGTGGCGAATTCGAAGCCCGTCTGTTCGTACATCGCCAGCGTGGGTGCGATGTCCAGCAGCACCATCCGCCCTACTGCGGCCGGATGGTCCATCGCCAGACGGTGCGCAACGCGCGCACCGCGGTCGTGGGCAAGCACGTCGAAGGCGTCGAAGCCCAGCGAACGCATCAGCGTGATCTGGTCGAGCGCCATCCGGCGTTTGGCGTAATTCGCGTGGTCCGGAAGACCCGCCGGCTTCGAGGAACTGCCGTAGCCGCGCAGGTCCGGCATCACGAGCGTGTGACTGAGCGCGAGTGCGGGCGCGAGCTTGTGCCACATCGCACGCGTCTGCGGGTGACCATGGAGCAGCAACAGTGGCGGGCCGCTGCCGCCGACCAAGGCGTCTATACAGACATCCGCCTCTACCGCGAGGCGACAGGACCTGAAGCCCGGAAACAGGACCGCATCATCAGGCTCGGACATCCACTTGCCCCCTGCGTATGGCGCGCGCAGGGCGCTAGTGGTTTTTCTGCAAGAGCTGCCAGGCCGAATCCTTGCTGGGCAACTGCTCGCCCCAGGCTCGGCGCTGTTCGCCCAGAGGGTCGCTGACGAGGCCGGATTCCGGCCCGAGTTCCATGGTTTGCCTCGTGTGTGGCTCGTAGCGGGGCCAGGCCAAACCGCCCGCCAGCGCCGGGTTTCCGTGACGGGCAAAGGCCACCCAGTGATCCATTGTCCGCGCTGCCAGTTCCGCACGGTGCGCAGAGCGGCCGATGTACGCGATGACCTCGGGCAGATCGACCGTACCGAAAACAAAAGGTATCTCGATGGAGTGCATAGAGCCGAAACGCTTGTAGCTGGAGGTAGAGCGGTAGCTGAACAGGTACATGTACACCGGCTGGAAGCCCGTCACCGATTCGGCCAGTCGAATGGAGGGCAAGCGCAGGAAGGCATCGGAGGCGATCTGCACCGCGACATCGCCCCGGTCCGGATACAGCTTTTCGTACGTGGCCAGCACCTCGGCCGCGCGCGGGCCTGCCGCTACCTTGAGCTGCTCCTGCATCAGCGCCCTGGGCTTGCGTTCCAGCCCGAGGTCGTACACCGAGGTGAAGTAACGCATCTCCTCCCCCGTGGTGCCCACGAGGATCGGCACGCGGTTCCCACGCCCCTCCGAGACCACCGTGAACGGCGGCTCTTTCAGCGTGATGCCATCGACGACGGGGCCGAATGTGCCCAGATCGCTGTGCGAGGTGAACAGTGCGTCCTGGGCGTCCAGCAGGTCCTGCATCGACCGGCCCTCCAGTTCCGCAGGCGAGGTCGCGCCCAGCAGCGTGAGGAACTCAGCGGCGAGGCGTTTGCTGCGCGGGTAGGCCTGCGGTGTCTGGTTCGACGGCAGCCCGCTCTGCAGGATTGCGCGCGAAAACAGACCCGCAGCCTGCGGCATCGACAGCAGCGCGCCCACGCTGGAGGCGCCCGCCGACTCCCCGAAAATCGTGACGTTCCCCGGATCGCCGCCGAAACCGGCGACGTTATCCCGCACCCATCGAAGGGCTGCGAGCTGATCGAGAAGACCGGCGTTCGCGCTCCCGTCGTACGAACTGCCGTGATCGCCGAGCGCGAGGAATCCCCAGGCACCGAGACGGTAGTTGATTGACACGACGACCACGTCACCGCGCGCCGCGAGCCGGGCACCGTCGTAAGCGGTGTTGCGCGCCGAACCCACGACGTAGGCGCCGCCGTGGATCCACACCATCACCGGCCGCTTGCCTGCACCGGTGCCAGGCGTCCAGACATTCAGCGAGAGACAGTCCTCCGCCATCATGGCGTGATTGTTCTCGGTGAGGTCGGCGTCGATCAGTTGCGGGCAGGCGGGCCCCATGTCCAGCGCAGACAGCACGCCCTCGCGCATGGCAGGCGGTTGCGGCGCGCGAAAGCGAAGTGCGCCGACGGGAGGTGCCGCATAGGGAATGCCGCGGAACGCGAACACCTTGCCCGATGCCTCGCCTTCGACGGGACCCTGCTGCGTGACAGCACGCGGCGCGGGAGTGCCGGCATCCGGAGCTGCAGAAACGGGCTGCGCAAGCAGTGCCAGAACAGAGAAGACGCCCGCCAATACGCTGCGCAGCATGTGTGTCCTCAGAAACGGTAGGTGCCGGTGAGACCCAGCGTACGCGGCCTCACGGTGACGGCAAAGTAGAGCGGATCTCCAAGGCCATCGTGCATGCGGCCGAGCGAGGGCGTCTCGTTCAGGATGTTGCGGCAGAACAGCGAGATGTCGAAGGCATCCACACGCATGCCAAGCCTCCCGTCGAGCCGGATGATGGCCGGATCGGCGCGCAGATCCGGATCATAGGTGGAGCTCACGGGGTTGCGCTGCGGGGTCTCCTCTTTGTCCTTGCCCGTGTAGCTGTAGTCGAGCCGGACGTAGGAGGGCTGGCCCCAGGCGACGAACTCGTACTCGCCCGAGAGGGTCGCGTTCCACGGCGAAACACCGAGCGAATCTCCGTCTTCAGCGATGATGGCCGGGATGCCCGTGCCGCTTGCCGGCGCGCCGAAAGCGGTCTCGGAGTAGCGGGCACGCGTGTATCCGCCGGAGACCGCGATGGAGAGCCCTTCCATCGGCAGGAATTCCGCCGACACGTCGAAGCCGCTCACCTCGGCGCTGCCGAGGTTGTCCTTGTATGAAGACGTGAAACAGCCGTTCGCCGATACCGATTGCTGGATGTCTTTCCAGTCGATGTAGAAGACACCGGCCTGGGTGCGGATGCGGCCATCAGCGAACTGGTTCTTCGCGCCGATCTCGTAGCTCCAGAGCTCATCGGAATCGTAGGTGTCGGGTGATTGCAGGCCACCCGGGCAGCCGGGACGGTCGGTTGCCGTCGAGGGGTTGTTCACACCACCCACGCGGAAGCCCTTGCCCGCAGACAGGTAATACATGCTGTTCTCGTCGGGCTCCCACGACAGCCCGACCTTGGGCGTGAAGGGATGGGCAGAAGGCGTCTTGCCGCCCGTTGTCTCAACCGATCCATCGCAGTCCACGCAGAGCAAGGGGCCACCGAACTCCCGATCGAAATCGAGCGTGGTCCGCGCGACGCGCGCACCCACGGTGAGC
>CAIYPF010000206.1 GCA_903928015.1 uncultured Gammaproteobacteria bacterium | reverse complement strand
GTGCGGGCCACGCCGCCGCGCACGCGGGACGCGGACGCTCCGGGGCTGAGGACGGCGCGTGAGCGCAATGGGCGACTCCCCGCGCCGAGACGGGCGATCGACGCCACCCCCCACCCCTGTCGATACCTGGTGACCACTCCGGTCGCGGGCGCTGGGACAGCTACCCAGTGAACGGCCGGGCTGGGGTCCTGGCGCTTGCTCGCCCCGGGGCTCCGCCCGGTCAGCCCGTCTTGAAGGCGAGCAAGACCATGGCAGACCACAACCCCAAGACCGAATCTGACTGGCGGAAGACCATCACCTATCCCCCCGGTGTCGCAGAGAGGATCCGCGAGCGGCTCCCCGAAATCGAGCGGGCCATGGCGTTCCTCCGGGACTTGGACCCGTTCCGGAGGCCGGAGATTCCGTTCCCGCCATTCGCGCGGCAACCGGCCGAACTCCACGCGGTGCAGGCTTCAGCGGAGCCTGCCGCGACATCCGAAGCCACGGTTGGCCGGGGCCAGATCTCGTGGCAAACCGCCCGCGACCGCCTGATCGCCATCCGCCGCCGGGGCGAATCGTTCACCTCCCTCCGCGACCTCGCTGCCCGCGTCGGCTGCTCCGAGGGCCTGATCCGCAAGGCGATCAAGCAGGACGTGGGTCTGCGCGCATGGGCCGCCGAATCGAAGCGCACCCGCCGCACCGCACCTGCCGCGACCAGCCTCGAGCGGGCGATCCACCGGACGCCCCAGCGGCGCGAGGTGGCTCCTGAGCTGGCGACGGTCGGGGCGGACGAGGCCGACGAAGCCGACGTCCTGCTCCAGCGCCTGATCGACGCCGCAAGCCCCGCCGAGCGCGCCCGGCTCCATGCGATGCCCGAGGAGCAGCGCATGAGCCTGCTGCGCCTGATGCGCGACCAGGATGAGGACCGCGACGAGCGCCGCCTGCGCAAGCGCGCATAGCCCCGCACCGCGCCCGGTCCCGTACGCATCTCGTGCTGCGTACGTACGCACGGCCCGCCCCGCACCCTTGAGTCACCCGTGCTTTCCCGAGGTTCCCCACTGCGTGCGTACGCACGCGCACTCCTGTGGCAATTCTGCCGCAGGAGATCGCACCGTGAAGAAACCCGACACCGCACCCAAGCTCCGGACGCCCGGAGTGCTGGCCGAGGACCTTGGCCAGCCGTTGCACCGTGTGCTGTACGTGCTACGCAGCAGGCAGCAGATCCGACCCACCGCCCGGGCTGGCCGCCTTCGCCTCTTCGACCGCGAGGCCGTCGAGGCCATCCGCGTCGAGCTCGCCTGCATGCGCTCGTCGATGGACGCGCAGCGGAACACTGCCCGCACCAGATGACAAACCGCTCCCACCTCGCCTATCTTGCACCGACGCAAGTAGCCGGGCGGCCCTGACTTGCGCCTGAGACGACCTCGCAGCTGCACACATCCGGCGGAACACAAATCAAGAAGATTCCCATGAGCAGCACCGTCACCGAAGACCATCACGCGTGGCAACGTCCGGCCGCCCTCCTCCTCAGTTTCAGCACGCGTGGCGCAGACCGTTTCACGTACGACCACGGATTCCTGGAGGGCGCCGAGTACGTCGACCGCGTGAACGCGGGAACGTCGCGGCCAACTGGCTGGACCATCGGCAAGCGATGCAGGATTTCGTTGTTTGAGGGGTGCCCTGTCTTTCTGATCCGGACCGGGCAGGTGAACCCGGGAGTGATCATGTCCGGCGTGCTGACCAAAGGCACCATCCAAAGGCAGCCGGGCGCGAATCGAGTTTCGGTCCGGTGGCAACATGCGCTCCGTTGGCGTGAACAAGCGACCCTCTCGCTTGAATCGGTGTTCGGCAGCCGCCGTGGAAAGAAGATCAGAAGCGACTTGCAGCAGTCCGGTTTGCCGCTGGAGCGGGAGGAGTACGTCTCCCTGAAGGCCGCATGGGCTCGCCACTTCGGGACTGCGCGCCTACCGATGCAAGCATCGAAGTCCGGTCAGCCCGATTCCGCCGAGGACCTCGTCGTGATAGAGGGCCGTCGATCCACGCGCGACGTCGCCCGGTACTCGAGATACCGGGAACTTCGTTCCCGATTGCTCGCTAAGCGATTTCCGCCAAAGTGCGCTGTATGTGGTTTGATACCTTCGGAGTTCTATGGCGCAATACGCGGCGACATTCTCGAGGCACACCACTTGACCCCGCTGAGTTGCGGAAAGCGGGAAACGCGGGAACGCGACGTTCGACTGGTCTGTCCCAACTGTCACCGTGCACTTCACACTTCGAGTCCTCCGCTCGAGGTTTCGCGCTTACGAAAGCTCATCCAGACTCAATCGCGCCGCTAACCACTGGCGCCACCAAGAAGTAGACCACCGACAGCCTGCTTACGACGTTCGGCCGCCGCACGTTGGTCACCGAGATCACTCCCGCCAACGCTGACCACTGGCGCAAGGCGATCTCCGAGAATGGCGACCGACGCAAGCCGCTCGCCGTGGCGACCGTCGTGAAGCGCGTCCACGTAGCCAAGTGCATCTTCAGCTGCGCGCGGCGCTGGAAGCTCGTCCCCAAGAACCCCTTCGAGCATCTGCGCGCCGGGCCGCAGTCAAACCCCGACCGCGCCTTCTACGTGCGGCCGGAAGTGGCGCAGCGGATCATCGACCAGTGCCCCTGCCCGCAGTGGAAGGCGATCATTGCCCTGAGCCGCTTTGCGGGCCTGCGTTGCCCCTCCGAAATCGTCGAGCTCCGCTGGGGCGACATCAACTGGGAGCGCAGCCTGATGACGGTGCGCAGCCCGAAGACCGCCGCCCACGACGGCCACGCGGTGCGCATCGTGCCGATCACGCCGGAGCTCCGGCCGATCCTCCAAGCCCTTTTCGACCGGGCGCCCGAAGGCAGCGAGGCGGTGGTGCCGCGCCTCACCGACCCGACCACGAACCTGCGCACCACCTTCATGAAGCTGATCGCCCGCGCGGGCTACGAGCCCTGGCCACGCCTCTTCCACAACATGCGCGCCAGCTGCGCCACCGACTGGGCCGAGGCCCTGCCCGCCCACGTGGTCGCCAAGTGGCTCGGCCACAGCCCGCTGGTGGCGGCGAAGCACTACCTACAGACGAGGGATGTGCACTTCGAGGTCGCGATCAGGGGCGGGGCGCGGGGCATGCTCGACGCCGGGGTCGTTTCAGCGATGGCCCAGCAAACCCCGTAGTCCATTCGCTGGAGATCGTTGGTCCTTGCGGCCTTCCGAATCGTGGGATTTGCGGGATACTCCGCAGACGATGTCGCTCCCCGCCGCCCGATCCTCGCGCTCCAACTCGCTGCACGCGCGGCCGGAGAGGTGGCTGGCATGCTGACGTTCGACGAACTCTGGAAGCGGCTCTGCGACCTCGACGAATCCGTGCAGGTCGAGGCGAAGGCTGGTGAGCAGATTGGCCCATCGATCCTGGAGACGATCTCTGCATTCTCGAACGAGCCAGGGCGCGGCGGCGGCTACCTCTTGCTGGGAGTCAAATCGCTCGAGGATGGGCTGTTCGCCAACTACGAGATCGTCGGCGTGCCCGATGCGGGCCAGGTAGAGGCCGACCTCGCGACGAAAAGCTGCGATCAATTCAACAAGCCGGTCCGTCCATCAATCTGGGTCGAGGTCCGCGACGGAAAGCGCATCGTCGTTGCGTTCATTCCGGAGGCGGACTCCGCTGACAAGCCGATCTACATCAAGTCGCGCGGCATGCACAAGGGCGCGTATCGCCGGATCGGCTCGACAGACCAACGATGCACCGACGATGACATTCATGTGCTGTACCAAGGGCGCGGCACGAAGCCGCTCGAGGAAACCATCGTCACCGATGGCGATCTCTCCGACTTCGACCCTGCCGCGATCCTCGCGTATCGGAACACGCGTGAACGTGCGAACAAGGATGCGCTGGAGCTGAAGTACTCCGACGAGGATCTGCTCTATTCACTGGGCGCCATTTCCAGGGTGAATGGGACCGCTCGGCCGACGCTTGCGGGCATCATCTTGTTTGGGAAGCAGCCATCCATACGGCGACACTACCCGGCGATGCGGGTGGACTACATCCGCGTGCAAGGGCGTGAATGGGTTAAGTCACCGGATGAGCGATTCGATTCGGTCGACATGCTCGGACCGCTCTTGCTCACGATCCCCCGGGCGATTACCGCGGTACTCGATGACATTCCGAAGTCGTTCCGCCTGCCCGCCAACTCATTCCAGCGCGAAGATGTGCCGCTGGTTCCGCAGACGGCGCTGCGCGAAGCCATCGTCAACTCCGTCATGCATAGGAGCTACCGGCTCAATCAGCCAATCCAGATCATCCGTTACAGCAACCGGCTCGAAGTGCGCAACCCCGGCGTTTCACTCGTGCCGGATGACCGACTCGGTGACCCGGGTTCGCAGCAGAGAAATCCGCGGATCGCAGCCGTGCTCCACGACACTGGTTTCGCGGAGACCAAGGGCTCGGGCATCCGCGCGATTCGTGAGGCCATGCAGCAAGCGAACCTCAGCTTGCCCACATTCGAATCGGATCGCGACAAGGACAGCTTCGTCGTCACGTTCCTGTTCCACCACTTCCTGAGCAAGGACGATGTCGAGTGGCTCGGCAACTTCCAGCACCTCGGGTTGACGGAAGACGAGCAGCGGGCCTTGGTGTACGTGCGAGAAGTTGGCGCAATCAACAACGCCGCCTACCGCGATCTCAATCGGGTCGAGACGCTGGTCGCAAGCAGCCACCTGCGGCGGCTTCGGGACTCCAGCCTGCTAGAACAGCATGGGAAGGGCTCTGCCACCTTCTACAAGCCGACCGCCCGGCTGATGGAACCGACCTCAAACGAGGCTGCCGGGATAACTCAGGAGTTGAACCCCTCAGGTTTGCCCGTATCTGAGGGGTTGAGCCCCTCAGATTTGCCCATACCTCAGGGGTTGCCGACCGCGCTGCAGGCCCTCCCCGAATCTCTGCAGCAGGCGGTTGCAAGCCTCGGCAAGAGAGCGCAGCCGGGTCGACTCCGGGATGTGATCACTCAACTCTGCACCTGGAAGCCGCAGTCGGCCGAGCAGCTCGCCGAGATCCTGAGCCGCAACAAGCACTACATCGCGACGCATGTGCTCAGCGGCATGCTGCAAGACGGACTACTGATCTACGTCCACCCAGAGCAACCAGCGCACCCGCAGCAGGCGTACACGGTCCCACCCAAGAAGCCGCTGTCTGGGCACTGACGAGGCCGCAGCTCGCCCTCCTAAAGCGACGCAAAAAGCGACGCACTTCGCCCCCAAAGCGGCGCAAAAAGCGTCACAGCACCCGACCGCCCCGGTTCGCACTGCTTCGCTTGACCCTCGCGTAACCCCCCAAACGCAGCGTGGTTGTGCCGCTCGGTGCGAGCGAACACAACCACGTGCGTTCTTCTTCAGTGGGCGGAGAGGGATTCGAACCTTCCGCGAATTCGCCGTCAATCCGTATTCACCCGCAAACCCACCTCTAACTCTCCCACCCCCGGCAACACCCCCAACACTTCCACCTCCCCCACCCCTTCCACATCAATCCCCTTCAGCTTCCCATCGATCATCTGCGTCCGCTTCACCGTCTGCGCCACCGCGTTCCTGCTCTCGTCGAGCTTCTTCTCCACCTTCGCCAGTTCCTCGCCGAAGCTCTGGAACTGCTTGCGGACCACGGCCAGGAGCTTCTGGATCTCGGCGCTCTGCTTCTGGACCGCGAGCGTGCGGAAGCCCATCTGCAGTGCGTTCAGGTAGGCGGCCAGCGTGGTGGGGCTGCACAGGGTGACGTTGCACTCGGACTGGATCTTCTCGATGAATCCTGGCTCGCGCACCACCTCCGCGAAGAGGCTTTCGAGCGGTAGGTAGAGGATGGCGAAGTTGGTGGTGCGCGGGGGCGCGATGTACTTGTCGCGGATGTCGCGGGCGAAGCTCATCACGGCGTTGAGGAGCTGCTTGCGCTCGGTTTCCGCGCCGGCCAGGTCTCCGAGCTCGAGGCACGCCAGGAGGCGTTCGTAGCTCTCCTTGGGGAACTTGGCGTCAATCGGGAGCCACACCGGGTCGTCGCCGCCGTGCTCGTCGCGGTTGGGGAGCTTGATGGCGAACTCCACCTGCTCGTTGCTGCGCGGCTTGGCCTTGAAGTTGCGCTCGTACTGCTGCGGGTGGAGGAATTCCTCCAGCATGCCCTCGAGCATGGCCTCGCCGAAGACGCCGCGGGTCTTGACGCCCTCGAGCGTCTTGCGGAGGTCGGTGACGTTGGTGGTGAGCGCCTGCACCTGGCCCAGCTGCTGGTGCACCTGCTCGAGCTGCTTGCTCACCTGCTCGAACGCCTGGCCGATGCGGGTCTGGAGCGTCTCGTTGAGCTGCTTGTCCACCACGCCGCGCATCTCGTCGAGCTTCTTCTGGTTCTCCTCGCGCAGCTGCGTGAGCTGCTGCTGGGTGGTCTCGCGCACCTTGTCCAGGGTGAGCTGCGTGGCCTCGCGGGCCTCGTTGAGCTTGCGCTCGGTGAGGACGCGCATGGCTTCCAGGCGCTCGACCGCCTGCGCGTGCTGGAGGCTGAGCTTGGTGTCAAGCTCCGTGCGCAATGTCTGCGCGGCGCGGCCCTGCTCCTCGCGCGAGGTGGTCACCTGCTGCACCAGCGTGTCGCGGGTGCTGCGCTCGTTGCGGGCCACGGCCTCGGTGAGGCGGCTCTCGAACTGGCGAATGGCTTCGCGGGTGGCCTCGGCATCCGCGGCGGCAGCCTTGGCGGCGGCTTCGGCGGCAGCGGGGTCGGCGCCGGCCGCGGCCGCGGCGGCGGCAGCGCGACGGCCCATGACCACCAGGCCGGCGATCACGCAGCCGAGGACGAGATTGACGATGAGGAGCGTTGTTTCCATGGCAAGTGTGCCGGACGGCATCTTCGACCTGTGAGGGTACGTCAAGGAATGCGGTGTCGGAATCGATGATTGCCCAGATCGCCCAGGCTGACGCACTTGCTTCACCCAACCATGCCATGCTGTTCCAAGTCCTCGCAACGAAACACACATTGCACCCGGGAGTTTTGTGGATCAAAGAACCAAGTCAACTGCCGCCGGCCCAAACCCCGGCTCGCCTGCCCTCCCCGCCGACCTCGCCGCGCGCCTCGCTCGGCTGGAATCGGCGCTCTCGCCCGACGGCACCCTGCGCTGCGAGCGCCTGGTGATCATGGGCGCGCACGGCACGCCGCGGATCGTGGCGTCGGTCAGCGAGAGCGGCGAGGCGATGTTCGAGATGCTCGACTCCGGGCAGGTGCGGCGGATCACCGTCTCGGCGCGCGCCGACGGCTCGGCGGGGATGCTGCTCTCGGACAGCCGGGGCAAGACGCGGATCGGGCTCGGAACCACCGCCGGCGGCGAGGCGCACCTGGCGTGCGTCGACGCCGCGGGCAAGCCGCGGATCACCGTGGGAACCTCCGGAATCGTCGGTGCCGAAGTGCCCGGCGGGCCGGTGGGGGACCATGGGGGTGCGGGTGGCGCGGGCGCGAGTGCACGCGCGCCGGCGGCCAGCGGCGCGGCGATCGCGTTGATTGATGAGCACGGGGCCACGCGGATCACGCTGCGGTCGACCAATGGCGATGCGCTCGCCACGTTCGCCGACCGCGATCGGCGCGTGCGGCTCTCGGCGGGGACGCGTTCGGACGGGACGGTAGTGGTGCCGGAAGACCTCGGCAGGTCCTGAAGCATCCGGCCATCGGACACTGGTGCGAGGCACGGCATCGCGGCACGGCTGCTGCACAGGCCGCAGCCCCACTACCCTGCGCACCGCATGCCTGACGCCACCCCCTCCGACCACTGCATCCCCGCCTCGCTCGAGCGCGTCGAACGGCTCCTTGCGGAGTCCGGCATGGCGCCTGCGGGCACGCCGCGCGCGCGGGTGCTGCAGTTGCTGGCCGCCCTGCTCCGTCTGGAATGCTCCGCGCGCGCCGATGCGCTGAAGTCGTTGCACGATGCAACGATCGCCGCGGGGTGCGACCCGGAGTCCGCCGCGTACCGCCAGTTCGCCACCGCGCTGCATGAACTGCTTGAGCGCGCCAACTACCGCGAGATCTCCGGCGCGGAGCTTGCCGAGGCGTTCGAATCCCAGGCGCTGTCCGCCGTGAAGATCGAGGTGGACATGGCCGCGTTCCGCGCGCTCAACATCTTTGCGCG
>CAIYPF010000205.1 GCA_903928015.1 uncultured Gammaproteobacteria bacterium | reverse complement strand
GCCAAAGGAACTCGAAGGCTCCATCTCCATCCTTGGTGAGGGAGGGACGGTCGAGATCGGCGGATTCGCCGTGAATCAGATGAAGCACTGGATGTTCTCTACACCCCTTCCGGAAGACGTGGAGGTGATCTCGAAGTACTCGGTCAACCCCCCGAACGTGTATGGGTTCGGGCACCAGGCTTATTACGACCATGTGGTTGGGTGCATCCTGAACAACAAGCAGCAGCTAGTGGACGGACTGCAGGGCCGCCGTAGTCTGGAACTCATCTCCGCGATCTACGAATCGATCGAGACCAAGCAGGAAGTCCCGCTCCGATTCAACCCGCGGCATTGCCGGCTTGGGGTGCGGCATTGAGCGAGCCAACGATCAAGGCCGCCGGCATCATCAACGTGCGCTTCGGCGAGGGCGTCACGGTTGTCCAGCCGGCAAATGTATATGGATGCACCATCGGTGACGGGACGTTTGTCGGGCCGTTCACGGAGATCCAGAAGGACGTGGCGATCGGCAAGCGCTGCCGCGTACAGTCCCACACCTTCATCTGCGAGCTCGTGACGATCGGCGACGACTGCTTCGTCGGTCACGGCGTAATGTTCGTGAACGACCGATTTGCGGCGGGCGGACCGGCAAGGGGTCGCAAGGAGCTCTGGCAACCGACCACCATCGGTGACCGCGTGTCGATCGGCTCGAACGCGACGATCATGCCGGTTCGAATAGCCTCCGGCACCGTGATCGGCGCGGGTGCAGTGGTGACCAAGGACATCGACCTCGCAGGCGTGTACGCCGGCAATCCTGCCCGACGGATTAAGGAACTCCCGACATGAGCTCTGCTTCCACCAGCGTCCCGTTCGCCGACCTCCATGCCCAGTACCTGACGATCAAGCAGGACATCGACTCGGCCATAGCCGGCGTCATCCGGGACTCGGCCTTCATTCGGGGCGCGCGCGTCGATGCCTTCGAAAGACAGTTCGCGGCAATGCATGGCGTCAGCCAATGCGTCTCTTGCGCCAACGGCACCGACTCGCTGTACGTGGCCATGCACGCCCTCAACGTCAAGGCCGGCGACGAGGTCATCACCTCCGCGCATTCATGGATCGCCACCTCCGAGACCATCACCCAGGCCGGTGGCAGCGTCGTCTTCTGCGACACCGATGGCGACACTTTCACGCTCGACGCCAAGCGCCTGGAATCGCTCATCACGCCGCGGACCGTGGGCATCATCCCGGTTCATCTTTACGGTCAACCCGCCGACATGGATGCCGTGATGCGCATCGCCAATAAGCATCGGCTGTGGGTGATTGAGGACTGCGCGCAGGCACATCTGGCAAGATTCAGGGGTAAGCTCGTCGGCACGTTCGGAAGGGCTGCTTCATTCTCGTTCTATCCCGGCAAGAATCTCGGTGCCATGGGCGATGCGGGCGGCCTTCTCACCGAAGATGGGGCCCTGGCCGAACGCATGGCGATGTTCGCGCGACATGGCGGCCTGACCAAGGGCGACCACCGCATCGAAGGCATCAACAGCCGTCTTGACGGACTGCAGGCAGCGATTCTTTCCGTGAAACTTCCACACTTGCCGGCCTGGACCGCGGCGCGGCAACGCATCGCTGCGCGCTACGACGCAATGCTGGCCGGAACCCCCGACCTGGTGCTGCCGAAGGTCGCCGAAGGCCGCGAGCACGTCTATCACCTGTACGTGATCAGGCACCCGCGGCGCGATGCGCTGAAGGCACATTTGGCGAGCAATGGAATCGAGACGGTTGTGAACTACCCCGTTGCGCTTCCCTTCCTGCCGGCCTACGCGCGACTCAATGTACGACCGGAGCAATTTCCGAATGCCTTCGCCGATCAGTCCACCGTGTTGTCGCTGCCAATTTTCCCGGAGATGACCCAAAATCAGCAGGGGAAAGTGGTGGATTGTGTGCGGAAATTCTGCAGAGCATCATGAGCCCCGACTGTAAGTCATTTTCGCTGAATTTGATGGTACTTGCTGCTGTTTTGGCAGGCATGGCGATGTACCCATCGCGCCTAAGCGGGTGCGTCACTAGTCAAATTCCGGTGACTGATGGTGTTAAGGTTATTGAATCGGAACGACCGTACCTGCTTTATGACGAGGTGCTTACGCCCGAGGCATTACAGCAGGTGAGTGAAGCCGGAGCACTGAAGTACTGGATCGTCTATCAGGATGACTGTGACCGTGGCGCGTCAAAGACCGGCGTTGTTGATACCCGCCAGGTTCTGCGGCACATTGCTGAGATGGGCGGGGGACGAGGCCCAGGAGAATGGGCCGTTCTAGACTTTGAAATACCGTTCGATGACTGGATGAAAGAGGGGCCTGGTACGGAACATTGGCGAATTGCCAACGATTCGCTATGCAAAACAATCGATGCGGCAAAACGAGCCTTCCCGACTACCAAGTGGACATACTACGGGGTTCCCCGGCTAGATTTCTACTTGGACGGGAAATCCTGGCTTACTGCAACCGACGAAGCGAAGGCGGCCGAGCTCGCCAAGCAGTTGCGCAACTACTCGGAGGTAATGTCCCGATGTGATTGGCTGGCACCGAGCGTTTATATGGTGGTTGGCGACCGAAGCAACGGCGGAAAGGCCGGAACCCTTCAGCAGGACGAAACCCACGCCTGGACCAAGGCGATGGTGGCAATGTGCAGGGACTTCGTTCAACATTCGGGCAAAGTCACCCCAATATTGCCTTTCGTGAGCCCCGTCTATCAGGGTGGGGGAAGTGCACGATTTCAGAGCGTCATTCCTGATCCGATAGTGGCCCGATGCACTATCGCCCCGATTATCAATGCTGGCGGTGGTGGAATCGCGTGCTGGACGGCGGCATCATATATGACCAAGGTGATTACCAATCGCCAGGATTCGGAACTCCCGAGCACCAAGGACAACGCGGCGGCTCTTATCAATTGGGCGGAGGATCTTGGAACGACTCCGGACGAACTGCGGACCGAGAGTGGTGTTCGGAGAATGCAGCGTCTGTACTCGGATGCCACAGCACGCATGATTCGAGGGTTCAAGTCCAGCTGGCCAAAAATGCCGAGCCCGAGAGATGCAGCCGATCCACACACCAAGTCGAGCACTAACAAGTAACGTGACGAAGATTTCCTCAAACAGCCACTCGAACCACATTGCTGCCGTCGACGGTCTCCGTGGCCTTGCGATTGCGCTGGTAATGGTTCGCCATTTCGTGGAGCCGTTCCTCAGCCGCGGCGAAACTGTTTCGCTTTCGAGCATTGCCCTCACCGATCGGATCTTTTACCGGGCGTGTACGCTCGGCTCGGTCGGAGTGGACTTGTTCTTCGTCATTTCCGGATTTCTCATCACCGGAATTCTCTTGGACACCAAGGGCAACGGCGACTTTTTTAGACGCTTCTACTGGCGACGCACCATTCGGATTTTCCCACTGTACTACGCAACGCTCGTCGTCTGCTTTCTGGTGTATCCCGTGCTGTGGGGAACCTCCAGAAACTACGTGATCGGTGATTCGACGACGTACCAATTGTGGTACTGGATGTATGCCGAAAATGTACTTTTCGGAATTGAGAGGCGCTTCGTGGGTTTGGCCCACTTCTGGTCCCTTGCGGTAGAGGAACAGTTCTACCTAGTCTGGCCGATGGTGGTCTTCCTCACCAACAGGAAGTACCTAGCTGTGGCTTGTGTGTTGTGCATCCTCTGCGCAGTGCTCGTAAGGTTTGCTGTGATGTCAAAAAACCTTCCGGTCGAGGTTGCCTACGTCAACACCTTCGCCCGAATCGACGCCTTGGCGGTCGGCGCCCTGCTCGCGATCGCCGCTCGATCACCGAAATCACTGCGCGGCCTCCGAACCCCCGCATTTGCGCTAGGCACCGCCGCGGCCCTGCTACTGGTCGCACTGGTTCTTACGGCGCCTGAAACTGCCGGAGTAGGGGGGCGAACTCACCTCATCAACATAATGGGCGGATCGATTTTGTCTATCGGCTTTGGCGCGTTGTTGGTGGTCGCGATTACCGACAAGCCTCACAACATCACTTCCCGTATCTGTAGTTCCTTGTTACTTCGGTGTCTGGGAAAGTACTCGTACTGTCTATATGTCGTTCATCCGTTCGTATGGGGAGCGTTGGCCTTCAAATGGAGGGATGACTGGATCCCCGCAATCGGGAATTCGCTGATCCCAGGGCGATTGGTTTTCTTTGCCCTCGCTGGCGGAATTTCAATGATACTAGCGATGGCAAGTTGGAAATATTTTGAAGCACCTCTGCTCCGGCTGAAGGACTGCCAGCCATGGCAACCCCGGATAGGGCCTGGCGCGCGAGCATGAGTGAAAGTCGACCATCTAGAGGTGAGTTGGAATGCAATACACGCTGATTGCCGCATTCCTAGTACTGTTCATCGCGGCGCTCTCACGTTCTGCCTATACGTTGGCATTTTTGATTCTCATGTTCCCCCTTGAGATCGTTCTTCAGGCGGGGTCTCCGGTACTGCGAAGTTCGACAATCGGCCTCCGGGGAGTCAACATCGCTGCGCTGGTCGTCTGCTTGTGGAACGCTTTTCGCTTGGCATTTAACGGCCAGTTGCACCTAGGCCGATACGCGAGCCCTGCCTCGTTGTTTACGATCGCCTTGTACGTTTGGTCCTCGGTAACGTTACTCTGGAGCCCAGGCGCCATCGACGGGCTAGATCTGATGTCGTCGCAGTGGCCATATGTCTTTATAGGGCTCTTCTTAGCGCCTCCACTCGCTACCAATATAGATTTCATCATTCGGGTGGAGAAGGCGCTGTTGATCATCGGAGTCGGCCTTTGTGCGGTCACTCTCACCAGTTCGGATTTCACATCCGTCGGCGGCCGTCTAGTGGTCGAGTACGAAGCGAACGTGAAGAGCAATCCATTGGCAATCGGGGAGCTCGGTGGAATTGCAATCATCTTGGGATTAACAACCTGGAAGTCCGCCGCGTGGTGGATAGCCCCGCTTCGCTGGTGTGCGGTGCTCATGGGGGCGGCTGTTTCCATTCGATCCGGATCCCGAGGCCAATTTCTGTTTGCACTAGTAATCGCGGTTGCCTTCGTCCCAATTGCGACGAAGGTTCGAAGCGTGAAAAACCTGCTGGTGAGCGCCGTCGCGGTGGTGGTAGTTCTTGCCATTTCGCAATATCTCATGGACAGCCTGCTCACGGGCTTTGCGGCTAAACGATTCGGATTTGAAGAAATCGTTTATGGCAATAGCAGCACCGATACCCGGCTCTCCAATGTGTCAAGTCTGGCCAGCGCATGGGCGGCAAACCCATTTGCGTGGCTTTTTGGCTTGGGCTTCGCCTCGTTCGGGCAGCTAACCGGCTCCATAGGCGGGTACTCGCATGTTTTGTTCGCTGACGCTATCTTCGAATTGGGATTCGTAGGACTTGCACTTCTTTTAGGTTTCATATCTTCCGTGCTTGCCGCAGCAATTAGGCTCTTTGTGGCCAACAAGGATGATCCTGCTGCACGCGCTGGTGTCGGAGCCTGGATAGCCCTCTTCGTCTATCAAGCGCTTCTGGTCAACAAACAGGGTAATTTGTGGGGAAATATTTGGTTCTTCATGATCGGGCTAGTGATCGCCCGCCTTGACAGCGCGCGGCAAGACAGCGCAGATGCAGGCATCGATTCGACCTGATTGCAATCAGCCGGCAGAGATGATGGGAGCGTTGATTTTGATGTAGGTTCGGCAGGGTCTGCCAAGCAACCGACGCTCCCTTTATCCGTTGGTACTAGAATCACGACGCTGAAGACGGAGATCCACCCCCATGATCCATATTGCGCGTGACTGGCCTGCTCCGATCCCTTTGCCAGCGGCAACGCCGTCCACTGGCTGCTGTGAGGATTTCGCATGTCACAGTGGTCTTCACCCAATTTTGATGGCACTCGAGCTGTGAGGAATCCGGTCTACCAGCGGCCTGCATTCCTCTGACCAAGTTCAGCGAATTCCTAGGGATCAGCATGCCCAGAGCGCTGTGACGACGCCCTGCGTTGTAATCGCTCCACCGCGTGGTCAATGTTTCCTCTGCATCTTTGAGCGACTCGAAGACGTGCGCGTTCAGGAACTCTGTGCGCAGCCATGTGTTGAACGACTCGATGTGCGCGTTGTCCGTCGGCTGCCGATGAAACCTCGATAGCCGGTTGAGCAGGTCGACCGCGTCGTGCACCGAGAACGTCCCGCGTGCCTCGGTCGCCAGCGCCTCGCGTGTACTGGTCGACCACAGTCAGCACGCGAAGCCTCCGGCCGTCCTGCAGCTGGTCGTGCATGAAGTCCATGCTCCAGCAATTGTCCTTGCGAATCGCTGCGACCAATGTCCCGCGCGTCGCCGCGGCCCTCGGTCGACGACGTCGATTTTGCATCAAATTCAGAACCTCTAGGCGGAACAGGTGCTCCATTCGCTTGTGGTTGACGAGCCAGTCCTCGCGGCGAAGGAGTACGCGGATCCGCGGTGATCCCCGGCTCGGGCGCACCGCGGCGATCTCCTTGATTCGCATGCGAAGCTCTTACTGGCCTGGCCTCATCGAGGTGTAGCGAACCGCAGCCCGCGGCGCTGGCAGGAAGTCACACTTTTTTCGGAGCACGTCCTGCAGGATCGTCTCTTTCAAGGTGAGCTCGACCACCGGCTGCTAGGGCTTAGCACTCTCGTCCTCGAGCTGCTTCAGCCATCGCACCTCTGCCGCGCCCATCGAGCCGAATTTTTCGTCCACCGGTGGAACGTCTGCTCAGGCACGCCGAGCATGCGGCAGATCTCCGCGATCATCTGGCCCGTCGACTCCTGGATCAAGGCGTAGGCGATCTGCTCTTCCATGAAGCGCTTCTACTTCACGGGAAACTCCACGTTGGTTGGAGGCCGAGGTGTCTCAGATAACTCGCACCCGGTTTGGCTGAGGAATCAGGGGGAAGACCAAGAGGAGCGCGAATCCGGTGAGGATTAGACCTCTCTCACGCCAGGGGGGAACAAACCGCTCACGATGCAGGCTGACGAAGATTGGGTGGCAAGGGATGAATCCACACAAGTTCCTTGTTGCACGGAGAGACTGGAGCCAACTCGAAAGAGCCAGAGCGCCCACCCGGATTCCCAGGGGCGTCTCTACATCACGCTGCTACAGCTCGCAACCCAATGCGCTTCCGACGGAGGAATGGCCGCTCTACAAATCGCCACGAGCATATTGCACACGCGAACGAACACGTGAGCGCCACCGAGACCCACGTCAAGTTGTCAACCAGTCCAAACTGTATCAATACGCCCACCATGGGCATGTGATAGATGTACAGCCCGTAAGAAACGTCGTTGCCGCGGAGCACCTGGTGCCCAAGCGTCGGGCGGACATAGGCCAGCGACAGCACGGCAACGCCCATGATCGGGACGAGATAGGGCGGTATGTCGTTGCCCAATCGAACACCCCAGAAATGGAAGTCGATCAGCATCGCCACCACGTACATCACGAGAATCTTAGGCGCATGATCGATGCAGAGCGGCACGAGCCACGAGGACATCCGCTGCGCCAGAGCGCCACAGAGGAACATGTAGTACCAGGGGATGAATGACACCCCGTAGAGCTTTGTCAGGACCCAGCTGCCAGTGGCACGCTCGATGATGACCTCCGCCGCCTCGCGCTGCCCATTGAAGATCGAGAAGAAGAGAGCGAGCAGGCCGATGGCGACCGTCTGTTGAATGGGTGACAGCCGACGGATCCCGAAGTACATCAGGGCTGTCACGATATAGAACTGGATCTCGACGGAGATCGACCAAAGACTGCCGTTCACGGCACCTACACCGAAGCCCCGCAGAAACTCCGGCGTCCAGAACTGGAACACAGTGCCCTGCCCGACCATCCACATCAGGAGCCGTGATGCCTGCCATTCGACGGTCGACATGTAACCCGACAGGAAAAGCAGCGCCACAGCGAAGGCGATGCAGGTCCAGAGTGCCGGGAAAAGCCGCAGCGCTCGGTTGCGGAAGTACTCGGAAGCGCTCGGCGAACGCTCCCAGGATCGGCTGATCAGGAATCCGCTCAGGAAGAAGAAGATCGGCACACCCGGCACCAGCGCGAACAGCACCTCCAGCGGGTACACGAACTGCTTCGGCGCCACGTGGACCATCGTGTGCCTGATGGCCACCTCTGCAGCAGCGATGAGCCTGATCAGGTCAAAGTTGTTCTTTGAGAAACTGAACGCTGCGCCCCCCGCATCGTCACTCTTGCGGATGGATGCGTCCAGCATTACGTGGGATTCCTCATTTCCGCGACTTGCTCGACAACGCCACGGCCGCACTTCGGGGCATGGCGTCCGGAGCGCGCGGTCACGGACCGTTGGGGCGCCGCAGGTCGATCGTCACTGGTCATGGCCCGTTGATTCCGGCATCTCGTGCCCTGCATCCCGCAACGTCTTCTCGCGGCGCGCCAGCTCGAGGTCGTTCTCGACCATCATCACCGCCAGGCCCTTCACGTCCACCTTGGGCTTCCAACCGAGGACGCGCTGCGCCTTGCTGCAGTCGCCGAGGAGCTGCTCCACCTCCGCCGGGCGGAAGTAGCGCGGGTCGATCTCGACGAAGTCTTTGTAGTCAAGGCCGACGTGCCCGAACGAAAGCTGGCAGAACTCGCGCACGGTGATCATCTTGCCGGTCGAGATCACGTAGTCGTCGGGGGTCGGCTGCTGCATCATCAGCCACATCGCCTCCACGTAGTCGCCGGCGAAGCCCCAGTCGCGCAGGGCATCGATGTTGCCGAGGTAGAGCTTTTTCTGCATTCCCAGCTTGATGCGGCCCACGGCGCGCGTGATCTTGCGCGTCACGAACGTCTCGCCGCGGCGCGGGCTCTCGTGGTTGAAGAGGATGCCGCAGGATGCGTGCATCCCGTAGCTCTCGCGGTAGTTGACGGTGATCCAGTGGCTGAAGACCTTCGCGCATCCGTACGGCGAGCGCGGCCAGAACGGGGTGGTCTCCTTCTGCGGGACCTCCTGCACCTTGCCGAACATCTCGCTGCTCGAAGCCTGGTAGTAGCGGACCTTTTTGCCGCTCTGCGCCTCGAAGACGCGCACTGCCTCGAGGAGCTTCAGCGAGCCCACGGCATCGGTGTCGCAGGTGTAGATCGGCATGTCGAAGCTGACGCGGACATGGCTCTGCGCGGCGAGGTTGTAGACCTCGTCCGGCTGCGCCAGGCCGATCACGCTCGCCAGGTTGTTGCCGTCGTTGAGGTCGCCGTAGTGCAGCTTGAGCCGCGCGCCAGGCAGATGCGGATCCTGGTAGATGTGGTCCAGACGACCTGTGTTGAAGCTTGCGCTTCGGCGCACGATCCCGTGCACTTCATAGCCCTTCGAGAGGAGCAGTTCGGCCAGATAACTGCCGTCCTGCCCCGTGATTCCGGTGATGAGTGCCTTCTTCATGGTCTCGTGCCTTGCGACTGGTGTCAGCGGTGAGAGAACTCCCGCTTGCTTGCGGGCATGGATCAGATCGGTTGTTATACCCCTGCCACTTGCGGAGTCCGGCAAGAATTGACGATGATCATCTCGGGGTCAAGCCTCTGCGCCCTGAAGCCGATAATGGACGCTGAAGAACCATGAAATTCGATACCTCCCGCATCCTCCTCACCGGCGGCGCCGGCTTCCTCGGCCGCGCCGTCGCCGAACGCCTCCGTGCCCGCGGTGCCCGCGAGATCTTCATCCCGCGCCGCAAGGACTATGACCTCACGCACGAAGCGGACGTGGCGCGCCTGTATCGCGATGCCAATCCCGAAGTCGTCATCCACCTTGCCGCCGAGGTCGGCGGCATCGGCGCCAACCAGGCGAACCCGGGGCGCTACTTCTTCGCCAACATGGCGATGGCGCTGCACCTGATCGAGCTCGGGCGCCTCCACGGCATCCGCAAGTTCGTGCAGGCGGGAACCATCTGCGCGTACCCGAAGTTCACGCCGGTGCCCTTCCATGAGGACCGGCTGTGGGACGGCTATCCGGAGGAGACCAACGCGCCCTACGGCGTCGCCAAGAAGGCGGCCATGGTGATGCTCGACGGTTACCGCCGGCAGTACGGGCTCGCGTCGTCCTATCTCCTGCCCGTGAACCTCTACGGGCCGTGGGACAACTTCGACCTCACCACCTCGCACGTGATCCCCGCGCTCATCCGCAAGTGCATCGAAGCCGCGGAGTCCGGCGCGGACCACATGACCTGCTGGGGAACCGGCAGCGCCAGCCGCGAATTCCTCTACGTGGAAGATGCTGCCGAAGGCCTGGTGCGCGCCGTGGAAGTCATGGACGAGCCGACGCCCATCAACCTGGGCACGGGCATGGAGATCACCATCAAGGACCTGGTGACGTTGATCGCCCGGCTCTGCGGCTTCACCGGCGAGATTCGCTGGGACGCCACCAAGCCGGACGGCCAGCCGCGCCGGTGCCTGGACACGGAGCGCGCCGCCAAGCTGCTCGACTGGCGTGCCCAGGTGGGATTCGAGGAAGGGCTCACGCGGACCATCGAGTGGTATCGCGGGAACCGTGGGCACCGGGCGAACCACGATCCATCGCGCGCGGGCGGATAACGCCGAGCACCGGCAACGTTCAGGGGCTCGGCGGTCAGGCCGTCACCAGTCACGCCATCACGGGACACTCGTTCATTTTGCCGCCCCTTGCCGAACGTCGATTCGGCACTGGCGATCCCGCACCCACGGCAACCGATTGGGGCCAGATCGGTAAACGCCCTCTCGCCCCCAACCCTACGCTTCCTGCCAAACATGCCCCTCCTCCACGCCTTCCCGCTTTTCGCCG
>CAIYPF010000204.1 GCA_903928015.1 uncultured Gammaproteobacteria bacterium | reverse complement strand
GATGCTATGCCACCACGCTGCTCGCGGAAGTGCTTGATGTCCGCGAGCCCGAGCGTGGCGGCCCCGGCTGAATCAGCCGATCAGCACCAGCCGGTGGCGCAGCCGCCAACCGGCTGCGGTGCGCAGCAGTTCGTCCTGATAACGCCCGAACGAGACAATCTGCTTCGGGTCCTCGTCGACCTTGATCACCTGCAGGTAGCAGGACGCCGTGGCGCGGTCTGCGTCTCCCTGCACTACCAGGTTGCTGATAACATGCCGCGCGCTGCCGAAGCCCGCGCGGCTCTGCGTGAAAAACGCAACGATCGCGTCGATCCCCTCGCAGCGCAAATCCATCGCCGGCACTTCCCACACCGCTTCCGGGACGAACACATCCCGCATGCTGTCCGGAGGGTTGTAATCGGCGTTGTGGCAGTAAAGGTTGATGAGCTCTTCGATCGCCAAGCGATCGCTGATGTCGAGTGCCATGGCAGTGTCTCCGCGGTGATGGTCGGGGTGCGGCCGATTCTAGGGTATTGAAGATGACTGCGTTGTCGTTCCTGCGGATGATCTGCCTTTCGGTCGCGGTGCTTGCCGCGGCGCCTGCCCTGGCCGCGACGCGCTTCGAGCCTCCGGTGGCCGGCTTGCCCGGGTATTCCTTCCGCTACAACGCCGCCAGCGATCCCTCCGCTGATCTCGAGACCGCGCTCGCGGCCGCCGCTCAGAAGCATCGACGCGTGCTGGTGATGGTGGGCGGCGACTGGTGCGTGTGGTGCTTCCTGCTCGACCGCCAGCTCGACAGGGACCGCAACATGGCCGCTGATTTCTACGGCGGTTTCGAGGTGTTGCGGGTCTATTACAACGACGACAACAAGAACCGCGAGTTCCTCGCGCGCTTCCCCGACTTCACGATGTTCCCCCATTTTTTCGTGGTGGATCCCGACGGCCACGTATCGGGGTCCGTGGTGGCCGATTCGCTGATACGCGACGCCAAATACGATGCGCAATTGCTGCACCGTTTCGTGGAGCAGTGGCGGTTGCCCTGATGCGCGCCTGAACTGGCGTTTGCGCCGGCTTCAGCCGGAGCGAGGGGTTTCAAGCAGCAATCTCGCGTGCAGCACCGAGGCATCCCCGGGGCGGCTCTCCAGCGTGAATCCCAGTCGCCGGCACAGATCCAGCATCCTGGCGTTCTGCGCCAGCACCTCGCCGGTTATCACGCGCAGCCCCCGAGCCCTGCCCCAGGCGATGATCTTTTCCATCATGTGCTGTCCCAGACCCTGTCCGGTCACGCTGTGGTGCACGAGGATCGAGAATTCCCCGCTGGCCAGATCCGCGTCGCAATCCAGGCTGACGGCACCCAGGAACTCGGTTGTGCCCGGTGCCCCGTGGGTGGTGAGGATGAAAGAGATCTGCCGCTCGTAGTCGATCTGGGTAAAGCGTGCTGCCATCGCGTGGCCCAGCGTCTTCAACGGTGCGAAGAAACGCAGGTAGATCTCCTCCGGCGTCAGTGTGGCGAAGGCGCGCTGCATCGAGGGCTCGTCCTCCGGGCGCACGGGCCGAAGCCAGAGCGAGCGCCCGTCCTGCAGCCGGATCTCCTCTTCGAGTTCGCGCGGGTAGGGCCGTATCGCCAATCTGGCATGGGCCTCCGGGGCCGCAGCAGCGATGCGCATGCGCACGTCCAGCGCCACGGCGCCTTCGGCGCGCGCGAGCAGCGGGTTGATGTCCAGCTCCATGATTTCCGGAATCCCGCTTGCCAGCTCCGAGAGCCGCACCAGCGAAAGTGCCACCGCTTCCGTATCCACTGCCGGAATGCCGCGTGCGCCGCCGAGCAGGCGCGATATGCGCGTGCGGGACATCAGGTCCCGCGCGAGTTGCAGGTTGAGCGGCGGCAGCGCGAGCGCACGGTCGTCGATGGTCTCGGTGGCGGTGCCGCCCTGGCCGAAGACCAGCACGGGTCCGAATTGCGGGTCGCAGCTCATGCCCAGCAGCAGTTCCTGCCCGCCGCGCCGCGGCACCATGGGCTCCACCTCGAAACCCTCGAGGCGCGCCTGCGGCATCCGCGCACGTATGCCGGCCTCCATCGCCAATGCTGCTGCCTCGGTAGCCGCTGCGCCCTGCAGGTCGAGCAGTACGCCGCCCACATCGGTCTTGTGGGGCAGATCCGGTGAGCGGATCTTGAGCGCCACCTGGCCGCCCATCTCCGCGGCGATGGCGCCCGCGCCTGCAGCATCCGGCGCCGTCCTCGCCTGCAAGACGCTGAAGCCGAATTCCGCGAGCAAGGCGCGCGCTTGTGCGACCGGGAGCCATTGCTGGCCGGTCGACAGTGCGGCCTGGATGTGTTGCCGCCAGGCCTCCACCGCGGGCGTCCGGAATTCGGGCAGGGGTTCAGGCGTCTGGGCGAGCGTCTCGTGCGAGCGTCGGTAGGCCACGGCGTGCATGAAGGCCCGCACACCCTGCTCGGGCGTGGGGAAGGCAGGGATTCCCGCCTGTTCGCAGAGTCGGCTCGCCTGCTCGGCCCGCGTGCCGCCCACCCAGCTGCAGATCAGCGCGGTCCGCCCGCGATCTCCAAGGGCCGCGATGACGGCCGCGGCCGCCGTCTGCGCCGGGCACACGGCGGTAGGGCAATGGATCAGCAGAACCGCATCGACGCCGGGGTCTGCGGCCACCAGCGCGGTTGCTTTGGCCAGCCGCTCGGGGCTTGCGTCCCCGATCACATCGACAGGATTGCTGCGCGACCAGTTCCGCGGGAGCATCGCGTCCAGCGCTGCGATTGTTCCGGGAGCAAGACTCGCAAGCGTACCCTGGCGCTGTGACAGCGCATCGGCGGCGAGCACCGCCATGCCCCCGCCATTGGTGACGATCGCCAGACGTTCGCCGGCCAGCCGCGGTATGCGGGCAAGCGATTCGGCCGCATCGAAGAGCTCCTCCAGCGTGTCCACGCGCAGCAAGCCGGTGCGACGGAACACTGCCTCGTAGACCGCGTCGCTGCCCATCATCGCGCCGGTGTGTGTTGCAGCGGCGCGAGCGCCGGCGGCAAAACGTCCGCCCTTCACCACCAGCACCGGTTTGCTGCGGGCTGCGGCGCGTGCCGCCGAGATGAATTTACGTGCGGCCGTCACCCCCTCGACGTACAGCAGGATGGCGTCGGTCTCCGGGTCGTCGGCAAGGAAATCGAGCAGGTCGCCCAAGTCGACGTCGGCCATGTCGCCTAGCGACACCACCTGCGAAAAACCGATTCCCCGCGACTCCGCCCAGTCCATCATCGAGGTGACGATGGCGCCCGATTGCGCCACGAAAGCGAGGCGCCCGGGCGCGGCCCCGAGGTGCGAGAACGTGGCATTCAGGCCCGCGAGCGGCGCCATGATGCCGAGGCAGTTGGGCCCGACGATGCGCACGCCGTGCTGCCGTGCCGCCGCCACCAGAGCTGCCTTGGCGGCGGAGACGGCGCTCGCTTCGCCCATCGCCGCGCTGATCACCACCACCGCCCGCGTGCCACGCTCGCCGAGCGCCTCCACGATGCCGGCTGCAGTGTCGAAGGGCGTGGCGATGATCGCGAGTTCGGGTGCGGAGGGCAGGGCAGCTACGTCCGGAAAACAGGGTGCGCCGTGAGCGGTGCTCAGCTTGGGGTTCACGCCCCAGACGGGACCGTCGAAACCGCCATCACGGATATTGCGCATCAGCACGCTGCCGATGGCGCCGGGCCTTTCGGTAGCTCCGAAGACGGCGATGCTTGCGGGGTGACGGAAGCTCTGGAGATGGCGCACGCTCATCGGCGTATCCTTCTGTGGCAGCAGATTCAGTCTACTGACTCCGCTCATCGATTGAGTACACTGCCGGATCAAAGAACGAGGGCAAAGCCGATGAACGCACGCAAGCCGGTGGCGGTGGTGACGGGAGCGAGCCGCGGAGCGGGGCGGGGCATAGCGCTCGCGCTCGGCAGCAAGGGCTACGTGGTCTATGTGAGCGGCCGCAGCCAGGCCGACGGAGACGCGGATCTGCCCGGCACGATCCACACCACTGCCCGCGAAGTGACCGCAGCCGGTGGCGAGGGTATCGCCGTGGCCTGCGATCACGCCGACGATGCGCAGGTGGCCGCACTCTTCGCGCGTGTCGGGGCAGAGCAGGGGCATCTCGATATCCTCGTCAACAACGCCTGCGCCATCCCGGACGAACTTGTGCAACCCGGTGGTTTCTGGGAGAAACCGCTCTCGATGCTGCGCATCCTCGATGTGGGCATGCGCTCGCACTATGTGGCGAGCTGGCACGCGGTGCCGCTCATGCTGGCCGAGGGCAACGGCCTCATCGTGAACACCTCTTCCTTCGGCGGGCACTGCTACATGCACGGCCCGGCCTACGGCGCCGGCAAGGCTGCTGTCGACAAGATGGCCCACGACATGGCGGTGGAGTTGCGCCCCCACGGCATCGCGGTGGTCTCGATCTGGATGGGTCTGCTCCGCACCGAGCGCACCGAGCGCGCGCTCTCTGATCCGGAACTTGCGCGTCACTACGCGCACCTGCTGGACAGCATGGAAACCCCGCAGTTCACGGGGCATGTGGTCGAAGCGCTGGCCCGCGACCCGCACCGCATGGAGCGCTCGGGGCGCATCTGGATCGGCGCCGAACTCGCGCAGGAGTACGGTATCCACGACGAAGGCGGACGTCAGCCGCCCTCGCACCGTCCGATGCTCGGCGATCCGACGGTCTTCGGCTCGGCGGCCATTCAGTAGCGTCGGGTTTGCGATCTCACTAGAATGCGGCGCGCCGTCCGCGCCGATTTTTCCACGCCCCGGAGAGCCGCCATGTCAGTACTTCCCACCGGCACGTTCGCCGATTGCCCCAACGGTTACCGGATGCACTACCTCGATGTGGGCGAGGGCCCCGTGGTGGCATTCCTCCACGGCAGCGGCCCCGGTGCCAGCGCCCACAGCAACTTCAAGGGCAACTATCCCTGGCTTGTGGAGCGCGGCTTTCGCTGTCTCGTGATCGACCACATCGGTTACGGCTTCTCCGACAAGCCCGACGACGTCGACTACACGCTCGAGTTCTTCTCCCAATGCATCCGCCAGACGCTGGACCACGCAGGCGTCAGCCGTTGCAGTCTGGTGGGCAACTCGCTCGGCGGAGCGGTGGCGCTGCAGTTCGCCCTCGAAAATCCCGGGATGACCGAGAAGCTCGTTCTCATGGCGCCCGGCGGCTTGAACGCGAAGGAAGAGTATTTCCAGATGCCCGGCATGGCGAAGCTCGGCCAGGTGTTCTCGTCGGGGCAGGCCGTGACGCCGGAGGTCATGAAAGACCTCTTCGCCACCTGCCTGATGCACGACCCCAGATACGCCACCGATCAGCTCATCGCCGAGCGCATGGAAATCATGAAGCTCATGAACTCCCGCGTGGTGGCCACCATGCGCGTGCCCGAGCTCACCGCCCGCCTGCACGAGCTGAAGATGCCCGTGCTGGGCTTCTGGGGCATGGACGAGCGCATGATGCCCGAGTCGGGCATTTTCAAGCTCGCCAAGAACACCCCGGACATCCGCCTGGTGCTGGTTTCCAACTGCGGCCACTGGGTCATGGTGGAGCACGAGGCCATGTTCAACCGCACCACACTCGACTTCCTGGTGAACTCATGAACGCAGACGATATCGCCCGCCTGGGCGACGAACTCCACGCCGCGCTGCGCGCCGGCACCGTGGTGGCCCCGCTCACCGAGCGCGAGCCGGGCATCACCATCGACGATGCCTACCACATCTCTCTGCGCTTTCTGGAGCGTCGCATCGCCGACGGCGAGAAGGTGATCGGCAAGAAGATCGGTGTCACCTCCAAGCCCGTGCAGGACATGCTCGGCGTGCACCAGCCCGACTTCGGCTTCCTCACCGACCGCATGCACTACGCCAACGGTGCAGCGATCCCGGTGGCGGGCAATATGATCGCCCCGCGCGCCGAAGCGGAGATCGCGTTCCGGCTGAAGAGCGATCTCGTCGGCCCGAACATCACGGAGGCCGACGTGCTCGCCGCCACCGACTGCATCATGCCCTGCTTCGAGATCGTCGATTCGCGCATCCGCGACTGGAAGATCCGCATCCAGGACACGGTTGCAGACAACGCCTCCTGCGGCGTCTTCGTGCTGGGCAATGCCGAGCGCGACCCCCACGATTTCGACCTCCCCGCGCTGCACGTGAAAGTCTTCAAGAACGGACAGCCACTGAGCGAAGGCAAGGGCGCCGCGGTGCAGGGCAACCCGCTCACGGCGGTGGCCTGGCTTGCCAACACGCTGGGCCGTTACAACATCCCCTTCAAGGCCGGAGACATCATCCTCTCGGGCTCGGTGGTGCCGCTCGAGCCGGTCAAGGCGGGCGACGTGATGCGCTGCGTGGTCGAGGGTTTCGGCGAGGCGAGCTGCTCTTTCGTCTGAGCCGCAGCGCCAGTGGTCCGGGCGCCCGAGGGCGCCCTGAATGTTCCAGTTTGCAGCTCTCCGCCAGGAGAGCACCGGAGGACTCCCCAGATGAGCAAGAAGATCAAGGCGGCCATCATCGGCCCGGGCAACATCGGCACCGACCTGCTGATGAAGGCACGTCGTTCGGAATGGATCGAGCCGGTCTGGATGGTGGGCGTGGAGCCCGATTCGCCCGGCCTCGCCCGCGCCCGCGAGATGGGTCTGAAGACCACCTCCGAGGGCGTCGACGGCCTCGTCGCCACCATGAAGGCAGACGGCGTGCAGATCTGCTTCGATGCCACCTCGGCCTATGTGCACGCCTCCAATTCGGCGAAGGTCACGGCGCAGGGCGCGCTGATGATCGACCTCACGCCTGCGGCTATCGGGCCTTACTGCATCCCGCCCGTGAACCTCAAGGATCACGTCGGCAAGCGCGAGATGAACGTCAACATGGTGACCTGCGGCGGGCAGGCGACCATACCGATGGTCTATGCCGTGAGCCGCGTGCAGAAGGTGGCCTACGGCGAGATCGTCGCCACCGTTTCCTCCAAGTCCGTGGGGCCGGGCACGCGCAAGAACATCGATGAATTCACCCGCACCACCGCAGGTGCCGTGGAGCGAGTGGGCGGCGCGGCCGAGGGCAAGGCGATCATCGTCATCAACCCCGCCGAGCCACCGCTCATCATGCGCAACACCATCCACTGCCTGACCGAGGAAGAGCCCGACCAGGAGGCGATCACCCGCTCGGTGCACGAGATGGTTGCCGAGGTGCAGAAGTACGTGCCCGGCTACACGCTGAAAAACGGTCCGGTCTTCGACGGCAAACGCATCACTGTCTGGATGGAAGTGGCGGGCCTCGGGGACTTCCTGCCGCGTTATGCCGGCAATCTCGACATCATGACGGCCGCGGCGCTGCGCACCGCGGAGATGTTCGCCGAAGAAATGGCCGCCGGGCGCCTGGTTCTCTGACGGCTTCTGCTGTCGGCAAGAGAAGGGCATCGCGATCACACGAGCACGAGGACAGAACCAGATGAGCATCCAGGGCAGAAAAGTCACGCTCCACGACATGTGCCTGCGCGACGGCATGCACCCCAAGCGCCACCAGATTTCGTTGGACGAGATGCGCTCCATCGGGCGCGCACTGGACGAGGCAGGTGTGCCGCTGATCGAGGTCACGCACGGCGATGGTCTGGGCGGTCGCTCGATCAACTACGGCTTCCCCTGCAACTCCGACGAGGAGTACCTGAAGGCTGTGGTGGGAGTGGTGAAGAACGCCAAGGTCTCGGCATTGCTGCTGCCCGGTATCGGCACGGTGGACCACCTCAAGATGGCGCGTGACTGCGGCATCGGCACCATCCGCGTTGCCACCCACTGCACCGAGGCCGATGTCTCCGAGCAGCACATCGGCATGGGCGCCCAGATGGGCCTGGACACCGTGGGCTTCCTGATGATGGCCCACATGATTTCCCCCGAAGAACTGCTGGTGCAGGCCAAGCTCATGGAGAGCTACGGCGCCAACGGCATCTACTGCACGGATTCCGCAGGCTTCATGCTGCCGGCCGACGTCACTGCGCGCATTGCTCTGCTGCGCAGCGAACTCAAGCCCGCGACCGAACTGGGTTTCCACGGCCACCACAACATGGCGATGGGCATCGCCAACTCGGTGGCTGCGGTCGAGGCCGGTGCCAATCGTATCGACGGCTCGGTAGCGGGTCTGGGTGCCGGTGCGGGCAACACGCCTCTCGAAGTCTTTGTGGCGGTGCTGAACCGGATGGGTGCGGAGCACGGCGTCGATCTCTTCAAGATCATGGACGTGGCAGAGGATCTGGTGGTGCCGATGATGGACCATCCCGTGCGCATCGACCGCGATGCGCTGACCCTGGGTTACGCGGGCGTGTACTCGAGCTTCCTGCTGTTCGCGCAGCGCGCCGCGAAGAAGTACGGCATCAGCTCACGCGACATCCTGGTCGAGATGGGCAAGCGCAAGACCGTGGGCGGCCAGGAAGACATGATCGAGGACGTGGCTCTCGATATGGCGCGCGCCAAGGGCTGATCCCCCGGGGCTCCGGCCCCGCGCCGAGGTTCCAGAGGTGTGCGTTCAGCGCTCAGGATAGACGTGTCTTCGCACCATGAAGACACCACAGACCACCAGCGACATGGACGCGGCCACGATGCCGAAGAGCAGCGATGTGCCGGCCGCGCCAGCGCCCACCAGTGCGCCAGCGAAGGAACTTCCCAGCGCGCCGATGCGACCTATCGCCACGGCGCTCCCCACGCCCGTGGCCCGGATGTCGGTGGGGTACACGTGCCCCGAGAGCAGGTAGGCGCCAATCTGTATCGAGTTCAGGCACACCACTGCGGTGGCGCAGAGCACGATCGCGGTGGCCGGGTCTGCGAGATTGGCCTGCCCCATCACGATGG
>CAIYPF010000203.1 GCA_903928015.1 uncultured Gammaproteobacteria bacterium | reverse complement strand
GGACTTTCGGGAGGCGCAGGCCCGCAACCGTCTGGTCACCCGCGTCGGCACCGACCGCATGGACATCGTCGCCTACTCACCCGTGCAGTTGCCGCCCAGGTCCGACGAGTTGCGTGCCGCCCGGCGAGGCGTGCTGTTCGTCGACCTCGACCTGAGCCACATAAAGGCTTCGAGCTGGAGGAATCTGTTCAGTCTCGACACCCTGCTGCGCTGGCTTGCATCCGGTCTGGTCGCAGGCATCCTCATTCACTTCCTGCTGCGCGCGCAGCTCTTCGCGCCGCTGCAGCACCTGCAGACCGTCACAGAACGTTTCGGGAAGGGCGATGCGAACGCCCGTACGCAACTGGCGGGCAACGGGGAACTCGCGTACCTCGGTGCAACCTTCAACGAGATGCACGACCGCATCCAGGCCGACCGGGCAGAGCTTGCCCGGCAAGAGGCCCTGTACCGTTCGATCACCGACAACGGTCACTCCTTGATCTGGCTCTCGGGACCCGACGGGCTCTTCCACTATTTCAACAAACCCTGGCTCGAATTCACGGGCCGCAACCCCGCCAGCGAGGGTGGCACGGGCTGGACCGCGGGCCTGCACCCGGACGATGTGGAGCGCTGCCTGCAGGCCTGCGCCGAGGCAAGCCGGGAAAAGACATTCCTCAGCCTTGTGTGCAGGCTGCGCCGCCACGACGGCGCTTTCCGCTGGATCCTCTTCGAGGGCACGCCGCGCGTCGATGCTGCGGGCGGCTTCCTCGGCCACGTCGGCCACTGTCTGGACATCACCGAGCGCAAGCAGGCCGAGGAGGAACTCCTCGACCAGCAGGAACGGCTGGAGATGAAGGTCAGGCACCGCACCCACGAACTGGTGCAGGCACGGGATGCCGCGCAGGCGGCGAGCCGCGCCAAGACCATCTTCCTGGCCAACATGAGCCACGAGATGCACACGCCGCTGAACGCGATCATCGGCATGACGGAACTCGTCCGCATGAAGGTTGCGGACGAGCGCCAGCGCGAACAGCTCGGCAGCGTGGCGCGGGCCTCGCGCCACCTGCTGGGCATCATCGACGACGTGCTCGACATGTCCCGTCTCGAGACCGAGCAGCTGACACTCTGCCTCGACCGTCTGGTGCCGGGGCAGCTGCTCGAAAGCGTGTCCGAGATGGCCGCAGCAGACCTGGCGGCAAAGGGGCTGCAACTGCGCACCGAGGCCGACAGCGCTCTGCGCATGCGCGCCTTCACAGGCGACCCACGGCGGATCACGCAGGTCCTGATGCATCTGGTGGACAACGCAGTCAAATTCACCAGCAGCGGCAGCATCACGCTGCGCGCGAAGGTGGCGGAAGAAACACCCGCACAGACGCTCTTGCGCTTCGAGGTGGAAGACACGGGCATGGGCATCGCGACAGCGGACCTCGCGCGACTCTTCGCGGCCTTCGAGCAGGTAGACGGCTCCACCACTCGCCGGCACGGCGGCATGGGCCTGGGTCTTGCGCTCAGCAGGCGTCTGGCGCTGCTGATGGGGGGAGACATGGGAGCAAGGAGCACACCCGGCAAGGGGAGCACCTTCTGGTTCACGGTACAGCTGCACCCGGCAGAGGGCGGAGACGCCGAGGAGGCGCCCGAGGCAGCGCCGTACGTTACAAGCGCTGCGGCAGCGCCTGCTGCAACGGACACGCCCACGCTGCACGAAGTCTGCGACCAGCTCGCGCTGCTGCTAAGCGAATGGAACTACGGCGCCTCGGCCCTCTTGAGGACACACGAGGCACTGCTGCAACGCGAATTGGGCGGGCACTACAAGGGTCTGGCCGCGGCACTGGCCGACCACGACTTCAGCCGCGCCCTGGACCGGCTCACGATGGCGCGCAAAGCCCGGTGGGCAGACCGGGCCTGAACGGCCGGCCGAGCAGCCTGGGCCTCAGCAGGCGCCGGGATTGTCGGCGCAGGCCTGGTTGATCAGCGTCTGGATGTTCGACAGCCGGCCCGTGCCCGTGGGGAAGGCCGTGTTGAAGCCGAAACGCGAGGCGCCCTGGAGTTTCAGCACGCCATCGGTGAAGCCCCAGCTCGTGGTGCCCACGATCTGGTTTCCGGTGTTGTTCGAGGGCGCCGGGTTTGCCGCGGCATCGCGCGCAGGCGCTGTGCCGAAATTGATGATCCAGGGTCCGCCGCTGGAGCCGCCGGTCTGATCCGAGCCGATCAGGATGTTGTTGGGCGTCTGCCGGATACCGAGCGCATCGGTGCGGATCATGCGCAAGCCGCCGTCGAGCGACACCGGATAGCCGAGCTGCGTGATCTGCGTGGCGCTCTTGCCAAGGAAAGTGGTGAAGGCCGAGAGCCCCGCGTTGATGCCGAATTTGCCCACCACGTCGACGATATTCCTGCCCGCAAAACTCCCCGTGCCCACGTCCACCACGAGCACCGCGAGGTCGTTCTCGCAGACCACGCCGACCGAACCCGGCTCACAGACATCGCTGCCATCGAAGTAGGAGTTCGGGATCGTCATGTAGACACCCGACCAGCTGCCGTAGCGGGCCGTGCTGTCGTGGAGCGCGGGCTGGAAGACGAAGGAGTCGTAGAAACCCGTGGAGTCGTTCAGCCCGAAATCGAAAATGCAATGCGCTGCCGTGACGAGGATGCGCTTGCCGATCACCGAGGCCGTGCAGACGAAGTCTTCGCCGCCCTTGGTGACGGTGAGCTTGCCGGCGGCGCGCCAGGGCGCGAGCGTCACGGGGCTGGCCACGGTGGCGCTGCTGTAGGCGGCCTTGGTGGTGAAGGGGGGAGTTCCCACGCCGATGCCCGGGTTGCCGCCATAGGCCTGGCTGCTGATGCCGTCGAAACCGGGAATCTGGCTGCGGCTCGCCAGCATCGGCAGGCGTGACCGGGCGTGCGCGAGTTGCGCCGGGGTGGGCGCGCTCGCCCTGGCGCGTGTAGCCATGCCCACGGCCTTGCCGTCGGCGCTGAAGCTGAGGCCCTGCGCTTGCACCGCGCCCGCGGCAATGCCGAGGGGCAGGAGGAGCGCGACGAGCAGGACGCGAGCGGTTTTGGCGATCTGTGGCATGTGGATTACCCGGCTGTGTGCCGTGTGCGCAGATGTGGAGTGGCCCCGATACGCCGGAAGGATAAAGAGCCTTGTCGCCCCGTGCCACCATGCATTAGCCTAACAACCGCTCTTCCGCATAAAGGGCAAGCGGACTACCGCTGCACGCAAACAGGGTTTGGCACGGAGGAAGGGGTCAGGGCTGGAACGCATATCCCGCCCGGCGTATGAGGCATAGCCTCCGGGAAACCGCGTCCGGCGCCGAGTGCGTGCGTGACGCGTAACAAATGGACTTCTACAGGAGTAACACGTCATGGCGACCATCAGCGGCACGATCCTCAACGACACGATCAACACGAGCTACGTTACGGCCGGCGTCATCGGTGGAGTCGCCACCGTCGCCGACGACACGATCAACGCGGGCAACGGTGACGACAATGTCGCGGCCGGGGACGGCAACGATCTCGTCACAGGCGAGGCCGGCTGGGACACGCTCTACGGCAACGCCGGCAACGACACTCTCGACGGCGGCTTTGGCAGCGACAACCTCTACGGAGAAGTCGGTGACGACAGCCTGCTGGGCGGCTACGGCGAAGACGATCTGCGCGGCGGTGACGGACTCGACACGCTGGTCGGCGGTGCGGGCGACGATTACATGGAAGGCAACCAGGGCGCAGACACCTACATCCTGAACAAGAACAGCGGCCAGGACCGCATCTCGAACTACGACTCCGACAGCAGCCTCGATGTGGCGAAGTTCACCGATGTGGCTACGAGCGACGTCAAATCCATAACCCGCTATGGCAACGACCTGGTGCTGGGCTACGGCGTTTCCGGCGCGCAATTGACGGTGCTGAATTACTTCTACAGCGACAGCGCCACCTACCGCATCGACACCTTCGATTTCACCAATGCCGACTGGACGGTAACGGACATCAAGAACCAGGTGATCACCAAGGGAACCGAGTTCACCGAGACCCTCTACGGCTACAACGGCGGCCCGAACAACATCTTCGCCTATGGCGGCGATGACAACGTCTACGGCGGTGACGGCAATGACAATCTCGATGGCGGCAACGGCTCGGACTACATCACCGGCAGCGACGGGAATGACAGCCTTTCGGGTCAGTCCGGCGAAGACGATCTGCGCGGAGGCAACGGGCTGGACACGCTGGTCGGTGGCGCGGGCGACGATTCCATGGAGGGTAACCAGGGCGCGGACACCTACTTCCTGACCATGGCCGGCGGTCAGGACGTCATCAACAACTACGACAGCGACTCCAGCATCGATACGGCGAAGTTCAGCGATGTCGCCACCACCGATGTCACCTCGATCATCCGCTACGGCAACGATCTGGTGCTGAACTATGGCGTCGCGGGCGGGCAGCTGACCCTGCTCAATTATTTCTACAGCGACAGCGCCAACTACCGCACGGACGTCCTGGACTTCACCAACGCCGACTGGACGGTGACGGACATCAAGAACCAGGTGATCACCAAGGGCACCGAGTCCGGCGAAACCATCTACGGGTACAACACCGGAGCGAACAGGATTTTCACCTACGGCGGCGATGACAACGTCTACGGCGGTGACGGCAACGACAGCCTGGACGGCGGCAACGGCGCCGATTACCTCAGAGGTTACGACGGCAACGACACGCTGCTCGGACAAAGCGGTGCAGACGATGTGCGGGGCGACAACGGAAACGATTCCATCACCGGCGGCGCCGGTGATGACTACATGGAGGGCAATCAGGGCGCTGACACCTACTTCCTTACCAAGACCAGCGGTTTCGACCGCATCAACAATTACGACTCCGACAACAGCATCGACGTCGCCAAGTTCAGCAACGTCGCCAGTACCGATCTGACGGAGGTCGTGCGCTACGGCAACGACCTGTTGCTGAACTACGGACCCACTGGCCAGTTGACGCTGGTGAATTACTTCTACAGCGACAACGCCTCCTACCGCACTGACACGCTCGACTTCACCGATACCGACTGGACCGTGACCGAGGTAAAGAACCACGTCATCACCAAGGGCACGGAATTGGCAGAGACCATCTCCGGCTACAACAGCGGACCGAACAACACCTTCGCCTACGGCGGCAACGACAACGTCTATGGCGGTGACGGCAACGACAACCTCGACGGCGGCAACGGCGCCGACTTGCTGCAGGGATACGACGGCAATGATTCGCTCTCGGGCCAGGCCGACGCAGACGATCTGCACGGTGACAACGGCAACGACACGCTGAACGGCGGCACTGGAGACGACTACCTGCAGGGCAACCAGGGCGCAGACACCTACATCCTGAGCATGGCGGGCGGCCAGGACCGCATCACGAACTACGACAGCGACAACAGCATCGACGTGGCGGTGTTCACCGACGTGGCCACGACGGACGTTACGGCCGTCACCCGCTACGGCAACGACCTGCTGCTGGAATATGGCGCCGGCGGCCAACTCAAGGTGCTGAACTACTTTTACTCCGACAACGCCGCCTACCGCATCGACACCTTCGACTTCACCAATGGCGATTGGGGCGTGTCGGACATCAAGGCCCGTGTGATCACGATGGGCACCGAATCCAGCGAAACCATATACGGCTACAACACGGGTGCCAACACCGTCTTCGGCCGTGGCGGAAACGACAACGTCTACGGCGGCGACGGCAACGACAGCCTCGATGGCGGCGCCCAGAACGACTACCTGAAAGGCTACGACGGCAACGACATGCTGCTCGGCCAGACCGGCGCCGACGCCCTGTATGGAGACAACGGCAACGACACCCTCAACGGCGGCGGCGGCAACGATTACATGGAGGGCAACCAGGGCGCCGACACCTACATCCTCACCAAGGCCGGCGGGCAGGACCGCATCGCCAACTACGACAGCGACAGCAGCATCGACGTGGCCAGATTCACCGACGTCGCCACCACCGACGTGTCCTCCATCACGCGCTACGGCAATGATCTTGTGCTGACCTACGGTGCATCTGCCGGCCAATTGACCGTGGTGAACTACTTCACCTCCGACAACGCCGTGTACCGCATAGACACCTTCGACTTGACCAACGCCGACTGGACCGTGGCGGACATCAAGAGCCGGGTGATCACGAAGGGCACCGAGTTGAACGACAACATCAGCGGCTACAACACCGGCACCAACCGGATCTTCAGCTACGGCGGCGACGACAACGTCTACGGCGGTGACGGCAACGACAGCCTGGACTCCGGCACCGGCAACGATTACCTCGTCGGCAATGACGGCGACGACTCGCTGCTCGGCCAGGGCGGCGCGGACCGTCTCTACGGCAGCAATGGCAGCGACACGCTGAACGGCGGCACCGGCGACGACCAGTTGCAGGGCGACCAGGGCGCAGACACCTATGTGATCGCCCTCGGTGACGGCCACGACATCATCAACAACTACGACTCCGACAGTGCCGCCGACGTCGTGCAGTTCAGCAACGTCACGCTCTGCGACCTGACGGATGCACTGCGGATAGGCAACGACTTCGTGCTGGGCTTCGGTGGCGACAGCCAGATCACGGTGAAGAACCATTTTGCGGCCGCCTCCTACCAGATGGCCGAGTACCGCTTCGCCGACGGCGCGATGGTGAACAACCTGGTCATGGGCACATCGGGCAGCGAATCGCTGATCGGGGGAGCACTCACCAACGACATGATTGTCGGCGCGGGCGGCACGGACACGATGACCGGGGCTGCAGGCAACGATGTGTACTGGACCGATGGCGGCGACACGATCGTCGAGGCCGCCGCCGGCGGCACCGACACGGTGTTGTCGGGTGTCAGCTACACGCTGAGCGCGGACCTGGAAAACCTGTCCTTGCTGGCGGGCGCTACGGACGGCACCGGCAACGCCGCCGACAACGTGCTGTGCGGCAACGACGCGGTGAACACGCTGACCGGACACGGCGGAAACGACACGCTGAACGGAGAGGGCGGCGCCGACGTGATGGTGGGCGGAGCCGGAAACGACGTCTACATCGTCGACATCGCCGGCGACACCGTTACCGAGCTCGCCGCAGAGGGCAACGACACGATCAACTCCTCTGTGACGTTCACGATCAGCGCCAACGTCGAGAACCTGGTGCTTACGGGCAACACGGCGATCAACGGCACCGGCAACGCGGTCAACAACATCCTCACGGGCAACAGCGCGGCGAACTTCCTGAACGGCGGTCTGGGCGCCGACACGATGGCGGGCGGCGGCGGCAACGACACCTACGTGGTGAACGTCGCTGGCGATGTGGTGACGGAGCTTGCCGCGTCCGGCAACGACCTCATCCAGAGTGCGGTCACCCGCACGCTGAGCGCCAACGTGGAGTCCCTGACGCTCACGGGCGTGGCCGACATCAACGGCACGGGCGAGGCCGGGGCAAACACGCTGACCGGCAACACCGGCGCGAACATCCTGAGCGGGCTCGGCGGCAACGACGCGCTGAACGGCGGCGCGGGCAACGACACGCTGAACGGCGGCATCGGCAAAGACAACCTGAGCGGTGGCGCCGGCGCCGACACGTTCGTGTTCGACGCAGCACCGATCGCAACCAATGCCGACACGATCAGCGACTTCAGCCATGTCGACGACACGATCCAGCTGTCGCTCAGCGTGTACACCGCGCTGGGCGGCGCCGGCGCACTGGCCTCCGGCGCCTTTGCGCTCAGCACCGACGTGGCTGCATTGGACGACCGCATCATCTACGACGACGCAACCGGCGCGCTCTACTACGACGCGGACGGATCGCTTGCCACGATCGCAGCGGTGCAGATCGCAACACTCGGAGCGGGGCTTGGCCTGAGCGCAGCCGATTTCCTGGTGGTCTGAGCCCGGAGGACGGAATCGCCGCGCGGGATTCACCACGGCAAAGGGGGCGCGTAGAGTGAGCGCCTCCGGAACCGCTCGGGAAACACCGCGTGAAGAGATGGCTGCTGATGGCAGCGGGCGCGGTAGCGCTCGCCCTGCTCGTGACGAGCATCGTGCTGACCCGCCCGGCATTCGACGACAGACTCGAGGGCGGCCCGCTCGACGGGCTTTCGATTCTGCCGCTTGAACAAGGCCTCACCTTGGCGAGAGTGCTGACGGGCGGTGCGGCCAAACTCGTGATCGTGCGCGGCGTGTCACCAGAAGGGCTGCGTGTGGTCGATGTAGGCGCCGCACTGTCCCGGCCGCTGAATGACCCACTTACAACCATCACCTCGATCGGCCTCGAACAACTGGAGCATCTCGCACGCACAGGCGAGGAGACGCTTGTCCGTTACGAAGACCTCGGCGTGCCGCTTCCCGCCGGTGGGGCGCACATCGCAGCAGGCACGAACTACGCCGCACACGCCAAGGAAACAGGCATCGAGGATGGTGTGTTCCTGTTCCCGAAACTCTCCGCTCCCACGGCATGGAACGCGTCGGTCAGGCGGCGTGGCCGATTCGACTACGAGGCGGAGCTGTGTGCGGTGCCGCTGACACCCGTGCTCCCGGACCGTCCGGCAGCATTCGGCTACATGATCTGCAACGACTTCACGGATCGCTGGCCGCTGGTGCGGGATATCGATTTCGACCAACCCCTGGGAACCACCGGCTTTGCCGAAGGAAAAGGCGGTCCGGGCATGATGCCGCTGGGTCCCTTCCTGGTGGTGCCGCGCGACGACACCGCGTTCTGCAAAGCCGTGCGCTTCGAGCTGTTCGTGAACGGTCGCTTGCGGCAGCGCTCATCTGCCGCGCTCATGATCTGGTCACCCGCAGAGATTGCGGCGCAAGCGCTCAAAGCCTGCAGGCAGGATTACCGCAAGGGCGAGGAACTCGTACGGCTCACTGGCTGCGAAAGCATTCCGGCCGGGACGATCCTCCTCACCGGAACACCGGCCGGGGTGCTGTTTCACCCGGCGACGATCTGGAATCCGCTCGCGTATCTTCAGCCCGGCGACGAGGTGCTGATGCGCGCACCCTGGCTGGGCGTACTGCAGAATCGCGTGGAGTGATTGCAGAGCCGGGGCCTGCGCGGAATCATCTGCCGCAGGCCACGTCCATACCGCAAACCCGAGGAGTACACACCGATGCCGCGCCACCCTGCCGCTCTTCTGCTCTGCATTGCATCGCTGTTGCTGCCAGCGCTCGCTGACGCGCAAGGCGAGGCCGCCATGGATCCCCGCTCGATGGGAGGCGGCGACTGCGCGAAGAACGCGCTCAACTGCCGGGACACACCGAATCCGCTGCCTGCCACCGACACGGTGTGGCTCGAGCAGATGACGTGGATGGACGTGCGTGATGCGCTGGCTGCGGGCAAGCGCAGCGTGCTCATCCCCACCGGCGGTACGGAGCCGAACGGCCCGTGGGTGGCGCTCGGCAAGCACAACGTGATCCTGCAGGCGAACTGCGAGTCCATCGCCCGCCGGCTCGGCAAGGCGCTCTGCGCACCGGTGATCAAGCACGTGCCTGAAGGCGACATAGACCCGCCCACGGGTCATATGCGCACGCCCGGCACGATCAGCCTGCGCGATGACACCTTCCGCGCCCTGCTCACCGACACAGCGGAATCCCTGATCGCCGGCGGATTCACCGAGGTGCTGTTCATCGGCGACAGCGGCGGCAACCAGGCAGGCCAGCAAGCGGTGGCCGAGGCGCTATCGCGCAAGTACGCCGGACGCGCCCGCATCTTCCATGTGCCGGCCTACTACGACTACGACGCGGTGATCGCGCACATGGCCGGCAAAGGGCTGGTCGAAGGCAAACAGGAGGATCTGCACGACGATGCCTTCACCACACTGAACATGTATGTGGTGGATCCGGAGTCGGTGCGTTTCAACGCGCGGCGTACCGCCGGCCGCGCGAGCATCAATGGCGTGGATCTCTCGGACGCCGCGCGGAATGCGGAACTGGGCAGGCAGATCGTGGAGTTCCGTGCGGCCTTCACGGTTGAGTCGATCCAGGCGCTGCGCGCTCAGGCCACCGCGAATCGCCCCGGCCGGAAATCCGCGAGGAGTTGAACCGGCGTCCCGTCGAGGATCTCGATCGCGGCAAGGCGACCGACGAGCGCCGAGAGCGTCATGCCGCTGTGCATCACGGCCGTGTACACCGAATCGGAACCCGGCGCGAAACCGATTGCCGGCAGGCCGTCAGAAGGCATTGGCCTCCAGCCGATCCCGACCTCCTCGATACGCGCGCCGGCAAGCGCGGGGACGTAGCGGCTGGCCCGCGCGAGGAGGCGCTCGCCGTGCTGGAGCGCGATCGCGGGGTCGGGGAATGCATTGGGTTCACTGGCGAGCCGCGCGGCGTGCGCCGGACCCGCGGGCGGGCCGTCCTTCTCGCCGAGCACCACGCGTCCGTCGCCGCGCTGCAGCATGTGGACATCGGGCCCGTAGAGCACCGTGCGCAGCACGGGTGGCATGGGCGCTGTGAGTGCGATGACACCGGCCTTCGTTTTTTGCGGCAATGCGAAGCCCGCGCGCTCGGCGAGTGTCGTCGTGCCAGTGCCTGCCGCAAGGATCACCCGGTCGGCGTCGATGCTGTCGCCATCTGTCGTGATCCGCACGCCACCGCCACGCCGAGACGCGATACCGCGCACGCGCACCGGCATGCGCAAGCGCGCACCGAGCGATTGCGCCTGCCCGAGAAGCAGCCGGGTGGTGGCGGGGCCATCGAGCGCGCCATCGTGCGCGCCCCACGCGACCGCGCTGCCGGGCGCCAACTGCAGCCCAGGCTGAATGGCGGCTGCGCCGGCAGCATCCAGAAGGTGCATCTCGGTGCCGCGCTCGCGCATGAGCCGCACCTCGGATGCGAGCGTGTCTTCACCGTGCGCGGCATCGCGCCATTCGAGGCTTCCGTTCCAGCGCACCGGCACGGGCAATTGCGCGGCAAGCCGTCGGTGCTCACCCAGCGCCAGCGAGCGCAGCACGTGGTAGCTCATGGGTTGCAAGCCGTCGCCTGCGTTCAGCCACGCGAAACTGTGGCCCGAGGCCTGCGCCGCAACGCCGTGCGCCTCGAGCACCGTGACCTCGCAACCGCGAGCGGCGAGGTGCCATGCGCAGGAGGCACCGACCACACCGGCACCGACCACCACCACCTTGGGCAAGGCGGTGCCGGCCGCAAGGGCGCGACCGGAGACGAGCGGCAGGGCCGTGGAGGCAGCGAGCAGCGAGAGGAAGTCTCGGCGATCCATGGGGTGTCCGGGCAGAAGCTGAGTGGCGAGAGAATACGGGGCCGGCAGGGCTGATCCAAGCTATGACCGGGGGATCTACCGTCGCGTGCGGGCTGGGCTGATCAGCCCGGGCACGCGGACGTGGCCGGCGGGCAGACAGTCCTCGCCACCGGGAACGATGGCAAGTGCCGAACCGCACGCTATGATCGCGCCTACCCCGCGCACCTGAGACACTCTGCCCCGGGCGTGCTCACTCCTCGAACCACAACGAATAAACACACATGAACACCGACTCCCCGCACGAGCATGCGGCACCCCGCATCGACCTCCAGTCACCCTCGCACATCGCTTGCCCCTACGCGCTCTATGCGCGGATGCACGCGGGCTCAGGGATAGCCGTGGACCCCGGCGTTGGCGTGGCCGTAGCCAGGTATGCAGATCTCGTCGAGTTGTCGAAGAACACCGCCCTGTATTCGTCGAGCATCACCGAGGATGGCCGCGGGCCGCGCCACATGGGCGTAGGCCCGGAGCCGGTGCAGGAGGACGTAGAGGCGATCTTCGCCGAGGCGCACCCCATCGTGAATGCGCTGTTCACGGCTGATCCGCCGGTGCATACGCGACACAGGAAACTGGTGAGCAAGGCGTTGAGCCCGCGTCGCGTGCGTGAACTCGAACCGGCGATC
>CAIYPF010000202.1 GCA_903928015.1 uncultured Gammaproteobacteria bacterium | reverse complement strand
GCAAAGGCGGCGGCCAAACCGGCCCAGAAGCCCGCTGTAAAAGCGGCGGCCGAACCGGCCCAGAAGCCCGCTGCAAAGGCGGCGACCAAGCCTGCACCAACTCCTTCGCCCGCGCCTTCAAAGGCACCGGCTAAAACCACCAAACCATCGGCGCCCGCCGTGGTCGCAGCGGCCTCCCCCCCTGCAGCCGCGCCGGCTCCGCGCCCCGCAACCGCCGCAAAATCCAGCATCAGGAGCAGCATGCCCGCTCAACCGCCAAAGCCCCCGACCCAGAAGTCTCAGGTCGGGAAGCCCTCCTCGGAGTTCAAGAGTTTCACGCCCTACGCTCCGGCGAAGGGCGAGGTCTACATGAATGACGTCCAGAAAGAGCACTTCCGTAGCATCCTGCTGAACTGGCGGGTCGAGTTGATGGCCGGGGTCGATCGCACGGTCTCACACATGAAAGACGAGGCTGCGAACTTCCCCGACCCGGCAGATCGCGCAACACAGGAAGAAGAGTTCAGCCTGGAACTCCGCACACGTGATCGCGAGCGCAAACTGATCAAGAAGATCGAGAGCACACTCGAGTTGATCGACCAGGACGACTACGGCTACTGCGAAGAGTGCGGTGTCGATATCGGCATCAAGCGACTCGAGGCACGGCCCGTGTCAACGCTGTGCTATGACTGCAAGACTCTCGAGGAAATGAAGGAGCGTCAGGAGCACGGTTGATCTCTGGCGCGCGCCGTCCCCGCCTGCACTCAGGACCTGCGTGTACGTCGGTCGCTTCGCGCCATCGCCCACCGGCCCCCTGCACCTGGGCTCGCTCCTCACAGCCCTTTCCAGCTATCTCTTCGCCCGCAGTGCGGGCGGAGAGTGGTTGCTGCGCATCGAGGATATCGATCCGCCACGTGAACCTCCCGACGCGGCTCTGGCGATACTCGACAGTTTGCAGGCACACGGTCTGGAACACAGCAGGCCTGTTCTCTGGCAAAGCACGCGTGGCAGCGCGTATGCCGCAGCTGTTCAGCAACTGCTCGCCACCGGACAGGCATTCCACTGCACCTGCAGCCGTCAGGACCTGGCGGCTGGCCAGCATGCCGGGCGCTGCCCACGCTCGATTCACCCTCCTTCGGAACCTGCCGCGGTGCGCGTACGCAGCGCCGGCGGCTCAATCAGCTTCGATGACGGGATTCTTGGGCGCGTGACGATTCCCGCCGGCGAAGACTCCTTTGTGGTTCAGCGCAAGGACGGCCTCTACGCCTATCATCTGGCCGTGGTGGTGGATGACGCCTTCCAGGAGGTGAGCGACATCGTGCGCGGGCGCGACCTGCTCGATTCCACGCCCTGCCATCTGCGGCTGCAGGAACTGCTGGATCTTCCGCGCCCGCAATATGCCCATCTGCCTCTGCTGCTGAACGATGACGGGCACAAACTCAGCAAGCAGACCCATGCGACTGCACTGGATCCCGACCGGGCCGAGTCCAATCTCCGGCGATGCCTGCGGGCACTGGGCCAAGAGTTGCCGCCGGATGAAGCGGGGCTCGGCGTCGCCGGGCTGCTCGACTTCGCGGCAGCGCGCTGGGACAGCACCCGCATTCCGCGAAACGACATCCCCGAGGCTACGCTGCCGTTCTGAACGGCTTTGCTTGGCAGTTCGCATCGGGGCTCATTACCATCGACCGATCCACCGTGGCGCCGCGAACACATGTACCTAAACCGCGTTTTGCTGCTGGTTCTCGCACTGCTCTACGTCTGCTCTCCGGCGATCGAGGTCTGGATAAGCGCAGCACCCTCGGCCTGGTACAGACCCCAACTGGTCTGGCTGGGCCTGATCCTGATCGTGGCGCTGTCCATGCACAGGGACACCCAGCGTGGGAATTGAGCTCGGGACTCTGTTCACGGTAGGGGTGCTGTATCTCTGCGCGCTGTTCTCGGTCGCGTGGCTGACGGACCGCAACATCATCCCGGCCAGGCTGGCCGGAAAGCCCTTTGTCTACACGTTGTCGCTGGGGGTTTTTGCCTGCGGCTGGTCGCTCTTCGGGATGGTTGCCGTGGCAGAAGGACATGGCTACAGCTACCTCGCGTACTTCGTGGGCACCGGGGCGCTGTTCCTGTTCGCGCCGCTGCTCCTCATGCCTTTGCTCGGCATATGCAGGCGGATGCAGTTCACTTCTCTTGCTGACCTTCTCGCCTACCGCTACCGCGGCACGGCCGTGGGAGCACTGGTGACCGCAGGAATGTTGGTAACGGCGCTTCCATTGATGGCGGCGCAGATCAGGGTGGTCTCCAACATCGCATCAATGCTGGGGAACCTGAGCCCGCGGGAGGCAAGCGGGAGCAGCACAGCCATCGCTTTCGCTGCAGCGATCGCCGTATTCGCCATGCTCTTCGGTGCACGTCCGATCTCGGAGCGGGAGCGCCACAGCGGACTGGTGGTGACCATGGCCTTCGAATCCCTGGTGAAGCTGGCCGCATTCGCCATCATCGGCGTGCTGGCCACACGGGCGGCCTTCGGCGATATCGAGGGGATGCAGGCCTGGGTTGCAGCAAACCCGGCCGCAACAGGCACGCTCGCCAGTTCCAGTGACAGCGAGATCCACGTGCTGACGCTGATGTTCTTTGGCGCGGCAACCGGCCTGCCGCACTTGTTGCACATGGCATTGCACGAGAATCCCAGCATGCGCTCGGTGACGCGCGCCAGCTGGGGATTCCCCCTGTTCCTGCTCCTGGTCAGCCTGCCAGTGCTGCCCGTGCTGTGGTCGGGAATGCGCCTGGGACTTTCAGTGCCCGCCGAGTACTACGCGGCCGGCATAGGCATTGCCACGGGATCGGGGGTGATAGCCTTCGCCGCCTTCATCGCCGGGCTGTCGGCAGCGAGTTCGACGGTCATCGTGATGTCTCTCGCGCTGGCATCGATGAGCCTCAACAATTTCGTGCTGCCTCTCTACCGTCCGGGCGGCGCGAGGGGGCTCTACCGGGGTCTGGCGGTGATCCGGTCGGTGCTGATTGGCCTGGTGATCCTCGCTGCGCACGTTTTCTATACGGCCTTTGCGCACCGCATATCACTCGAGACGCTTGGATTTTCCTCCTTCGTGGCGGCCGCGCAGTTCTTTCCGGGGACGCTCGCGCTGCTGTACTGGCCCACCGCGAACCGCACAGGCTTCGTGGGCGGGCTTCTGGCGGGATTCGGTGTCTGGCTGCTGGCGCTCCTCGGCCCCGACACGGGACACATGACCTCGGCGCACAGTTCGATGCCCTTCGCCCTCGAAGGCAGTCACTGGGGCGTAGCGGCGGTGCACAGCCTGGCGCTGAACACGCTGGTGCTCGTGGTGCTCTCCTGGCTCACGGGGCAGAGCCCCGAGGAGCGCGAAGCGGCCCAGGACTGTAACGCGGGGAATCCCGGTAGAGCGCCCGGACACCGGCCGCAGTTACGCTCGCCGCACCAGTTCATTGCAGCCCTCGAGCCGGCGCTCGGCGCCGAGAGCGCAAGGCGCGAGGTCGAGCGCGCCCTGGATGACCTTGGTTACGGCATGGAGGAATCGCGCTCATTCGCGCTACGGCAGTTGCGCGACCGCATCGAGGCGAACCTGTCCCGCCTGATGGGCGCCACGGTCGCCATGGACGTGGTCGCCAGCAGCCTGCCTTCGGAGGCCCGGGACAGCGGCGCTGCCACGGACGATCTCTACCTCGTCGACTCCCGGCTGGACCGCCACCAACGGGGTCTGACGGGGCTCGCCGTGGAACTCGATGCGATGCGCCGTTTCTACCGCGACACGCTGCAGGAATTACCCGTCGGCGTTTGCGGAATCCAGGCGAACGGCGAGATCGTGATGTGGAACCACGCGGTGGAGAGCATGACGGGCGTCGCCGCAAGCACGGTGATCGGCTCGACACTGGACGCCGTGCCCGAACCTTGGGGCGGATTGCTGACAAGCGTATCCGCGACCCGACAAGTCCACTCGCTTCCACAAAAGGTGGAACTGGAAAACCGCAGCGCCTGGATCTCCCTGCATGGCACCGCGTCCGGCTCGGATGCCGAGACGCGCTTCGTGTTGCTGGAGGACGTCACCGGTAACCGCCTGCTGCAGGAGGAGTTGTTCCATAGCGAGCGCCTTGCCTCGATCGGGCGGTTGGCCGCGGGAGTTGCGCACGAGATCGGCAACCCGCTCACCGGCATAGATTGCCTTGCGCAGAACCTGCTCGCCGAAAGTGGTGACGAGGCTGCCGTGGCAGAGAGCGCAAGCCAGATCCTCCGGCAGACGCACCGCATAGGGAACATAGTCGGTACGCTGGTCAACTTCGCGCACCACGGCAGCGGCATCGAAGGGACGCCCGAGCCCCTCGACCCGGCATTGTGCGCAGACGAGGCAATCTATCTTCTCGGCCTGGATCAACGGGGTTCGGCAGTGGAGTTCCGCAACGCCTGCGCGCCCGGTCTTCGCGTCGCAGGCGACGGCCAGAAGCTGCTGCAGGTCTTTGTCAATTTGCTGAGCAACGCCCGGGATGCCTCTTCAGCGGGCGGTCTGGTCCGCATCGGCGCGCGTCAGGATCGGGACGAGGTGATCGTGGAGGTCACGGACGAGGGCTCGGGCATACCGCAGGCGCGGATAGACAAGATCTTCGAGCCCTTCTTCACGACCAAGGCGCCCGGAGAAGGCACGGGCCTTGGCCTGGCGCTGGTGTATTCGATCGTCAGCGGGATGGGCGGATCCGTCTCGGCCGAAAGCCCCGCAAACGCGGAAACCGGACGTGGCACCCGCATGACGCTGCGCTTCCCTGCCTGCACCGGGGCCGGGCTGGAAAATCCGGTGGTGAGGGGCTAAGGTGTCCGTCGGCCCACCGAGCACAACACGAGGCTGTAAACGTGCCGGAAATTCTCGTCATCGAGGATGAGTCGGTCATCAGGGCGGCACTGCGCCGCTTCCTGGAGCGCAACAAATTCCGGGTTTCTGAAGCAGCTTCGGTGCAGGAGGCACAGGAGTCCTTCAAGCTCGAGCGCTTCGACCTCATCATCACGGACCTTCGCCTGCCCGGCGCGCCCGGCACGGACATCATCCATGCCTGCGGCGACGTGCCGGTGCTGATCATGACCAGCTACGCCAGTCTGCGCTCCGCGGTGGAGGTCATGCGTCTCGGTGCGGTGGACTACATCGCCAAACCCTTCGACTACGACGATCTCCTCGCCGCCATCAAACGCATCCTGCGCGAGCGCAGCGCCCGCAAGAGTCCGGCTGCCGCGGCTGAAGCGCCCACCTCAGATGTCCCGGGAATGATCGGCACGTGCGAGCCAATGCAGGTGGTGCAGGAACGCATACGACGGGTGGCGCCCACCACGGCCACCGTGCTCGTCACCGGAGAGACCGGAACGGGCAAGGAACTGGTAGCACGCGCCATACACTCCGCGAGCCAGCGCGCCGAAAAACCGCTGGTGTGCGTGAACTGTGCGGCAATCCCTGAAACCCTGATCGAATCCGAGCTGTTCGGCTACGAGAAAGGCGCCTTCACCGGCGCGGCGAGCAACCGCATCGGCCTCATAGAGGCTGCGGACGGAGGCACGCTGTTCCTCGACGAGATCGGCGAGTTGCCGGTAGAGGCGCAGGCCAGGTTGCTCAGGTTCATCCAGGAAGGAGAGATCCGGGCCATCGGCTCGGTGCAGTCACGCAAGGTCGATGTCCGGCTCATCGCAGCCACGCACAGGAACCTGAAATCGCTGTGCGAGGAAGGCCGCTTCAGGCCCGACCTCTTTTATCGCATCAACGTGCTGCAGATCAGCCTGCCTCCCCTGCGGGAGCGTGGCCGGGATGTGCTCAGGATCGCCGAAGAACTGCTGCGCGATGCGTCCCGCCGCCACGAGCGCCCGCGCCTGCATTTCTCGGGGGATGCCATCCAGGCCATTACCTCATACCACTGGCCGGGCAATGTGCGCGAACTCGAAAATGCCGTCGAGCGCGCCGTAATCCTGTGCGAGGGCACCGAAATCCACAACGAGGCGCTGGGCATCGACCTCGGGCTGGTCGACGTGGCGGAGCTCTCGAGCCCCGATCTTATGAGCCCTCCGGAAACACGCAACACCGAAGACCCCTCCGAGGACCTCTCGCTGGAGGAGTACTTCCAGCGCTTCGTGCTCCAGAACCAGGATCACATGAGCGAGACCGAACTCGCCAGAAAACTGGGCGTTAGCCGCAAATGCCTCTGGGAACGCCGACAGCGTTTCGGCATGCCTCGTCGCAAGGGAAGCTCGGACGAACCCGGCTCCCCCAGGCGCTCGGCCTGAACGCAAGACTGTTACGCGTCGCATCCAAACGTAACCACCGTCGGGTCCAAACGTAACAACCTCACCCGCCAAATCGCGCGCCGCCCCAGCCATTTTTTTTAAGACATTGATTTGCATCACATGTTTGCAACTGGCACGCAGAATGCCTTGCACTTGGCATAACAATAAGATTCGAACAATAAAAGTAACCGGGACAGAGACCTCCAGAGGGGAAGCCTACGTGCTTCCCCTCGTTGTTTATGGGCCCTGAATCTGCGTGATGGCCCCTGTGCTACACTCCGGCCCGTTACGCCCAAGCCCATCAGAAGCGTCCCTTATTGAACCAATCGGCCCCGCCTGGATCACTGTCTGACGCACCCGAGGCGACCGGGCCCCGACGCTACGGCCCTCGGGAGCACGGCATCACCCCGGAACTGATCAGTCAGGACGCGCTGAACGTGGTCCGCACTCTGCGCGGAGCGGGTTTCGAGTCCTATCTGGTCGGCGGATGCGTCCGCGACCTGCTGCTCGGGCACCCGCCCAAGGATTTCGACGTTTCCACCAGCGCCCATCCGGGCGAGGTCCATGCGCTGTTCCGGCGCTCGCGGATCGTCGGCCGGCGCTTCCAGATCGTGCACGTGCGCTCCGGCCGCGAAATCATCGAGGTCTCGACCTTTCGCGGGCACCACAGCCCCGGCTTCGACAGCGACCCGGAGACGGGCGAGGGTGCGGACGGGGACGAAGACACCGTCGAGCGCTCCAGCCAGGAGAGCGCCGTATGTGCCACCTCGGGGATGCTGCTGCGCGACAACGTTTTCGGCAGCGTTGAAGAAGATGCCCTTCGCCGGGACTTCACGGTCAACGGCCTCTATTACGACCCTGACGCCAACGTGGTACTGGATTTCTCCACCGGCGTGGAGGATCTGGGTTCGAAACTGCTCAGAGTGGTCGGTGATCCCGCACAGCGCTTCCAGGAAGATCCCGTGCGGATGATCCGGGCCATCCGCTTTGCCGCCAAACTGGATTTCGTGATCGATCCCTTCGCAGTCGCAGCCATCGCACGCTGCCGGCAGCTGATCGAGGGCGTCGCTGCAGCGCGGATGTTTGATGAAATCCTGAAGCTGCTGCTGGCTGGCAAGGGCGAGAAAACCTTCGCACTGCTGGAGCATCACCGGATCTTCGAGCTTCTCTTCCCGGCTACGGCAGATGCCATTCGCCGGGCGCCCCTGCAGAGGAATCTGGTCACGGGTGCGCTGCGCAACAGCGACGATCGCATCGCGAACTACAAGCCCGTTACGCCCGCATTCCTGTTTGCCGCCCTGCTGTGGCCCCCGATGGTGCGCCGCATGAGCCTGCTGGAGGCGCGAGGCGAACCACCGATAGCCGCACTCCATGACGCCGCGGCCGATGTCATCGGCGCGCAGGTGCGCCTCATAACGATTCCACGCCGTTTCGCCACGCCGATGCGGGAAATCTGGGAGCTCCAGCACCGGCTCGAGTCCAGACGCAGCCCGATGCGGCTCGCCGCGCACCCGCGTTTTCGTGCCGCCTATGATTTCCTGTTGCTCAGGGAGCAGGCAGGCGAGGATCTGGCCGGCGCTGGCGAATGGTGGACCCGACAGCAAGCCGGCGAAGAACCTGCAATTCCCCGCGCACCTGACGCAGCTCCGGCGCGGCGTCGCAGGCGACGCAGATCCAGGGGCGGTGCCGGCGGCGATGGCGGCTGAGTCACGCGTCTTCGTGGGCATCGGCACCAATCTGGGCGACCGGGTTGCGCACGCCCGCTTCGCCTGCCGCGAACTTTCCCGACTGCCATCCACACGCCTCGTCCGCACCAGCGCGTGGTATCGCAGCAAGGCCGTGGGCCCGGGCACACAGGAAGATTATCTGAACGGCGTGGCGGAACTGCGCTCCTCTCTCGCGCCCGCAAAGCTCCTTGAGTGGCTGCACCGAATCGAGAAAGTCGCAGGGCGCGTACGCACAGTACGCTGGGGGACTCGCACCCTCGATCTCGACCTGCTGCTTCACGGCCATCACAGGGTGATATCGCGACAGCTGGCAGTGCCACACCCGCGAATCGCCGAGCGCAATTTCGTGGTCTTCCCGCTCTGTGAACTGGCACCCTCGCTGCTGCTGCCGGATGGTCGGCGACTGCAGTCGCTGCGCGCTCAACTCAGTCACGAAGGCCTGATTCGCCTTGGCCGGGATCCGGAGTCCTTGCATGCCACCGCGTGAGGCACGGGTTCCCCGCTACATCGCGGTTGAGGGGGCCATCGGAGCTGGAAAGAGCACGCTCGCACGGCGCCTCGCCGAGACCTTTGGCCACCAGACCATGCTGGAGGAGGCCGCCGACAACCCCTTCCTCGAAGCCTTCTACCGGCAACGCTCGAAAAACGCCCTGGCCACCCAGCTCTACTTCCTGTTCCAACGCGTGCGCCAACTCGACATCCTGCGTCAGGCCGATCTCTTCGAGAGCGGCCGCGTCGCAGACTACCTGATCGAGAAAGACCGGCTCTTCGCCGAGACCAATCTCGCGGCAGACGAGTTCGGCCTGTACCAGATGATCTTCGAGCGGCTGATGCCAAGCGCACCGCGCCCGGAACTGGTCATTTACCTGCAGGCGCCCGTAGACGTGCTTTTCGAGCGCATCCAGAGACGTGGAATTGCCTTCGAGCAGATGATCGAGCGGCGCTACCTGGAGCAGCTGAACGAGGCCTACAGTCAGTTCTTCCACTTCTACGACGACGCGCCGCTCCTTATCGTGAACGCGGCTTCTATTGACTTCGCAAATGACGATAAACACTATAACGAGCTAGTCGAATACATCCTTCAGGTAGGGCCCGGGCGGCACTACTTCAACCCCACCTTCTTCTGAACACGCGGCGCCAGATGAAAGCGGTAACCGTCAGGACGCTGCACGACATGAAGCGCGAAAAGCGCCGCTTCAGCTGTGTCACTGCCTATGACGCGAGCTTTGCCCGGTCGGCAGAGGCCGCGGGCATCGAGACCATCCTGATCGGTGATTCCCTCGGGATGGTGCTGCAGGGACACTCGACCACCTTGCCGGTGACCATCGCAGACATGAGCTACCACACCCGCTGCGTCAGCCGGGCAGTGACGCTTCCGATGGTGATCGCGGACATGCCGTTCATGAGTTACGCCTCTCAGCCAGAGGCCATCGGGAACGCCGCAGAGCTGATGCGAGCCGGCGCCCATATGGTGAAACTCGAAGGCGGCGCGTGGCTCTTCGACACCGTCAAAGCGCTGGCTGAACGGGGCGTGCCGGTATGCAGCCACCTCGGGCTCACGCCTCAGTCGGTAAACAGTTTCGGCGGCTGGATCGTGCAAGGCCGCAATCCGGAAGACGCCGAGCGCATCCTCGCTGACGCGCTGGGCCTGCAGGAGGCAGGCGCCTCCATGCTGGTGCTGGAATGCGTGCCTCGCGAACTGGCATCCCTGATCACTGCACGACTTTCGATCCCGGTGATAGGCATCGGTGCTGGCGCTGCTACCGACGCGCAGGTGCTCGTGATGCACGACCTGCTCGGCATGAACCCCCGTCCGCCGCGCTTCGTCCGCAACTTCCTTTCCAGCGGTGGCAGCATCCAGGGCGCGCTGGAGGCTTATTCAAATGCGGTCCGCGAGGGCAGCTTCCCCGGGCCGGAACACGGTTTCGACTGAGCAAGCACTCGGTCCGAGACACGTAGAGGCAACCACACGATGGACATCTGCAGGACGTTCGACGAGATCCGCGCCACTGTCGGCCGCTGGCGAGCAGCCGGCGAGCGCACGGTTTTCGTACCCACGCTGGGCAATCTGCACGACGGGCATCTGCAACTGGTGCGGCTCGCCGCACGGCACGGCCAGCGCACGGTGGTGAGCATTTTCGTGAACCCGTTGCAGTTCGGGAAAAACGAAGACTACGCCCTCTACCCGCGCACCATGGACGCCGACATCGAGAAACTCGAGAGCGCGGACTGCAGCGCCCTCTTCTGTCCAACGGACCGCGAGATCTATCCCAACGGCGTCGAGGAACAAACCACCGTCGCCGTGCCCACGATGACCAACATCCTCTGCGGCGCCACGCGCCCGGGGCATTTCACCGGCGTCACCACCATCGTCGCGAAGCTCTTCAACATCGTGCAGCCCGATGCCGCCGTGTTCGGCATAAAGGATTTCCAGCAACTCGCGGTGGTGAAGCGCATGGTCCAGGACCTGTGCATGCCAATCGAGATCATCGAGGCACCGGTGGCGCGCGCCGACGATGGCCTGGCGCTCAGTTCACGCAACGGCTACCTGAGCGCCGCCGAGCGCGATATTGCGCCCGCCCTCTACCGCATCCTCCGCTCCACACGCGAGCGCATCCTCGCTGGCGATCGCAGTTATCCGCTGGCCGAGGCAGAGGCCAGGGTAGAACTGCTGCACGCAGGATTCCTGCCGGATTATTTCTCGGTGCGCTGCGCACGAACCCTGGAGCCGGCAGCGGCAGAGCAGGACCTCGTCATCCTCGCTGCCGCATGGCTCGGACGCACCCGCCTGATCGACAACATCACCCTGACCCTGCCCGCGAGCTGAGGCCCCCTCCCATGCTGGAGATCCACGAACACCCGGTTCCCGAAGCGTGGAAGCGCAAGGCGCATATCGATGACGCGACCTATCGCCGTCTCTATTCCGAATCGGTAACAGACCCGGAGAGCTTCTGGGCGCGGCAGGCACGCGCGTTCCTGCAATTCGAGCGCGAGTGGGACAGCGTGCTCGAGAGCGATCTCGCGGCAGGCGAGGCGCGCTGGTTTGCTGGCGCGAGGCTGAATGCCTCGGTCAACTGCATAGACCGCCATCTCGCCACGCGCGCAGACCAGGTGGCCATCATCTGGGAAGGGGACGACCCGAACCAGGACGCGCGCATCACCTACCGGGAACTGCACGCCCACGTCTGCCGGCTGGCCAACGTGTTGAAGTCGCGCGGTATCGGACGCGGCGATCGCGTCTGCATCTACATGCCGATGATCCCGGAAGCTACCTACGCGATGCTCGCCTGCGCGCGCATCGGCGCGATCCACTCGGTGGTCTTCGGCGGTTTCTCGCCGGAATCACTGAAGGACCGCATCCAGGACAGCGACTGCGCAGCGCTGATAACCGCCGACGAAGGTCTTCGCGGCGGCAAGCGCATACCGCTCAAGGCGAACGCAGACAGCGCGCTCGCCCACTGCCCGGGCGTACACACCTGCGTGGTGGTAAAGCGCACCGGCGCTGCAACGGCCTGGGCACCGGAGCGCGACATCTGGTACCACGAGGCCACAGCTTCTGCATCACCCGAGTGCGTCCCCGAGTCGATGGACGCCGAAGATCCGCTCTTCATCCTCTACACCTCGGGCTCGACGGGCAAACCAAAGGGCGTCCTGCATACCACCGCGGGCTACCTCCTGCAGGCGGCGATGACGCACCGCTACGTCTTCGATTATCACGACGGCGACATCTACTGGTGCACCGCGGATGTGGGTTGGGTGACGGGCCATTCCTACATCGTCTACGGGCCGCTCGCGAACGGCGCCACCACTCTGGTATTCGAGGGCGTACCGACCTGGCCCTCCGCCTCGCGCTGCTGGGATGTGATCGACAAGCACGGTGTGAACATCTTCTACACGGCCCCCACCGCGATCCGGGCGCTGATGCAGCAGGGCGACGAGTTCGTCACCCGCACCTCCCGGGCATCACTGCAGTTGCTCGGCTCGGTGGGCGAACCGATAAACCCCGAGGCCTGGGAGTGGTACTACCAGGTCGTTGGAGAGAGTCGCTGCCCCATCGTCGATACCTGGTGGCAGACCGAGACGGGCGCGATCATGATCACTCCGCTTCCGGGTGCAAACAGCCTCAAACCCGGCTCCGCGACCCGGCCTTTCTTCGGCGTGGTGCCCGCATTGATGGACGCCGAGGGCAATGTGCTCGAGGGCGAGGGCAGCGGCAATCTGGTCATCACGCGCACGTGGCCGAGCCAGATCCGCACGGTCTACGGGGACCACCAACGCCTGATAGACACCTACTTCAGCACCTACCCGGGCTATTACTTCACGGGAGATGGCGCACGCCGCGATGCGGACGGCTATTTCTGGATCACGGGGCGGGTCGATGACGTGATCAACGTCTCGGGACACCGGCTTGGAACGGCCGAAATAGAGAGCGCGCTGGTGTTGCACGACAAGGTCGCAGAGGCTGCCGTGGTCGGCTGCCCGCACGACATCAAGGGCACGGGCATCTACGCCTACGTGACGCTGATGCACGATGCCGAACCCAGCGATGCCCTGCGCAAGGAACTGCTGGAGTTGGTCACCCGCGAGATCGGCGCAATAGCCCGCCCGGATGCCATCCAGTGGGCGCCCGGCCTGCCCAAGACACGCTCGGGCAAAATCATGCGCCGCATCCTGCGCAAGGTGGCGGCGAACGAATTCGAGAACCTGGGCGACACCAGTACGCTCGCCGACCCAGCCGTGGTGGACGTCCTGATCCGGGACCGAAACACAATCTGAGCCGATTGCGGCCATCAGAGCGGCCGCTCTCACCGATGTACGGGCACAAAAAAGGGGGCTTTCGCCCCCTTTCCCGTTCCGCAGTCGCGGAATCAGTTGGCTTCGGGCGCTTCGTCCTCGGCCACTTCCTTGATGCTCAGCTTGATGCGGCCGCGGGGGTCGACATCCAGCACTTTCACGCGAACCTGCTGGCCTTCGCTCAAGACGTCGGTGACGTTCTCGATGCGCTGGTTGGCGATCTGCGAGATGTGCACCAAGCCATCCTTGCCGGGCAGGATCGTCACGAAAGCACCGAAGTCGACGATGCGTGCGACGGTGCCGGTGTAGATCTCGCCCACCTTGGCTTCGGCGGTGATCGTCTCTACACGCGCAAGCGCCGCATCGCGCGATGCGGCATTCGAGCCGTAGATGCGCACGGTGCCGTCATCGTCGATATCGATGGAGGCGCCGGTCTCTTCGGTGATCGAACGGATCACGCTGCCGCCCTTGCCGATAACATCGCGGATCTTGTCCGGGTCGATGCGGATGGTGACGATCTGGGGTGCGTGATCGGAGATGCTGGTGCGCGGCATGGTGATCGCGCGGCTCATCTCGGCCAGGATGTGCAGGCGCGCAACGCGGGCCTTCTCAAGCGCCGACTCCATGATCTCCTCGTTGATGCCGGTGATCTTGATGTCCATCTGCAGGGCAGTGACGCCCTCGGCGGTACCGGCCACCTTGAAGTCCATGTCGCCGAGGTGATCCTCGTCGCCCAGGATGTCGGTGATCACGGCGTGCTTGTTGCCTTCCTTCACCAGACCCATCGCGATGCCGGCCACCGGCGCGCGCAGCGGCACGCCAGCATCCATCATCGCAAGACTCGCGCCGCAGACGCTGGCCATGGAGCTCGAGCCGTTCGACTCGGTCACCTCGGACACAACGCGGATGGTGTAGGGGAAGTCATCGGGCGAGGGCAGCACGGCTGCTACGCCACGACGGGCGAGACGGCCGTGGCCAACCTCGCGACGGCCCGGGGCCCCGATCCGGCCGCACTCACCGACCGAGTAGGGCGGGAAGTTGTAGTGCAGCATGAAGGAGTCGCGGAACTCGCCGTGAAGCGCATCGATGATCTGTGCGTCACGGGTGGTGCCGAGGGTGGTGACCACCAGAGCCTGCGTCTCGCCACGCGTGAAAAGCGCCGAGCCGTGCACGCGGGGCAGAACGCCCACTTCGGACATGATCGGGCGGACCGTGTGCAGGTCGCGGCCGTCGATGCGGGGCTTGCCGTTGACGATGCGCTCGCGGACGATTTTCTTCTCCAGTTTGCCGAAGGCCTTGGAGACGGTCTCGGCGCTGGGGCCACCGTCTACCGCCAGAGCGGCGATGGCGGCGTTGCGTAGCTCGCCGACACGGGCGTAGCGGGACTGTTTCTCGGTGATGCGGTAGGCCTCGCCGATCTCGTGACCGAACTGCTCGCGCAGGCTGTCTGCGAGGCCGGTGTCTTCAGAAACTGCAGCAATCTCCCAGCGCGGCTTGCCGCACTCGGCAGCAAGTTCCTTGATCGCCTTGATTGCACACTGCATTTCCTGGTGTGCGAAGAGCACGGCGCCCAACATCTGGTCTTCGGTGAGTTCCTGCGCCTCGGACTCGACCATCAGCACGGCATCTTCAGTGCCGGCGACGACCATATCGAGGAGCGAGCCTTTCATCTGCTCGTAGTCGGGGTTCAGTACGTAGCCCGACTCGGCGGTGAAGCCCACGCGAGCGCCAGCGATCGGGCCTTCGAAGGGAATGCCCGAGATCGAGAGCGCGGCCGAGGTGCCGAGCATCGCGGCGATATCCGGATCGGTCGTGCGGTCGGTCGAGAGCACGGTGCAGAGCACCTGCACTTCGTTGCGGAAGCCGTTGGGAAACAACGGACGGATAGGGCGGTCGATCAGGCGGGAGGTGAGGGTCTCTTTCTCGGAGAGCCGGCCTTCGCGCTTGAAGAAGCCGCCGGGAATCTTGCCCGCTGCAAAGGTCTTCTCGATGTAGTGAACGGAGAGCGGGAAGAAATCCTGCCCTTCCTTGGCGCTCTTGGCGCCCACCACGGTGCAGAGCACGGTGGTGTTGTCGATGGTGATAACGACCGCGCCCGTCGCCTGGCGGGCAACGCGCCCGGTCTCCAGCGTGACGGTGTGCGTACCGTACTTGAACGTCTTCCTAACTGGATTCACGTGAATATCCTCTCTGGGGCCGCTGGCTGCGCGCTCGGGCACCTGCCCGACCGTGTATCAAGCGTGGTGCGCAGGGCGACCCGTGTTGTGTGTTTTGCGCCAACGGCTCAGCGACGCAGACCCAGCCGGCCGATCAGAGCGGCGTAACGGGCGGTGTCCTTGCGCTTGAGGTAGTCGAGCAGGTTGCGACGCTGGTTGACCATACGAATCAGACCGCGACGCGAGTGGTGATCCTTCTTGTGGGCGCCGAAGTGCCCCTGGAGCTTGTCAATGTTTGCGGAGAGCAGCGCCACCTGTACCTCAGGGGAACCCGTATCGCTCTCCCCCGTCTGGTAGTCCTTGACGATCTGCGCTTTCTCTTCAACTGTCAGTGCCATTTCCGTTTTCCTCGTCTGATTGAATATGCCCGACGGATCACTCCGCCCCTGAACCGAATCCTGGCCACGCATATCTGCAGCCGGATCGCTTCTGCCCCCGGGAAGGCCCATCCCTCCCGGCAGGCATGATCACCGCGCGACTTGCGCGGCCATCATCCTTCGGGGTGCAACACGACGATCATCGGTGATCTCGCCCACGCCCCTGAATACACCGTCCGCGTCCACGACACGAACCGTTCCACGCTCGGGCGGCACATTGGCCACCATCACTGCCTGACCCTGGCCGAGGTAGAAAAGGCCAGCTTCCGCCACCACCACCTCGGGCAAATGCTGCACGGCCCTTTCGGGCGGCAACATGAGGGCATCGAGCGCGTCGAAATCCCCCTCATCGCGCAACTGCTGCAGCCGCTCGAGAGGAACTGCATCGGCCTCGACAAACTGGCCGGAGGCAATCCTGCGCAACTGCGCCACGTGGGCCCCGCATCCGAGCACGGCGCCGATGTCCTCGGCGAGCGTTCGCACATAGGTGCCCTTGCTCGCCCTCACCCGCAACCGCATCAGCGCCCTCTCGCCGGGCTCGAAACCCAGCAGCTCGAGCGCGTGGATCGTGACCTCCCGGGCCTCGCGATCCACTTCTTCTCCGCGGCGCGCCAACTCGTAAAGGGGCACACCGCCGCGCTTGAGCGCCGAATACATCGGCGGGATCTGGCTTATCAGGCCACGAAACCCCGGCAATGCCGCCTCGACATCCGGTAGCGAGATGCCGGCCGCGCTGCAGGTCGCGATCGCCTGGCCATCTGCATCACCGGTATCAGTGCGTACGCCAAGCACCACGGTGGTGACGTACTCCTTGTCGGCGCCCAGCAGGTACTGGGAGAGCTTGGTGGTCTCGCCAAAGCACAGGGGCAAGACCCCCGTCGCAAGGGGATCAAGGCTGCCCGTGTGACCGGCCTTCGCCGCGAACAGGATACCTTTCGCCCGTTGCAGCACGCCGTTGGAAGTCATTCCCGGCGGCTTGTCCACCACCAGCACACCGTCGATGCGCCGGCCCCGTCGTTGTCTGGCCAATCAGTCTTCCCCGCCCGCGCCGCCGTTGAGGGTCTCGTCGGCCTGCACTGCCCGGTCGATGAGGTCCGAGAGTCGGCGGCCACGTGTGACCGAGGCGTCATAGACGAAGTGCAGTCTCGGAACGGTGCGCATCCGGGCATCGCGCGAGACTTCCGATCGCAGGAAGCCCGCAGCCCCGTCGAGCACCGCCAGGAGATCCTTCGCGGCGGCTTCGCTGTCGCACTCCATGAAGGTCACGAAGACCTTGGCATGGGCGAGATCACGGCTCACCTCGACTTCGTTCACGCTCACCATGCCGATGCGCGGATCACGCAGGCTGGTCTGGAGCAAACGCGCCAGTTCCTGTCGCAGGTAATCCGCAACCCGCTGCGTGCGGCCGAATTCACGCGCCATCGGACAGCCTCCGCAGCCAGTGACGCATCAGAGCGTCCTGGCAACCTCGCGCACGCTGTAGACCTCGATCTTGTCGCCAACGCGCACATCGTTGTAGTTGCGCACGCCGATGCCGCACTCGAAACCGGATCGCACTTCGGCGACGTCGTCCTTGAAGCGGCGCAGCGATTCGAGTTCGCCTTCGAAAATGACCACGTTCTCGCGCAGCACGCGGATCGGCTTGTGGCGGTGCAGGGTGCCTTCGACAACCATGCATCCTGCGACCGTGCCGAACTTCGGCGAGCGGAAGGTATCGCGCACTTCGGCAACACCGAGGATTTCCTCGCGGCGCTCGGGCGCGAGCATGCCGCCAAGCGCTTTCTTCACGTCGTCGATCAGGTCATAGATCACGCTGTAATAGCGCAGGTCCACACCCTCGCGCTCGACGGCGCGCCGTGCGGCACCATCTGCACGCACGTTGAAACCGAAGACAACCGCGCTCGTCGTGAGGGCGAGGTTGACGTCAGTCTCGGTGATCCCACCGACCGAACCCGCCACCACATTCACCCTGACTTCATCATTGCCAAGATCCAGCAACGCGGCCTGGATGGCTTCCAGGGACCCGCGAACGTCCGTCTTGATCATGACGTTGAGGATGCGGCTTTCCTTGCCCATGTCGGCAAACATCGAGTCGAGGCTCGCCGCCTTCTGGTGGGCAAGGCGCGACTGCCGACGCTTGATCTCGCGGGAGGCCGCAACCTCACGGGCCTGACGCTCGCTCTCTACAACCATGAAGGGATCGCCCGCATCAGGCGTTCCGTCGAGGCCGAGGATTTCCACCGGAATGGAGGGCCCAGCCTCGTCGAGCGGCTTGCCAGCTTCATCGAGCATGGCGCGCACGCGGCCGAAGAAGGTGCCCGCAAGCACGATCTGACCCGGCTTCAGCACGCCGCGCTGAACCAGCAGCGAGGCCACCGAACCGCGGCCCTTGTCGAGGCGCGACTCGATCACGATGCCCTGTGCAGCGACATCACGCGGCGCCTTCAGTTCAAGGACTTCGGCCTGGAGCAGGATGGAGTCGAGCAACTGGTCGATGCCCTGGCCGGTATGGGCCGAGACCTCGGCGAACTGCGTGTCGCCGCCCCACTTCTCGGAGATCACGCCGTGCTGCGAGAGTTCGCTTCGCACGCGTTCGGGATCTGCGCTCGACTTGTCCATCTTGTTGACGGCAACGACAAGCGGCACATTCGCGGCGCGGGCGTGCTGTATTGCTTCGATGGTCTGCGGCATGACACCGTCATCTGCAGCCACCACGAGAATGACGATGTCAGTGCTCTTCGCACCGCGGGCACGCATGGCGGTAAATGCCGCGTGGCCGGGGGTATCGAGGAAGGTCACCATGCCATGGCCGGTTTCGACGTGATAGGCGCCGATGTGCTGGGTGATGCCACCCGCCTCACCGCTGGCAACACGGGTCTCGCGGATGTAGTCGAGCAAGGACGTCTTGCCGTGATCGACGTGGCCCATGACGGTGACGACCGGCGCTCGCGGCAACGGCGAGCCCGCGGCGTCCGACACCTTCAGCAGGTCGTCTTCAAGCGCGTCATCGCGAAGGAGCTTGGCCTTGTGGCCCATCTCCTCGACGACCAACGTGGCGGTCTCCTGGTCGAGGGGCTGGTTGATGGTGGCCATCACACCGATCTTCATGAGCTCCTTGATGACGGCGGTCGACTTGACCGACATCTTCTGGGCGAGCTCGGCGACCGTGATCGACTCCGGCAATGCGACTTCGTACACGATCTTGTCCGTGGGCAGTTCGAATCCGTGTTTCAAATGCTCTTCGTGCGCGGGCTTGAGCTCGCGGCTACGACGCTCACGCCGCAGGGCGGCCGCTTCGGCCTCTTCGAGGTCTGCTTCGGAAAGCGGAATCGCAGTGGGACGGAGCAGCGCATCGCGCTCGCGCTCCCACGAGGTTTTCGCGCCTTTCTTGCGTGGCTTGTCGTCATCGGGAGCGTCATCACGACGCTTGCCCTTGACGGGTCGCACGTCCTTGGCACCCTTGGGCGCGGCAGGGCCTGCAGCACCTGCAGGCTTGGCAGGCGCGGCTTCGTCAGTACGGGCACGCACAGGCGGCTCGGAGCGCTTGCGGGCCTCTTCCTCTTCTTTGAGCTTTTTGGCCTTGGCCAAGGCCTCGCGACGAGCGCGCTCCTCGATCTCCTTCTCCTTGCGGCGCGTGGCGGCAGCCTGGCGCAGGAGTTCCGGATCGATCAGGCGTTTGTCTTCACGGCGCGGAGCCTCGGCAGGCGCAGTGGGGGCCACAACCGGCGCAACCTCATCAACCGGCGCCGGCGGCACTTCGACCACTTCGGGGTGCTCGGGCTCGGGCTCGGGCTCGGAAACAGGCGCTTCCACAACATCGGGTTGCTCGGAAACGACTGCCTGATCCTGCTCCTGATCGTGCTCCTCGATACCGTCGAACTGCTCGGCATCATCGAGTTCGGATTCGGCGTCCTGGGCGGTGTCGAGACCGTCCTCGCGCTTGACGTAGGTGCGCTTCTTGCGAATCTCGACGTTCACCGTTCGCTTGCCGGCAGAGCCGGTCTTCAGCTTGGTGATCGTGCGTCGCTTCAGCGTGATGCGCTTGGAGGCATCCGCCTCCTCGCCATGACTGCTGCGCAAGTGCGCGAGCAGTGTCTGCTTGTCCTCGTCGGACACGAACTGCTCGGCCTTCTGATGGGAGAGGCCGGCCTCTTTCATCTGTGCGAGCAGATGCTCGACGGAGACGTTAACCGACTTCGCTAGCTCTGCAACCGTGACTTCAGCCATCAACTAATCTCCCGGCAAGGGCGCTCAGCGCGCGTCCCCGCCCTGCTCCAATGCTTCGAACCAGGGGGCACGAGCCGTCATGATCAGTGCTGCTGCACGCTGCTCGTCGATCTCTTCTATGCCGAGGAGATCCTCAACAGCTTGCTCCGCGAGATCTTCCATTGTGACGATGCCACGGCTGGCAAGGCGGAACGCAAGTTGGCGATCCATGCCGTCCATGCCCAGGAGGTCGTCCGCAGGCTCGGACGAACCGAGGCGCTCTTCGGAAGCGATGGCCTGAGTCAGCAATGCGTCCTTCGCACGGGCGCGCAACTCTTCGGCGGTATCCTTGTCGAAGCCGTCGATCGCCATCATTTCTTCGAGCGGGACGTAGGCGATCTCCTCGAGGGTGGAGAAGCCTTCCTCGACCAGAACGAATGCTACGTCCTCGTCTACGTCCAGAGCCTCCATGAAGCGGGCGATGGTGGCGCCGGCTTCCTGCTCCTGCTTGGCCTGCTGCTCCTCGAGGCTCATCACGTTGATGTTCCAGCCCGTCAGCTGGCTGGCCAGCCGGACGTTCTGGCCACCACGGCCTATCGCCTGGGCGAGGTTATCCTCGGCCACGGCGACTTCCATGGTGTTGGTGTCCTCGTCGACCACGATGGACTCGACATCAGCCGGCGCCATCGCGTTGATCACAAGCTGCGCGGGGTTGTCGTCCCAGAGGATGATGTCTACACGCTCGCCGTCGAGCTCGTTGGAGACGGCCTGCACGCGCGATCCGCGGATGCCCACGCAGGCTCCGACAGGATCAATGCGGCCATCGTTGGTCTTGACGGCGATTTTGGCGCGCAGGCCCGGATCACGGGCTGCGCTGCGTATGTCGATGACCTGCTCTGCGATCTCGGGCACTTCTATCTTGAAGAGCTCGATCAGCATCTCGGGGCAGGTACGGCTCATGATCAGTTGCGGGCCGCGTGCCTCGGACTGGATTTCCTTGAGGACTGCGCGAACACGGTCCCCGACGCGGAAGGTCTCACGCCCGACCAGCTGATCGCGCGAGAGCAGGGCCTCGGCGTTGTTACCGAGGTCCACGATCACGGCATCCCGGGTGACTTTCTTCACGCTGCCGCCGAGCAGTTCACCAACGCGGTCGCGGTACTGGTCGACGATCTGCGCACGCTCGGCCTCGCGCACTTTCTGGACGATAACCTGCTTGGCGGTCTGGGCTGCGATGCGGCCGAAGCCGACGTTCTCAACCTGTTCCTCGAAGGTATCACCCGGCGTGAGGGTGGAGTCCTTCTCGTGGGCCTCCTGCAGCGTGAACTCTGTGCCCAGCGCAGCGGGCTCATCGTTGCTGCGGACAAGCCAGCTGCGGAACGTGGTGTAGTCGCCGCTGTTGCGATCGATCACGACCCGGATTTCGGAGTCCTCGTCGTAGCGCTTTTTGGTCGCCGTGGCGAGCGCCTGTTCGATCGCCTCGAAGATGATCTCGCGCGAGACGCCCTTCTCGTTGGAGACGGCCTCGGCAACCAGCAGGATTTCCTTGTTCATCCCTATGCTCCGCAACACACCTGGGCCCTTTCGGGCTCAGTCATCTTCAACCACCAGACTGGCCTTGCGGATCGCTCCCCAAGGCACCCGTAGCCGCCCGCCGGCGGCAATCTCGATTTCCACGGCGTCTGCGTCGGCGCCGGCAATAAGGCCATCCACGTTACGTTGGCCGTCCAGGAGACGCGCCAACCGAATCTTTACCCGCGAGCCCTTGTAGCGCTCGTACTGCTCCGCACGGAACAGCGGGCGATCCCAACCGGGAGAGGACACCTCGAGCGTATAGGCCCCGGTAATCGGGTCCGAAACGTCGAGCGTCGCACTCGCCTGGCGGCTGACAGCCGCGCAATCATCGACCGTGATGCCCTGCGGCGCGTCTATGAACAGGCGGAGCAGCGAATGGCGTGGACGCGCATTCAGTTCCACACCCCATAACTCGTAGCCAAGAGCCTCGATAACGGGCTCCAGCAACTGCTGCAGATCCTCGGCTCGAGCGCTCACGCCGTGCTACCTAACCCCAAAAACAAAAAATGGGCTCGTAGCCCACTTCCCATTGCATCGGTACTGCCCGGGCGACGCTCAGTGCATCACCCGGTACCCACCTGACAACAAAAAGCCCCGCGAGGGGGCTTTCTGTGTTCCATGCCCCGGACCATGAAAGGCCCGGAACAGGATTTCGAAAATGGTAGCGGGGGCCGGATTTGAACCAACGACCTTCGGGTTATGAGCCCGACGAGCTACCAGACTGCTCCACCCCGCATCAACAACCGGAAAACCGGCTCCCCCAGAGGGAGCGCAAGTATAAGGAGGCCTTTCTTTACCGGTCAAGCAATATGCATGGCCCGACCCGGTTTTTCTTTGGCCAGTAAGGAAGCATGCGAGCGATGCTCCTTGATCGCGACGTCAAACAGGATGTATCGGGTTGGTGCCCAAGGCCGGACTTGAACCGGCACGGCTTACGCCACTACCCCCTCAAGATAGCGTGTCTACCAATTCCACCACTTGGGCATGTTCCCGAAACCATCCGATCACTCGCCCTGCTTCGCAGGCATATCGCCCGCACCGGAAGGCTGCTCCGAACCTTTGACTGCGGGCGCCGACACTGGCGCGTCGCTGGCGGCAGGAATGTCCGACGCGGGCACCGCAGGCGTGTCGCCTGCAGGGGCAGTTGCATCGGGCACGTCTCCGACCGGAGGCGCGGCATTATCACCCGGCTGCAGCTCGGCTGCCACGGGTATTCCTCCCTCTCTTGAGGCTTCTGCCTTGTGTTTCGCCATCACGGCAAGGCCGATGCTCGCGACAAAGAACAAGGTAGCCAATATCGCGGTGCTGCGTGTGAGCACGTTGCCAGCGCCGACCGAGCCGAACACGGTCTGGGATGCGCCCGCGCCGAACGATGCACCAACATCGGCACCCTTGCCCTGCTGTATGAGGATCAGGCCGACAATGCCTGCGGACAGCAGCACGTAGAAAACCAGTATCACTTGTTCCATGACATTCCTTCTGCAGCGAGACAGATCGCCGCAAACTCACCGGCATCGAGGGAGGCGCCGCCAATCAGCCCACCGTCGATATCGGGCATCGCAAACAAAGAAGCAGCGTTTGCTGCCTTCACGCTGCCACCGTACAACATCCTCATCACCTTCCCCGCGCCCGGCGCAAAGGCCTCTGCCTGCAGGCGGAGCCTGCCGTGCACTTCCTGGGCCTGCTCAGGAGAGGCGGTGAGCCCCGTCCCTATCGCCCAAACCGGCTCATAGGCAACGGTAAGCGAAGCAGCCAGATCAGACCCCACCCCATCGAGCACCGCGCCCAATTGAGCTGCCACCACTTCGAAAGTGAGGCCTCCTTCGCGCTGCGAGGAGGTCTCGCCCACGCAGACAATGGGCCTGAGCCCAGCGTCCAATGCCGCCTTTGCCTTGCGCGCAACGGCAGCGTCGTCTTCGCACTTGCCGGCGCGGCGCTCGGAATGACCAAGGATCACCCACGTGCAACCGGCATCGCGGAGCATCTGGCCAGACACCTCTCCGGTGTGCGCACCCGACGCCCCCGGGTAAAGATCCTGCGCTCCCAGCGCGTGGGATGAACCCTGAAGCAGTTCAGCTGCGAGCAGCAGATATGGAAACGGCGGACAAACCACCACCTCCGTAGCCACACCCTGCAACCGGCCGCAGACGTCCGGCAGGATCGCACGGACCATCGCCTGCGAGCCGTGCATCTTCCAGTTGCCGGCCACCAGCGTTCTACGCACAGCGAACCCCCCTGAAAGCGGGCGGAGATGGTAACCAAGAGCCCGAGGCGGCACAAGAAAACTTGCGCGTACTTGAGGCAATCAAGCGAGCTCCGCGCGCACCACGCCCGCAAGTTCCGAGGCCAATCGCTCCACCAGCGGGGAATCCTCTCCTTCCACCATCACGCGAATGAGCGCTTCGGTGCCTGAAGCCCTGAGCAGCACGCGGCCGCGCCCCGCAAGCTCGCTCTCGGCCGCCGCAATGGCGCTGGCCACCGCAGCATTGGCGAGGGGATCGCCGCGTCTGGCCACGGCCACGTTGATCATGACCTGGGGGAATTTGCGCACGTCCGCTCGCAATTCCCGGAGACTGCGACCCCGGGACTGCATGGCCGCAAGCACCTGCAGCGCAGACACGATACCGTCACCGGTAGTGCTGACGTCGAGGCAGATGATATGACCAGAGGACTCGCCGCCCAGGCGCCAGCCCTTGCTCGCCATCATCTCCAGTACATGGCGATCACCCACCTTTGCACGCGCAAAGGGCACACCCAGGCTGCCAAGGGCAAGTTCGACCCCGAGGTTGCTCATCAGCGTGCCCACCACACCACCGCAGGCCACGCCGCGCCGCTGACGATCCGCTGCGATGATGTAAAGGAGTTCGTCACCGTCGACGATCTCACCGGTGTCATCCACGCAGATCAGCCGGTCTCCGTCGCCGTCGAGCGCTATGCCCAAGTCGGCCCCGTGCGAGCGCACCGCGTCGATGAGCGCACCGGGCGATGTCGAGCCGACGTCGCGGTTGATGTTGAAGCCATCGGGCTCGACGCCAAGCTCGACAACCGTTGCGCCAAGTTCGGCAAGCACGGCAGGAGCGACGTGATAGGTGGCACCGTGCGCGCAGTCGACGACCACTTTCAGCCCCTCGAGGTTCAATTCGAAGGGGAAGGTGCTCTTGCAGTATTCGATATAGCGCCCGGCTGCGTCCGCCATCCGCGTCACCTTGCCCAGGCCGCTGGAATCACGGGTTTGCATGGGACCTGCAAGTTCCGCCTCGATCTGCTGCTCGATCTCGTCGGGCAGTTTTGTGCCCTTCGAAGAGAAGAACTTGATGCCGTTGTCGTCGAAAGGGTTGTGTGAGGCACTGATCACGATGCCTGCCACGGCGTGAAAGGTCCGCGTCAGATAGGCTACCGCGGGTGTTGGCATGGGGCCCAGCAAGGAGACGTCCAGCCCCGCGGCAACCAGACCCGCCTCCAGCGCAGACTCGAACATATAGCCCGAAATCCGCGTGTCCTTGCCGATGATCACCAGGTTCCTGGCACGGCTGTCGCGCGCCTGACGCCCCAGCACGCGCCCGGCGGCCCAGCCGAGCTTGAGGACGAAATCAGGCGTTATGGGTTCGACCCCGACCTTGCCGCGGATGCCGTCGGTACCGAAATATCGCGTGGCCATGCTGCAATTACTCCCTGCGGACCGCGGCCACCATGGCTAGCACATCGCGGGTGGCGCGCACATCGTGGGTGCGGACAACCGTGACTCCGGCATTTGCCGCAAGTGTAGCCAGCGCGAGCCCCCCCGCCAGCCGCTGACGGGTATCACGCTGCAGGATGCGCGCGATCATCGACTTGCGAGAGACGCCAACAAGCACCGGGTAACCCAAGCCAACCAGCCCGGGCAAGCCTCGAAAGAGCTCGAGATTGTGGGCCAGCGTCTTGCCGAAGCCGAAGCCCGGGTCGAGCAGCAGGCGCTCGCGGGCAATGCCCGCAGACTCGCAACTGGCGGCGCGCTGGAGCAGGAATTCGCCGACCTCGGCGCAGACATCCTCGTAAACCGGGTCCTTTTGCATCGTCCCCGGTTCGCCGCGCATGTGCATGAGGCACACCGGAAGGCCCGTGGCGGCAGCTGCTACAACTGCCCCCGGGCGTGAGAGGGAGCGGACATCGTTGATGAGGCCAGCGCCATGCGCCGCAGCCGCACTCATCACCGCAGGGGCACTGGTGTCGACCGAGATGATCACGTCGAGGCGACGCGCTATGGCTTCGACTGCAGGGAGGACGCGATCGATTTCTTCCTGCTCTGCGACCGGCACGGCGCCCGGCCGGGTGGACTCTCCACCGAGATCGAGGATGTCAGCGCCATCGGCATGCATGCGTTCGGCGCGGCGCAGAAGGCGGTCGAGGTCAGGGCGATCATCGCGCCAGAGAGTGCCAGCATCCGAAAAAGAATCGGGCGTGAGGTTGATCACGCCCATGACGCGGGGGATTGAGAGATCGAGGCTGCGAGCCCCGCACTGCAGGATCACCGCACTCAGTGCTCCCCGGCGGGGTCACCGATAGGCGCTCCCGGAACGCGACCATCTGCAGCGCCGACGCCAGGACCAGGACCAGGACCCGCTTTTCCGGCGTCGTCGCCGGTTTCGGCCGGCGGACGCGGTGCCCGGCCGTCCATGATGTCGTCGATCTGGCCGGAATCCAGCGTCTCGAACTGCACCAGAGCCTTGGCCATGGCATGGAGCTTGTCCATGTTGTCGACCAGTATCTGGCGCGCCGTGGCGTAGGCCTCGTCGATGATGCGACGCACTTCCTCGTCGATTTTCTTGGCGGTCTCGTCCGAGGTGTGCTTGCTGCCCATCGCGGCGCTGCGACCGAGGAAGACCTCCTCTTGCCCCTCGTCATAGTTCAGAGGGCCCATGCGCTCGGACAAACCCCACTTGGTCACCATGTTCCGCGCGATGTCGGTGGCGCGCTGGATGTCGTTGGTCGCACCGGTGGTGATGCCATCCGGGCCGAGAATCAGCTCCTCGGCAATGCGTCCCCCGAAGAGGCTGCAGATCGCGCTCATGAGCCCGCGGCGGCTGTGCGAATACCGGTCTTCCTCGGGGAGGAACATGGTGACACCGAGCGCGCGGCCACGCGGGATGATGCTCACCTTGTACACAGGATCATGTTCGGGCACGACGCGGCCGACGATGGTATGGCCGGCCTCGTGGTAGGCGGTGTTGCGCTTCTCCTTCTCGGACATGACCATCGATTTGCGCTCGGCGCCCATCATGATCTTGTCCTTGGCGAGATCGAACTCGTGCTGGGCAACCACACGACGGTTGAATCGGGCAGCAAACAGCGCGGCCTCGTTCACGAGATTGGCGAGATCGGCGCCCGAGAATCCGGGGGTACCGCGGGCGATGATCGCCGGATCGACGTCATCGGAGAGCGGCACGCGGCGCATGTGTACCTTGAGAATCTGCTCGCGGCCCCGGATATCGGGCAGACCCACCACGACCTGGCGGTCGAAACGGCCCGGGCGCAGCAGCGCGGGGTCCAGGACATCAGGCCGGTTGGTGGCGGAAATAACGATGATCCCGTCGTTGGGCTCGAAACCGTCCATCTCGACCAGCAACTGGTTGAGCGTCTGCTCGCGCTCGTCATGACCGCCGCCCAGGCCCGCGCCGCGATGACGACCCACGGCATCGATCTCGTCGATGAATATGATGCAGGGAGCCTGCTTCTTGGCCTGATCGAACATATCGCGCACACGCGATGCGCCAACGCCCACGAACATCTCGACGAAATCCGAGCCCGAAATGGAGAAGAAGGGCACCTTGGCCTCGCCGGCGATGGCCTTGGCGAGCAATGTCTTGCCGGTACCGGGCGGGCCCACCATCAGCACACCGCGGGGAATGCGGCCGCCGAGTTTCTGGAATTTGGCGGGGTCGCGCAGGAACTCGACGAGCTCGTGGACGTCTTCCTTTGCCTCTTCAACGCCCGCCACATCAGCGAAGGTGGTCTTGATCTGGTCTTCCGAGAGCAGGCGCGCCTTGCTCTTGCCGAAGCTCATCGGGCCGCCCCTGCCTCCACCACCGCCCTGCATCTGGCGCATGAAGAACATGAACACCGCGATGATGATGAGGATCGGGAAGGAGGCCACCAGCAGTTGCTGCCAGATGCTGGGCTGCTCGGGCTGGCGTCCCTCGACCACCACACTGTTATCGAGAAGGTCGGCCATCAGGCCGGCATCCGGGATGCTCGGTCGCACCGTCTCGAAGCGCGTACCGTCGCCGCGCTCGCCCACGATGAGCAGGCCGTCGATGACCACGCGGTTCACGCGGTCGTCTTTCACTTCCTGGAGGAACTCGGAGTAATTCAGCTGTTCGCGGGCAGGCTGGACGTTGAAGTTCTGGAACACCGACAGCAACACCGCGGCGATGATGAGCCACAGGAGCAGGTTCTTGGCCATGTCGTTCACGACAGCGTCCTCGCAGGGTGCGGTCCGCGGCTCAGGCCGGGACGGTCACGGAATGTACTATGAAACAACAGGGCCGGACCAACGCGGCCTCAGCCGCGGAACTCGCGGGCGAGCACATAGACCTCGCGCGAGCGTCCACGCGAGGCGTCAGGCTTGCGGGTTGCCACGCTTGCAAAGGCCGCACGCAGCGCCCGGATGAAATCGTCGAATCCCTCACCATGGAACACCTTGCAGAGGAGCTTGCCACCAGGCTTCAGGGTGCTGCGCGCGAACTCCAGTGCGAGTTCGGCGAGCAGCATCGCCCGGGGCTGATCCACGTCCCGGATTCCGCTCATGTTGGGGGCCATATCCGACATTACAAGGTCTGCCCGGCGGCCACCGAGCGCGGCCAGCACCTCGGCCAGCACCGACTCTTCGGTGAAATCACCCTGAATGAAGTGCACTCCCGCGAGCGCATCCATCGGGAGGATATCGGAGGCCACGACCACGCCGGCATCCCCGGCCAGTTCGGCCGCCACCTGGCTCCAGCCGCCAGGGGCCGCGCCCAGATCCACCACAATGTCACCGCGGCGGATCAGGCGGTCCGCGCTGGCGATCTCCAGCAGCTTGTAACTCGCGCGGGAGCGGTAGCCCTCGGCCCGCGAGCGCTGCACGTACTGGTCTTTGTGATGCTCCTGGAGCCAGCGTCCGCTGCTCTTCGATCTGGCCATGAACTGATTGCGCTCCTCTGCGCCGGGTGCATGAGGCATTGGGCTACAATGCGGCTCTTCTCAGCACCCCGGGGTCGGACATCATGCCGCTCGATGCAGATTTCAGGAAGCGACTGCGCGGCATTGGCCACCGTCTGAACCCGGTGGTGACTGTCGCCGCGAAGGGGCTCACCGAGGGCGTGTACGCAGAGGCCGAAAGGGCACTGTCCGATCACGAACTCGTCAAGGTGCGTTTCAGCATCGCAGACCGCGAAGAGCGCCGGGCCTCCATCGCGGCCTTTTGCGAGCACACGGGAGCGGAATCGGTGCAGGAGATCGGCAAGATCGCGCTGGTCTACCGACCCAACCCGAATGCCGACCCGCGGCTGAGCAACCTCCGGCAACCCGCGGAGTGATCGCAGCTCAGATGTGCAGGACGTCGACGATCTCGTAGTCGACGGGCCCTGCAGGCGTACGCACGCTCACCACGTCTCCGATGTCCTTGCCCACCAGCGAGCGGGCGATCGGAGAGGTGACGGAGATGCGGTTCTCCCGCACCGATGCCTCGTCTTCGCCCACGATCTGGTAGCGGAGAGTCTCGTCGGTCTCGAGATTCAGGATCGCGACGGTAGCGCCGAAAATCACTTTCCCGGTGGCCGCGATAGACGTCACGTCGATGACCTGTGCGGCAGAGAGCTTGGACTCGATGTCGTTGATGCGGCCTTCGGCGAAGCTCTGTTGTTCACGGGCAGCGTGATACTCCGCGTTCTCGCGCAGATCACCATGCTCGCGGGCCTCGGCGATGGCCTTGGAAATACGGGGCCGCTCCACACGCTTGAGGTGTTCGAGTTCGGCGCGGAGTTTCTCCGCTCCGCCAACAGTCATCGGTACTCGCGTCACCATCCGCCCGGTCTCCCTTCGGGGCGAGCCTCCGCCCGCGCTTTCTGAAAAATCATGCTACGGCTCAGGCCATCGCACCGTGAATTTGCTGGAGGCATCTTACGCTGACATCCGGACCATGGCGCAACGCCTCGCAGATAGCCTCGCCGCCCGTGAGCGTCGTGGTGTAGTAGACGTCGCGCTGCTGAGCACTCGAGCGGATGGTCGAGGAGTCTGCAATGGCCTGCCGCCCCTCCGTGGTGTTCACGATGAGGTGGATGCGGTCGTTCTTGATCATGTCGACGATATGCGGTCGGCCCTCGACCACCTTGTTCACCACCTCGACAGCAATACCCGCCGCCTCGATGACTGCGGCCGTGCCGCGGGTTGCGACGATGCTGAAACCGAGCTCGACAAGATCACGCGCCACACCAACGATGCCGGGCTTGTCTGCCTCGCGCACGCTGAGGAAGGCAATGCCGCCGCGCGGCAGCGTCTCGCCGGCGGCGACCTGCGCCTTCAGGAAGGCCTCGGCGAAGGTCTCGCCAACGCCCATCACCTCTCCCGTGGACTTCATTTCGGGTCCGAGGATAGGGTCGATGCCCGGGAATTTGTTGAAGGGAAAGACCGACTCCTTGACGTTGAAGAGCGTGGGCACCGCCTCCGAGATGAAGCCCTGGGAATCCAGCGAGGTGCCAGCCATGCAGCGCGCCGCGATCTTGGCGAGCGAAAAGCCGATGCACTTGGACACGAAAGGCACCGTACGCGAGGCGCGCGGGTTCACTTCGATCACGTAGATCTTGCCGTCCTGCCAGGCGAGCTGGACGTTCATCAGCCCGACCACGCCAAGCTCCCGGGCCATGCGCACCACGACGGCACGCATCTCGTCCTGCACGTCAGCAGGCAGACTGTAGGGCGGAAGCGAGCAGGCGGAATCCCCGGAGTGGATGCCCGCCTGTTCGATGTGCTGCATGATCGCGCCGATCACCACGCGCTCGCCGTCGCACACCGCGTCGATGTCGACTTCCACCGCGGCCTTGAGGAAGTAATCGAGAAGGATCGGGGTGTCGTCGGAGACGCGCACAGCCTCACGCATGTAGGTGCGGAGTTCCTCGGCGCGATAGACGATTTCCATGGCGCGACCACCCAGCACGTAGGAGGGACGCACCACCAGCGGGTAGCCGATTCTCTCGGCCGCAGCCTCTGCCTGCTCCGCGGAGCGCACGATGGCATTGGGCGGTTGCAGCAGGCCGAGCTTGTCGATCATCTGCTGGAAGCGTTCGCGGTCTTCAGCGCAGTCGATGGCATCGGGCGTGGTGCCGATCACCGGCACGCCCTCGGCCCAGAGTGCGCGCGCGAGTTTCAGCGGCGTCTGCCCGCCGAACTGCACGATCACGCCTTTGGGCTTCTCGATACGCACGATCTCCAGCACGTCTTCGAGCGTGACCGGTTCGAAATACAGGCGGTCGGAAGTGTCGTAGTCGGTAGAGACGGTCTCGGGGTTGCAGTTGACCATGATCGTCTCGTAGCCGTCCTCGCGCATGGCAAGGGCGGCGTGGACGCAGCAGTAGTCGAATTCGATGCCTTGGCCGATGCGGTTGGGGCCACCGCCGAGCACCATGATCTTGTCGCGGCCCGAGGGCTGCGCCTCGCACTCTTCCTCGTAGGTGGAGTACATGTAGGCCGTGGCCGAGGCGAACTCGCCCGCGCAGGTATCGACCCGCTTGTAGACCGGGTGCAGGCCCAGCGCACGGCGGCGCGCACGCACTGCGGACTCTCTCTCGCCGAGGATGTCAGCAAGGCGGCGATCGGCGAATCCCTTGCGCTTCAGGCGACGCAGTTCATCAAGCCCGAGCGTGGGCAAAGCCCGGCCGCCCAGCATGCGCTCCTCGCGCACGATGTCTTCTATCTGCACCAGGAACCAGGGATCGATGCGCGACAGCTGGTGCATTTCGTCCAGCGAAAGCCCGGCACGGAAACCGTCTGCCAGGTGCCAGAGCCGTTGCGCGCCGGGGTTCACTATGTGCCCGCGGAGCTTCGCCAGCGCCTCTTCGTCATTGGCAGCAAGCTGCGTCTCGAAGCCTGCCGAGCTCACCTCGAGCCCGCGCATCGCCTTGTGCAGCGACTCCTGGAACGTGCGCCCGATCGCCATCACCTCGCCCACGGATTTCATCTGCGTGGTGAGTCGCGGATCGGCGGCGGCGAACTTCTCGAAGGTGAAGCGCGGCACCTTGGTGACGACGTAGTCGATGGAGGGCTCGAAAGAGGCCGGCGTCACGCCGCCGGTGATCTCGTTCTGGAGTTCGTCCAGGGTGTAGCCGACGGCGAGCTTGGCTGCGACCTTGGCGATGGGAAAGCCCGTGGCCTTGGACGCCAGTGCCGAGGAGCGCGAGACCCTCGGGTTCATCTCGATCACGACCAGGCGGCCATCTGCGGGATTCACCGCAAACTGCACGTTCGAGCCGCCGGTCTCGACGCCGATCTCGCGCAGCACCGCGATGGAGGCGTTGCGCATGATCTGGTATTCGCGGTCGGTGAGGGTCTGCGCGGGCGCAACGGTGATCGAATCACCGGTGTGCACACCCATCGGGTCGAAGTTCTCGATGGAGCAGATGATGATGCAGTTGTCCTTGCGGTCCCGCACCACCTCCATCTCGAACTCTTTCCAGCCGATCAGCGACTCGTCGATCAGCAACTCGCTCGTGGGCGAGAGCTGGAGCCCGCGTTCGCAGATTTCCTCGAATTCCTCGCGGTTGTAGGCGATGCCGCCGCCAGATCCGCCCATCGTGAACGACGGGCGGATGATGCAGGGGAAGCCGATTCCATCAACGAGCTGCAGGGCTTCTTCCATGCTGTGGGCGATGACCGAGCGCGGACACTCGAGCCCGATGGCGCGCATGGCCTTGTCGAATTTCTGCCGGTCCTCGGCCTTGTCGATGGCCTCGCGGGTGGCGCCGATCATCTGCACGCCGAACTTCTCGAGGATGCCCTCGCGGGCAAGGTCGAGGGCACAGTTCAACGCCGTCTGGCCGCCCATGGTGGGAAGCAGCGCGTCGGGGCGCTCCTTCTCGATGATGCTGGCCACGGAGCGCCAGTTCACGGGCTCGATGTAGGTGGCATCCGCCATGGCCGGGTCGGTCATGATGGTGGCGGGGTTGGAGTTCACCAGCACCACGCGGAAGCCTTCTTCCCGCAGCGCTTTGCAGGCCTGGGCGCCGGAGTAGTCGAACTCGCATGCCTGGCCGATGACGATCGGGCCTGCGCCGATGATCAGGATGGTGTGGATGTCTGTGCGTCTGGGCATCGCGTGGCTACCCCTTTGCCCGGCCGTGCTCGCGCATCAGGCCGATGAAGTGATCGAAGAGTGCGGCCGCATCGTGCGGGCCGGGGCTCGCCTCGGGATGGCCCTGAAAACTGAAAGCCGGACGATCGTTGCGGTGGATTCCCTGCAAGGATCCGTCGAACAGCGAGCGGTGCGTGGCGCGCAGCGTGTCAGGCAGGGTTGATTCGTCAACCGCGAAGCCGTGATTCTGGCTGGTGATCATCACGCTGCCGGTGGCGAGGTCCTGCACCGGGTGGTTGGCACCGTGGTGACCGAACTTCATCTTCAATGTGCGCGCACCACTCGCAAGCCCCAGCAACTGGTGACCGAGGCAGATGCCGAACACCGGCAAGCCGGAGTCGACGAGGGTGCGGATGGCGCGGACGGCGTAGTCGCAGGGCTCAGGATCGCCGGGGCCGTTGGACAGGAACACACCGTCGGGTGACATCGCCAGCACTTCTTCGGCGGAGGTCTGTGCCGGCACCACGGTGAGCGCGCAGCCGCGATCGACCAGCATGCGCAGGATGTTGCGCTTGACGCCGTAATCGAAGGCCACGACCTTGAATTCCGGCGCCGCCGCGGGCGTGGTGAACCCACGCCCCAGCGCCCAACTGCCCTCGGTCCAGGCGTATGGCTCGGTGACGCTTACCACCTTGGCGAGATCCATGCCTTTCAGTCCGGGAAAGGCCCGCGCCCGCTCGAGGGCCTGCGCGGGGTCGCAGCGACCGGACATGATGCAGCCGTTCTGGGCGCCTTTCTCGCGGAGGATGCGGGTGAGGCGGCGGGTATCGATATCCGAGATGCCGATGATCCCGCGCTCCGAGAGATAGTCCTGCAGGGTGCCGACAGAGCGGAAGTTGCTGGCAAGGAGCGGGAGATCGCGGATCACCAGACCTGCGGCCCAGACCCGGTCCGATTCCTCGTCCTCGGCGTTCACGCCGGTATTGCCGATGTGGGGATAGGTGAGGGTCACGATCTGACGCGCGTAGGAGGGATCCGTGAGGATCTCCTGATAGCCCGTCATGGCGGTATTGAAAACCACCTCTCCGCTGGTTTCGCCATCGGCGCCGATGCCCTGGCCGTGGAAGAGGCTGCCATCTTCGAGGGCCAGGAAGGCGGGCCGGCGGTTAGTGGTGGTCAATGGTGGCTCCTCGTCTGGAGGTGGCGGCTGGACGCCCCTGAAACTCGGCCGCCAGCGTCCCGGGCGGTGCGTTCCGACGCGCGAGGAGAGCGAATCAAGGGCGAAAAAAAGCGAGATGAAACTACCGGTCTCATCTCGCCCCTGATTTGCTTCAGACGCCGTTTACGCGGTTTTGCTCGGGGTGATGCCAACGGAAATCTGAAGCGGCATTGTAGGGAAGACGCCTTCGCTTTGAAAGAAAAAAATCAGGACGCGAGGCTCAGGGCAACGCACGATTCCACGCCGCCGGCCCGAGCAACACGAGCCTGACGAGATCCGACTGCCGGTTGGTGCCCGTCTTGGCAAAGAGGCGCTTGAGTTGCGAGCGGACGGTCTCGCGCGTGGTGGCGGTATCGAGGGCGATTTGCTCCAGCGTGTCGCCGTTGCCCAACCGCCAGCAGACGTCTGCCTCGATCTCGGAGAGGCGATACATCTCGCGCAGCATGCTTCTTGTGTCGAGTCGCGGACGATCGGGGTCGAAAATCGTCACCACCACACGGCCCGCACCGGCGACGAGCGTCTGCAGGGATTCCTGGCGCCGGTAGGGCATCACGGTCACGGCCAGCGGAGAGCTCTCCGGGCGTGTTATGGCGACGGAGCCACCGGCAAGGATGCTTTGGCTGCGGCTCGCTGCCATGCAGATCTGTACGAGCTCATCGAATTTGCAGGCCGCTTGCTCGTCCGCGAGGCATATCGTGCCGTTGTCGGCGGACAGGGCCCCTCCCTCGCCGAGAAGGCGGGCGGCAATACGATTGAGGTAGGCGATCTGCAACTCCTCGTTCAGGACGATCAACCCGTGCCCTGACTGCGTCAGTTGCTCCTGCGCGATATCGGCAAAAACGCCCAGTCGATCGATCTGGGTGTGCAGCGACAGCGCCTGCTCTACATGGGGAATGAGCATCTCGAGGAAATCGAGCTCACGCCGTGAGAAACGGGGCTGGTCCCGACCCCGGCTGAAGGCCCACAGGCAGTGGTAGTCGCCACCCATCGGGATACGGGCAATGCAGACGTCGTCGTGTCCTTTCTTGATGCACCAGTCGATCAGATAGGCGTTGGTGCGGATGACTTCTTCGGAGATCAGCTGTTCGCGGGTCCAGAAACGCCGGGGAGCAGCGAGCATTGCAGCGTTCTTGACGGGATCGTCCTGGTGGTAATGGCTTTTGTAGTCGGCCGCGGAATTCCGATCGGCGGGGAAGTAATCGACGAAGCGCACCTTGCCGCTTCGCCCTTCGCAGATACCCATGCTGCTCATGCTGGCCCCGACGTAGCGGCCGCAGATCTTCTGGACATGGCCAAGTTGATCCGGCCGCGCGGCGAGGCCGTGCAGCGCCAACAGCAATTCAGAGAGCATTTCGGGAGTAGGGGGTAACAGCGCGCCGGCCATGTTCATTGCACCATCGCTGCGGGACCGACGAGCACGAGCTTCACCAATTCGGTCTGCCTGGATGTGCCCGTCTTCCGGAATATGCGCTTCAGCAGGGATCTGACCCCCTCGACCGAGCAATCCGAGCGCTCGGCGTAGTGTTCCAGGGATTCCCCCGCTGCCAGCGCGCAGGCCAACTGGGACTCGCGGGCGCTAAGTTGGTACGTCCACTGGATCACCTCCTGGCGCTGCACCTCGGGGCGCTCGGGGTCATACGCCATGATGGTGACGTAGCCGCCGTCGTCCAGACCACTGCGGAACGGGCTGATCGCCAGGGTGAGCGGCATATCACCCTCGCGACTGGCGTTGAAGAGCCGGGACAGGAAGTGGCTGTCCGGTAAATCGCTCGCGAGCACATCCCGGATTGCCTGAAGCAGTTGCGCACTCTCGGCCGGCAGCCCGGCCTCCAGCCTGCCACCGCGCAGGGCGAGCCCACTGCCAGCCGCCAGATGCCGGCGCGCGGCCTCGTTGCGGTAAATCACGAAGCCATCGGCATCCACCACGATGGCGCCAACGTGGTAGCGGTCATAGCGGTTCATGATGGCGCCGCCCAGGGCCTGCATGGCTGTGTTTCGTCGCTGCGCCAGGAGTGCGGACGCCAGCAACGGCAGACAGCTCTCGATTATCTCCAGCGCCTTGTGATCGAAGCCCGCGGAACCCGCCTCGCCGGCAAGTGCGAAACACAGCTGCCCCGTCAGGCCATCCTCGATCTCGATGATGGCGCAGCAGGCATCTGCGAGCGGAGAAACAGCGGGAATGTCCCCACCAGCGGCCTCGG
>CAIYPF010000201.1 GCA_903928015.1 uncultured Gammaproteobacteria bacterium | reverse complement strand
CCGTCTGGTCGGCATCGTCCGTGGTACCGGTGTCGTCGGTGGCAGCCGAGTCGTCGGTGGGGACTTCTTCCTTGGTGCCGGTGTCGTCGGTAGCAGCCGTGTCATCGGTCACGGCCGTGTCATCGACAACGCTGGTGTCGTCAGTTGCGGCGGTGTCGTCGATGGCGCCATCACCGGTGTTCAGCTGGTGGTAGATGTTGACCTCAGGTGCCGGATCGCCGCTTTCCTCGGGAAGGTCAACCACCTGATCGATCGGGTGCAGGTCCAGATCTTCGACCAGCAGCACCGGGTCTGCCGTCTGGTCGGCATCGTCCGCAGGCGCGGGTGGTAACACCTGCACTTCCGGAGCGTCGGTGCCTGCGCTGGCATCCACGGCGTCATCGGCCTGGGCCATGGATACGCCCAGCGTGGCGCTGGCGGCGAGGATGAAAAGGCTCAGCTTGCGCATCGGTGTTGTCTCCATTCGGGTGATTGTCGGGTGGACGTCGCAGTCCATGCATAAAGACACGGCGGGAACCGGACAAAGGTTCCTTGAAGGCAAAAGGAAATCGCGTCTTTCAATAACGCCACTCGAAGCCCGCGAGCACGGTGTGCCGGTCGTGGTCGTAGTCATTGACGCTGGAGCGGTTGTCCGAGAAGCGGTAATCGAGCAGCAGCCCCCAGTTCCGCCCGGCCTGGAAGCGCAAGGAGCCGCCCAGTTGCACGAGATCGTCCTGACGGCGATCGGCGCCGAGCGGGTCGTCGTCTTTGTAGCGGCTGCGGCGGATGGATGCGCTCAGGTCGGCTGACAAACGGGGCGTCAGCCCTTTGCTGACCCGTACGAACGGCCCGTGCCGCAAGGGCGCCTGCCCATAGACCACGTCGGCCTGCACGCCGTCGCCCTGGGCGCTCTGCTCAAGCTCATAGCCTGCACGCCAGAGCAATCCGCCAAGATTGAATTCCTGCGTGACCATCGCGCGCTGGCGGCTGCCGTCGAGGTAATCGAAATTGCTGTCGGCCTCTACGTGGGCGGGCTGATATCTCAGCCGCAGCGTGGAGTTGCCGATGCGCCGCACGCCCTCCAGGCCGACGCCCACCGATTGCACCAGGCTGTTGTCGCGCAGGAGGATGGATTCGGTCTCGGCAGACAGCGAGAGCCGCCATGCCCCCGGCCGCCAGCTGCGCCGCAGGCCGAGCTGCAGCGATGTCTGGTCGAGCTCGTCGTCGGTCTCGTAGTCGCGGCTGAAGGCGGTGGCGCGCAGTTCGTACTCGCCCTTCCATGGCAAGGGATACATGCCCTGGCCCACGACGTCGACATAGGCTGACTCCGGATCCTGCCCGGGCAGATCCACCGATTTGGCAACGCGGTTGCGGTTGTCGTCGTAACCCAGGCCTGCCATGAGGTAGGCAGCGGGCACACGGGTTTCGGGGCGCTCACCGAGGCTGGCGAGGGCCGCCCTGGCGAGTTCGCGCAGGCGGGCAGAGTCGCCTGATGCGGCGGAGCGCAGATGCCTTGCGGCGCGGTCGCTTTGCCCGAGCCGCGCGGCCACCAGCCCCAGGTGGTACTCGGCGATGGCGTTCATGCCGGGCTTGCCGCGCAGGGCAAGGAAGTCCTTGCGTGCCTCCTGGTACTGCCCGAGGCGGTATTCGGTGAGCCCGAGGTTGAAGCGTACCGTCGTATCCTCCGGCGCAAGCGCCGCCGCCTGCCGGAAAAGCTGCAGCGCGGCAGGAAAATCCCCTTTGCGATAGGCCGCAACACCGTCTTCCATCGCCGTGGACGCCAACGCGAGCGCGCACGGCACGAGGAGCAGCAGCGCAAGCAGCGCTGCCGCAAGGGGCCCGGCCGGGTGACGGTGAGGAGCGGAGGAGTTCAGGCGTCTGGTCTCGTCAGCGCAAGGGTGTCGGGGATCGGCCTGTGACGGACCGCGCCGGATTGTACAGCCGGGCGCCTTCAGTGAGGCGTGTCGGTTGGGTCCGTCGTGGTGTCGCCCGGATCCACGACCGGAACCGCCTCGCGCGCTACCGATGCGGCGTTATCGGGCAGCAACTCCGCCGCGCGGGCGTTGCGCTCGGGCTCAAGGCCGGGGAGGTCTTGTTCTGCTGGCGTCGGCAAACCTATCCGGGGCAAGGCGATCCGTGATGTTGCGCGCGCAGCGTTCTCGCCTGCGTCCATCACGTCCATTTCGAGGCCCTGGAGCCCGCTCTCGGCACGCACCGAGGCGCTGAACAGCAGGGCCGCCAAAAGCAGCAGGCGTGCGAAGTCACGCATCGGTTTTCTCCGCGGCTACGGGCACGAGCCGCACGGCGAACTGCCGGCGCTCGCTGCCGTGATTGATGGTGGCGGTGAGGACTCCGCCGCTGCCGTGCACCTGCACCGGAAGTTCCAGCAGGTTGGGGCCAGCCTGGATGTCGGACTGCCACACAAGTTGACGCTGCCCCGGATAACCGTCGAGTTCAACGCCCTCGGGGAGATCGATCTCGATGGTGACCCCGGCAAGCGCGTCCTCGCTGCGGAACACGAGCCGCACGGGTTGATCGGCAACGGCCATGACCTCCGGGAGGCTCTGGCGCCCGAACCACATGCCCGTGGCGAGCAGCAGGCTCGCGGCCAGCGCGCCGCCCATCCATGCCGGAACACGGCTGCGGACGGGCGCCCGCGCTGCGGGTTGAGCGGCGTGTGCCGCAGCCAGCACGCGATCGGCAAAGCCCGCGCGGGCGGGCGCCAGGGGCAGCGCCGCCAGTTGTGCCTGCAGCGCACGCATGGCCTCGCGCTCCATGGAGCAGTCCTCGCAGCCGCGCAGGTGCTCGGCGAGCGCAGCCTCGGCCAGTGGCTCTGCGGATCCGTCTATCTGCTCCTCGAGGAACAGTCGGGCACGGGTGCAGTTCATACAGCGAACCTCGCTACGGAAAGGGGCGTGGCGCCGGCGGAGGGTTGCTCCAGCAGGGCCCGCAGATTGGCCCGGCCGCGGTGCAGCCGGGACTTCAGGGTGCCAATGGGCACGGAAAGCTGTTCGGCGAGTTCATCGAGGGTGTAGCCCTCCATGTCGTGCCAGGCGATCAGGGCGCGGTGATCGTCAGAGAGAGCGGCCAGTGCCAGCGCCAGCCGCTGCTCGCGCTGGTTACGCTCCACGGCCTGCTCGGGGGAGTCGGAGAACTCGTCGGCGATGGCCTCGAGCACCCCGTCCTCGGTGAGAGGGTTGCCGATGGCGGCCTCCTGACGGCGGCGCTGACGGGTCTGGTCGATGTAGAGGTTGTAGAGCGCACGGGCCATCCACGGGCCCGGCAGATCGAGCAGTGCCAGGCGATCGGTCTGGGGCAGCAGCTTTATCAGCAGGCTCTGGACGAGGTCTTCGGCGTCCTCGCGGGACTGGGTGAAGCGGTAGGCGAGCCGGTACAGACGGTCGAGATGCGGGCGCACGAGGGCGTCGAAACCCGACCCCTGCGCAGGCGCTGCTGTTGGACTGAACCACTTCATGACCTGTTTACACGCTCGGGAGGTGATTTGGGTTCCATCTGGTCGGGTGCTGGCTTCGGGAGACCACTTCGGGGCGCCGATTATGATCGGCCGGACCCCGACTACACAGTGCCCTGCCCGGAGCGCTTTACTTTTGCCGTCCGATACAGTCTCGTTGCCGCACGCAATGCCAGCCCCGCCTCACGCCATCAACAGGACGTCGCGATGAAGCTCCACGGCAGCCTGCAGACAGGGGGGAAAAGCTACGCCGCAGGGGACGACATCGCCTGGCACCAGGTCTACCCCTTCTTCCTCGTCCACATGCTGATGTTCGGCGGGTCCGGCTTCCTGATGGCCTACTACCCGAGCGACACCCCGACGTTTTTCCTGTTCCTCCACGGTGGTATCGCCATTGCGATCTACACCGTGTTCTACCTCACCATCTTCGGCCGCGACGAGGTCAGGTGGATGTTCATCAACGCCGGTCTCGGCTTGCTGGGGATCTGGAGCCAGATCGGTTGGATACTCTCTCTGTTCGGCAAGGACATCGGCGACTACCCGCTGCACCGGCACATCGTCCCGTTCCTGTACTTCGTCCTGTACACATTCCTGCTCCGCAACGCGATCCTCGACCTCGCCAGCTGCCGCGAGGACGAAGACCGGCGCAGGGTGGTGGATATGGCCTACGTCATCGGCTCTGTCGCGGTGTACGCGGGATCCCTGCTGATGCGGGAGTGAGGCGGGTGGCTGTGAACCCCGTGCGGCCCGTCATACCGACGGCTGGCGGCTGAAAGGAAAAGGGGGACCCATGTACGAACTCCAGCCAGCGTTCATCCAGTGCCCCTATTGCTGGGAGCAGATAGAGATACTCGTGGATTGCTCCGTGGAGCGTCAGGACTACGTAGAGGACTGCAGCGTCTGTTGCCGGCCCATCGCGATCACGGCTCACGCCTGGGACGGCGAGGTGAGCGGTGTGGATGCGCGTTCAGAGGACGAGTGAGGGCAAGGTCTCCCGCGCAGGGCGGCCAATCCGTGTTGACCCTCGCAGACCGTCTGGCAGGCTCTCAGTCCCTGAACCTTTTCACCAGATCCCCGTAAGCATCGATCCGCCGATCCCGCAGGAAGGGCCAGATGCGGCGCACGTCCTCGCTGCGGCCGAGGTCGATATCGGTGAGCAAGACCTCCGCGCTGTCTCCGGACGCAACCGCCAGGAACTCCCCTTGCGGCCCCGCGACGAAGCTGTGGCCCCAGAACTCGAGCCCCGGCGCCTGCGCGTCCGGTGAGGCCTCGTGCCCGATGCGGTTCGCTACCAGCACGGGCAAGCCGTTTGCCACAGCGTGCGCGCGCTGCACCGTGACCCAGGCTTCGCGCTGGCGGGTTTTCTCGGCGATGTCATCGCGCGGGTCCCACCCGATGGCGGTCGGGTAGAGCAGCAGATCCGCGCCTGCCAACGCCATCAGCCGTGCGGCCTCGGGGTACCACTGGTCCCAGCACACCAGCACGCCGAGCTTGCCCACTGAGGTGCTGATGGGCGTGAAGCCCAGATCGCCCGGCGTGAAATAGAACTTCTCGTAGTAGGCCGGGTCGTCGGGGATGTGCATCTTGCGGTAGCGCCCGGCGATGCTGCCGTCGCGCTCGAAGACCACCGCGGTGTTGTGGTAGAGGCCGGGTGCGCGCCGCTCGAAGAGCGAGGACACCAGCACCACGCCGCATTCGCGCGCCAGAGCTCCGAAGAACTCCGTGCCCGGGCCGGGGATGGGCTCTGCCATGTCGAAGCAGGCCACGTCTTCGGTCTGGCAGAAGTAGGGGCCCGTGTGCAGTTCCTGCAACAGCACGAGTTGCGCGCCGGCGGCAGCAGCCTCGCGCACCATGCGTGCGGTGGTGGCGAGATTCGCCTCGCGGTCTTGGCCGCAAGCGTGTTGCAGGCAGGCGGTGCGCAGGGTCTTGGTCATCGTTCGGCTCCGGGTGTCAGGGCGCGAGTGTGCCGGCGGGCAGTTGCATCGTCACGCAGTGCAGCGAGCCGCCCTGCGCGATCAGCGGCAGGCAGTCGATGCCGATCACCTCGCGGCCGGGGAAGATGCCGCGCAGCCGCTCCAGTGCCACTGCGTCTTTCGCGTCGCTGTAGGTGGGCACCAGCACAGCGCCGTTCAGGATCAGGAAGTTCGCATAGGTGGCGGGCATGCGCCGGCCGTCGGGGTGGCGCTTGGCCGAGGGCCAGGGCAGTGGCATCAGGCGGTAGGGCTCGCCCTCTGCCGTGCGCAATGCCCGCACCTCGGCTTCCAGGGCGGCGAGCCCGGGGAAGTGCGGGTCCGCCGGATCGTCGCACTGCTGGTAGGCGATGGTGCCGGCGTCGCAGAGCCGCACGAGGGTGTCGATGTGCCCGTCGGTGTCGTCGCCTTCAAGCTGGCCGTTATGCAGCCATATGAGCCGCTTCAGCCCGAAGGCCGCTGTCAGGTGTTCTTCGATGGCGCCGGTGTCCAGTGCCGGGTTGCGCCCGGCGTGGTGCTGGCATTCGTGGGTGGTGATCAACGTGCCTGCGCCGTCTGACTCCAGACTGCCGCCCTCCAGCACAAAAGCGGATCGCTCGCGCGGCGCATCTCCGAAGACGCCCGCCTCCTGCAGCCTTGCGGTGATGGCATCGTCCAGTGCTGCTGCGTATTTGCCGCCCCAGCCGTTGAACACGAAATCGAGCAGGCGCGGTGCGCCGTTCTCGTAGACCGTGATGGGTCCGTGGTCCCTCGCCCAGGTGTCGTTGGAGGGGGCGATCACGATCTGCACGCGAGAGAGATCGGTGCCGGCAGTGCGCAGCAGGGCCTCGACGTGGTTCCGGTGCCCGCTGTCGCGCAGCACCAGAAGCAGCCGCTCGTGCGCGCAGACGGCGGTGGCGATCTCTACGAAGACGCGCTCGACGACGGCAAGGGTTGCCTCCCAGTCGCTCCGGTCGTGCGGCCAGGTGAGCAGGATGGCGTCCTGCGGCTCCCATTCGGCAGGCAGGCGCCGGCCCCCGCTTGCGCTCGTTTGGCTCATGAGGTGGTCTCCGCTGAGAACTTGGCGCGGCATCAGGTGCCGCGGGAGTTGCGGCCGGTTTAGGATAGGCGCGCCCTTTGGCCGACGATCCCCGAACCTGCAACCCGTGAAAAAGCGAATGCTGACATGGCCGAGGCGTCCCGCGCGAGTGTTGCTCGCCGCGATGCTGCTGTGTGTGCCGCTTGTGTTGCGCGCCGAGGACAAGGGGCTTGCTCTCGATATCGAAGGCCTGGACAAGCCCACGGCCCATAACCTGCGCCTGCACATGGGGCGTCTGGATCCCGCCCTTGCCACGCAGCCGGCGCGTCTGGAGCGCATCCTGCGCGCCGACATCGACGATGCCCTGCAACCTTTCGGCTGGTACGAGTCCACCTTCAGCGTGCAGCAGATCAAGGGAAAGCGTGTGCTGCGCGTCGACCCCGGCCCCCGCCTGGTCTGGGTGCCGAGTGACATGAACATTGCCCCCGACGTGCGCGAGCTGCCTGCCGTCGCGGAGTTGCTGCGCGCGACGCCCCTCAAGCCGGGCACGCCGTTGATCCATGCCGACTACGAACGCCTGCGCGACGAGTTGCTCCAGGCCTGTCGCCGCGCCGGATTCTTCAAACCCCGGTTCCGCCGCGCGGAACTGCGCGTGGACGTGGCGCGGCGCGAGGCGCAGGCGGTGCTCGATCTCGACGCCGGCCAGCGCAAGCGTTTCGGCGAGATCGTGCTCTCCGGCTCGCAGCTCGATACCGCCCTGCTCGCGCGGCTCGCGCCTTTCCGCAAAGGCGACTGGTTCGACGCCGTGCAGATGGCCCGCTTCGAGCAGCGGCTGCGCGACACGGGCTATTTCAGCGAGCTCGTGGTGCGTGTGCGCCGCAGCGACGCCGAGATGGCGGATATCGAAGTGCTGGCCGCAGACGTCACCGAGAGCCGCTACGACGTGGGCGCAGGTTTCAGCACCGATTCCGACCTGCGACTGCGCTTCAGCCGCAACTCGCCTCTTCTCAACAGCCGCGGTGACTCGCTCTCCACCGACGCCGAGCTCTCGGCCACGCGGCAGTCGCTCGAATCGACCTGGCGTATCCCGCACTCCGACCCGCTGGACGATGTCTTCGAGCTCAGCACCGGAGTTCAGGGCAAGAGCCTGGAGGACACCGAGTCGATCACCATGACCAGCGGCATCGCGCATGCGATGAAAGTCTTCGGCGACTGGTCCTACCGCTACGGCATCAGTGCCGAACTCGAACGTTACACCGTGGGCAGCGAGACGCAGAAAGACGTGGCCTATCTGCTTCCCGCCACCAGCATCTCGCGCACCTCGCTCGCGCCGGGACTCGACCCGCCGCGCGGATACAGTCTCTGGACATCGGTGGACTTCAGCGACAGCTCGGTAGGCTCGCCCGCAGATTTCTTCCGCTGGCGGGGCGGGCTGGGGTTGCTCCGCTCGTTGCACGACGACAAGACCCGCGTGCTCGCCCGCGTGGAACTCGGTGCGATCTGGACCGACTCCTTCAACGAGATCCCCGCGTCGCTGCGTTTCTATGCCGGCGGTGACCGCAGCATCCGCGGTTACGACTACGAGACGCTCGCGCCCCGCGACGTCAACGGCAAGCTGCTCGGGGGGCGCTATCTGGCGGTCGGCAGTGTCGAGGTGTCGCGACGGGTGCGTCCGAACTGGCGCGTCGCGGCGTTCGTCGATGGCGGTGGCGCCTTCACCGAGCGCAATGACGATCTCTACCAGAGCGCCGGCATCGGGCTGCGCTGGCTTTCACCGATCGGACAGATCCGCTTCGATCTTGCAGCGCCCGTGCACGACCGCGAGAACACCGGCATCAAGTTGCACGTCAGCATGGGGCCGCCGCTGTGAGCCGACGCGGCCGCCTGTTCCTGCTGGGTGCTCTGGTGCTCGTGCCGGTTGTGCTCGCTGTGAGCGCGCTGCGCCTTGCCGGGAGCGAGCGCGGCGCAGAGCTGCTCGTGGAGGCGCTGCAGAGGGCGCTGCCGGAACTCGTTATCGAGGGGCAGGGCGGCACGCTTGCAGAGGGGCGGATCGGAACCCTGCGCTGGGCCGGGGCGAGGGAAACGCTCGTGCTGCGGGACATTCGCTGGCAGCTCGACCGGGCCTGCCTTCTCAGGTTCGCGCTCTGCGCCGACAGCCTCGCGGCGGCGAGCCTCGAGATCGCGCTTGCGCCGGCCCTGCCCGACGCGCCTGCGCTCGATCTGGCGCCGCTCCGGCTGCCGGCGGACATCCATGTTTCGGCAGGCCACCTCGGCAGCCTGCGCATCAGCCGCGAGCAGCAAAAGCTGCTGCATCTCGACGACATCCGCTTTGCAGCGACGCTGCTCGGCAGCCGGGTGGATGTCGGGACGCTCGAACTCGGGCTGGGTGACTTCAGGCTTCGCGCGGCCGGGCGCATCGACATCGAGCATCAGCTCCCGCTCGCAGTGACGGCCACGGCAACGCGGCAGGGTTGGCCCGCGATGGGCGCCTCTGCGCGCGGAGATCTCTCACGCCTTTCTGTTGATGCGCGCCTCGGCGGTGCGTGGCCGCTCACACTGAACGGAACCGTCGATCCGCTCGGCGATGATCTGCCGCTCGCGCTCAACCTGCGCGCCGAAGCGCCCCTTGCTCTGCCGGGCGATCTTTCCGCCTACGGCAGCCTGCAAGAGGCCAGTGCAACGCTTGCCGGGAATCTGCTCGGCATCAACGCTGAAGTGCGTGGCGCTACGGTTTCGGAGTGGATCGGCAAGAACCGGTTGCAGGCGAGTGCGCGCTGGTCCCCCGATCAGGGCGTCGAACTGCAACGCGCTTTGTTGCAGGGCGAGGTTGGCGCTATGGAGGCATCGGGCAAGCTCGGTCTTGCCGAGGCGATGCCCTGGCAACTCGCGCTCCTGCTCCGCGATGCCTGCCTGCCTCGCTGGGCAAAGACGCCCGGTTGCCACGTGGGCGGCACTGTGCACATGGAGGGTGCGCTGGCTGGCGCAGCCTCGGATCTCGATGCCGTCCTGGATCTCCGTGGCGAGGTGAATGCACACCCGGCAGCGCTGAAGGGCCGCGTGGCGCTGGATGCCGCGGGCGCGCTCAGCCTCGACGCAGTGGAGCTCTCGAGCGGCGGAAACCGCCTGCAGATTGCGGGTACGGCAGGTGACCGCCTGGCGTTGGAGGGCAGCCTGCTGCTGCAGGGGCTTGCCGACACACTCCCGCAGGCGGCGGGGCGAGGGCAGGGCGCGTTCCGCGTGGGCGGCAGCCGCGCACTTCCCGAAATCGATGCCACCCTGCAGCTCTCCGGATTCCGGTGGCAGGCTCACGGAGCCGATGACCTCGAGCTCGCGTTGCGCTGGCGCAGCGAGACCGATCCCTCCAACCGTATTGCGGTGCAGGCATCGGGGCTCGCCCTGCCGGGTCTGGACGTGCAGAGCCTGCACGCCGCGCTGAGCGGCTCGCGCGCAGCCCATGCCTTGGCCGGTAACGCACGCATCGAAGGGCTCGCGGTGGAACTGGCCTGCGCCGGTGCTGCGGCGTCGTCTGGCAGCAACTGGTCCGGCAACTGCGAACGCCTCGATCTCACCACGCGGGAGGGTCTGCCCGACTGGCGGCTCGACCATAGCCTGAGGCTTGCGTGGAACGGGCCCGCGCGCAGCCTCTCTGTCGATCCTTTCTGTCTGCGCTCCAAAGACACCGCGGCCTGCAGCACCGGGCGCATCCGCGTGGCACCGGATATGGTCGAGGGCATCGCGCTGCGCGCCGATGCGCTGCCAGTGGCTTTCCTCGCTGCCTGGCTGCCCGAAGAGGTGCAGGCCGGCGGCACGCTCGCCGTCGCGCTCGATGCATCGCGTCGCGGCCAAGAGCCGCTGCGTATAGACGCGAAGGTATCGTCCGAGGCGCTCAGGCTGGAGCCGCTTGCGGCGGGCGAGGAGGTTCCTTTCGAGTTTCGCGACATCGAGCTCTCGCTGCGATCCGAGCGCGAGGCACTGCGCCTGCGTGTGGCTGCGCGCTCGGGCACGGAAGGGCGGCTGGAAGGCGCGCTGGAGCTGTCGGGCACAGCCCCTGCCTCTGCGCTGTCGGGCAGCGTCTCGGTAAACGGCTTCGATGTGGGTCCGATGTTGCGCATCCTGCCAGGGAGCCTCGACACCGCAGGGCGGCTCGACGGGAGCCTCAAGATTGGCGGCACCGTTGCCAAGCCCGCGCTTGCGGGCGAATTCGGCGTGACGCAGGGGCGCTTCGCGCACGAGGGGCTCCCGCAGCCGATCGAGGATTTCAGCCTGGCCTTGCGTTTCGCCGGCGCCGATGCCGAGTTCGACGGCAAGCTGCGCACGCGTGCCGGCACCGGGGACATCGACGGCAATCTGCGTTGGGCCGGAGAGGACTGGTCGGCCCGACTGCGGCTGCATGCGCAGGAGTTGCTGCTCGAGCCGCGCCGCGGCATGCGCATCCATGTGATTCCCGATATCACGGTCGAACTCGATCCCGCGCTCGCCAGGATCACGGGCGAGGTGCAGATACCCGAGGCCGAGGTCGACCTCGAATCGCTGCCGGAGAGCGCGGTGAGCGTTTCGCGCGATACCGTCATCGTGGGCCGTCAGCGCGTGACACCGGGCATCGATTACGCGCTTTCCGTGAACCTGATCCTTGGCAAGGCGGTGCACCTGCGGGGTTTCGGCGCGGACGCGCGTCTCGGCGGTGCGCTGCGGCTGCGGCGCGGCCCGGACTTGCCGCTCGAAGGGCGTGGCGAAGTGAAGATCCTGGACGGTCGTTACATCGCTTACGGGCAGAGGCTCGAGGTCACCGAGGGCAATCTGCTGTTCCGTGGCCCCCTGGAGCGGCCCGAACTGCGCATCACTGCCGTGCGCCATATCGATGACGATCCGGTCACGGTGGGCGTGCAGGTGCGCGGCGATGCCAAGACACCCGAGGTGACGGTGTTCTCGCGGCCCACGATGCCCGAGAGCCGCGCCCTCCACTACCTGCTCACGGGCCGCGCGCCTGCCTCGGGCACCGACAACGAACTCGCCGTCGGCAGCGCGATGATGCAGCTCGGCATCTCTGGCGCGGGCAAGGTCACGGGCAAGATCCTCGGCAAGCTCGGGATACAGGACTTCCAGGTGGATTCGCGCAAGGTGCAGGGCGGCACCGAAGTGCAGCTGAGCGGTTACCTCACGCCCGATCTTTTCCTGCGCTACGGCGTCTCGACGTTCGATAAGGTGAACACGTTCAGGCTGCGGTACCGGCTCACGCCGCGCTTCTTTGTGGAGGCCGTCTCCGGCGTCGAGAACGCGGTGGACTTCCTGTATTCTTTCAGCCGATGAAACCCATCGAAATCCGCATCCCCGATGTCAGCGCCGAGCTCACCGGCGCCGAACTCCTGCAGTGGCACGCAAGCGCAGGCCAGCAATGCGCCGCGGGCGATCCTGTCGCAACCCTCGACACGGGAGATGCCCTGCTCGAGATCAGCGCTCCCTGCGACGGCACACTGGTGGTGCGTGGCGCGGTGGAGGGCGACTGGCTCGAGCCCGGCGCGCTGCTCGGGCTTTTCCAGGCCGCATCCGGAGACGTGCCTGCCGTGGCGCCGCCAGCGCCTGTCGCGCAGCCCCGGCCGGCAATGGTCCCGCCTTCGCTCGGCGAACTCGCCCGCGAGCTGCGGCTCGAACTCGAGTCCATCCACGGCATCGACAGCGCTGCCCCTGCCGCATCTTCCGGCGCGGCTGCGCCGTCGCGCGGACCGCAGCCCGTGATCATCGAGACCGCCATCAACGGCGCCACGCAGCCCGGCCGCAATCCGCACGTGCCCGTCGACACCGCGGGCATCGCCGCCGAGGCGCTCGCCTGCTTCGCCGCAGGCGCGTCGATCGTGCACACGCACACGCCGCTCAGTGATTTCAGCCTGCCGCCCGCAGAGGCCGCGGAGCGTTACCTCGAAAGCTACCGCCCGGTGCTCGCCGTGCGTCCGGATGCCCTGCTCTACCCGACCATCGGTGCGGGCGGCTCCATGGCCGATCGCCTGCAGCACATCCGCATCCTTGCCGGCGCCGGCGCGATCCGCATCGGGCTGATGGATCCGGGCTCGATGATCCTCGGCTGGGCCGACCCGGACGGCATGCCGAGCAAGCAGAGCTTCATGTACCTCAACACCTTCGCCGACATGGAGGTCGCGATCGCGCAGGCCACCGATCTGCAACTGGGGTTGAGTCTCGCCATTTACGAACCCGGGTTCCTGCGCAATGCGCTCGTCTACTGGCGGCTCGGCAAGCTGCCTCCCGGTGCGATGCTCAAGTTCTATTTCGGTGGCGATGCCGGTTACATGGGCATTGGCACTGGCGTCAGCTTCGGCCTGCCGCCCACCGTGAAGGCGCTGGAGGCCTACCTCGAGATGCTCGACACCGCGGGCTGCGACCTGCCGTGGTCGGTGGCGGTGATGGGGGGCGATCTGTTCGCCACGCCGGTGGCACGTCTTGCACTCGAGCGTGGTGGCCATCTGCACACCGGGCTAGAGGACCACCTCGGCCCAGACCACCCTACCAACGAGGAGCTCACCCTTCAGGCCGTGGCGCTTTGCCACGAGGTGGGGCGCCCCGTGGCGAGTTGCGCCGAGGCGGCGCAGGTTTTGCGGCTGCCGTAGACAAGGGCTGCTGTCGCGGGCATGGCCCGCCCCTGCCGTCACCCAAAGACCCGGCAACCTCAGCGCGGCACCCGCCGCTCCCGGAAATACCGTGGGTCTCCGGCGATGCCCAGCAGATCCCGGCGCAGCAGATCAAGCGCCGTGGCTGCCACCATGGTCTGGAAGAGCTTGCGTGCCACCGGGAAATACAACTCCCGCGCGCGGATGTTCCCTGCGCTGCCCCACGCGACCCACACCGTGCCCACCGGTTTCTCTGGCGTGCCGCCTTCGGGCCCGGCGATCCCCGATACCGCCAGCGCGTGCTGTGCGCCGCTCTCCCGCAGCGCCCCTGCGGCCATCTCGCGTACCACCTGCTCGCTCACCGCGCCGTGCGCCTCCAGCGTGGCGTGGCTCACGCCGAGCGCGCGCTCCTTCATGCGGTTGGCGTACACCACGTAGCCCGCCTCGAAAACCCGCGAGGCGCCCGGGACTTCGGTCAACAGCGAGGCGATCAGCCCCCCGGTGCAGGATTCCGCGAGCGCGACGTGTTCACCCCTCGCGGCCAGCAACGCCACCACGCACGAGGGCAGCGTCATATCGCCCATGCCGATCACGTGGTCTGCCAGCAGCACGCGAAGCCGCTCCTCGCAGGACGTGCGCGCTGCCTGCGCGGACTCGCTGAAGCTAGACACCTTGAGCTCAAGCAGCGGCGCACCGGCACGAAAGCCGAGTTCGACCTCTGCAGGCCAGTCGGGCATTTGGCGGCGGATCAGTTCCTGCAGCGAGGACTCGCCGATGCCGAACAACTGGAATCGCGTGATCACCACCGGCTCGCTGTTCGGGTATTGCCCTGCGAGCCAGGGCAGGATGTGCTCCTCCAGCATGGGGCGCAGCTCCCCCGGCGGGCCGGGGGTGCAGATGATCTCGCAGCCGAGATGGCGCAGCCGGAAGCCCACCGCGCTGCCCACGCGGTTGTGGATCAGCTCGGCGCCCTGCGGCAGGAAGGCCTGCTTGCGGTTGGCGGCGTTCAGCGCCAGCCCGCGCCGCCCGCACCACGTCTCGAGGTGTTCGAGCGCCGCGGCGCTTTCGACCAGAGGCACGCCCACCACCCGCGCCAGCGCCTCGGCGGTGAGGTCATCGCTGGTGGGCCCCAGCCCGCCGTTCACCACCAGCACCTCCGACATGCGGGCCAGACGGTCGATCTCCGAGCAGAGCTGCCCCATGTCATCGCCGATCGCCAGTTTGCAGCCCACGCGCAGGTTGAGCGGCTCGAGCAGCCGGGCAACAAGGGCAGAGTTGCTGTCGACGGTGACGCCGCTCATCAGCTCGTTGCCGGTCATCAGGAGGTTCAGTTTCACGCGGGGGACCCCGGTCATGCGGCTGTCACACGGACCGTGCAGCCTCGCCGGGCTCGATTGTCTCCCACCGACCGACCTGATTGAATAGCCTGACCGCCCTCCCTACAGACGACCGCACCGTGGAATCACGCAAAATCGGCGAATTGCTGATCGAGGCCCGCGCCGTGCACCTGCAGGACGTCGAGCGGGCGCTGCAGCTTCAGGCTGCGGCGGGCGGGCGTCTGGGTTCCATCCTGTTCCGCACCGGCGCTGTCTCCGAAGACGCACTCCTGAAGGCTCTGGGCGCGCAGCTCGAGGCACCGGTACTGGGCAGTGATGCCCCCCTCCCCGACGAGAACCGCGTGCAGCAGGGCATTGCCGAGTCCGGTATCGCGGCCGACTGGTTCGTCGACCAGCGCGTGCTCCTCTGGCACGAAGGCGACGAGGCCTTGGGCTGGACGGCCCAGGACCCTCTCTCGCCCCTGGTGCTGCAGGCGCTCTCGGTGTGTGCGGGCGAACGGCGGCTCGATCTGCACCTTGCACGGCGCCACGATCTCGACCGTTACCTGGACTTCGTGTCCCGCGAGCGCGCCATGGAGTCGCTTGCCACCGGCACCGACAAGGCGCTGCGCGAGCTCGCCGAGGAAGCCCCGATCATCGAGCTCGTGAACAACATCTTCGGGCAGGCCGTGGAGGCCGGAGCGTCCGACATCCACATCGAGGCCGGCGCCACGCAGTTCGTGGTGCGGCTGCGCGTCGACGGCGTGCTGCACACGCGCATGACGCAGCCGATGGAGCGTTTTCCTGCGGTCGCCTCTCGCATCAAGCTGATCTCGGGCGCCGACATCGCGGAGCGGCGCCTGCCCCAGGATGGCCGCATGACCACCCGGGTCGGTGGTCGCGAGTTCGACATCCGCGTGTCCACCGCGCCCGATGTGCATGGCGAGTCGATCGTCTTGCGCCTGCTGCCCAAGGAGCGCGCCGATCTCGCGCTTGCCAATCTCGGCATGGAGCCCGACCACCTCGAGATCATGCACGGCTGGGCCCGCGAGGCGCACGGCATCGTGCTGGTCACGGGCCCGACCGGCTCGGGGAAATCCACCACGCTCTATTCCATGCTCGCCGCCGCCAACGACGGCAACCGCAAGATGATCACGGTGGAAGACCCCGTCGAATTCCAGCTGCCCGGCATCACGCAGATCCAGGCGCGGGCCGACATCGGCTACAGCTTTGCGCGGGCGCTCCGCGCCATCCTGCGCCAGGACCCGGACGTCATCATGATCGGCGAGATCCGTGACCTCGAGACCGCCGAGATCGCGATCCAGGCCGCGCTTACGGGCCACCTGGTGCTCTCCACGCTGCACACCAATGACGCGGCCTCGGCTTTCACGCGACTGATCAACATGGGTATCGAGCCCTTCCTCGCGGCAGCTCCCGTGCGCGGCCTGCAGGCGCAGCGACTGGTGCGGCTCCTCTGCACCGCCTGCCGCGAGCCCGCTACGGTGCCTGCCGCCATCCTCGAGGAGCTCGCCGGTGTGCCTGCCTGGAACGGGCAGGGCAACTGGTTCCACCCGCGCGGCTGTCCGGCCTGCCAGGGCACGGGCTACAAGGGTCGCCTCGGTATCTACGAACTGATCCCCGTCGACGAATCCCTGCAGGCGCTGGTCGCCCGCAATGTCTCGCAGGACCAGCTGAAGGCCCATGTACGCGAGGCGGGCTGGCGGACGCTCCGTGAGGACGGACTGCTGAAAGCAAGCCGCGGCATCACCTCCGTCGAGGAAGTGATGCGGGTCGTGAGCCAGTGACGTGAAGTTCGCCTACGAACTGCTGAACGCCGACGGCAAGCTCGAGCGCGGCGCTGTGGAAGCGCCCACCGAGGCCGAGGCTCGCAGAGGCCTGCAGCGTCAGGGCAACACGGTGCTGGGCATCGAGCCTGCCGTGGCGAAGGGGCGGCGCGGGCGTGTGTCGGGAGCCACGCTGCAACTTGCCTTCACCGAGCTCTCCACGCTGCTGCGCTCGGGTCTGGGCATCGCGGAATCCGTGCAGTCGATCGCCAGCGCGCACGCCGGTGACAGCCTGGCCGACGCGCTCGACACCCTTGGCCGTGCCATCGCGCAGGGCAAGCCCTTCGCCGAGGCGCTGCGGCTCTCCGGGCTCGAATTGCCCGAGTATTTCTTCCAGCTCGCGCGTGCCGGCGAGATGACCGGTCGCCTCGCCGACAGCCTCGAGGAAGCGCTCACGCAGTACACCTACGAGCGCGAGCTCGCGGCCGAGATGCGCAACGCGCTCATCTATCCGGCGGTGCTGGTAGGCGTGGGCCTGCTGGCGGTGGGGCTGATGTTCAGTTTCGTGGTGCCGCGGTTCGCCGGCCTGCTGAAAGACTCCGAATCCCTGCCCTGGCTCGCGTGGGCGGTGCTCTCGGCGGGGCAGTTCGTGAACCAGAACCTGCTCGCGCTGCTGCTCGGACTGCTGGTGCTGGTCGTGGTGGTTGTGCGGGTGCTGCGCCGCCCCGGTGTGCGTGAGGCCATTCTCGAGTGGCTTGCGGAGCTGCCCGTGGTGGGTGCCTGGATCGGCGAGTCCGCCACCGCTGGATGGGCCGCGCTGATGGGCGCGCTGCTCGGGCAGGGCGTGCCCATGCTCGACGCCCTCGATCTCGCCAACAGTTCGGTGAAGCTCGTCACGCGCAGGCGACGCCTCGAGACCGCCGCGCGATCCGTGAAGGCCGGTCTGGCGCTCTCGAAGGCGCTGGAGGAGCAGGGCGCTCTGGATGCCACGGCCTGGAACCTGCTGCGCACGGGTGAGCGCGCCGGGCGTCTTCCGGAGATGCTCAAAGCGCTCGCGGCGCTCAGCGCAAGGAGCGGCCGCGAGCGCATGAAACGCGTGCTGCTGCTGATCGAGCCGCTCGCCATTCTCGTGATCGGTTCCGGCATCGGCGTCATCGTGCTGGGCATCGTTCTCGCCATCACCAGCCTCACCGACATTCCCGTCTGAACCACTGCGGCAGCCGCCGCCCGCGACCAGGAGCACCATCCATGCAAAGACATCCCCGCAAGCGCAGCAGCGGCTTCACGCTGATCGAGATCCTCGTGGTGCTGGTGATACTCGGCATGCTCGCCGGTCTGGTCGGGCCGCGACTCTTCGGCAAGGTCGACAGCTCGAAGGTGAAAACCGCCGAGACGCAGGTGAAGATGCTGAAAACCGCGCTGCAGACCTTCCGTCTCGACATCGGCCGGTACCCCACCACGGAGGAAGGGCTGGCGTCGCTGGGCAAGCGTCCCGAGGGCAGCGACCTGCCCGCATGGGCGGGCCCTTATCTGGACGAGGAAATGCCGGTTGACCCCTGGGGTCATCCCTACGAATACCGCGACCAGGCCGCTGCAGGGCAGGATTTCACGCTCTATTCGCTGGGCTCCGACGGCGAACTCGGCGGCGAAGGCCTCGCCGCAGACATCGGTTACCTGCCCTGATGCGCAACGAGGGCGGTTTCACGCTGATCGAGATCAGCGTCGCCCTCGTGATAGGCGCGCTGGTGCTTGCCATCGCCGCGCCGGCGCTCTCGCGTCTCTACGATCGTGTGCGTTTCAACACGCAACTGCAGGGGCTGGAGGACGGCATCGCCGCACTGCCGCGACTTGCCTACGCCACGGGTGACGAGGGCACGCTGCAGGATCTGGCCATGCGCCACCTCGTGCTGCCGAAGGGGTGGTCGCTGGCGGGTGCGGAGCGGATTTACATCAAGCGCAACGGCCTCTGCGCCGGCGGCCGCATGAGCGTCATTGCGGGCCGCATCGAGCGGCAACTGGAACTCGCGCCGCCCTTTTGCACCGTGAAGGAGGATGGCTGATGCGCGCGGCCGCCGGCTTCACGTTGCTCGAGGCGGTGGTCGCGCTCACCATCCTCGGCTTCGTGCTGCTCGGTGCCTTCACCTGGGTGGGCAACGATATCAACGCCCTCGGCAAGGTGCGTGACCTCGCGCTCGAGGAATCCGCCGTGCAGCAGGCCATCGCAGAACTCGAACAGGTGGATCTGGGTGCGCAGCCCACGGGCTTCCTTGACTGGCGCGGTTTCCGAATCGGCTGGCGCGCGGAGTTGCTGCTGCCGGTGCGGCAGGGGCGTACCGGTGCCGGTGCGCCCGGGCTCTACGACATCGCCCTCTACGGCGTGGAGCTCGATGTCGCCAACGGCACGCGCGTGCTGGGGCGCAAGCAGTTGCGCATGGTGCAGCACGTGCTTGCCCACCGCCCGGAGGATGCCGGATGAGGCGGCATTCGCGCGGACTCGGGCTGCTGGAGCTGTTGGTGGCGCTGGTGCTTGTCACCTTGGCGTCATCGCTGGTGATGCAGGGTATCGGGCAGGGTCTGGGAATGCTGCGCCGCGTGGCCACCGATCAGGGCACGGCCTATCACGAGTTGATGGCCCGCGCATGGCTGCGCGAAAGCATCGCTGCCGCAGCCAGCGAGGCTGTTGCGCAAGCTGCCGATGACGCTGGCGATGCAGGGCAAAACGTGGCCGATTCCCGTCCCGCAGTGCCGCCACGCCCGGTATTCGCCGGTACCGCCGGAACCATCGAGATGCAGAGCTTCAGACCGCTTCTTGGCGCCGAGGGCGTTGCCACGGCCATCCGCTGGAGCGCGGATCCGCAGCAGGGCCTGCGCTACGAGGAAGGAGACCAGCAGGTGCTGGTGGATGCCTTGCCCCCGGTGCAGCGCATCGAGTACCAGGGCCCCGACGGCAACTGGCAGCCGCAGTGGCCCCCCGCCGAAGCGCCAGCGGCCGAATCGCCGCAGGCCGAGGGCGAAGCCGCCGTCTCCGCGCTGCCGCGTCGTGTGCGCTTCGAGTTTCCCGACAACGACCGGCTGGACGTCGTGCTGCTTGCGCGTCACAGCGCACGCTCGCAGGAGGAGGATTCCGGGGCGGAAAGCGAAGGTGCGGACAGCGAAGAGGTGGATGGTGAATAGGCAGCTGCCGCCCCGGGCGCAGCGCGGGTTCGCGCTGATGCTGGCCTTGGGCGCCATGGTGGTGGTGTTGAGTCTGGCCGCGGCACTTGATGCCTACGTGAGCGCGCGTGTGCAGCAGGCAACACTGATCCGCGCGCGGCTGCAGGACAGCCTCGATGCCTACAGCACCCGTGCGACCGTGCTTTTCCTGCTGGGCACGCAGAGATTCACCCGTGCGGGCCTTACCACCACGGAGGAGCCTCTGGCCGAGGCGGGAGAGGCCACCGGCGAACTGCGCATCGACCCCGTGGGCGGAGAGATTGCCCTCGACGGCAGCCCGTATGCGGGCATGGGCCGGGTGCGCTTCTCGCTGCAGGACGAAGCGGGCATGGTTGCGCTGAACAGCCAGACGCCGGAGCGACTCGAGGGACTGCTCGGACGCTTCGATGACGCCGAGGCCAGCGTGGCCGCACTCCTCGATACCCTGGCCGATTACCGCGACAGCAACAGCGTGCGCCGCCTGAACGGCGCCGAGCGCGAGGAATACGCTGCCGCCGGACTGGCGCCGCCGTCCGACCGCAATTTGCGCTCTGCTCCCGAGATCACGCAGGTCATGGGCTGGCGTGAGTGGATTGCGGCGCATCCGGCTTTCCGCCTGCACGAGTGGCTCTCGCCGGGCCGTTCGGAGGCCTTCAATCCCAACGTGGTGCCCGCCTCGCTGCTCGAGTGGTTGCCCGGCCTCGATCCCGCCCGGGCCGAGCGCATCGTCGACGAGCGCAACCGCGAGCCCTTCCGCTCGGAGCCTGACTTCAAGGCGCGGGTCGACGTGGAACTGCCCGTTGCCGGGGACCAATACCGTTTCTTCCCCTCCGACACGCTGCGGCTCACGCTGTGGACGGAGGGCTCGGCCCATGCCGAGATGCTTGCGATACAATCGACGCCCCTCGATCTGCAGCTCCCGTGGCAGATCGACAGCGTCTACTCACTCAGCCTCCCTCCTCAGGACTTGCCGAATGAAGTTCCGGGCCAGTACTTCAGCCCCCGCGCGCCTGCAACGCGCTAGCGGCGTGCAGCCGGCCGCGCTCGCCGCCGCCCGCCCGCTGTGGCTGGTGGGGACGGAGCTCTGCGTGTTCACGGAGCTCGACCTGCGCGCCGTGCCCGCGCGTCACCGCGCGCGCGCCATCGCCGACCGTGCGCGCCAGCTCTCGCCTTTCGCCTCGCCCGCCTGGCATGCCGCTGATGCCGCGGGCGGCGTGGCTCTCTGGATCTGGGACTCAGCGCGCGTCAGCGCCGCCATCGCCGCGCAGGACGGCCCCGCGCGCCGCTGGCAGGTGTTGCCCGAGCAGCTCTTCCTCGCGCCCGCAGCCGATGCCTGCCTGCGTGGCATCGAGGGATCGCAACAGGTGCTGGAGCGCTGGCGCGGCGGGCGACTGGTGTTCAGCTGCCTCCTGCCGGCTTCCGAACGCGAGTCCTCGCTGCGGCTGCGTGCGGCAGGCCTCGGCCCCGATGCACAACCGCCCCGGCTGCCGGCGAGCTTGCAGCCTGCGCGCTGGGATCTGCCGCCCTTCGACTGGCGCGTGGCGCTGCGGGACCCTCTGGTGGCTGCCGGGCTCGCGCTCGCGTGTTCCGTGTTGTGGCTCCTGTGGTCGCTCGGTGAATTCGCCGGCCAACAGGCCGCGAACGCCCGGCTCGAAGCCTCGGTCGATGCGCGCGAGCGCGAACTCGCGCCACTCCTCGAGGAACGCAGCGAGGCTCTCGCTCTCGCCGCGCGCAATCAGGCGCTGGCGGGGCTTCTCTCGGGGCGCAACGCGCTCGAAGCCGCAGCCGAGTTCGAACACCTGGCAGGTGCACGGTACCAGCGCCTCCTGCAGTGGGAGGTCAACACCCGCATCGCGCGGGCGATGGTCGAGGACAAGGCTGCCGACAACCGCGCCTACGTCGAGGCGCTGCAGCAGAGCCCGTGGTTCGAGCGCGTTGCCGTGGCGCCCACGCTGCGGCCGGAGCAGGTGAGTCTCGAGATCACGCTCTCGGCAAACGCCCGGGCCACGCCCCTCTTTGCAGCATCGGGGAGGGCGCCGTGATGCGCCTTCCTGCAGCCCTGACGGAAGCCGTGGCGCGACTGCGCGACGAGACCCTCGCCAACCCTCGCCTTGCTGCGATGCTGATGCTGGTGCCGCTGGTGCTGGTGATACACGTCACGCTCCTGCTGCGCGATGCCATCGACGAGACCCGCGCCGACCGCAGTCCGCTGGAGCGGCGCGCGGCACGTCTCGAGGCGCTGGCTGCCAGCGGGGGCTGGAGCGAGGCGATCGCCCGTGAACAGACCGCTCTCGCCAAGTGGCAGGCGCAGGCCTGGCGCGCGGGATCTGCAGAGCTTGCAGCGGCAGACCTGCAGACCACTCTGCGCAGCATCATTGCCCGCCACCTCGCGTGGAACCGCATGAAGCTCTCGCCTGCCGAGGAACTGAAATCGATGGGCGGCTGGCGCGTGCGCGCCGAAATCAACGGACGCCTGCGTGACGAGGGCGTGCTGCCCATGCTCCAGGAGATCGCCGAGCACAGCCCGCGCATAGTGGTCGAGCAACTGCTGGTGTCTGCACAGCGCGGACAGACGATCACGATGCAAGTGAGCGTGCTGGTGCTGCCGGAGGACGACTCATGAGCCCGGCCATGCTCCGGCGTCTGCTGTGGGGGCTGTTCGCGGCCGCGCTGCTCTGCGCGGCCGGCGGCTTTGCACTGGGCGTCTCGGGTTCCGGTGCCCGTGCCCGTGGCGACAGCGAGCCTGCCGCCGGATCTGCAGCTGCCGCACCGCGCGAGAGCGGGCTCGCGTTGCGCGTGCTGGGCGCCAAGGGACACTGGGGGGCCTATGATGCGCCCGAGTCCTCCGCGCCGGCCACGCCGGCTGCACGTCCGCCGCCGGATCTTGAAGGCATCGCGCGGGATTACCGCCTGGTCGGCATCGAGCGCGGCGCCGACGGCCCGGTGGCGCTGCTGCTGCCGGTCGCCGCTGCGGGCGGCGCCGAGGTCATGCGCCTCAAGGTCGGACAGGCCTTGGCCGAGGGCATCAGCCTGGGCTCGATCGGTACGGATTCAGTCGGGTTCTCCACCTCTGCGGGAACCTCAACCCTTCACCTTTACGACGGGGCACAACAGTGAGCACCACGCAGTACCGGCAGGCCCCCCCCGGGGCGCGCTGTCGCAGCAACCTGATCCTGCGCGTCGTGGCTGTTGCCACGCTCGCGTTTGCCGGAGGCTGCGAATCCCTGAAGGACCCCCGGACGCCAGCCTCCAAGGGCCCTGCTTTCGAGCAGAACCGCAAGGCCGAGGCGACATTCTTCGAGCCGCTGCGCCCGCCCGTCGAGCGCAGCGCCGAAGGTCCGTCGGAGGCCCCGCTTGCCACCGACACCGAAATCCGCTCCACGCCCCACGTGCGTGTGAACGAGACCGTGAGCAGCCGTGCAGAAGACGATTTCTCCGCCACGCTGAAGGGCCCCAAGGTCTCGGTCAACTACAACAACATCCCTCTGTCCAACTTCGTGAACGAGGTGTTCGGCGAGCAGTTGGGGCTCTCTTTCACGCTGCAGCCCGAGATCCGCAAGCAGCAGGATCTCGTGACCTTGCGCATCACCGAAGCCGTCACCCCGGCCGAGCTCTACCGCATCGCGCGGACCACCCTCTCGGCCTACGGCATCGTTATCAACCGCGAGAACGGCGTGCTGGTCTTCGTCGTCGACCGCAGCAGCAAGGGCGGCCAGACGCCGCTGCTCGTGAGCGGCCGCACCCTGCCCGACGTGCCCGACGCCCAGCGACCGATATTCATGTTCGTGCCGCTCGAGGTGGTGTCCAACGCCAAGGTGAAGAGCTGGCTCGGCAACGTGATGAAGGGCGTCGAGCTCGAGGTGCAGGAAGACCCCGTGCGCAACGCCGTGGTGCTGGTCGGCAAGGCGCCCGAGGTGGAGCAGGCGCTCAGCATCATCCGCTCCCTCGACCAGCCGGTGATGCGCGGCAAATACTCGATGAGCGTGCGCCCGGCCTATGTGCCGGTGAAGGAACTCGCCAACGATCTGGAGCGCATCCTGCAATCCGAGGGCTACGACGCCTCGCAGCGCCCGCCGCTCGGCAGCGTGATCGTGCTGCCGCTCGAGGCAAGCAGTTCGCTGGTGGTCTTCGCGCCCAACCAGCAGACGCTCGAGCACGTGCGCCAGTGGGTCGATTCCATCGACCGCGAGCGTCAGGTCGGCATCGACGATGGCATCTTTTCCTACCAGGTCACCACCACCAACGCCGCCAACATCGTCGAAGTGCTGAACGCGCTGGAGGGAGGCGGCGGCAGCGCCCGCAGCGCCACCCGGCAGCCACTGCGCGTGCAGCCAACCGATGCCGCCGAGGGCGAGGACATGAGCGCTGCCATGGGCGGCACCGGTGCCGCGGGCATGCGCAACAGCCAACGCCAACGCGTCGGGCTGCAGGGCAAGACGCCGCGCTCGCCGGCCGCGGGCGGGCGCTTCGTGCTCGATGCCAATCGCAATGCCGTGGTTTTCCGCGGCAGCGGACAGGAATGGCTCGACCTCCTGCCCACCATCCGTGCCATGGACCGCCCCGCGCCCGCGGTGCTGGTCGAGGTGCTGATCGCCGAGGTCACCCTGAACGACACCGAGAACAGCGGCGTCGAGTGGCTCGCCAAGGGCTCGTTCTCGCGCAACGGCGACACCTACGATGTCGACTACGGCACGCTGGGCGGGCTTGGCATCGGCGCCACAGGATTCAACCTCACGCTCGACAACGCCGGCGAAACACGTGCCGTGCTGAACATGCTCTACAAGAACGAGCGTGCCCAGATACGCTCGCGGCCGCGCCTCATGGTGATGAGCGGGCAGAGCGCGCGCATCGACGTGGGCGACGAGATCCCGGTGGTGAGCTCCTCCGCGCGATCTGTAGACAACTCGGACGCGCCCATCGTGAACAACGTCGAGTACCGGCGCACCGGCGTGACGCTGGAGATCCGGCCCACCGTGCACGCATCCGGTTATGTCGATGTCGAAGTGGCGCAGGAACTCAGCCAGGCCACCGAAACCACCACCAGCGGGATCGACTCGCCCACGATCTTCAACCGCAGCATAGAGACCACCGTGAGTCTGAAAGACGGCGGCTCGGTGCTGCTGGGCGGACTGGTGTCCTCCAGTGGCGGCACCAAGCAGCGTGGCATCCCGGTGCTGGGCAAGCTCCCCGGCATCGGCAAGCTCTTCCGCGTCGACGGCGACTCCGAGGACCGCACCGAACTGATGGTGCTGGTGATTCCCTACGTGGTGCGCACGCCGGAAGAGGCCGAGGAACTCGCAACCAAGCTCGCGCAGCCCGAGTGATGCAGGCCACTCGAACGCGCGCGTCCCGGCCCCCGCGCCACGCGTGGTCGGGCTGAGCGTGCCATGGGCATCGAACGCATCTTCGTCGCCACCGCGCCGCGCTCGCCACAGATCGAGGTGACGTCGGTGCGTGTGGTCGTCGGCAAGGGCATCGAGGGCGATCGCCACTTCGGCAAGCGCAAGGTGCCCGGCGAGAACCTGACGCTGGTCGAGGCCGAAGAACTCGAGGCTTTCGCGCAGGAACAGGGCGTGCCCGCCGATCTCTCCCGCAGCCGCCGCAACATCGTGACGCGCGGCGTGCGCCTGAACGATCTCGTGGGCAAGGAATTCCGTCTGGGCACCGCAGTGCTGCGTGGCGTGGAGCTCTGCGAGCCCTGCTCCGTCATGGGCAGGCTCTACGCCCTTCCCGACTGGCCCGGCCACCGCACGATCCGGCAGATGCTGCACCGCTCGGGGCTGCGTGCGGACGTGCTGCAGACGGGCGTATTCGCGGTGGGAGATGCGCTGCTGCTTCCCTGAACTGTCCGGTGTCGCGGGCATGGCCCGCTCCTACGGAGGGAGTATCGCGGGCGTTGCCTTGCCCGCACCTCGTAGGAGGTGGCCCTGCCCCGACCATTGCGTTCCGGCTGCCGCCGTGTGCGTTGCCTTGCCCACACCTCGTAGGAGGTGGCCCTGCCCCGACCAATGCGTTCCCGCTGCTGTCGCGTGCGTGACCCGCGCCCACACCGCGTAGGAGGGGGCCATGCCCCCGACCATTCCCGCTCCGGGTCTGCGCCCGATCCCGGCACGGCAACAGATCGAGCGCTGCGGCCTGAGGGGCCTCCCGGTGAGCGGCCTTCAGCCGAGGGATCGTCGGGAACGATCCCTCGGATGCAGGCAGCCGATGCACAGGGATGTGCAGCGGCGTGAGCGAGACGGGAGGCCCCTCAGGCCGCAGCGCGGGCGCACCTGCCTAAACCACCGAACCACCGAACCACCGAACCACCGAACCACCGAACCACCGAACCGTAGCCCGATGCCTCAGCGCTCCTTGCTCCAGTCGAGGGGTTCCACCTTGGGCAGGATGAACCCCCAGCCAATCACGCCAAGCACGTTCACCAGCGCGGCAGCGATGAAGGCCGTGGTGTAGTTGCCGCTCGCTGCCACCATCACGCCGGTCAGCGCGGGAGCAAGAATGCCCGCCGTGTTGCCGCAGAAATTCTGCACGCCGATCCAGCGCCCCGTGGCGAGCGGGCCGGCGAGCACCTGTCCGATGCCGAACGTGCCCGGTGCGCAGAGCCCGATGAAGACCTCGAACACGAAGAGACACGCGACAGCCTCGCGCACCGGCAGCAGCATCATCCCGATCATCGCGCCGATGGAGACCACGTGACTGCTGGTCATGGCGAGCTTGTAGATCACCGTGCGTGAGCGCCCGGCGCGCACCCAGCGGTCCATGTACCAGCCGCCCACGAGTGCCGCGAGCGCATTGATGAGATAGGCGCTGCCTGCCACCTGCCCCATTTCTGTCATCGAGAAACCGCGCTGCTCCACGAGATAGAGCGGCAGGAACGAGAGGATGAAGTAGTAGTTGTAGTTCGAGGAAAAATGCCCCAGCGACGCGCCCCACAAACCACGCTGGCGGAGAATCTGGCCGTAGGTGGGTGCGGCCTCGGCAGAGGCGCCGGCCAGCGTGGACGGCGCATGGCCCGCGCTGAAACGGATCCACGGCAGCACCCAGAAAAGCGATATCGCGCCGAAGAGGATGAACACCGGGCGCCAGCCGTAGCTCTCCATCATCAGACCCCCGGCAAAGGTGCCGACGGCGGGCCCCACCTGGTAGCCGAAGCTCATGATGCCGTTCGCCATGCCGCGCTTCCCGAGCGGCACATGCGTGGCGAGCAGGCTCGATACAGCGGGGAACACCGTGCTTTCCGCCGCGCCGAGCAGCAGCCGCAGGAGGAAGATCGCGCTCAGGTTGGGCGCGAAGCCCGTGAAGAACGTGGCCAGGGACCACAGCGTGGCGCCCACAGCAAGCACGCGATGCGCACCGAACCTTTCGGTGGCCCAGCCCACCGGGATCATGAAGGCCACGTAGGTCCAGTAGAACGAGGAGAGCAGCAGGCCGAGTTTCGCGTCGTCCAGGGCGAGTTCGGTCTTGACCAGGGGCGCTGCCGTAGCGAGGTTGCCGCGGTCGATGTAGTTCAGCAGCAGGATCATCGACACCAGGAAGATCAGTTTGCCGTGCGGAGGAAAGGCTGAAGCGGGCTTTTCTGTCTGCACGTTGTGTCTCCCTGGTATGGGCGGATGCTAGCGGAGGCGGAAGCCTGCGTGCCAAAAATCTTTCCGGATGGTCACACGCTGCGCGCGAGCGGGGCCCGTGCAGGGATTACCATCGCTCACATGTTGGCGTGTCGTGTTGTGTGAGGGTGGCTTATGCGCGGTCTTGCGGGTGTGCTGTTGCTGGTTTTCGCCGCGGCGGGTCTTGCCGATGACCGCAGCGACTGGGCTGCCTACGGGCGCACGCCGGGCGAGCAGCGTTTCAGCCTGCTGGAACAGATCAACACGTCCACGGTGGCTCGCCTCGGCCTTGCGTGGACACAGACCCTCGAGCACGAGCGTGGTCTCGAGTCCACGCCGCTGGTGATCGACGGCGTGATGTACGTGACGGGCGCGTGGAGCGTGGTCTACGCCTTCGATGCCGCGCGTGGCACGCCGGTCTGGACCTTCGACCCGAAGGTCGACCGCACAAGCGCGGCGAGCGCCTGCTGTGGTGTGGTGAACCGCGGTCTTGCCGCCTCGAAGGGGCGGCTCTACGCAGGCACGCTCGACGGCCGTCTGATCGCGCTGGATGCGAAAACCGGCAAGACCCTCTGGAGCGCGCAGACCATCGTCGACACGACGCGCCCTTACACCATCACCGGCGCGCCGCGCGTGGTGAAGGGCAAGGTGCTGATCGGCAACGGTGGCGCAGACATGGGCGTGCGTGGCTATGTCTCGGCCTACGATGCCGACACCGGTGCGCTGGTGTGGCGCTTCTTCACGGTGCCGGGAGATCCCGCCAAACCTGCGGAAAACGCGGCTATGGCCATGGCCGCGAAGACATGGAGCGGCACGCGCTTCACGGAGTGGGGCGGTGGCGGCACGGTGTGGGACGCCATGTCCTGGGATCCGGATCTCGATCTGCTCTACATCGGCGTGGGCAACGGCTCGCCCTGGCCGCGCGGGCTGCGCAGTCCGGGTGGCGGCGACAATCTGTTCATCTCCTCGATCGTGGCGCTGCGCCCTGATACGGGCGAGTACGTGTGGCATTTCCAGCTCGCGCCCGGCGAGCAATGGGACTACCCCGCCACCACGCAGCTGACACTCGTCGACCTGCCGATCGACGGCAAGATGCGCAAGCTGCTGGTGCAGGTGCCCAAGCACGGCTTCGTCTACGTGCTCGATCGCAGCAACGGCAAGTTGCTCTCCGCCGAGCCCTTCACCAAGGTGACCTGGGCCAAAGGCTACGACCTGAAGACCGGCCGCCCCATCGAGAACCCCGAGGCCGATTACAGCAAGAGCGGCAAGCCCGTGATGCTCTATCCGGGAATGGTGGGCGGCCACAACTGGCATCCGGTGTCGTTCAGCCCGCGCACGGGATACCTCTACTTCAGCGAACTGCAGTTTCCCTCGGTCTATGCGCTGGATCCGGCCGCGCGTTTCGGCAACGGCAGCCGACGCATGAGCACCGGACAGGACCTGCGCCCGATGTCCACCGACATGAGCCTGTACGCCGAGGTGCAGCGCAATACCCGCGGCTCGCTGATCGCCTGGGACATCGCGCGCGGCAAGCGCGCCTGGCAGGTGGAACAGAAAGTGCCCGCCAACGGCGGCACCCTGGCCACGGCGGGCGGTCTGGTGTTCCAGGGCGCCACCGAAGGACGGCTGGTGGCCTATGCAGACGATGACGGCCGCGTGCTCTGGGAAACGCCGATTTACTCCGGCGTTCCGGGCGGCCCCGTGAGCTATGAGGTCGACGGGCGGCAGTACCTTGCGGTGGGCGTGGGCTGGGGCGGCGCACTGGGCACTATCTTCCCGGACGGCACCGCGGCCGCGGGCCTGAAGAACCCCAACCGCATCGCCGTCTACGCGCTGGACGCGAAGGGCGTACTGACGCCGCCGGAGCGCCAGCAGCGCACTCTCGATCCTCCGCCCGCCACGGCCCCGATGGAGCAGGTCATGCGCGGGCTGCTGCTGTTTTCCGAGCACTGCGGTCTCTGCCATGGCAGTGGCGCCGGCGGCGTGCCGGATCTCGACTACATGAGCGCGCAGACGCACCGCGAGTTCGCGGGCATCGTGCTGGGCGGCGCGCGTGTCGAACGTGGCATGCCGCAATTCCGGGAGCAACTCGATGCCGGCGGTGCGCAGGCGATTCACGATTTCCTGATCTGGAAAGCCAACCAGCACAAGCAGGCGATGAGCGCGCCGGCGGCGCACTGAGGAAAAGCCCATGAGCGATGTTCTTTTCGAGCGGCGCGGCGCGGTCGCGTGGATCACGATCAACCGTCCCGAGGCACGCAATGTGCTCGGGCCGCGCGCATTCGTGGAATTGGCCGATGCCTGGGAGGATGTGCGCAACGACGGCAGCATCCGCGTGGCAGTGCTGACCGGCAGCGGTGAGCGGGATTTCTGCTGTGGTGGCGATCTCGGCGGACTGATCCCGCTGTGGACCGGTGCCCGCGAACCCGCAGACGATATCGAGCGCCGCCTGCTCTCGGATCCTGCGATCGCCGATCGTGTGTTGCTGAAGGGCGAGCCGTTGTACAAGCCCGTGGTCTGCGCCGTGAACGGGCGCGCGCTAGGTGGCGGTTGCGAGTTGCTGCAGGCCACCGATGTGCGCATCGCCGCGCGTCACGCTGAGTTCGGCCTGCCGGAGCCGAAGATGGGCATCGTGCCCGGTGGCGGTTCCATGGTGCGTCTCGCGCGGCAGTTGCCTTACGCGCATGCCATGCGCTTGTTGATGACGGGCGAGCCGATCGACGCGCAGACCGCACTCGGTTGGGGGCTGGTGAGCGAGGTGGTCGATGGCGGCGAACTGCTCGCGCGCGCCGAGGCGCTCGCCGCGCGCATTGCTGCCAACGGCCCGCTCGCGCTTGCTGCGATCAAGCGCACGGTGCTCGAGAGCCACACCGAGCGCTGGGCCGATGCCTTCGATCTCGAAGCCCGCGAATCCGCCGGCGTCATGATGAGCAAGGACGCCCGCGAGGGGCCGCGCGCCTTCAAGGAAAAGCGCCCGCCCGTGTTCCGCGGGGAATGACGGTGAGTCTCTTCGCCGCAGCCTGTGCCCGCGCACCCGAAGGCATGGAAATCGCCGCCATCGCCGCCGCCGACCCCGCCCGCATCGCGCTGTGGAGCGATCGGGGCGAGATGGACTTCGCCACGCTGAATGCGCTCTCCAACCGACTCGCACGGCGCTTGCGTGCTGCGGGCCTGGTGGCGGGCGATGCGCTGGCGCTGGTGTGCGGCAACCGCATGGAATTTGCCGTGGTGCGCTTTGCCGCGCACCGCAGCGGCTTGCGGCTCACGCCGGTGAACTGGCACCTCTCGGTGGAGGAAATCGCCTGGATCGTGGCCGATTGCGAGGCCCGTGCGCTGTTTCTGGACGAGCGCGCGGCCGCTGCTGCTTCAGCGGCGGCAGCCGCGCCGGCGCTGGCCTTGCGCGTGTCGATCGGTGCCACGCAGTCGGGCTACATGGCCTGGGAAGACGCACTCGCGGGCATGGATGGCGCGGATATTCCCGATCCCTCGCTCGGCAGCACCATGCTCTACACCTCGGGCACCACGGGACGGCCGAAGGGCGTGTTCCGTCGCCAGCCCGACCCTGCAGCGGCCGCGCAGATGCAGGAGATCCTCACCGCGGTGTTCCGTTTCGATCCGGAGGGCGGCACTGACCGTGCCCTCGCCACCGGCCCGCTCTATCACGCAGGGCCCTTCGGTTTGTGCCTCAACACGCCACTCACGGCGGGCATCGGCACGGTGCTGATGGACGGCTGGGAGCCCGGGCGCATGCTCGCGCTGATCGAAGAGCACCGCATCACGCACACCTTCTGCGTACCCACCATGTTCAACCGCCTGCTGCAGTTGCCGGAGGAGACGCGCGTGGCACACGACATCTCCAGCCTGCGCTTCCTGATCCACGGTGCGGCGCCCTGCCCGGTGGAAACCAAGCGCCGCATGCTCGACTGGTTCGGCCCCATTCTCTGGGAAATGTTCGCGGGCACAGAAGGGCCGGGAACACTGGTGGGCCCGGAGGAGTGGTTGCAGAAGCCCGGCACTGTGGGTCGCCCCGCGCCGGGGCAGGTGCGCATCCTCGACGAGTCGGGCCGGCAACTGCCCGCTGGAGAGACGGGCGGTGTGTATCTCGTCAACCCGCCGGGCAGCAGCTTCGAGTACTTCCGCGATCCGCAGAAAACCGCCGCCGTGCAGTGCGAGGGCTATTTCACCGCCGGCGATACCGGTTATCTGGACGCCGACGGATACCTCTTCCTGAGCGGTCGCAGCGCAGAGGTCGTGATTTCGGGTGGCGTGAACATCTACCCGCAGGAAGTCGATGATGTGCTGGCGCTGCATCCTGCCGTGGCAGATGTGGCTTGCGTGGGTACGCCGCACGCGGATCTCGGCGAGGTGCTGACGGCGGTGGTGGAACTGCTGCCGGGCCACGCGCCGGATGAGGCCTGCCGGCAATCGTTGATCGCCTTCTGCGAAGGCCGCATCGCGAAGCAGAAGTGGCCGCGCGCGGTGGATTTCGTGCCGCGTTTGCCGCGCTCGGAGGCGGGCAAGGCGTTGCGTGCGCGGATACGGGCGCCCTACTGGGCGGGGCGCGGGCGGCAGATCTGAGTGCTGCGCGCCGTGCTCAGTTCTGGGGGCCGCAGTTCATGTCGATGAAGCGCCTGAGCCGGGTTGCAGCGGGCGAGGTGTTCATCTGCTTGCGCCCCGATCCGCCGTTTTCCTCCCACAGGATGACCTCGACCTCGCGTCCATCGGCGAAATGCCGCAACGCGCGGTAACGGAGCGTGGGGCCATCGACGGGAAAGGGGTCCACGGACGCCAACTCCCCCTTCTGCGCCTCGGCGATGGTCGTGCGCAGCGCGGTCAGCGACAACTGCAGTTGCTGGACGCGATGTGATCGCAGGTTGCCGCCGGCGGTGTAGTCAGTCTCCAACTGTCCGGTATCCGTGATCGTGCAGACGGTGGAGGAACTCATTTCCGGGAGCATTTCGCCGGAAGCATTGAAACGCTCCAGCAGTACTTCGGCACTCGCGAGGGCGGGGGCAAGCGCCGTCAGCAGGGCCGTGAAGGCAAGTGATCGCATGGTCGCTCCCGGCGTGGTGGTAGAAGGCACTTCTCCATACACGCCGGGAAGCCGGGAATGGTTCCCGCGGGGCTGTGGCGGGATGGAACCTTATGTCGTTTCCTGGCGTGTTTCTCCATCAGAGACAACCAGTGTGCGGAGACCGACAGCAATGCGATTCCTCAAAGCAGCGTTCTTTGCCCTTCTGGCCGCGGCAGTGCCGGTCGCGTCCGTATGTGCCGCGCCAGCGCCATGGGGGCCGGAGTTCCGGCAAAGCGGCTACTTCGAATTGCGCTACGACATGCGCAAGTGTGCATCTCCCGTCTGCGGCGGATTCTGGCTGAAGCGCGTGAACCAGCCCCTCACCGTCTGCGCCGACGGCAAGGCGCGGTCCGAGTGCTATGTCGCCGAACTCGAGCGAGCGCCCCAGACTCTCTTCGACACCAACGCCGCCCTGCTGGTGCGCGGCAGCCTGCGCCCCCGCGCGTATTCCGGTGCGGGCGGCGTGAACCTGAACCTCGGTTATTTCAGCGTGGTCGCTGCCTGGCGCGCGGCCGGTCCGGGCGCGCCGCTCGCCGGCGAATCGCGCAAGGTCCATTACGCAGGCATCGAGAGCAGCGGCATCGTCTGCATCAGGGCGCCCTGTCCCTCCTTCACCGAGTACACGCTCAATTCCCCGCGGCAGCGTCTCGTCACGGGCCTTGATCTCTCGCCTGCGGCTGCGGCGCCGGAGCTCGAGCAGAAGGCCATCAATACCGTCGGTGGCGGAGGCGTGCTGCTGGTGCGCGGTGTGACACGGCAGTCCGAAGACGGTGCGGAACTTGTCTTCGAGGCACGGCAGTTCTATCTGCCCGTGCGCTGACCCGCCCTGCGCTTCATCCGTACGGAGCATTGAAAACCGCTTGTCGCCGCGCTTAGAGTCCGGGCAGCGCGCAGCTCCGCGCGCCTTCCCGGGAGCGCCGCATGTCCAAGCTGCTCACAGAGTCCGATGTCTTTCCCTGGGCCGAGCGCACACTCGGCGCGCGCATCGTCGCCTCGCAGCGGCAGGGCGGCAGGGAGTCTGGCGGGCGGCCCGGCTGGTTCGTCGATCTGGATGCGGGCGGAGAGCGCCGCAAGTTCTACATCCGCGGTGATCGCGGAGGGGATTTCGGGTTCACCCGCGAATACGGTCTGCAACGCGAAACACGGGTGCTGCGTCTGCTGCGCGAGGAGGGCATTCCGGTGCCCGAGGTCATCGCCACCAGCGACGACCCCAATGCTGCGATCCTCGAGTTCATTCCCGGCGTGAACGATTTCACCACCATTGCCTCTGCGGCCGAACGCGACGCCGTGGCGAAGGATTTCGCGCGGGTCATGGCGCGCTGGCACGCGATACCGGCGCAGAAGTTCAGGGAGATCGGCCTCGATGCGCCGCGCGATGCCACGGAGCTCGTGTGCAGCGATCTTGCGGTGTGGGAGCGCGGGCATTTTCCGCTGATCGTCGAGCCCGTGCCGCTGGTGACTTTCGCCTGCGGGTGGTTGCGCCGCAACCTGCCCGCCATGCCCGAGCGCCTGGTGCTGGTGCAGGGCGATACCGGCCCCGGTCAGTTCCTGTTCCGGGATGAGCGTGTACAGGGTGTGGTGGATTTCGAGCTCGCCAATCTCGGCGATCCGATGCGCGAACTCGCGCATATCCGTACCCGTGACGTGTGGTATCCCACCGGCAATCTGCCCGACTGGTTCCGTTACTACAGCGAAGCAAGCGGGGTGGCGCTCGATCTGCACAAGATCCGCTATTACAGCGTGATCGGCATGTTCACGACCGCGCTTGCGCTGGGGCCGGTGGTGCAGAAGCTGAATCCGGCCGACGAGCACGCGGAGTGGATCGCGCAGGAGGTCTGGTCGCGCAAGGCCACTGCCGAGGCCATCGCCGAGGCCATGGGCATCACGCTGGAAGCTCCGCGTCTGCCGGTGCCTGATCGCCCGCAGGTCGATCTGCTCTTCGGGGCGATGCGCAGCAATCTTGCCGGGGAGCAGTTGCCCGCCATCGTCGATCCTTTCCTGCAGCACCGCATGCAGATGTCCTTGCGTCTGCTCACGCACCTGCACAACCACGCGTCCATCGGCGCCGAGATCGAGCAGCTCGAGCTCGAGGACATGGGGCGTCTTCTCGGCAAGCACCCGCGCAATCTGCGCGAGGGCATCCGTGCCGTGGACGCGCTGGTCCGCGAGGCCGATCCGGGGCGGGACGAGGAGATCCTCGGTTATCTCTATCGCCAGAGCGTGCGCGATACCGCGCTTATGCGCGGTGCCATGGGGCGTGCGGAGCATGCGCGGGCTTCTGCCATTTCGTAGCTCGCTTCGCGCAGCGCTCAGCCCCCGCGCTTCGCGCAGCGG
>CAIYPF010000200.1 GCA_903928015.1 uncultured Gammaproteobacteria bacterium | reverse complement strand
TGATGCCCGAAAACGGCTTGCAAAGAAAATCCTAAAGTTTGGAAACCGGGCGTCGATAACCCTTGCAAGTGTCGAACATCGACATGAACCTGAAACCGAGTAGCCAGCGCAGCCCCGGGTAATCCAGCCCGCAGGCGTCCCACTCAAGGAGATGGACAATGGCCCAAGTCATTAACACGAACATTTCTTCGCTGACCGCCCAGCGTAACCTCGATCGCAGCGGCCAGTCCCTCGAAACCTCCCTGCAGCGCCTCTCGTCCGGCCTCCGCATCAACAGTGCGAAGGACGACGCGGCCGGCCTCTCGATCTCGAACAAGTTCACCTCGCAGATCCGCGGCCTGAACCAGGGCATCCGGAACGCAAACGACGGCATCTCGCTTGCGCAGACCGCTGAAGGCGCACTCTCCGAGACCGGCGACATCCTCCAGCGTATCCGTGAACTGGCGATCCAGTCGGCCAACGGCAGCCAGTCCGGCACCGAGCGTACCGCGCTCCAGGCCGAGGTCTCGCAGCTCCAGTCTGAAATCAACCGTATCGCCGAGACCACCTCGTTCGGCGGCCGCAAGCTCCTTGACGGCACCTTCGGCACGGAGAACTTCCAGGTCGGCGCCAACGCCAACGAGACGATCTCGGTCAGCCTCTCGAACGCCCGCGCCACCAACATCGGCAACAACGCCGTGACCACCAACGGTACCGCGACTGCAGCCGTAGCAGCTGCTGCGACCCGCCCGGCCAACACCGTTGCGGCGCAGAACGTGACGGTAGCCGGCAGCCTTGGCAGCAGCACGGTGGCTGTTGCTGCAGGCGCCACGGGTGACCAGATCGAAACCCAGATCAACGCCGTAACGGCCACCACCGGTGTGTCGGCAACCGCTCGGACGACTGCCACTCTGGGCAGCTTCAGCGCAGCGGGAACCTTCGCGTTCACCGTCGGCACGCGCTCCGGCAACACGGGTACGGGCACCAACTACAACTCGGCCATCAGCGTCCAGGTGACAGACACCTCGAACCTGAAAGACGTCGCTGACGCGATCAACTCCTCCTCTGCTGCGAGTGGTGTCACCGCGACCTCCAACGGCGCGACCATCTCTCTGGTGAACGAAGAAGGACGCGACATCTACCTCGAGAACGTGCTGGCCACGGGCGCTGCCACGGTGAACCTCACCGGTTCCTCAGGCGCGGCAGTAACCCTGGGTGCCGCAGTGGGCACCGACTCCAGCACCGTTGGCGCATCCATCTCCTTCAACAGCTTCAAAGGCTTTGCGGTGACGGCGAGCGTGGCAACCGGCCTCTTCACGGCCACGACCGCCAACTCGAGCGCACTCTCCAGCGTGGCATCGATCAACATCGGCTCGCAGACCGGCGCCCAGTCCGCGATCACCACGATCGACGGTGCACTGGACTTCATCAACAATGATCGCGGCAACCTCGGTGCCGTGCAGAACCGCCTGGCTGGCACGATCCGCAACCTGTCCAACGTGGCAGAAAACGTGACCGCCGCCCGCAGCCGGATCCAGGACGCAGACTTCGCGGCAGAAACCGCGAACCTGACCCGGACCTCGATCCTGCAACAGGCCGGTATCTCGGTACTGGCACAGGCCAACTCGCTGCCGCAGCAGACGTTGGCGCTGCTGAAGTGATGGCATGATCCGCAAGCCGAAGGCGGCGGTCAGGGGGCAAGACGATGTCTTGCCCCCTTTCTGCCGTCTGTGCAGGCCACCAGTTGGGGGCTAGAACATGGACTCAGTACGAACGAATTATTCGACACCCGCCCGCGTAGAGCTGAATACCGCAGCGGCAAACCGTCCGCCCGCGCCAGCCGACACGGGGCCATCGCCAGCGTCCTCTCCCGCCCCTGCTCCAGCACAGGTGGAAACGGGTGCGCGGGCCGCCGCCAAGCAGACGCAACAGGACACGCGCCAACAACTCCAGGCGCTGCTGGATCAGGTTGGGCAGCGCATCCAGCCGGAATCCCGATCTCTGTCTTTCCAGGTGAGCGACGACATCGACGGCGTGGTTGTATCTGTGATCGACACGGAAACAGACGAGCTGGTCCGGCAAATTCCTGCCGAGACGATGCTCCGCCTCGCCAAGGCACTGGAGCAACTGGACGCGTCCACGGCCAATGCGGGCTTTTTGCTCACAGAAAAAGCCTGAGTGTGCAGGATCATGCAGAGCTGGATTCTGGCATGAGTCGTGCTTTTGGGAAGCGGTGCGTATAGCGGATCGCGGAGGTAGCGGATGGCCATTGGAACGCTCGGAGTCGGATCGGGACTTGATCTCGAGAGCCTGGTAACAAAGCTCATCACGTCCGAGGGCAAGCCCCGGCTGGACAACCTTGCCACGAAAGAAGCGAAGGTACAGGCGAATATCTCCTCCTTCGGCACGCTGAAGGCCAGCCTGGACAAACTCCGCACAGCCGCGAATGACCTGAACGACACTGCCGCCATCGGCAAGCGCGGCATCAACACCGGTGGCAGCAAGCTGTTCAGCGCCTCCGCCACCAGCGCAGCCACCATCGGCAAATACAGCATCCAGGTTCTGGACAAGGCAGTAGCGCAGAAACTCGCCAGTACAGCGGATTTCAGTTCTGGCACAGCACTGGTCGGTGCGGGCACCTTGTCTGTCTCGGTGGGCAGCAACTCTTTCTCGGTCACGACCGATGCCACCACCACGCTCCAGGGCCTGCGCGACTCGATCAACAACAGCGCCAGCAACACGGGTGTGACCGCGTCGCTGTTGGTCGTGGCCAAGGATCCGCTCAACGTCTCTGCAGGCACGGTGACGCGCCTGGTGCTGACGGCGAAGGAAACCGGCAGCGCCAACGCGATAAGCACATCGGTGACCGACGCCGACCTGAACAACACCGACAACGCCGGCTTGTCGCGCTTTTACTACTCCTCCAGCGACCCGGTGAACAGTCAACTGAGTCAGACACAGGCGGCAAAGAACGCACGAATAGCCGTGGACGGATTCACGGCAATCAGCAGTACCAATACTTTCTCCGACGTGGCGGAAGGCGTAACGCTCACCGTGCTCGAGCCTCCGGCTGACCCGCTGAATCCGGTCGTCGAGACGCTGACCATCACGCAGGACACCACCGCCGCAAGCGGCCGGATCCAGTCCTTCGTCACCGCGTTCAATGATTTGACGACGACGATCCGAAACCTGACTGCGTACAACAAGACAACCAACAAGGCCTCGGCACTCACTGGCGACCCGACCGTCCGCGCGATTTCCTCGCAACTCCGGGGAATCGCCAGCACAGCAGGTCTGGGATCCGGAAGCCCCGGCTCGTTGTCGGAGATGGGGGTGTCTTTCCAGACCGACGGTTCATTGAAGCTCGACTCGGCCAAGCTCGACACGGCACTCAAGACGCAGCTGCCGGGGGTCACGTCGCTGCTCACCGGCACATCCGGCGTGGGCGCGCGATTCGACAAGGCGCTGGACAGCATCCTCGACGCCGGAGGCACTATCGAGGCCCGCACGCAGGGATTCGACAAGCAGCTGAAATCCATCACCACCGAACGGGAAACCGTGATTGCCCGACTCGACAAACTCGAGGCCTCCTACCGCACGCGCTTCGCATCGCTGGACTCACTGGTGGCAAAGATGAAGAGCGACGGCGATTACTTGCTGGCACAGCTGAAGAACACCTCCCAGATCATCACCGGCAAGCAGGGCTAAGGCGTGGACCAGGATCTTCGCGAGCGTTTGCCGCAGAAACTGCTGCCGTTTTGGGACCGCCTCGCATCGCTGGACGTTGCGATCATGGAGGGGATCCAGGATTCCGCGGGGGGCGATGTCGGGGCGTTTGCAGAGACCCGCAGCGTGCTGCTTCGCAGCCTCTGCGAGTCCCTCGAAGGTATCGAGGACACCGCGCTCCGGGAAGAAACCCTGCAGGCACTCGTCAGGCGCAACGCAAACCTTTTAGCACTGGGAAGCGAAGCGCTTGCGGATGCGGCAGTGCAATCGGCGGCCGGAGTGCATCAGCGCCGCGCGATAACGGCCTATGGCGCTCAGGAAAGCTGATCGGGCAAACCCGGATCAGAGGTAATCGAAGAGCGAGATGCCAGAGATCTTCGCCAGACTCTTCTGCGCCGCCTCGAGCACAAAAGTCTGGAAGCTCAACCTGCTGATGGCCTCGTTGTAGTCGAGGTCCTGGATCTTCGACAGCAATTCCTCGTTGATGAGTTTGTTCTGTTGCTGCTCACCGCGCGCAGCGTCTACCAGATTCAGGCGCGATCCCAGATCTGCCCTTCCGGAAAAGACATGCGACTCTGCTTCGGTCAGGTTGGCGAGTCCCTCGGCGATCGCGGCGGCACGCTCGGTCTTGCCCTGGGTGGAGTCATCCGTCGCGTTCAGGGCCGCCGACATGCGCTGGATGGTGGTGATCAACGGTTGCTGGTTGCTCGCCTGGAGAACGAACTCGTCACCCAGTGCAGGCTCCCCGATGACGCGCACTTCGGCACCCGCCACGCGGATGGGGCTGCCGGCAGCAAAGGCTTGTGTCGACACGAGAGTAAGAAGACCCGTGCTGCGATCACGACGGTAGGCGCTGACGGAGTCCGGGCCCAGCGGGGCATCGAAACTGAGAACGATGTCATCCGGATACACCGCATCGTAAGCCGCCTGATCGACGATGCGACCCGTATCGATGTTGCCGGTGCCGGTATTCGACGAGCCAAGGCGGGTGATGAATGTCTGGTTCGCGGCAGGCATGCCATCGAAAAGCGCCTGACCGTTGTCGCGCACCGCGATATCCACACCGGTGGAGATCTGCAGGTAGCGCTGCCCGGTGTCACCGCGATACTCGACTGCACCGCCGGGACGAGTGGCAAAGGGTGCAGAACTGCCCTGATAGCCGCCGAATATGAACTCCCCGTTGGCGCCCTGCGCATTGAAGAGGCCCTGGAGTTCGGCGGCCTTGGCATCCAGTTCCAAGGCAATGCTTTTGCGCTCGGCGGAACCATACGCCGCGTTTCCCGCTGCCACGAACAGTTCACGAAGACGGAACATCGAGTCTTCCACCGCGCTCATCTGCGCCTCCTGCTGCCGCAGGTCACGCTCGGCGACATCGATGTTGCGGAGATACTGGTCGCTGCGCGCGCCTTCCTGCTGGATACGTTCGATCAGCGTGGCGGCAGCAGGATCGTCGGCCGGCGTGAGCTGGCGCTTGCCGGCCGTGATTTCCGCCTGGGTGCGGGCGACGCTGGACTGCAGGTCCTGTATGCCCTTCAGGCCCGAATCGTAGAGTTGCGAGCTGGCGATTCTCATGGCGTCACGCTCACGATGTGGCTTTCAGCAAGGTATCGATCAGGGAGCGGGCTACCGCAATCACCTGCGCGGTGGCGTTGTAGGCTTGCTGGTAGCGCACGAGATTGGTCGCCTCCTCGTCGAGGTTCACGCCTGACATTTCGTCGCGTGCGGCTTTGGTCTGCGTGACCAGCACTTTCCCGGCATCGCTGTCGACCCGCGCCTGACGGGTTTCGGTTCCGACGAAACCCACCAATTGCCCGTAGGCCGACTGGAATGTCGCGCTGCCGTTGGCAAGGATATCGGCAATCTGGAGTTTTCCGAGAGCCACGGCGTTGCGGTTGTCGGACTTGCCGGCGAGGTTGTAACCGATGGTGAAGGCATCGCCCGCCTCCGGGTTGCCACTGATGCTGAGTTGGAAACCGAAGTAATCCGCGGCCGCAGGATCGGTACTGAACAGGGTGTTCGTCACGCCGGGCGTGAAAGAAAGCCCCCCAAGCGGCGGAACAAGATCCACCGGATTGGCCGGATCACTGTTGTCGAGGACGTCGTAGGTGTTCGCATCGGAGAACCGCACCATCAAGGGTGGCGCAAGTTGCCGTGGCGTAGTGGTGAAGAGCGGCAATGACGTATCGAAGACGTTGCCCAGCGCGACTTTCCCCTTCCCCAGATTGCCATTCGCCGGAATCGCAGTCACCGGTTGCGCGAGTGCAATGTCCTCGGGCCGCGTGATGCTGCTGGCAATGTCGCGAGCCCCGGCGCGCGTGGGCTCGATGAGGTAGCTGTCGCCGGGCAGGAAATTCCCGGTGGGCAGGTTGAGATCGAGAGTGAAGCCGTCAACGCTCACCAGAGGGTCAGAGAGCGCGCTACCGCTGGCCACAACGCTCTCATCAAGATTCCGGTAAAGCCGCCAGGCCCCTCCGGAGAGTACGTCAAGCTGGTAGGAACTCGTCGAGAGCGCGGACACATCGTCGATGTTCACGGTGATCACGCCGGTCGATGCGGGATCGTTGTCCCCGGCGGGCCGTGCGCGGAGACTCGGTGCCAAGCCGGCGTTCAGATCGCTGAAGAACAGCCCGCCCAAGTCTCCGTCGAGGTCAACGCCGAGCGCGTGCTGATCATTGATCTGCCCGCTCACGCCAATCGCCACGCGTCCGATCTGGTTGAATGCCTGATCGAGCACACGTGTGCGGAACTGCAGGAGACCGCCCGCCTTCCCACCAGAGGCCTCGCCCGAGACGATCCGCGCCTGTCCGTTCACAGACACCGCGAGATCGCGTCGCGAGGGATCAAATTTTCCGGCGACAGTACTCACCTCGTTGGCCACACCGCCCACAACGAGCGCCTGCCCCTTGCCCAGCAGGACGTTGACGGAGTTGCCATCGTTCACGGTGGTGATGTCGACGATTTCCGAGAGTTTCAGCAAACTCTGGTCACGCTGATCGAGGAAATCGTTCGGGGAGCTTCCTCCTCCCGCCCCTATCGCCGCCTGTATCTTGAGGTTGAGTCCGGCGATGTTTTTCGCCAGCGAATCCACCTCATTGGCAAGGCTGTCGAGTTGTGTGTTGACGGCAGAGTTGAGCTGGCCAAGGCGGTCGTAAAGATTGTTGAAGCTCTGGCTGAGTGACTTTGCCTCGCCGATGACGACCTGCCGGCTGGGAATCCAGGTCGGATCTCCGGATGCGGTCTGGAACGCGGAAAAAAAGGTATCCAGACGCCCTGACAGTCCCACCGCGGGGTCGCTCAGCACGCTATCGATCTGCTCCGAATAGAAGCGGAAGCTCTGTGCGGAGTTGTAGACCCAGGTATCGGTGCGCAACTGCCGTGTGATGAAGTCATCGACGGTGCGCTGGATATCCACGATGTCGACGCCGCGCCCGACATAACCGCCGGGAAAGTACTGCGGCGCCTGCGCTCCCAGCTCCACGCGCTGACGGCTGAAACCTTCCACTCCCGCACCGGCGATGTTGTGGCCGGTGGTGTTCATCGCGGCCTGGTTCGCAACCAGGCCGGAGAGAGCAATCCGCATCAGATCACTCATGGCGCACCTGCGATGGCGGGATCGCGCATGAGACGCAGGATCTTGCCGGCATAATCGGGATCGGTGGCGTAGCCCGCACGGGCGAGGCCGTGCACGAAGCCCGCGGCGTCGCCGGCCTTGGCAAGTGCATCACCGTAACGGCCGTTGCCGCGAAGCATGTCGGCGTAGTCGTTGAAGCTGTCCTGAAAGGAACCGTACGCACGGAATCGCGAGCGCTCCGGTCTCGGGATGCCGTCACGGAACTCGAGGGTGTTCACGCCCACGCTGTTACCGGACCAGAAACTTCCTGCTTTGATATTGAACAGGTTGAAGGAACTGCGCCCCGCCGAGTCACCGAGAATCGATTGCCCCCAACCTGTCTCCAGTGCCGCCTGCGCAAGCAGCACGCGGTGATCGACACCGAGTTTTTCAGCGGCTTTGCGTGCAAGGGGAGCCAGCGCTTCGACGAAGTCCTGCTTGCCGGAGAAGCGTGCCTTCACTGCATCCATGGCCTCGCGCGCACGCTGCACTGCAGGCTCGATAACCGACAAGGCGCCACGCACCATCGCCGGGAATTCAGCCTCCGGCTCCGGCGCCGACAAAGGCTCACTCGCCACCGGCGCGGGAGTCTGCATCGGCATCTGCGGCGTGAGCGGCGCGCGGGAAGGCGCGGCAAGGGGTGACACCGCCGGCGCCCGATCCACGCGCCTGGCGTCGAGTTCCCCGACGGGGCCGGGATTCTTGGGGCCATCCTCGGGAATGCCGAACTGGCTGCGCAGACCGCGCTCGAATACCTCGGCCAGACCAAGCCCTCGCCCCTGCGAGAGCGAGAGTCCGAGCTGCTCATCAAGCATCTGCTGACGGAACTGCATTTCCTGCGTCTGGAAAGGATCATCGGCGGCGAGCACATCGTTGGCCGCACGCATGCCCTTGATCATCTGCGCAACGAAGAAGGACTCGAACTGGTGGGCGACCTGCGATATCGCCTCGCCACGATCTTTCTTCGCGAGGCGGCTGATGGACTGCAGTCCACCGAGATCGTTGAAGGCGTAATCCACGGCCTGCTCTCAGATCACGATGAGATCGGCGCGCAGCGCACCGGATTGCTTGAGGGCCTCGAGAATCGCCATCAGGTCACCGGGGGCTGCGCCTACCTGATTCACCGCCTGCACGAGGTCGTCGAGCGTATTGATCGCATCGAACTGCCACATGCGGTTGTTGCCCTGCTTGACGTCGATCTGCGACTGCGGCGTGACCACGGTCTGACCCTGACCGCCCAAGGGCCCGGGCTGACTCACCTGCGCGTTTTCGGTCACTACAACCGTGAGACTGCCGTGGGTCACGGCCACCGGCTCGACGGTCACGTGATTGCCGACCACGATGGTGCCGGTGCGGGAGTTTATGACCACTCTCGCGGGCGCCTCGCCGGGCTCGACCTCGATGTTTTCGAGCATCGACATGAAGGACACCCGCTGATCGATGTTTTCCGGCGCACGCACGTGCACCGAACCCGCATCCATGGCCGAAGCCATGTCGCCACCGAGCATTTCGTTCACGCGCTGCGCGATACGCATCGCAGTGGTGAAGTCGGGCCTCAGGAGATTGAAGACGAGATTGGGATCCTGGGTGAAGGAGGTCTCCACACCCCGCTCGATGATGGCACCACCGGCAATGCGACCAACGCTCGGGACGTTCACCGTGATCTTCGATCCGTCGCCACCTTCGGCACCGAAACCGCCAACCACGAGGTCGCCCTGCGCCATGGCATATACCTGGCCGTCGACGCCCTTGAGAGGAGTGAGCAGGAGTGTTCCGCCGCGAAGACTTTTTGCGTTGGCGAGAGAGGAAACCGTGATGTCGACCGTCTGTCCGGGCTTGGAGAACGGCGGCAGCGAACCGTGTACGGAAACCGCAGCGACGTTCTTCAGCTGGAGCCGTACGCCCTCGGGAAGTGCAATGCCGAACTGCCGGAGCATGCTCAGGAAAGACTGCGAGGTGAAGGGTGCCTGGGTGGTCTGATCGCCGGTGCCATCGAGACCCACGACGAGGCCGTAGCCGATCAGATGATTGCTGCGCACGCCCGCGAGCGTGGTGAGATCCTTCAGACGCTCGGCGCGCACAGGCGCGCAGACCGTGAGGACGGAAAGCAGCGCAACCGAGACACCGGAAAGCAGTTTCGAGAGCCTCACAGTGGCCACCATCCGCTGTTGAAGAACTTGCCCAGCCAGCCCATGTTGTTGGCTGCAGCAAGCTCACCCGTGCCGCTGTAGCTGATGCGGACATCCGCGAGCTTGGTCGAGGCGACGGAGTTGTCGGGTGTGATGTCTTCCTGACGCAGCATTCCTGTGAGGCGGATGAACTCGCTGCCGCGGTTCAACTGGAGCCACTTCTCACCGCGCACGCGCAGGAGGCCGTTCGGCAGCACCTCGATCACGTTCACCGCGATCGAACCCGTCAGGCTGTTGCTCTGCGAGCTTTCGGACTGCCCCTGGAAATCGCGGTTCTGAGTGATGTCGGTGCCAAGGCTGTGATCACCGAGCCCGACGCTATCGCCGAGCACCGTGGCCTCGTTCATCTGGATATCCTGGTCCTTCTTGACCGAGGTGCCCGCGTCCTTGCTCGCCTGCGTACGTTCAGAGAGACGCACGGTGATGATGTCGCCGACTTGCGCAGCACGGCGATCGGAGAAGAGCGATGTACCGAAACGCGCGTACTGGATGCTGCCCTGACTGCGGAAATCGGGGATGGGCGTGGTAGCCGAGAGCGGCGCGAACTCCGGATCTCCCGGCGATTCCTCGATGGGCAGCCTCGCGCAACCGGCGAGCAGGAAAATGCAGGCTGGAAGGACGATGCGGCACAGGAAGCGAGCGAAAAATCTCATCAGTGGGGCTCCGTTCACAGATTCTGCGTGATGTAGCCGAGCATCTGGTCGCTGGTCGAGATCACCTTGGCGTTCATCTCGTAGGCGCGCTGGGTGGTGATCATGTTCACCAGCTCCTCGACGACCTCGACGTTGGAGTTCTCGAGCGAGCCCTGCACCAGAGTGCCGAGACCATCCAGGCCAGGCGTGCCGTTGGTAGGACTGCCCGATGCGGTCGTCTCAAGGAAAAGGTTTCCGCCAATGGCCTCGAGACCTGCGGGATTGATGAAGTCGGTGGTCGTGATCTGACCGATCTGCTGCGCTGCGGCGCTGCCCGGAAGCACCACGCTCACGGTGCCGTCCTTGCCGATGGTGAGCGAGCGCGTTCCCGCAGGCACGGTGATCGCTGGCTGGATCACGAGGCCGTCCCCGTTCACAACCTCACCGTCGCGGCTGAGGTGGAACTGGCCGTTGCGCGTGTAGGCAGTGGTGCCGTCGGGCTGCAGCACTTCGAAGAAGCCCCGGCCGTTAATCGCCACGTCCAGCGAGTTGTCGGTCACCTGCAGGCTGCCCTCGGTGAACTCCTTCTGCGTCGAGACCACGCGCACACCGGTACCGATCTGCAGGCCGGAAGGCAGCTGATTGTTCTCGGAGGATTGCGCGCCTGGCTGACGGCGGATCTGGTAGAGCAGATCCTCGAAATTGACGCGGTCGCGTTTGAACCCCACCGTCGCCACGTTGGCGAGGTTGTTCGAGATCGTGGCGAGTTGGGTGTCCTGGGCGCTGAGACCCGTCTTGCTCACCCACAGTGCATTCATCATGTCCGGCTACTCCCTGATGTTGCGCTGACGCGCATCACGAAACTTGCAACAGCCGTGCCGCAGCCTGGCTGTTGTCATCGACGTTCTTCATGAGACGCACCTGCGTCTCGTACTGGCGCGACAGCGACAGCAACTCGGTGAGCGCCTCCACGGCGTTGACGTTGCTGCTTTCGATGAAACCGGATGCGACCTCGACATTGGGTGCCACAGGCGCCCGACTGCCATCTTTCAGGTACATCAGGCCGTCGGGGCCTTTCTCCAGTTGATCCTCGGGCGGGTCCACGAGGCGGATACGGTCCACCTGCACCAGAGCCTCGGCCCCCTGACCCAGCGGGCGTGCGGTGATCGTGCCATCGCCACCGATCTCGACCTTCTGCGAGTTGGGCACGGCGATCGGGCCACCATTGCCGACCACCGGCAAACCGTTGCCGGTCTGCAACTGGCCGAGCGCAGTGATCTGCAGGCTTCCGGCGCGCGTGTATGCCTCGCGACCATCGGGTGCGACCACCGCGATCCATCCCCTGCCCCGTACCGCGACATCCAGATCGCGACCGGTCTCGCGCATCTGGCCGATCTCGAAGTCCGTGGCGGGACTCTCCGCGAGCGAGTGCGCACGCGTCGGCAGGCCATCGCCATACCAGATGCCCATGCTGCGAGCGGCAACGAAGTCCCGACGAAAACCATCGGTCCCCACGTTGGCGAGGTTGTTGGCGTGCACGGCCTGCGCGAGCGTGTTGTTCTTCGCGCCGGTCATGCTCGTGTAGAGCGCCTTGTCCATAGTGTTCCCCGTTTGGAGGGCTGCGGCGGGAGGCCCTCAGGCCGCCCGCCGTACCATCAGGATCAGGAGCGCAGGTTGATCACGGTCTGCGTGATCGCGGTATTGGTCTCGATGGTCTTGGCGTTCGCCTGGAAGTTGCGCTGCGCCACGATCAGGTCGACCAGCTCCTCGGAGAGATCCACGTTGGAATCCTCGAGTGCGCCCGACTTCAGGACGCCGAAGGCGCCCGCACCGGCGATACCCGGTATCGGCTGGCCAGAGGTGAAGGACTCGCTCCACTCACTGCCACCGAGCGGGGTAAGGCCCTGCTGATCCGGGAAGTCGGCAAGCAGCACCTGCCCCAGAACGAGCGACTGGCCATTGGTGTAGCGCGCGAAGATCGTGCCGTTTTCCGCCACCTCGGTGCCGACCAATTGGCCAGGCCCGTAGCCGTCCTGGCGCAAAGACGCCAGGTTGAAGTCGTCACCGAATTGCGTCGATGCGGTGATATCGATCTTGAAGTCGGAGAAGGCAGAATCGACCACACCGTTGAACACCGGCGTTGCAGATCCTCCGTTGGGGCCGTCAGGTTCGGCGTTGGAGTCCAGTCCGCTCTGGATCTGGGCCGCGGGCACCCAATCATCGATCGTCAGTTCGGTGGTGAATCCCGCGGGCGGTGTGTTGTTCAGCGAACCGTCCGTGTTGAAGGTAATCCGGAATGCCGTGTCGTCACCGTTCGGGTCAAGCGGTGCAACCGCAGAAGGCGTGCTGCCGGCATTCGCAGGATTCTTGTTGACCAGCGTGCCATCGATGGAGACCCAGACGAACCAGTCGTTGTTCAGGCCGGATTCGATCGCGGGATTGGGCTGGTCCTTGCGGTAATAGAGGGTCGCGACGTGCGGCAGACCCTCCGAGTCATAAACCGTGAGCGAGGACGCGTGGTTGAACGTACGCTGATCGGCAGGATCGAAGGTGGGGAACTGCACCCCGTCCGGCGCCGACTTGGTGGCATCCAGGTTGAAGCTCAGTTTCACGTCGGAGGTGCGGCGCGGCGGAAGGTTGAAAGCCTCGATGCGCAGGGTCTTCTCGTTGCCCACATCGATGTTGCCTTCTGCATCGGCCGCATAGCCCACGAGGGCTGCGCCGGAATTGCCTCGAATCACGCCTTCCTTGTCGATGCCGAACACGCCCGCACGGGTATAGCTTCTGGCGCCACCATCATCGAGAACAAAGAAACCACGTCCGTTGATCGCCAGATCGAGCGGCCGACGGGTATTGGAAATGGTGCCCTGCGTGAATTGCTGCGCGACGCGGGTAAGGCCGACGCCGGAGCCGATGGTGCGCGAGCCGGACTCCGCGAGGCTGGCGGTGTAGACATCGCTGAATTCGGTGCGGGATTGCTTGAAACCCGTGGTGCTCGCGTTGGCGATGTTGTTCGCTGTGACGTTGAGGTCAGAGGTCGCGGCACGAAGGCCGCTCAAGCCGGTCTGGAAGGACATGATGTGTCTCCTGTTGGGAACTGGATCAGATTGAAGTGGCTGGGTTTGAGGTCAGAGAATTTCCTTGATGTCGGACACCTGCTTCGGTCCGACGCCATCGACGTTGAGCATCAACTCGCCCCCCGCGCCGATGGTCACGCTGTTCACGTTGGCGCCGAGCGTGGTCTTGAGGCCGACGTTCTCGCCGTCCACACGCCCGACGGCCTCGAATCGGTAGAGCCCGGGCGGGAGGGATTCGCCTGCATCGGTGCGGCCATCCCACGCGAAGCGGATCTCGCCGGGATCCTGGGGACCCATCAGCTCCTGACGCACCAAAACGCCGCGGGAGTCGTAGATATTCAGCAGCGTGTCGGCCGTCGGCTTCTCGACGGTGACGGAGCCGAGAATCTCGCCCGTATTGCTCAGGCGAGCCGTGGGCGAGTCCACGAACACCGTGTGCCCGACCAGCGCGGACGCCTGAAGCGCCTGACTCGATTTCAGGCTGCTGGTCATGGACTGGAAGTTGGTGTTCAGGTCCTGAACGCCCTGCACCGTGCTGAACTGTGCAAGCTGGGCGACGAATTCGGAGCCCTTCTCGGGGCTCAGCGGATCCTGATTCTTCAGCTGAGCCATCATCAGCTGGAGAAAGTCGCCCTTCTCCAGCGAGTCGTTCTTCTTCGGCGCTTCCTTCTTGAACGACAGCGAATCGAAAACGCTGTCGCTCACCTTGAATCCGTTGATTTCCTGCATGGTGAATCTCCTCCCCGGAGCCTTTGCTACTGCCCGAGCGCCAGGACGCGCTGCGAGAGCGTCTTGGCGGCTTCGGCGATCTGCACGTTGATCTGGAACGAACGCGAGGCCGAGATCATGTCGGCCATCTCTTCCACGACGTTGACGTTCGGGTAGTAGACGTAGCCCTTCTCGTCGGCCAGAGGGTGATGCGGTTCGTAGCGCGGCTGCAGCGGCGCGTCGCTCTCTACCACCCCCATCACCTGCACCCCGGCCGAGGCCTCGTCTTCCGGACCCACCCCTTCCCCGCCATTCATCGCGGACTCCCGGATAGGGGCGAACACGGGATGGCGGGCACGGTAGGTCTGACCGATGCTGCTGCTCGCCGACTGTGCGTTCGCGAGATTGCTGGCGACGGTGTTGAGGCGCACGCTCTGTGCGCTCATGGCGCTGCCGGCCACGTCGAAAATTGCGTTGATGGACATCACTCACCCCGAAGTGCGGTCTTCAGCCCGCGAAGGCTGGATTGGAGGAAAGTCAGGCTGGCCTGGAAGTCGAGCGCGTTGCGCGAGAAGTTCGACATCTCCATGTTCTCGTCAACGGTGTTGCCATCCAGCGAGGGCTGCATGGGCACCCTGTAAAGAAGGGCACCCGGCGCGTTCGGGCCGTCGAGGCCGATATGTCCCTCTTCCGTGCGCTGCATCGCCGCGCCTCCGTGGGCGGCACCGCGCGAGGCGATCGCATCGCGTACGAGCGACTTGAAGTCGAGGTCGCGCGCCTTGAAATTGGGCGTATCGACGTTGGCCAGGTTGTTGGCAAGCAACTCGGCACGCTGCTCGCGTATCAGCAGCGCCTTCTCGTGGACGCCCAGCGCAGAGTCGAAACTGATGGCCATGGTTGCGGTTCTCCCGTTTGAGCGAGTAGTGGAACTTCGCCCTCGAACCGGTAAAAGCAACCGTTGTGCCACATGTTGTTATCGCATTGTTTTTATTGAACTCAACTTGCATTCGGCCACTGCCAACCCCTGCCTGCGGCAATCCCTTTCCGGTGTTTGCCGCCATCGCTGCCAACCCCGTACTGCCGGGCCCCCACGTGGAAGGCAGGCCTCCAAGTACGTATGGCAAGCGAATTGCTAGCGTCTGCGCATGAACACCTTCAGCGCCATAAAACCGACTCCGGGGATCTTCAGGCCAGGGCATCTTTATGCCCGACTCTTTGTTGCCGTAATCGCAACCGGCAGCCTCGCGCCAACGGATGCGACGGCACAGGGCTATTTCGGGGCCGATGCGCTGCGGGCACTGGCAGTAGAGACGATAGAGCGGCAATTGCCGGATTCCGACATTGCTCGCGGCGCCAACCGGACCGAGGTAGAAGCCGGTGCGATCGACTCGCGACTGCGCCTTGCCGCTTGCGACACCCCGCCACGGACGGAAGTTGACCTGAGTCGCGGATCCGGCCGCTACAACGCGAGGCTGAGCTGTGCGGCTCCCACGCCATGGTCGATCTATGTGCCGGTCGAGGTCCGGGTCTACCGCGACACCGTGGTGGCAAACAGGGCCCTCGGGCGCGGTGAGACAGTCGGCCCTGACGATGTCCGCCTTGAGGAGAGAAACGTTTTGGCAGCAGGCCAATCCGGACTGCTGGGCATCGAAGAGGCTATTGGTCTGGAATTGCGGCGTCAGGTACCAGCGAACGGCATGTTGACGGCCTCCGCTCTGGTTGCACCTCTGCTCGTTCGCCGGGGAGAGCGCCTCCAGATAAGCGCGCATGCAGGCGGCATCACGGTGGGTGCCACAGCAGAAGCACTTCGTGACGGGAGGCGCGGGGAGCGCATCCCCGCACGCAACACCCAGTCGAAGCGGGTAGTGGAAGTGATAGTCACCGGCCCGGGCCGCGCAGACATAGCGCCCTGAGACTTTCCATCAGGGAGCACTAAAGTTTTAGAATGGGTTGCCGATAGCCTGATTGGCCACCCCGAGAAGCAGATCAGCACAAGGGATACAGGGCAGAACATGGTTTCCGACATCAAGGGTTACAACACGCGCGAGACAAGCGCCTCCCGTCAGGGTCAGGCCTCGGGCGTGCGTGCCGACCGCCAGGTGGAGTCAGGCTCTGCCAGCGGCACCCAACCTGCCCGGGATGACACGGTAGCATTGAGCGGCTTGTCAGAAGTCATCAAGACTGCAGCCGCCAAGCTCGCCGCAGAACCTGCTGTGGATGACACGCGGGTGCGGAACATCAAGGATGCCCTGGCGCGTGGGGAGTATCAGATCGACCCCGAACGCATCGCCCGCAAGCTGATCGATTCAGACAACCTGTAAGCCGCGTCTCTCGCGCGACACACTGACGCAGCCTCTGTGGCTGCATCGGCAATTCAAAGGGTGCGACATGGCCATTCGCCGGGACTTTCCAGACCGCGCTCGCTCGATCATCTCCAGGGACAAAGAATCCCTGCGCCTGCTCAAACTGTTGCTTGAAGAAGAGCAGCGCGTTCTCGAAACGCGGGATATCGATGCCATCAATGCAACTGTCCAGCAAAAACTCGATTGCCTGAAAGCCCTCGAAGCCCAGGAACGCGAGCGGAGGGATCTCACGGCGCAAAGCGGGCTGGGAGACTGGAACCGCCTGCTCTCGGCCATGGATCCCGCTCTTCTGGAAGACTGGAAGTCGCTCGCGGCTCAGTTGCGCGAAATTGCCGATGCGGCTGCCATCAACGAAAAAATCGTCAACCGCGCGCGTCACGGGACGCAGCGCATCCTCGCAATCTTGCGAGGACAGGTGGCAGACCCTGCTGGCGTCTATGACCGGGCAGGTCGCACGCGCGAATACGGGAACGCAAGAGCCATCACCCAAGCCTGATCAGGCATGCAGGTGACCGAGCATCCAGAGATCCTGCGGACGGTCCACGTCCGCACGTGGCGGTAACTCCTTCCATCGCAGCCCTAATGCACGCAAGCGCGTCCGCTGCAATTCCGCCACGCAAGCCTCCCCCCATGGAATGCCCTCGAAAAGTCCCTCGGGGGATTGCCGCAAGCCCAGCAGCACATAGCCACCATCGACCGCGGGACCCAGCACTGCCGAGGCTCCTTGCTCAAGCATCAGCGTCGCAGAACGCAGGTAGCCGCGGTCGTACCCGAGGCAATCGCTGCCGACCAATATCACTGCGGGAAAGCTGCTGAGTGCACGGGCGCAGGCGCGCCCCATCCTTTGCCCTAGATCGCCTTCGCCCTGCGCCCAAAGCCGTCGATTCTTGCGCTGGGAATGGTCACGCAGATGCAGGTGTTCCGGATCATCGGCGCAGAGGATCGACTCCCATCCATGTGGCGCTGCTGCAGCCAATGCGTCTGATACCGCCTCAATCATCCGTGCAGCCACTGCCGCTGCGGCATCTGCACCCAACAGCGGCTGAAGCCTGGTCTTGACGGCACCCGGTACAGGCGCCTTGGCGAACTGGAGAAAACAGCCTCGCGCTTCACGCGTCATAGTAGGCCTCGTGCAAAGCGCGCGGATCAGCACCGAGGCGGTAGAGAAGGCGCAGTCGCCACATCAGGAAAATTGTCCGCAACGCGCCATCGCGGTCCCAACGGCGCCCGGACGAGATCAATGCTTCAGGCAACGCACGAGGCCACGCGATTCGCCGCAAACGGGCACAGAGCTCGATGTCCTCCATAAGCGGCTGCTCGGGAAAACCACCCACGGCATCATAAAACGAGCGACTGACAAACAAGCCTTGATCCCCGGTAGCGATCCCGCTCAGCCGTGAGCGCCAGCCCATGCACCGCGACACCAAGGGCAGCCACCCTGATTGACCTACAAGCACAGGACGGAAAAAGCCCCATCCATCCCCGGGCCCCAGGGAAGCGATGCGCCGCAGCGCAGCGTCGGGCACCCGGGAATCGGCGTGCAGGAACAGGAGCACTGGCGCTGTCGCGGCATCTGCCCCCGCGCGCAGTTGCGAGGAGCGGCCACGAGGCGCATGCAGCACGCGAGCACCACCCTCTCCGGCAATTGCCACGGTCTGGTCAACACTGCCGCCATCGCAGACGATCAGCTCGGCATCTCGCCCCAAGGGGTGCAGATCGGCAAGCAGCAAAGGAATGGCAGCCTCCTCATCGAGCGCCGGTATGACGATGCTGATGCGTGGCAGCATGAGGTCGATGTTCAGGCAGCGAGCGCGCCCGAGCAGCTGCTGCCCTGCCCCGCCGTGCACGCCCAGCAGTGCTCGCCACGACGGATGGGAGCGCCCAGCGGCAGCGCGTGGAGCAGATCACGCAGATGCAGGCGCCTGTCGCTGGCAAGCACCGGAAGATCCAGCATCTGGTTGAAATCGCAGTCGAACACGAAGCCGCGCCAGTCGACACTGATCAGACGCCGGCACATCACCTGCTCGAGGTTGCGGGAATCATGGTTCTCTCGCAGCAGCGAGATGTAATCGTGGAATGATCCCTGTGCAAGCAGCACCGCACCGAAGCGGGCAACGGGAAGGTTCGAAAGTGTAAGCAGCCGGTCGAACCCGATATCGAAACGCGCGCGCAGTTCGCGCTTGTAATCCTGTTCGAGCGCCTGCTGCGCAGGGGGCAACGTCGGGCCGCGCGGATTGAAAACGAGATCGAGTCGGAGCCCCGTGCCCTGCCCGTAGCCCAGCGCATTCAGCCTTCGCAATCCTTCGATCGAGCGCGAATACACGCCCTTGCCGCGCTGGGCATCGACGTTGTCCTCGAGGTAGCACGGCAGCGAAGCCGTGACTGCGATGCCCTCGGCGGCGAGGAAATCGGCCAGGTCTTCCTGACCTGGCTCCAGCAGGATGCTGAGATTGCAGCGATCCGTAACGTCCAGACCTCGGCGTCGCGCCTCGCGCGCAAGATGACGGAAATGGGGGTTCAGTTCAGGGGCGCCGCCGGTTAAGTCAAGGTGAGCGATACCATGAGCATCGATCACCTCCAGCAACAAATCGACTGTGTCGCGATCCATGCTTTCGGTCCGGGAGGGGCCCGCGTTCACATGGCAATGCGAACAAGTCTGGTTGCAGCGATAACCGAGGTTGACCTGGAGCGTGTCGACACCCAGTCGCTCCATGACCGGAAAATCAGTCTGCAACAGCAGTGGACGTGTGTCCTGCATGGGAATTCGGACCTTGGACTTCGGGCGCCGGAAGCAGAACACGACTGGGAACAACACGCAACGCATCGCCGCGATGCCTTTGCCCCTGCACCGCCCGCGACATAGAATGCCGCGCGTCCGCCGTCCCCATAGTTCAATGGATAGAACGGGGTCCTCCTAAGACCCAGATGCAGGTTCGATTCCTGCTGGGGACACCATCCCGCACCATCAACCGATGATCAGGAAAGAAGTCGAGAACATCTCGGGGTGGGTGTCGGTGCCGATTTGCGCGAACAACACAGCGGCCGCGCCGCCCACACCATCCGCGTCGTAGTACAGAAAGCCAGTGTCGGTATCGTAGATGATGTGTTGCTGCGCAGTACGTGCGGCATCGGCTCCAGCGGCCTTGTAAAACTCGGTAGCCGCCAGGGATCCGGACGCGGCTGCGTTGAATGCAGTGAAAATGTCGTCATCGAGGAGTATGCGATCGCTGGAACTTATGTCGACCAGCAGATCAACGTTGGTGCTCTCCGACAGCGCGGCATCAAAAATCACCCTGTCGATGGAGGTGGTGTCGTCTCCGTAGATCGTGTCATTGCCAGCGCCGCCGCTCAGTGTGTCGGCGCCGACGTCGCCGTGGAGCACATCGTCACCGCCCAGACCAATCAGCACGTCTGGACCAGCATTAGCGGTCAAGGCATTGTCCAGCTCGTTACCGGCTCCGGTGACCGCATAACCCGTCAGCACGAGGTTCTCGACGTTCGATGCCAGCGTGAAATCAACGCTGCTCGTTACCGAATCCGCGCCCTCGTCCAGGCCTTCGACGATGATGTCTCCGGAGGTCACGATGTACGCGTCATCGCCTTCACCACCGACCAGGGAATCGACAGAAACGCCACCGTCGAGCGTGTCGTTTCCACCACCACCCGCGAGGGTATCGCTACCCGCGAGGCCGAGCAGGCTGTCGTTGCCAGGCGTGCCGCTGATGTCGTTGTTCACGGCATTGCCGCGGCCCACGGCATCAGCCAGACCAGTCAACACCAGATTCTCCACGTTCGTCGCGAGCGTCCAGCTCACGTCGCTGTAGACAGTGTCTGTGCCCTGGGAGAGAAATTCGGTGATGCTGTCACCGAGCGTCACTACGTAGGTGTCATCGCCGAGTCCGCCCTTCAGCGAGTCATTGCCGGCACCCCCGTCGAGCGTGTCGTTCCCGCCAGCGCCTGTAATCAGATTCGAAAGGTCATTACCCGTAGCGGTCAGATTCGCGGTGCCAGACAGCTGCAGCTTCTCGACGTTCTCCGGAATCGTCATGGAGAAAGAAGCAATGACCAGATCGTTGCCCGAATCGGGAGACTCCATGACAAGGTCCCCGACCTCGTTCACGCGGTAGGTGTCGTCTCCTGCCAGACCCTGGGCCTGCACGCTGCCAGTACCCGACAGGTCGAAGATGTCGGCATTGATGGTGCCACGCAGCAGAACGGGTCCACGCGCATTGCCGGAAGCATCGAAGCTGCTGCCGAAGATGCCATTCAGATAACTATCGGCACCCTGCGAGAGCCAGCTCACCGCGTAACCACCATCGGCCAGTGCGGCAATCGCAGGGGCGGTCTGCTGGCCCAGCGTGGTCCCGTTCACGAGCACATCGCCACCCTGTGCCACGCCCGTCGACGAGAACGCACGCGCATAGACGCCGAAACCGCTGCCATCCTGAAGTCGGGACTCCCAGCTCACGATGAAGCCGCCGCTCGAAAGCGCGGCCACGTGGGGCGCCTGCTGCTCATAGAGCGTATAAGCATTGATGCGGAACTCGGAGCCCACGGCAACGCCCTGATCGTCCAGCACTTGTGCATACACACCGGTGCGGCTGCCATCCTGATTCAGCGACACCCAAGCCACCACCGCTCCGCCTCCGGCAAGCCCCGTCACAGAGGGGCTCATCTGGCTGAGCGAGGTCTTGGTGTTCACGCGGAATTCCAGACCCTGCGCGCTTCCCGAATCGTCGTATCGCTGTGCGTAGATGCCGTGGCCGCTCCCGTCCTGCCCGAGCGATTGCCAGACAACAAGAAAACCACCGCCCGCGAGCATTGCCACGGAAGGTGCCGATTGGTCGCCCGTCGTGAATGTATTGACTTGTGTCGGGTTGGAGAGCGCGACGCCCATGCTGTCATAGGTCGCGAGATACACCCCCTCGCCGCTACCGTCCTCGCTCATCGACGTCCAGGAGACGGCAAACCCTCCGGCTGGCAGGGCAACAACGGCAGCCGCACGCTGCTGGTCGGTAGAGGTGGAATTGATCTGGAACTCTG
>CAIYPF010000199.1 GCA_903928015.1 uncultured Gammaproteobacteria bacterium | reverse complement strand
GTTTACTGCGCGCTGGTGGCGCGCAACTTCCGCCACGGCGTGGAGCTGGCCGTGAACCACGACGGAGACTCCGACTCCACCGGCGCCATCACCGGCAACCTGCTGGGCGCCCTGTACGGCGTAAAGCGCATTCCGGCGGTGTGGCTCGCGCCTTTGGAGTTGCGGGAGGTCATCACGGCCGTGGCTGAGGATCTCTACGGCTTCGCGGACTGGGATATCGGGGAGATGCCGGAGCAGGAGGCGGAGAATGAGAGGGTTTCGGGGAGGTATCCGGGGTGTTAGTAGGCTGGTGCACGTCACGGGGAGCGCAGACCAATGAAAGCAAAGTCCTTTGACCGGAAGCTCGATGCAGGCACCTGCGATGTCATGGGCGACCTTGACCTCTCGACCCTTCGGCGCCCGGGGCAGGCGCCGCGGCGGGTGAGTGTGTCGCTGCCGGAATGGATGATCGCCTCACTGGACCGGGAGGCAGCTCGGCTGGGGGTTAGCCGAAAGTCGGTGATCAGGGAGTGGTTGGCGGAGCGGTTGGAGGCGGAGGCGCGGGGGCGGGGTGCTACTACTGAGCTCGGGAAATCCGGCGCTTGAACTCTCCACGGCTCAGGACTTGCGCCGTTCCCCGTTCAACGTTACCGAGCCTGCGAAGTATCTCCGCCTCCCACGCCTGCTCCACTCCGGCCTCGGCATCACCGTCCAAGCTGGCAACAAGATCGTGAGCCAGCTCTGCGCGCTCCGATTCACTGAGTTCAAAGGCCTTCGCCCTGATTTGCTCGAATGCCGCGCTGGCCATGGTCGTACCTCGGGGCAACTGGTTCGTTGTCGAGGATACCTTGCATGGTTGGTCGCCGCACCAGCCGCAAACCGGATGATTCTGGCTTCTTACCCCCCATTCCACCCCAACCCCAAATCCACGAAATGCCGGCCACGCCCAAGATGACGATCCACCCGCGCTCCGGTCGCCCGCTCCACCATTGCTCCATGGCTGAACCACGCCTCCGGCCGGCGCGGACCGCGGCCTTCGAGTTGCCAGACCACCTCCAGCGGAGCGCCCACATTGGGGGCCCACGCCGCCATCACCAGGCACTGTGAGGCGCCGCCCGCAACGGCCTCCACCGCGGCCTGTCGCAGCGCATAGGCGGCGGCGCGGTCGATGTGCGAGAGGTCTTTTCCGCTGAGCGCACCGCCGCCAATCGGCACGCGCGGGCCGTAGTAGTCCACCGCCAGTTTGCGGCCGGTCTGTCCGTTGTCGCCTTCACTGCCGCCGTGCACCAGCACCCCGTTGGGGCTGAGCAGCAATGTCACGTCCTTCCACTGCGCCACCCAGCGCGGGTCCTTCTCCTGCAGCGCGGCGTAGGCGCGGGCCAGCACGCCGGTGACGGCTGCGCTCACCTCCAGCACGCTGTCCGCATCGCGCTGCTGCAGCGTGAGCAGCAGGTGCTCCAGCACCCAGTCCGGGCCGTTCTCGCGCAGGCGCACCATGAGTTTGCCGTCAGGGCCCTGCCCTTCCAGCGCTTGGCCTGGCGCGAAGGCCTGTACCAGCGCCTCGCCCAGCGTGTGTGCAAGAAACTGCTCGGGTGGCAGCCATGCCACGCGCGCGTCGTAACCGGCCCAGCCGATGGAGACGCACTGGTCGTTCACGTGGCCGGTCCAGTCGCGCGGGTTGCGGCGCAGCTCGCACACGCTGCTCTCCACGATGTACCGGTCCCCGTCCACAGCGTTGCCCGCGACATAGCCGATCTCGCGCGCCGTACGGCGCACGATCTCTGCAAGAGGCTCCGCGAGCGGATCCTGCGTTGCGACCGCGCCCGTGAGGTACACGCGGTTGCTCCAGCAACTCATCTCGACCTGGCAGTAGGCCGCGGGGTCTGCTGCGTAGCAGGCCTGCACGATCGCATCGGCCACCTGATCGCAGAACTTGTCCGGGTGTCCGGGCAGCACCATTTCGGCAACGCGTATCACGCGGGGATCCTCCGCAGTTGGGTGTAGGGAATGCCTGCCTTCGACAGCGCGAAAGGCGAGCCTTCGCGCGTGACGATGGCGTGCAGACGGGTCGCGGCGGCGGCCTTCACTTCTGTGCTGGTGAGGGGCTCTATCCAGCCGTCTGTCACTACCACGGCCGCGCGCGGCCGGGTCTTCGCAAGGTGTTGCAGCACGCAACGCATGCTGGTGCCGCCGGTGGTGTCTGCCACCAGCCGGCCGTCTTCGATACGGGCGGGCACCACCGTGTCGCTGAAGGCCCAGAAGGGCCTGCGGATCATGCCGCCGAGCCGCGCGAGCAGCGCCACGATATGCGGCATTTCGGCATGCATGGAACCGCTCACGTCCAGATACACCTGCGCGCTGGCGCGTGCGAGGGGCGCGGCGTGAGGCCACGCGGAATCCGGTATCAGCGGGCTCCACAGGGCACGCGCGAAGGCGCGGCGATCGGAGGCGCCCAGCACCGGCAAGCGGTACTCGGCATCGGCCTCGAGTTGCTTGGCCGCGCGCCGGTCTGGCGAAAGATGGCGGCGCAACACAGCCAGTGTTTCTGCGCGCCAGAGGCGCACATCGCTCTCGTGCTGCTGCATAGCACGAAGGGAGGTGAGTTCCGCTGCGAGTACGCCCGTACGCGGCTCTCGCCAGATTCCGCTGCCGTTCATGGTCGACAGCGCGCGATCGAGAGCCTCCCGGAGGGCGCCGGTGATGGGTTTTTCCGTTGCCCCTGCGCCGCGCGCGGCGTCGTGGTCGCCGAGCAGCAGTGTCTCGCCGAATCCCCGGCCTGCGCGCGCCAGATCACGGGCGATGCCTTCGATATCGTCGGCCACGAGCCTGCCCGTGACGTAGAGGCCCTGCCACGCGGAGGAGATCAGGTTCTCCTCTGCAGATCTGCCCCGCCCCGACTCCCGCTCTCGCGGCGGGCGGAGCAGTCGGCGCACGCCCGTTTCCTCCGCGTAATACCGCGACATCAGCGCGCTGTACTCGGGCCCCATGCTGCGGTGGATGAGCGCGTTGATCACCGCGTCCCAGGCGATGTGCTGCTCGTCGCTTAGCGGGCCCCGGCTCTCGGTGTGGCGCAGCAGCACATGCAGGAATTCGTGCAGCAGGAGTGCCTTCAGCTCGGTCTCGGTGCGGCAATGGCTCTCCACGAAACCGCGGTTCACGAGGAGCCGGGGTTGCGCCTCGCAACTTACCGCAGCGGTGGGCACTTCCGTGGACCAGCCGAGGCTCACCACTTGCAGCACGGCACGACAGGCAAAGGGGTTTTCGTCGATCAGCTCCCGCACCACGGCGGGCAGGGTGTGGGCGGTTGTTCTCATGCGTAGAACCCCCGCGCCGTGTAGACCTCGAGCCGTCGCGTGAGCGAGGCGCGGGTAAAAAGCACCGGTCGGCGCGGGTCGAGCAACCAGGGCGTGGCAAGCCCGAGCAGAAGCGAGCGCTCCAGAAGCTCGTCCTGTGACAGATCCTCGACGCGCGGCACGACGAGCGCGGGCACTTCGCGGCACATCCATGGCTCCGCGGGCAGCTCGTAACGCGAGCGGAGCGCTTCTGGATCGCGCACCCGCGCTGCGCGCAATGCCGAGCGCACGACGCGCAGCGGATCCTGCTCCCCGAACTCCACGCCCAAGCGCGCGCAGCAACTGAAGCTCGTCCGGTCTCCCTGCAACAGGGACGACAGCACCAGCTGCGTGCGGCTGCGGCTCATGGGACCGCCGGAATTTGCCTGCCACGCAGGCTCCATGGCCGTGATCATGCCGGCACCCGCGCGGCGAGATAGCGCACGGCCTCCTCCAGTTCCTGCTCGAGGTCGGCCGGCGCGCGCACCTTCACGCCATTCAGCAGGGCCCAGTAAAAAAGTTGTTGTGCACGCGCGGCCCGAGGCGGGTCGCTGGACAGCGATTCGACGATCGCCATGAGCCCGCCGAGCTCAGGATGCGGCAGAGGCCCGCGGTTGGCCGACTCGCGCCACTGCAACTCGCCCTCCACATGCAGCACGGGCAACGCGCGTTTACCCAGATCTGCCAGACCTTCCCCGCCAATCGGCAATGCACCTGCGAGCGCCGCCGGATACACCGCGAAAGCAAATGCGGCGGCGCGCTCGGGGCTGTCGTGCCCCAGCAACTGCTCCACCGCGAGCGTGCCCGCATCGGCGTCCGGGCAGTGCTCCGCCAGCAACGCGATCTTCCGCGCCAGGCGATGTTCGGCATGGAACTGGTGCAGCCAGCGATCGCGCCCGGTGGCATTGGCCGTGCTCCACGCAAGGCGATGCGCGGCCAGCACGTGCTCGGGCTTCACGCGCTCGCCCCACGCGATCTGCGGAATGCTGCAGCGCAGCACGACGAGGAAATCGCTTTCCTCCACGGCACCCCGCACGACGGTTGCCGCAAGCAGGGTGCGCGAGAGAAGCCGCGCCCGACGGGGCGAGATCCGGATGCCGGCGCGGTTGAGCTCCGTCACCGCGGTGCGTGCGTACTCCACCACCAGCAACGGGCAGTGCTGCAACTCCGCCAGAAATGCCGTACGCCACGCAGCGATATCACTGCGCAGACGGCCGCCGTCCGCCGCGAATTGCCCTTCTCCAGCGGGGTTGGCGACGAGTCGTTGCTGCACGTCGTCGAGCGCATTCCAGTCACCCACCTCCACGATCACCGAGAAGCGATCCGCAAGCGCGGGGTCGAGTGGCTCGCTGCCGGTGTACTCCTCCCCGCCCGACTGATCCGAGCCCACCGGGTTCATCGCCGCCCAGCGATAGCGCAGAGACTCGAGCGCCATGCCCTGTATGCGCCGCTCGTGTACCAGAGAGAACAGCCTGTTCTGGTGCTCGGGTTTGCAGCGGCTGATCTCGTCGACCAGCACCGACTCGGCGCCCCACACCGTGGCTGGCGTAGGCAGGAAACGCACGTGCTCGCGCGCGTCGTCGGGGTAGGGAAATCCGACCAGATCATCGAAGGCCACAAGGCTCGCGTTGTAGTGGCGATGCTCCAGGCCAAGCGCCTCGCTGATGCTGTTCAGCAGAAAGGTCTTGCCGGTACCGGAGCGCCCGACAAGCAGCAGCGGATCCTCCGTCACCAGTGCAGAGAGGAGCACCGTCTGCACGCCGGCGAAACCGTAGGCGCCGATGGCGGCGAAGCGGTCCTCGATCGCGGGCGCGAGCGGCAGATCGGGGGCGGCGGAGGTTGCGGGGGATGTGGTCCGTCGGGCGGAACGGGACTCGGGCGTGGCCATGCTGTGCTCCTCTGTGTGCGGCGACGCAACACGAGAAACCGGGGCCATGCAGTGCCTGCTTGGTTGCCATCCGGCCGCATCTCCCCGAAGGGAACACCACCTTGCCCAGGCGGGCAGGTTGGCGGGGCTGTCGCCCACTCGTGATGCATCTTCCGATAAACGAAAAAACCCGCTCGGCTTGCACGCCAAAGCGGGTTTTACTGACCCCTTTAGCTGTACTTGTATAGCGCCCGCAAGCTGAGCTTCAAATCGGCGCTTGAGAGAACCTTAAGAGCTGGTGGTGAGTGCTCGCAAGGTGGGGTTTCGGGAATTTTTGGGGTGGGGTGATTGGATGGGGTAGTGCTCTGGAGGGGCACTGGGACGCGGCGAAGTCGCCCTCCCGGTCTTGGCCTGCCTGAGGATTACAGGTGGGCTATTACAGTAAGTGTAATAGGCGGGGAAGCCGATGAAGGACAGCGATTTTTCTGACGTACGCATCGAGAACTACCACTGAGGTCCACATGATCCGCAACCCCGCACCCCTCCACCCCGGCAAAGTCCTGTCCGAGATCTACATGAAGGAACTCGGCCTCAGCCAGTCGGCGCTCGCCGCCCGCTGCGGTTGCGCCGCGCGCAAGGTGAACGAGATCGTGAACGGCAAGCGCGGCGTCTCGCCGGAGTTCGCGCTGGTGCTCGAGCGCGAGCTGGGCACCAGCGCGGAGATGTGGGTGCGGATGCAGGCGGACTACGACCTCTGGGCCGTGCGGAACCGGGCGGCTTGATTCAGCCCTGCCCCGGCTGACGCCGCCTCCACGCATCCGGCCCCTCCCCCGTCCACGCGAGAAACGCCCGCCGGAACGCACGCACATCCGGGAAACCCAGCGGTCGCACAAGCGGCGCGTGGCCGTGTAGAAGACGGCCTGCGTGCCGAAGGCGTCGAGAGAGATCAGCGGCTTGGTCGCGCGCATGGCGCGCTCCTACCACACCGATCGCTCGAGCCCGGGATTCCCGTAGGAGCGGGCCATGCCCGCGACGCGGGGGCCCGATGAGGCTGCACGGTCTAGTCGCGCGCATGGCGCGCTCCTACATTGAGCGCCCCTGCGTCTATTGACCGGGGCGGTTATTCTGTCGCCTGACCAAAGGCACCGG
>CAIYPF010000198.1 GCA_903928015.1 uncultured Gammaproteobacteria bacterium | reverse complement strand
GCATCGTTCCCGTTGATCAGGTTGTCTGTGGCATTGCCCGTCCCGGCGACGCCGAGTCCGCCCGTGAGCGTGAGTTTCTCGAGGTTGGCCGCCAGCGTGAAGCCGACCGCCGACTGCACCGCGTCGAAGCCCTCGCCCGTGAGTTCCGTCACCACATCTCCGGTCGTGACGATGTAGACGTCATCGCCGGCGCCACCCGACAGCGTATCGATATCCGCACCGCCGTTAAGCGTGTCATTTCCTGCAGCGCCCTGAATGCTGTCAGTGCCTGCAGCGCCGCTCAGGATATTGTTGCCGACGTTGCCGACAAGGCTGTTTGCCAGCGCATTGCCCGTGCCTCCGGCGTTCAGGCTGCCGGCGAGGCTCAGGTTCTCGACGTTGTCCGCGAGTGTCCAGCCATTGTTGCTGACTACCTCGTCGATCCCGTCGCCCGCCAACTCCACCACGACATCACCGGCTGTCACCAGGTAGCGGTCGTTGCCAGTGCCGCCCTCGAGCCTGTCGATGCCCAGGCCGCCATCCAGGGTGTCGTTACCCACGGCGCCGCGGAGTGTATCCGCGCCCGCCGCGCCCTTCAGGCCGTTCGAACCACCGTTGCCATCGATCAGGTTGGCGAGTGCGTTGCCGGTGCCGCGCACGCCATTGCTGCCCGTCAACACGAGGTTCTCGACGTTGTTGGCGAGAGTGAAGCCGAGCGCCGATTTCACCGTGTCGATGCCGCTGTCGAGGAGTTCCGTGACCGTGTCGCCAGCTGTGAGTATGTAGATGTCGTTGCCGGCGCCACCTACCAGCGTATCGACATCCGCACCGCCATCGAGCGTGTCGTTGCCGTCACCGCCGACCAGGCTGTCCGTGCCGGCGCCACCGCCCAGCAGGTTGTGACCGGCGTTGCCGAGGATCGTATTGGCGAGGGCATTGCCTGCACCGGAAAAATCGCCGGCGCCGCCCAGTTGCAGGTTCTCCAGGCCGTTCCCCAGCGTCCAGGAGCTCCCGCTCAGCACCTGATCGGTGCCCTCGCCGAGGAATTCGACGATCAGGTCGCCGGTTGTGACGATGTAGAAATCGTCACCCGAGCCGCCTTCGAGCGCATCGCCATCGGCGCCGCCGTCGAGCGTGTCGTTCCCGGCTGCACCCCGCAGGGCATCGCCCCCGCCAAGGCCCAGCAGAAGGTTGTCCATCGCGTTGCCGGTCATTTCGTTGCCGAGACCGTTGCCGGTGCCGTTGACGGCAGTGAGATCGGTGAGGACGAGGTTGTCGAGGGTGCTGGCCAGCGTGTAGTCGATGCTGCTCGCAACGGTGTCGATGCTGGCAGGGTCATCGACAATGACATCAAGCAGGCTGTCGACGACGTAGAGATTGTTGCCCGCGTTGCCGCTCAGGGTGTCTGCGCCCGCTCCTCCATGGAGGGTGTCATTGCCAACACCTCCCGTGAGGCTGTCATCACCGGCATCCCCCGAAAGATCGTCGTCGCCATCTTCACCGAAGAGGCTGTCATTGCCCACGAGACCGGAAAGCGTGTTTGCAGCAACGTTACCGGTAATGAGGTTGGCCTTGTCGTTGCCTGTGCCGGAGAGGGTGTCCGTACCGGTGAGCGCGAGCTTTTCCAGCTCGTTGCCCAGCGTGTAGGCCACTCCCGACTGCACGAGGTCGGCAGCATCTCCCGCAGCCTCGACGACCACATCGGCCACGGAATCGACGACGTAAACGTCATCACCGCTGCCTCCCTCCATCACGTCCTGCGCGGATCCACCGTCGAGCGTGTCTGCACCAGCGCCACCGTAGAGCGAGTCGAAACCCGCATCGCCCGCGAGGAAGTTCGCCGCATCGCTCCCGGTGAGGCGGTTGTCGAGCGCGTTGCCCACGCCTGTGGCAGCTGCCCCCGTTAGCGCGAGTTCCTCGACGTTGGCCCCAAGGGTGAAATCGACGCTGGCACTCACGAAATCCCCACTGCCGACGAGGGTCTCGACCACGATGTCGCCCAGCGAATCTACCCAGTAGATGTCAGCGCCCGCGCCGCCTTCGAGGGTGTCGTCGCCCGTGCCGCCGCGAAGGACGTCCGTGCCGTCGCCACCCGTGATGCTGTCGCCGCCCGCGGCACCGTCGAGTGTGTCGTCACCCGCGAGACCGGAGATGACGTTGGCGGCATCATTGCCGATGATGAGGTTGGCGGCTGTGTTGCCGGTGCCCTTCAGCGCGGCCACACCGGTGAGGAGCAGGTTCTCGACCTCGGTGCCGAGCGTCCAATCGACACCCGCCCTGACACTGTCCGTGCCACCACCCGCGAACTCGTTCACCTGATCGCCGGCGGCATCCACGATGTAGCCGTCATCACCGGCGCCTCCGGCCAAGGTGTCGCTGCCGGTGCCGCCGTCGAGCATATCGATGCCGCCGTTGCCCTGCAGTGAGTCGTTGCCGTCGAGGCCGAAGAGCCGGTTGGCGCCCTCGGTGCCCGAGAGGGTGTTGCCGAGGCTGTTGCCGGTGCCATCGAAGTTGGACGTGGAACCAGCGGCGAATCGCAGGTTCTCGAGGTTCGTGCCGAGTGTGTAGCTGCCCGCGCTGAGTACCGTGTCGATGTCGCCCACGCCGGTTTCGTCGATCACGTCCTCGGTACCGCCGCCGACGACGTAGAGGTCGTTGCCTGTGCCGCCCGTCAAAGTGTCCCTGCCTGTTCCACCGACAAGCGTGTCATTGCCGTTGCCGCCTTGCAGGTTATCGTCGCCCCCGAGGCCGGAGATGCTGTCATTGCCTCCGTAGCCGAGCATGCGGTCACCGAGGTTGGACAGCTCTGCCGTGTCGTCGCCCGCTAGCGCCCCTGCAATGATCGATATCTCGTCACTGTTGGAAGTCGTGAGCGCAGCCTGGTAGAGCGCGGAGGCACTTACAGCAATACCCTGAACGATCCACAAAACGCCCGTCGATGCTTTTTGCTCAAGCACCCCCGTCACCGTTCCGCCCGTTATCGCACCTGAAGCGGCAGCGGTTATCCCGTATCCACCGAGGTCCAGTTCGAAGCCGAATACATCCTGCACCCACACGATATCGGGATACGTGATGCCGTTGACGACGTAGTTGGCGCCCTTGATAAGGCCGAAGTCGAAGTTGTTCCGGAAGTAATTGTTGAGGTCGACCGAGAGCAGGTCGAACGGTTGGCTCTTGTCGAGAACAGAAAGAGTAGCCACGCGGCCTCCGTGTAAGCCTGTATTCCGGGAGGCGCGAATTTATCGCTTAAGGCCGCGCTGCACCATCCCGGAACCAGGCTGACACTGGCGGTTCATCCCAGGCTGAACCGCCGTCCAAAGCCGGCCCTTCAGCGGAGGGCTTCACCGACCTGCGCCACGGCGTCGCCGGTAGCGGCCGCCACCGGCGCCAGACTGACGAACTCGCCGCTACGCCCGTTCACCTCGCAGATCGCGAGGAAGGCCTTGCCCTCGGCAGGCAGCACCTGGATGCGCACTTTGCGCACATCGCTACCGCCGAACATGCCCTTGAACTTCACCCGGGCCTGACGATCGCCACTGGCGTAGCGGGCCTGCGCCTCGGCTTTGCAGGTGGCGGCCGCGTCTGCGGGCGATACGGCAGCCTGCGCCACGGGGCTCACGAGGCCGGCAAGTACGACGGAAAGAAGCAGAGTGCGGGAAACGTTCATGGCATATCTCCTGTAGGTTGAGTGCGGTTGCCTGAACCGACGGGAGCAGATTAGTCTGCACATATACGCACGGGAATTCCGATGCGCGCACATCCGAGGTGCATGAATGCAGAGCATCAACTGGGATGACCTCCGGTACTGCCTGGCCGTCGTACGGGAGGGCTCGGTCTCCGCGGCCTCGCGCAAGCTCGACGTGAACCACACCACCGTCTCGCGCCGGATCTCGGCACTCGAGACGGAACTGCGTGCCAAGCTCTTCGACCGCTCCACCACCGGCTGGCTGCTGACACCCTTCGGCGAGGGCATCTTGCGGTCGGTCGAGGCGATGGACGAGGACGTGAACGCGATCCGTCGCCAGGCCACCGCCGATGCGCAGGACCTGCGCGGTCGCATCCGCGTGACGGCCCCCGACACCTGCATACAGCGGCTGCTGCTGCCTGGGCTCAAGGACTTCGCGTTCCGCTACCCCGAGATCGAGATCGAACTGATCGCCTCCGACACCGTCTTCAACCTCGCGGTGCACGAGGCCGACATCGCTTTCCGCGCCACCGACGAGCCACCACCCAACGTGCTCGGCACCCGTGTGGGGACCTTCGCCGTGGCGGTCTACGGCACACCGGCATTGATCGCGCAGCACCGCGCGGACCCTGACTCGGTGGGCGCGATCACCTGGACCGGTGGTGCGATGCCCGAGTGGCTGCCGCGCTGCTTCCCGGGCATGAAGGTCCGCTACTTCGTGAACTCCCTCGCCATCACCCATGATCTGGCCCGCGGCGGGATGGGCTTTGCGATGCTGCCCTGCGGCCTGGGCGATACCGCCCCCGAACTCCAGCGCGTGGCGGTGGATACCGGGGAGGCAGGGCGCGGCTTCTGGGTGCTCTCACACATCGATTTGCGCACCACCGCGCGCCTGCGGATCTTCCGCGATTTCATGCTCGAGGCCATCGCGCCGCACCTGGCGCTGATCGAGGGCAGGCACGAGATGGCGTGGCGCGACCCCGTCTACGCCGCGCTGCTCGCGCGCTGAATGCAACAGGAAACACTCATGCCCCCGGATACCCCGACACAACTCGCACACGCCGGACTGCTCGCACTCTTTCGTGAGTGGCGCGCCTTCGAAAAACCGCCGCAACGCGAAGGCGCACCTGATTACACGCTGGCGCAGCGCACGTTCTGGGCCGCCGGCCTCGACACCTTCCGCCAGAGGCTGCAAGCACTCGAGTGCGCCAGATCTCCGGTGCCGCAGCAGGTCGACTGGCACCTGCTGCGCGCGGAGCTGAACGGCCTCGATTTCAACCTGCGCGTGTTGCGCCCCTGGGAGAGGGATCCGGCCTTCTACGTGTCGGTGTTCGAGGAGCAGAGCGATGTGCCGGCGCGCGAGGGGCCCACGCATCACGCTGCCGTGGAAGTGTGGCAATACCGGTTTCCGCTTGGGGCTGCAGCAGCAGATGCGCTGGCAGCAGAACTCGCGCATATCCCGCCGTTGCTCGCTCAGGCGCGCGAGAACCTCAGCGGAAACGCGCGGGATCTCTGGATCGCCGGCGCCGCGACGGTGCGCGCGCAACTCCATTCGCTGGACGCGCTGCGCAGGCAAGCAGCGCCGGCTGCAGGTTCCGCGCTCGATGCGGCCATCGTCGCCGCGCACGCGGCCACGCTGTCTTTCGCCGACTGGCTGGATACCGAGGCGCCGCGCAAGACCGGCCCCTCGGGCATCGGCCGCGAGAACTACGACTGGTACCAGCGCAACGTGCGATACGTGCCGCTTTCGTGGGAAGACGAGCTACGCCTGCTGGAACGCGAACTCGCCCGCGCCTGGAACGCGCTTGCCATGGAAGAAACGCGCAACCGTGGCCTGCCGGAACTGGACGCGGCCGACACGCCCGAAGCCTGGGCGGCGAAGGCGGACGCCGGCGCCGAGCGCCTCATGCGCTTCCTGCGCGAGCGGCAAATCATGCCTGTCACTGCCAACATGGAGCCCGCGCTGCGCGAAAAACTCGGCCCCTTCGTGCCGCCAGCCGAGCGCAATTTCTTCGACATCGGCCGGCATCTCGACCCGGTGCCGCTCTACTGCCACTTCTACCACTGGTTCGATCTGGCCCGCGTGCGCGACACGCCGGACCCCAACCCCTTCCGGCAAGAAGCGCTGCTCTACAACATCTTCGACAGCTACAGCGAGGGCATCGCCACCGCGGTGGAAGAGATGTTCATGCACGCGGGCCTGCTGGACGACGCGCCCCGCGCGCGGGAGATCGTGTGGATCATGCTCGCGCAGCGGGCGGCGCGTGGCATCGGCTCACTGCGGGCGCACGCCAACGAGATGAGCATGGCCGAAGCAGGCCAGGTGCATCTCGACTGGACGCCCCGCAACTGGATGCGCGTGGAACCGAAGCTGCTGCAATTCGAGCAGCACCTGTACCTGCGCCAACCGGGCTACGGCACCAGCTACCTCGTGGGGAAATACCTGATCGAACAGCTCGTCACGGAACGGGCAAAGCAGTGCGAAAGCACGGGCAAGCCCTTCGTGATCGAGGAGTTCTTCCGCGAGTTCCAGCAGGCCGGGGCCATTCCTGTGGCCTTGCTGCACTGGCAGCTGACGGGGAGCGACGCGCAGCTGCGCGCGCTGAACGCGGGCTGAAGGGAGGGGCCGGCGAGGCTCAGCTCGCCACCACCAGCTCCAGCGGCAGCAGCACGCCGGAAGGCGTGGCCTTCTGCATGGGTACGGGCTTGCCGATATTCACCCGCGCAGCCTCCACGCCACGGGCTCGGAACTCTGCGCTCACGGCCTCGGCGCGGGCCTTGGCCAGGGCCTGCATCTGGCCGGGCGGCTCAGGCGTCGTGCTGACGAGTTCCAGATACATCGCGCGATAGAAATCGTGGTCGGGGCTGCCGCGCCCGACCATCGCGAGTGCGGCGTTCACGCGCTCGGGCTCACGACCCTGCTTTTTTGCCCACGCGGCAGCGAAGCGTTCGGGTGCGTCCTGACCGGCGCGTTCCGTGAGCAGTTTCTCCAGTGCGCGCTGGCTCCTGCCGTTGCTGTAGGACACGGGGCCCGGATCCTCTCCCTCGGCGAGCGAGTAGCCCATCTCCGCAGCATGCATACGCCGGAACTGCAGCCGCCTGAGCGCATAGCCATCGCGCGCGGGGTGGGTGGCTGCTGGCACGCTGACACCGAGCCTGGGCCGGGCCGCGAGCGCGGTCGCCACCTCGGCGATGCGCTGGCGCTCCATGGGCATGAGTTCCGCACTGCCGGACTGGAAGCGGATCGCCTGCACCTGCTCTTCGGCACCGCCACCGAAGAGCGAACCCAGTGCGCGGAAAGGTGCGGTCACCACGCCGGTGATCAGGTTGCCGATCGCCTTCCAGACGAGATGCCCGTAGCTGAACCGCGGGTCGCCGACGTCTCCGCTCACGGGCACGGCCAGATCGATACGGCCCTTGGAATCACTCAGCAAGGCGATGGCGAGATCGAGCGGCAGGCTTACGGCGTCCTTGCTCTTCACGGACTCGCCCAGCTTGAAGTTCTGCAGCACGAGCTGGTTCTTGCCGAGGAGTTTCTGGTTGTCGACCTTGTACTGCAGCGCCAGATCGAGATCGCCGCCCTTGATGGTGCGCCCTGCGAAGGTGGCGCTGTAGGCCGATAGCGGCGTCAGCGCGATATTGCGGAAAGCGATCTCGATGTCGGTGAAATACGCAGGATCGAAGGGCGCGAGCTGGCCATCGATATCGGCCTCGCCGAACTCTCCCACCCGGCCGCTGAAGTTGAGCGTGGCGCGGCCGTTGACGTCGGAGGAGACGCCCTTCGCCACGCCCTTCAGACCCTCGATACGCACCGCAAAGGGCAGCACCAGGCTGTAATCCGCGAAGTCGACCGCGCTGTCCTGGACCCTCACGCGGTCGATGATCACCGGGAAGACCTCGGCTGCCGAGGCGGCCTCCGAGACCGGCGGCGATGGATCTGCGGAAGACGTGCCCGGGGCCTCTGCCGGCGCACTCTGCGCCACCTGCGGCGAAGCCGCAGGTTCACGCATCACCTCGGCCAAATTCAGGCTGCGGTCCTGCTGCACCACCACCTTGGCGTCGGCACCCGTGAGCCGCAGTTCCGTGATGCCGAGATGGTCGGGGCCAAGACTGAAGTCGAGCCCTGCGGCCTCGAGCGAGGTCCAGCCGAGGAAATGCCCGCCGCCCGCGGCCTCGCGCAGCCGCAGGCCATCCACCGAGGCTCCACCGGATACCCGCAGGGCGAGCGGATTGGCCTCGGGGCCGCGATAGCTGATGGCGAGCGTGGATGACAATGTCCCGGCATCGAGCAGCAGCGTGGTGTCCTGCGCCACCAGAGGTGCCAGCGGCGGCAGTGCCAGCGCGGCGATGCGCAAGGCGATGTCAGCGGCGCTGCCGTCCGCTCCCGCGCTGCCCGAGAAGGAGATTTCACCACCCTGCTTCACCGGCAGCTTCGCCTCCAGTTGCATGGGTGAAGTGCCGGCAGTATCGATGTCCGTCACGCTCAGGCTGCCGCCCTGCACGGCGTACTCCACCGGCGGGGACGTGCTGGCATCCGAGAAAGCGGCATCCAGCCCGCCAAGATGGAACTCGCCCAATCGCAGCTGCCACTCGGAAGCAGCCTGTGTGACAGGCAGGGGCGTCACCGGATCTGGCACGGATGCAAGCCGTAGCTCGCGGATGCTGCCATCGGCCTCGCGCTGCAGCGCGGTGTGAAAGCCATCGATGGCCAGCCGCGCGGCGCTCAGTTGCTCCGCCTCGACGTCAACGTCCGCGCCTGTGAGCGTCAGCCGCGCGATGCTGCCGAGCGGCCTGTGCTCGGTGCCGGTGCCGAGCACGATGTCACCGGCCTCGAGCGAGGCACCGGAGAGCCGGATCGCAGGCCCGTCCTTCCCGGGTGCGGCGCGCAACGCAAAACCTGCCCGTGTGAGCGTCAGGGCAAGGTCAAGAGGGGCGTTGCGTGTCTGGTCGAAGACCTCGGCACCAATCCCGTCGATCGCCACTGCAGAGACCTCGGCGCTCCAGGGCGACGTTGCGCCATCCGCTGTGGCAGTGGCGCTGGCGGCCGGGGCCGTGTCGACCAGCAGCGTCTCCCAGTCGAGCACATCATTGGCATCGATGATTGCCGAGAGCCTGCCGCCGGATACGCCCAGGCGATCCAGCACGAGGCGGTTTCCGGAGGAGTCGAAACTGCCGCCCTCCATCGTCACTGCGCGCAGCACGAGCAAGGGCTCGGGGGCGCCGTCCTTGCGCAGCAGCAGATCGCGCAGGTCGAGGCGCATGTCATGTGTCTTCAGCGCAATGCCGTCTGCGGCCGGGGCGAGCTCGTAGGGAAGACTGACCGCGAGCACGCCACCCACGGGAGCCAGCGCGACGCGCGGCCGGAGGAAATCGTGGAATGCAGCGGGCTTCAGGTCCGCGAGCCTGAGCACGCCACTGGACGCAAACGGGTGCAGACCCAGCTCGCCCTCCCAGGAGATGCGTGCGCCGCCAGCAAGGACGACATCCAGCGTCCCCTTGCCACGCTGATCCGGCAGCGTCGCCAGCTGCGCGATGTGGAGATCCGAGGGGCCGATCTCGGTACGGGCAGGAGAGGCGGTGCTCTGGTCGCTGAAGCGCACGCGGGCGCCCAGAATCCCGACGCGTTGCAACAGCAGCCGCGGCGGCGCCTCCTCGGCAGCAGGTTCCGGCTCCGGGGGCAAGGCGGCTGCGATGCGCGCCACATTCAGCCGTCCGTCTTTCTCGACGACCAGATCGATCTCCGGCTGCTCGATGGTGATCTCGGCGAAGGTCCAGGCCCAATGGAACAGGCTCGATGTCTCGGCGTCGGCGACAAGCCGCTGCACCGAGGCGAGCGGCACGCCGTTCGCCTCGGACACGCGGAATTCACGCAACTCCAGCCGCAGTGTGAAGGGATTGAAGCTCGCCCCACCGAGGCTTGCCTGCACGCCCAGCGCATCGTGCAAGGCAACGGGCAGGAAGTGCTTCACCGCGGCGGGCAGCAGGACAAAACCCAGAAACGCATAGGCTGCGAGCAAGCCTGCGGCAATGCGCAGCCGCCGCTCCCGGTACCAGGGTGCGCCGGCAGGCAGAAGGGAGCGCCATCGCTCGAGCGGGGTGAAAGCAGGCACGCGAAACCTCCCGGGCAGACGCGTTCGTGCCACGTTAACCCAGACCACGGAAACGACGGAAGCCACGCGCGCCTTGCCGGCGGGTCACCGAGGCCGGATCATCCGCCCACGCCCCTGCCCGACCGGACCTGCCCCCGTGAAACGCCTTCCCCTGCTCCTCTTGCTGATCACAGCGGTCGCGCTCTTCTACGCAAGCGGTGCGCAGCGCTACCTGAGCCTGGACGGCATCAAATCCGTGCTGGCGCCGCTGCTCGCGTGGCGGGAGGCCTCGCCTATGGCCGCAGCAGGCGCGTTTTTCGCCGTGTATGTGGCCGTGACGGCACTCTCGTTGCCGGGAGCAGGCGTGCTGTCTCTCGCGGGCGGGGCGATCTTCGGTCTCGCATGGGGGGTTCCGCTGGTGTGGACCGCGGCAGGCGCCGGCGCGCTGCTGGCCTTCCTGGTGTCGCGGTATCTGGCGCGTGACCTTGTCGAGGCGCGCTTCGGCGAGCAACTGCGCAGCATCAATGCCGGCATCGCGCGGGAAGGCGCGGCCTATCTGTTCACGCTGCGGCTGGTGCCGGTGTTCCCGTTTTTCCTGATCAACCTGCTCTTCGGCCTCACCACCATGCCGGCACGCAGCTTCTGGCTCGTGAGCCAGGTGGGCATGCTGCCGGGCTCGCTGGTCTATGTGAACGCCGGCAGGGAGCTTGCCTCGCTGCAGAGCCTCTCGGGCCTTCTCTCTCCGTCCCTGCTGGCATCGCTCGCACTGCTGGGGGTTTTCCCGCTGCTCGCAAGTCGCGCCGTGCGTGCCTGGCAGCGGCGGCGCGTGTACGCACGCTTCCCGCGCCCCCGGCGTTTCGACCGGAATCTGGTGGTCATCGGTGCCGGCGCCGCAGGACTGGTGAGCGCCTACATCGCCGCCACCGTGCGCGCCAAGGTGACGCTGGTGGAGACCGCGCGCATGGGCGGTGATTGCCTGAACACCGGCTGCGTGCCCAGCAAGGCGCTGATCCACGCCGCGCGACTCGCCCACGCCAGGCGTGGGGCGGAGCGTGCGGGCATCAGCGCAGCTGCGCCGACGGTCGACTTCCCGCGCGTGATGGCGCGCGTGCGCGAGGTGATCCGTCGCATCGAGCCTCACGACAGCGTGGAGCGCTATACCTCACTCGGCGTGGAGGTGCTGTCGGGGCACGCGCGGCTGCTCGATCCGTGGACGGTGGAGATCCGCGATGCTCAAGGCGAGCTGCAGCGCATCAGCACACGCAGCATCGTGATCGCGACGGGGGCCGAACCCGTGGTGCCTGACTTGCCAGGCATCGCCGGGAGCGGCTACGTCACCAGCGAAACGCTATGGGATGCCCTCTCCACCCTCGACACGGTGCCCGCGCGCGTGGTTGTTCTGGGTGGTGGTGCCATAGGCGTGGAACTCGCGCAGGCACTGGCGAGGCTGGGCTCCTCGGTGGTCCTGGTGGAATCGCTGCCTCGCGTGCTCGCGCGGGAGGATGCCGAGGCCTCGGCGCTGGTGGCGGCATCGCTTTGCGCCGATGGCGTGGAAGTGCTCACCGGCACCCGTGCGCAGCGCTGCCTGCAGGAAGACGGCGAGCGTTTTTTGGAGACGGACAGTGCAGGCACGACGCGCCGGCTTGCCTACGACCTGCTGCTCTGCGCCACGGGGCGGCGCGCGCGGCTCGAAGGCTTCGGGCTCGAGGAACTGGGCATTCCGGCGGCACGCACCATCGACACCAACGAATACCTCGAGACGCTCTACCCGAACATTTTCGCGGCGGGCGACGTGGCCGGCCCCTTCCAGCTGACACACGCCGCCGCGCACCAGGCCTGGTACGCGGTGGTGAACGCGCTCTTCGGGCAGTTCCGCCGATTTGCCGCCGACTACCGCGTCATTCCGCGCGTCAGTTTCTGCGACCCCGAGGTGGCAAGCGTGGGCCTGAGCGAGGAGTCTGCCCGCGAGGCAGGCGTGGCGGTGGAGATCACCCGTTACGCACTGGACGATCTGGACCGCGCCATCGCCGACGACGCGGCAGAGGGTTTCGTGAAGGTGCTGACGGCTCCCGGGCGCGACCGCATCCTCGGCGTCACCATCGTGGGCGCGCAGGCCGGGGAACTTATCGCCACGTTCGTCTTCGCCATGCGCTGGAACATGGGGCTCGGCAAGATCCTCTCTACCGTCCACGCCTATCCCACGCTCGCGGAGTCCGCCAAATACGCTGCGGGCGAGTGGCGCCGCGCGCGCGCCCCGCAGGGCCTGCTGCACTGGGCAGAGCGTTACCACGCGTGGCGGCGCGGCTGACAGGTGGAGACTCCCGGCGCACATCTGGAGTCGCTGCTGAAAAACGCATCAGCGGCATCCCGCGCGGGCGATCACGCCGCTGCGGCAGCGGCCTATGCGCAGGCCGCTGCCGCAGCGCCGCAGCGCACCGACCTGCACTTCAACCTGGGCGATGCACGCGAGCGCGCGGGTGAGTTCGCGCTCGCCGCCGAGGCCTATCTCGCCGCCTGCAGGCTGTCCCCGCGCGAAGCGCGACTCGCACTCTTCGCAGGCGTGGCTCTCGCACACGCTGGCCGCGAGGAAGAGGCCGCCACGATGTGCTCGCTCGCCGACGGACTCGAGCCCTCGCTTCTGCCCTCGCATCTGCGGCCCGGGATGCACCCGGAACTGCAGCGCCGTGCCGCGGTGGCAGATGGCCTGCTGCGCAGGAAATTCGCCGCCTTGCACGCGCAAGCAACGGACGATGCGCAGGCCGCAGGCGGCGCAGAAGAGGCGCTTTCACGCATTCGCCGCGCGATCTGGGTGCAGACGCACCCGGAGCCAGTGACGTTCCGCACCCCGCTGCAGCGACCGGGAATCTTCTACGTCCCCGATCTTCCGGCAGCCGAGGTCACGCCCGCCGCGCGGCTGCCCTGGGCTTGCGCGATCGAGGCCTGCACGGCGGAGATACGCGAGGAGTACCGGAGGGCCGTGGCAGCAGGCGCGCGGCTGGATCCTTACGTCGAGGCAGATGTGCGCAACCCGCTGTGGGCAGCGCTACGCGGCCGGCAGGACTGGTCCGCGCTGCACCTCTTCAAGTCAGCGCAGGAACAGCCCCTGGCGCGGCTGTTCCCGAAGACTCTGGCCGCGATCGCACAGGCGGATGTATTCCGCGTCGAGCACGATCGCCCGATGGAAGTCTTCTTCTCGCGCCTCGCTCCGGGCACCTGCATACCTCCCCACCATGGCGTAGCCAATCACCGCATCACCGTGCATCTGCCGCTGATCGTGCCCGAGGGCTGCGCGATACGCGTTGGCAGCCATACGCATGTCTGGGAAGAAGGGGCGCTGTTCGCCTTCGACGACTCCTTCGAGCACGAAGCATGGAACCGCAGCGATCGCGAACGGGTGGTGCTGATTTTCGAAAGTTTCCACCCCGATCTGCGCTCGGGCGAAAGAGACGCGATAGAGCGCAGCTATGCGCTGCGCGGGCGCTGGCTGAGGGAGCGGCGCATCCCGGACTGAATGCGCCAGCGCCTCTGCAGGCTCAGATCGTGATCTGCTGTCCCAGCTCCACGATGCGGTTGGGCGGCAGGTGGAATGTCTTCAAGGGTGTTGCCGCATTGCGGACCATCCAGGCAAACAGCGCGTGGCGCCAGAGGTTCATGCCGGGCCTGCGCGCTGGCAACAGGGTCTCGCGACTCAGGAAATACGAGGTCTGCATCGGGTCGAGCGGAAGCCCCGCAGGCGCAAGCGCACGCAGCGTCTCGGGCACTTGCTGGTCCTCCAGATATCCGAACGCCAGCGCGGCGCGATAAAAGCCCTCTCCGAGCGGCGTGACCGCGAGACGCTGTTCGGGCGGCACCACTGCGTAATCGCGCGTGTGTACCGTGAGCAGTACGACCGTCTCGTGCACCACCTTGTTGTGCTTCATGTTGTGCAGCAGCGCAGGCGGAGCGCCCTCGGCATTGCTGGTGAGGAACACCGCCGTGCCCGGAACACGTTGCGCACCCTGCATCGCCTGCAGGAAGACATCGATCGGCAGGGCCTCGCGGCGCAACTGCGCCACCAGCAAGCGGCGCCCGGTGCGCCAGGTGGTGAGCAGCGTGAAGATCACCAGGCCAATCACCAGCGGGAACCACCCGCCGTGCGGGATCTTGAGCGCGTTCGACGTGAAGAAGGCCACGTCCACCACGATGAACAGCGCGGCCGCGGCCATCATCAGGCCGCGGTTCCATTGCCAGGTGAGGAACATCACGACGGCGAGCAGCAGGGAGTCGATCAGCATGGTGCCGGTGACGGCAACGCCGTAGGCCGCCGCCAGGGCGCTGGAACTGCGGAAGCCGAGCACCAGCCCGATAACCGCCACGAACAACACCCAGTTGATGAAGGGGATGTAGATCTGCCCTTCTTCCGAGGCAGAGGTGTGGATCGTCACGATGCGCGGCAGGAGTTTCAGCTGGAAGGCCTGCCGCGTGACCGAAAAGGCGCCGGAGATCACGGCCTGGGACGCAATGACCGCTGCCATGCTGGCGAGCACGATCATCGGCACCAGACCCCACTCGGGCACCATGCGGTACAGCGGGTTCTCGAGGTGCTCCGGGTTGCCCAAGACCAGCGCGCCCTGCCCGAAGTAATTCAGCACCAGCGCCGGCGACACGAACGCCGTCCAGGCGAGGCGGATCGGGCCTTTGCCGAAGTGGCCCATGTCGGCGTACAGGGCCTCCGCGCCGGTGAGCGCCAGCACGACCGAGCCGAGCGCGACATAGGCAACCATGGAGTGCTGCTGGAAGAGCTGTACCGCGTAGAGCGGATTCAGCGCGAACAGGATCGACGGTTCGTCCAGGATGCGCCAGACGCCCAGCGCCGCCAGCACGGCGAACCACACGCACATGATCGGCCCGAAGAAGGCCCCCACAGAGGCCGTGCCCTGGCGCTGGATCAGGAACAGCCCCGCGAGAATGCCAAGCGAGAGCGGCACGACGAGCCCGCCGAGCGCGGGCGCCACGAGCCCCAGACCTTCCACGGCGCTCAGCACCGAGACCGCCGGCGTGAGCATGCTGTCGCCGTAGAAAAGCGCCGCCGCGAAGATACCCAGCACCGCAAGCCCTGCCGAGAGGCGGGGGTTCTCGGTGGCGCGTGTCGCAAGCGCCAGCAGCGAGAGCGTGCCGCCCTCTCCGCGGTTGTCGGCGCGCATCATGAAGAACACGTACTTCAGCGAGACGACGAGCGTCACCGACCAGAAGATCAGCGAAAGCACCCCGAAGATCTCGGCACGGCCGGGATCGAGTCCGTGTGCCTCGTTGAAACATTCCTTGAAGGCGTAAAGCGGGCTGGTGCCGATGTCTCCATAGACAACGCCCATCGCACCGAGCGTGAGGGCACCGGTGCGGGGAGGCTGCGACTGCATGGGGATGTACCGCGGCCGCGCAACCCCGGGCCGCCCGAAGTCAGGGAAATGCCGCGGGTTGCGCTGCCGCGGCGTGCGCACCCGGGAGGCCCCCCGGGCGCGCTTTCTGCAGCTTAACCGATCGCCTGCGCGGGAGGCACGAAGCCGAGGCCCAATGCTTCCGCCACCGCCTGGTACGTGACCTTGCCGTGATGGATGTTCAGTCCGTTCAGGAGATGCGGATCGGCGGCAAGCGCCTTGCGGTAGCCCTTGTCGGCCAGCGCGAGCGCGAAGGGCAGCGTCGCGTTGTTGAGTGCGAAGGTGGAGGTGCGTGCCACCGCGCCCGGCATGTTCGCCACGCAGTAATGCACCACGTCGTGGAGCATGTAGGTGGGGCTGGCATGCGTGGTGGCGTGGCTGGTCTCGAAACAGCCGCCCTGATCTATGGCCACGTCCACCAGCACGGAGCCGGGGCGCATCGCCTTCACCATCTCCTCGGTGACCAGTTTGGGCGCGGCCGCACCCGGCACCAGCACGGCGCCCACCACCAGGTCGGCGCCCGTCACATAACGCTCCAGCGACTCGCGGGTGGCGTAGATGGTGTTCAGCATGCAACCGAACTGCATGTCGAGTTCCTTCAAGCGTCCCAGCGACTTGTCGATGACCGTGACATGGGCCTCGAGGCCCATCGCCATGCGGATGGCGTTGGTGCCCACCACACCACCTCCGATCACCACCACTTTCGCGGCTTCAACGCCCGGGACGCCGCCCAGAAGCATGCCGGAGCCGCCCTGTTCTTTCTCCAGACAGTGCGCTCCCGCCTGTATCGACATCCGCCCCGCCACCTCGCTCATGGGCGAGAGCAAGGGCAGCGTGTTGGCCGGACCGGTGACGGTCTCGTAAGCGATGGCGACGCAGCCGGAATCGAGGAGGAGCCTGGTCTGCTCGGGATCGGGTGCGAGGTGCAGGTAGGTGAAGAGCACCTGGCCTTCGCGGAGCATCCGGCACTCGTGCGGCTGGGGCTCTTTCACCTTCACCACCATGTCGGCGCGGGCGAAAACCTCGGCAGCGCTGCCCACGATCCCGGCTCCCACGCGGCGGTACATCTCGTCGCTGAGACCGATGCCGGCGCCGGCATTGGTCTCGACGATGACCTGGTGGCCGTGGTGGATCAGTTCGCTCACGCTGCCGGTGGTGAGACCGACGCGGTATTCATGGGTTTTGATTTCCTTTGGAACGCCGACCAGCATGGCTGCTTCTCCTTGAGGTTGGGGACGTGGCGCTATTGTTCAGCGCCAGACGCCCGTCAAGTCTAGGAGCGCGATCACAGGGAAATTTTTTTCATTTCCGAGTTCTCTGGTTGAATCGACTGTGAAATGATCGGTTTACAGGTTTTTTCACCGGCCTATAGCCAGACGATGAGCAACCAGGGCATCAATAGAATCGACCGGAATATCCTGCGCGTGCTGCAGGAGGACGGACGCATCAGTTACACCGAACTCGCGCGCCGGGTGGGGCTCAGCACCACGCCCTGCATCGAGCGTGTGAAGCGCCTCGAGCGCGCCGGGATCCTGCGCGGCTTCACCGCGGTGCTGGACCCGGACGCGCTCGGTGCGGGACTGGTGGTCTTCGTGCAGATCCGGCTCTCGCGCACGGCACAGGACATCTTCGCCCAGTTCAAGGAGGCCGCATCGCAACTGCCGGAGGTGCAGGAGTGCTATCTGGTCTCGGGGAACTTCGATTACCTGATCAAGGCCCGCGTGGCCGACATGAACGCCTACCGCGTGTTCCTGGGCGAGTCACTGCTCAGCCTACCCGGCGTACAGGAGTCCACCAGCTACGTGGTGATGGAAACCGTCAAGGAAACCCTGCAGGTCGCCCTGCGCTGAACGCAATCCCCGGAGGTCACACGTGCAACCCCAAGCCTTCCGCATCGACATCCCCGACGCACTGCTGGAGGACATGCGTGCTCGCCTGCGTGCCACGCGACTGCCCGGGGATTTCGGCAATGACAACTGGCGCTATGGCGTTGAGCAGGGCTGGCTGGAGGGGATGCTGCACTACTGGGCCGAAGACTACGACTGGCGCGCGGCAGAAGCCGCCATGAACACACTGCCGCACTACCGCGTCACCATCGACGACATACCGATCCACTTCGTGCACCTGCGCGGCACCGGCAGACATCGTCGTCCACTGATCCTCACGCACGGCTGGCCGTGGTCATTCCTCGATTGGGTCGAGGCCGGGCGCAGGCTCGCCGATCCCGGAGCCTACGGCGGCGACCCGGAAGATGGCTGCGACGTGGTGATTCCCTCGCTGCCCGGCTTCGGTTTCTCGGCGCCGCTGCGGCAGACAGGCATCGGCCCCACGCAGATCGCGGGCCTTTGGATGCGGTTGATGACCGAGGCATTGGGCTACCCGCGCTTCGGCGCGGCGGGCGGAGACTGGGGCGCGATGGTGACGCTGGAGATGGGCTGCCATCACCATACCCCCATCGACGGGATTTACCTCACGTTGCCGGTGGTGCCGGGACTGGACGGCCGGGGCTTCGATGCGAGCATGTTCGCCGAGGACGAGCAGTGGATGATCGCTCGGCGCGATGCCGCCGCGCCCACGGTGGTGAGTCACATAACTGTACATATGAACGACCCGCAGACGCTCGCCTACGCGCTCGCGGATTCACCCGCCGGCACCGCGGCCTGGATCTGGGAGCGGCGTCGCGCCTGGAGCGACTGCGACGGGAACGTGGAAGCCGTGTTCGGGCGCGACGGGCTATGCACCCTCGCCTCGCTCTACTGGCTCACGAACACCATCGGCTCCTCGCTGCGGATCTATGCGGAGTGGTTCAACCCTGCCTCCGGACCGGCCATGGGCGCGCAGACGCGGATCAAGGTGCCCACCGGTTACGGGATCGGGCCCAAGGACATCGTCTTTCTGCCCCGCAAGCTCGCAGCCGAACACTGCGACCTGCGGCGCTGGACGGTGTTTGCGCGTGGCGGACACTTCGGCCCTGCGGAGCAGCCGGCGGCCGTGGCCGCCGACATTCAGGCTTTCTTCCGGGCGCTCTGAGCCCGGCTGCTCAGCCGGCGAGCGCCTGCGACAGATCAGCAAGGATGTCGTCGATGTGCTCGATGCCCACGCAGAGGCGGATCATGCCGGGCGTCACGCCGGCACGCGCCTGCTCGGCCTCGGTCAGCTGCCGGTGCGTGGTGGAGGCCGGATGGCAGGCCAGCGATTTGGCATCGCCGATGTTCACCAGCCGCTTGAAGATGGCGAGCTTGTCGTAGAAACGCACCGCCTCATCCAACCCACCCTTGACCTCGAAGGTGAGCAAGGACGCGGGAAGCCCGCCCTTGCAGTAGGTCTGCGCCAGCGCATGGTGCGGATGATCCGGCAATCCCGCGTAGCTCACGGCGCTCACCCTGGGATGTGCCCTCAACCACTGCGCCACCGCGAGTGCATTGCTGCAATGGCGCTCCATGCGCAGCGAGAGTGTCTCGAGGCCCTGCAGCAACAGGAATGCGTTGAAGGGCGAAAGAGCCGACCCCGTATTGCGCAGCGGCACCGTGCGCACGCGGCCGATGAACGCTGCAGCGCCGAGCGCCTCGGTGTAGACCACGCCGTGGTAGGAAGGCTCTGGCGTGCAAAGCATGGGGAATTTGTCGGCATGTTCGGCCCAGGGGAAATTGCCGCCGTCGATGATGGCGCCACCGAGCGAGTTGCCGTGTCCGCCCACGTATTTGGTGAGCGAGTGCACCACGATGTGCGCGCCGTGCGCGATGGGCTTGGTGAGCACCGGGGTGGCCACGGTGTTGTCGACGATCAGTGGCATGCCGTGCGCGTTGGCCACGGCGGCGAGGCCGGCGATATCGGCAATGTTGCCGGCAGGATTGCCGATGCTCTCGCAAAAGATGGCGCGGGTGTCGGCGTCGATCTCGGCGGCGATGTCAGCCGGGGAATCGCTCTTCGCGAATTTCACCCGGATGCCCTGAGCGGGAAGCATGTGCGCGAACAGCGTCCAGGTGCCGCCATAGAGCTGCGGGGTGGTGACGATGTTCTTGCCGGCCGTGAGGATGGTCAGGATCGCGTAGTTGATCGCGGCGCTGCCGGCGCTCACGCAGAGCCCCGCGACACCGCCCTCCAGATCCGCCATGCGCTTCTCGAGCACGTCGGTGGTGGGATTCATGATGCGGGTGTAGATATTGCCCGGCACCGCAAGGTTGAAGAGATCCGCGCCATGCTGTGCGCTGTCGAACTCGTAGGCCACCGTCTGGTAGATGGGCGTGGCCACCGCATGGGTGGTCGGGTCGCCGGCGTAGCCGCTGTGGATGAGTTTGGTTTCGTCGCGCATGTCTGCTGCTCCGGTAGCGGTCGAATATCGAAAGGAAGGCAACGCTAGCAGGGGAGCGCAGACCCATGCAACGCAGCGTCCCGCAGGACCAGGCCATGCACGCGACCGGAGCGAGTCGCGATCGCGCCACTTCGCGCGGCAGGCCACCGCGCCCCGGATGCCGCGCGCACCTTCACCGCGATTCGCTGAGGCTTGAGTGCATCCCGGTGCCGCAGCTGCCTGCACCCGTGGCATCGCTCCTCAGACGTCGAAAACCTCAGAAACGGATCGGGCATCGAGCACTCGATCAGCCCAACACTCGAGCTCGGCCTGAGTGGCGTTGTGAAGTCGGTCGAGGTGCGGCGCGGACAGAGGGCCGAAGCGGCGGGACAACTGCCGCTCAAGCAAGGCGGTCTGGCCCTCGGCTCGCCCTTCGGCCCGTCCTTCTGCCAGCCCTTCTGCCAGCCCTTCTGCCAAACCCTCAGCTCGTCCCTTCTCCAGCCCCTCAGCTCGCCCCTCCGCCAGCCCTTCCTCGACCGCCTCCTTCCGGAACTGTTTCTCGTCCATGATCGCGATCATGCG
>CAIYPF010000197.1 GCA_903928015.1 uncultured Gammaproteobacteria bacterium | reverse complement strand
CGGATCACGGGGTGCACGACCGGCGGGTTCTTGCGCCGCGCCTCGGCGAGCTTTTCCCGCGCATCGTCTGTGTGACCATAGCCCTCCTCCGTGAATGCGGCGGCAATGTCATGCACGGCGCTGAGACCGCAAAGAAACGTTTGCATGGGTGCGGATAGCGCCTCGAACGCCGCAATGCCACTCAGCCAGAGCGTGTCACCCCCGTGCGGCGGCAGCACACGCGCCGACAACAAGGCGCCCAGGGGAGGCGTCTCGATAAAGGTCACATCGGTGTGCCAGGTATCGGAATCCGGCGGATTGTGGTTGCCGGTATCGAGCACGATGATCTCGGGCGCCTCGGGCACGGAGGGATACACCGGGTGAATATGGAGCGATCCGAACTGCGCAGCCAGATCGCGGTGCTGCACCGGTGTGAGCGGCTGCTCCTCGAAGAACAGCACGTGGTGCGTGTGCAAGGCATCGAGCAGCGCAACGCGCTCGGATTCGCTGATGCCGGCGCACAGATCGATGCCGCTCACGCGGGCGCCGATCGCAGGCGAGAGGGGCTCCAGTTGCATGCAGGCCTCGATGCAGGGTGAGGACGATGCGGGCAGTCTACTGCGCGACACGGCGGCTGCCACGACGGAAGCAGCGCGCCGCATCGCCGCGGTTTGACAGTCTCGCGGCAGCAGCATGATCATGCCGCGCCCATCGCAACCCCATAGTGTCCTGCAGGAGCAACCGCCATGACCGACACCCTCCTCGCGATCGTCGCTCGTGATACTGACGGCCGGACTCGCGGCACGCTCGAAGAGATCGACGTGTTGTCACTGCCCGCAGGCGATGTGACCGTGGACGTCGCCTTCTCCACACTGAACTACAAGGATGGCCTCGCCATCACAGGAAAGGGCAAGATCTGCCGCAGCTTGCCGATGGTCTGCGGCATCGACCTGGCCGGAACGGTGCGCGAGAGCCGGAGCCCCGAATGGCAGGCCGGTGATCGCGTGCTGGTGAACGGCTTCGGGCTCTCGGAGCGCTACTGGGGTGGTCTCGCCCAGCGCGCCAGCCTGCAGGCAGGTTGGCTCGTGCGTATCCCGCAGGCCTTCAGCGCCGAGCAGGCAATGGCGCTCGGCACGGCCGGCTACACCGCCATGCTCTGCGTACAGGCGATTACCGACCATGGCGTGAGTCCTGCCGCCGGCCCTGTGCTGGTGACCGGCGCGGCGGGCGGCGTGGGCTCGGTGGCGGTGATGTTGCTTTCGGCGCTTGGCTACACGGTGACGGCGCTCACAGGGCGCGTCGAGGAAAGCGGCGACTTCCTGCGCGATCTCGGCGCGACCGATGTCATGGCCCGCGACCAGCTGGCGCGTGATGCCAAACCGCTGGAAGCCGAGACGTGGGCAGCGGTCGTCGATACGGTGGGCGACAAGGTGCTTGGCACGGCGATCGCGCAAACGCGCTACGAGGGCATCGTCGCGGCCTGCGGCCTCGCCGGCGGCGCGGGGCTACCTACCACCGTCATGCCTTTCATCCTGCGCGGGGTGACGCTGCGCGGCATCGATTCGGTGATGGCATCCATCCCGCGTCGCCAGCAGGCGTGGGATCGTCTGGCCGAACTCGTGGACCCGGCAAAACTCGCGCAGATCTACCGCGTGGAGCCACTGGCTCGCGCGCCTGAACTGGCGGCGGAGCTGCTCGCGGGCAAGGTGCAGGGGCGGATCGTTATCAATGTGAATGCCTGAGGGTCTGCGTCGCGGGAGCAGCCCCTACGGCAACCCCAACCACTCCACCCCCATGTGCCCCTCTTTGACGTAGAGCATCGCGCCGCTTTCACCCGCACGCGGTGTATGGCGGCTGCCGGCAGGCAGACGCAACCACGTGAGCGCCGGGTAATCGCCGTCCTCGTCGTGCAGGGAGCCCTCGAGCACCAGGATCTCCTCGCCCCTCTCGTGCACGTGCTCCATGAACACGGTCCCCGGCGCCGAGCGCGAGAGCCGCGTGCGCACGCCGCCGTGCTCGTGCAGCGGCAGGATCCGGTGCCCCGGCACGAAACCTTCCTGCCACTGCGCCGCGCGCGTATCGACGCGCAGCGCTTGCATGTCACCCTCGGCGAACTGCCAGAGCTTCACGAAGATGGTGCAGCCGCCGTCGGAATACGGTGAATGCCCGCTACCCGGCGGATTGCGCACATAGGTGCCGGGCGGATTGTCGCCGTGCTCGTCCGAAAACACGCCTTCCAGCACGAGGTATTCCTCGCCACCGCCGTGCACGTGCCGCGAGAAACGCGAGCCCGGCGCATAGCGCACGATGCTGGTGGCGCGGGCCACTTCGCCACCGATGCGATCCAGCATGCGCCGCTCCACGCCCGCCATGGGCGAGGCTAACCACGGCAGGTCTGCCGTATGCAGCACCACACCTTGCGAGAAATCATGATTCAGCCCCGTGACCACGCTCATGACTCAATCTCCGGAGAGCCCCGCCCCCGACAGGTAATACACCGCGAAACTCGCCAGCCAGTGCTCGCCCTCGTAATGGCCAGAGGACACCAGCGGCAATCCGACTGCCGCGTGCGCCTGCATCGCCTGCTCGAGGTTGCGGCGCCTGCGGTCACGCGGGTCAAGCGCGCTTGCGATGCCCTGCATCGCCGATGCGCGGCTCAGATTCAGCCCCACCAGATGCACGATCTGAGGATCTTCCAGATCGCTCACCACCGCAGGCGTGGCCCAGGCACCGAGACGCGCGCGGCGCAGCCCCGGCGCGAAGCGGTTAAGCCACGAGGAATAGGCTTTGGGTTTCAACACGCGGCGCATGAGATCCGCGACGTTCAGGCCCGGCGAAAAGAAATCCTGACCCGAAGGCTCGAAGGTCGTGGGGTAGTCCGCGTCCTTGCCGTAGTAGTCCTTCGCACGCTGCAGCAGCAAGGCCTCGAATTCCGCGTTCCCGGTTGCGCGTGCGTAATCGATCATCTGCGAGAGCGCCCACGCGGTGTCGGGATGGATGCCCGTGCGCACGGGATAGGTCAGGCGCGGCAGATAACCCT
>CAIYPF010000196.1 GCA_903928015.1 uncultured Gammaproteobacteria bacterium | reverse complement strand
CGAGGATGCCTGCGAGCCAGCCCATCAGACCGTGCCTCCTGCGCCCGGGGGCACGATGCGCGAGATGCGCAGGCCACGGTTGCGGCGCGACATCGCCTGCTTCGAGGCGAGGTAGCGGTCGGCCGCGATCTGGTCCGCGATTGGGTGCTGCTCGACGCTGCCCGCGTCGTTCGAGGCTTTCTTCAGGCCCGCGGCGTTGTCGCGGATGGCGTCGGCGATGGATGGGGCGGGCTCAGACATGGGTCCTGCCTGTACCGACACAGCCAGCCATACCCGCCATCGAGTTATGATTTGTCAACCCGGGCCACCGCGGCGAGTCGCGTGGAATCTCCGGTCTGACGATGAGCCCCGAGATCGAGGCTCGCTTTCCGGAGATCTTCAAATGGCCAATCCCTTCCCCGGCGTTGTCGACCTACCGAGCGTTCCGATTCCGATCAGCGATGGGAAATCGTTCAAGGTCCACTACCTGGCCCCGTACTACCCCAAGAGCACCGGCGCACTCGCCAACGAAGTCGACTCCGTCCGACTGCTAGAACTGAAAGACGGAGGTACCGCTGGGATTCGGCACTACGCGGCCAAGTTGCAAACCGCGCTACTGGGATCGCGGCAGGCGGCCGTGATCGTCATGCCATCTCACAGCGTGGGCTCAGCTGCTGCGACAGGCGGCCTGCGGATGGCCCTGAAGACGATTCAGGGCGTCGCCGACCTGTCCGCGTGCCTGGTGCGACACACCGCGGTCGCGAAGGCGGCCCGTGCAGCACCCGGCCAACGCCCGACAGCGGAGAACCACCGAGACTCCATGCAGATCGCTGACCGGAACCGAATTCAAAGTCAGGACATTCTGCTTCTCGATGACGTGGTGACACGCGGTGCATCCATGCGAGGCGCACGATTCGTCATTTTGCAGGCGGGCGCCAAGTCGGTCACCTGCCTGTCGCTGACCCGCACGATGTACTCAACGCCAAACAGCGAACCAGACGAGCACGTAATTCCGTTCTGATCCGCTAACTTGCCCGAACCACCAATGACCGCAGACTTCCAGCAAGTTCGACTTACCGCCGCGCTCCGCCAAATCCAAGGCGTGGGCCCGGTCACCGCACGTGATGCGCTGGCGCGACTAACGGGCTGCCCCCAAACAGGTGAGGAACTAGCAGCCGCACTTGAGGCAATTCGAGAGCAGCTCAAGCGCCCAATCCAAGCGAGCGAACGCGAGCTGGTAGCTGCCTTCGAGGATTCAGACCGTCTTCTTGAGCAGTGCAGCGAAGCAGGCGTCGGTATCGCGATTGCGTCATCCCCGGCCTTTCCGGCGTCAACCTGGAGCATTCCGCGCGCTCCGCTCATGTTGTTCTACCGAGGAAGAAGCACCGATGCCGCTTCGCAACCTGGGGTTGCTGTGATAGGTACCCGTGAACCGAGCCACTTCGGGGCAGAGAGCGGACGACGGATCGCCACGGTGTGCGCCAAGAGGCACCTTACCGTCGTCAGCGGGCTGGCAGTCGGCTGCGATGCCGCAGCGCACCAAGGAGCCATCGAGGGCGGCGGGCTCACCATTGCAGTGCTCGCACATGGCCTTCACACGGTGTATCCGAAACAGAACAGACGACTGGCCGACGAGATCCTGGATACGGGCGGCATGCTCGTGAGCGAATATCCGATTGGAGTGGAGCTGCGGGCCAATCAGCTTGTCGAGCGAGATCGTCTACAGGCTGCGCTCAGTCGCGGTCTAATCGTTATCGAAACAGATGTCGAAGGCGGCACGATGCACACCGTAAAGTTTGCGCTTGAACAGGGCCGACTCGTTGCCTGTATCAACCACAAGCCTGATATGCGCGATGCTCCCAAGAGCCGCGGCAATCAAAAGTTGATTGCCGACGGCACCGCTGTTCCCTTGGAATCAAAAGAGGAAGTCAGCGCCTACCTCGACCGCCTGACGGAATCCGCCGTGACGCCGCAATCCAAACAGCGGAAACCGGCAGTCGCAGCGCAGCAGGAGTTCGACTTTGGCAAACCAAACGAGGACTAGGCCGGATGCGATTGTGTGCGACTTGGATCAAACTCTGGTCGATACGCGCACGCTGAAGCTATTCCGATCAAGCAGGCGCTGGTCGGAGGCATATGCACGCATACCAACATGCACACTAGTCGCAGGAGCTCGCGACTTTCTTTCCAATTGCAGTGGCATTCCGATCGCCGTAGTAACGAATTCGCCAAGCAAATATGCGGAGCGGGTACTTGCGCACTTCGAAATACGTTTCGATGTGCTTGTTGCGTTTCACGACGTCCGGCGTCGAAAGCCTGATCCAGAACCAACGCTGCTCGCACTCCAGAAGCTGGGAATACCAGCCTCGAATACTTGGTGCATCGGCGACCAGCCCGAGGACATCATCTCAGCAAAGGCAGCTGGAGTTTCGACGACCATCGGAATCCTTGCAGCGTCGGATACCGCCACCGAGTTGCTCGCTTCGACGCCATCTGTCGTCGTAGCGAACTGGACCGAGGTTGCCTTGCTGCTATCGCGGTCAATCGGACGATGAGATTTCGGAATTTTGCCTGGCACATCGCCGGGACTCCCGCATTCGGGCAGCCCTCGCATCCCTCAATTCAGCCAGCTTCAGAGGGCGCACTGGCAGTCGATCACATACAGATTCGCGCTTTCGGTGCCTCCGCTCGCGCTGGGCGAACGTGTTCACTGCGCGGGCGGGGTTGCGCCCCTCGAGCGCGGCGAGCCACGCCTCCTGGAGCGCGTCCTCCCGGTCACGCGAAGGGCACAGCCGGAGCTCAAGGTCGAGCTTGTCGGGGCGCGGCGCGGACGGACGGACAGCGGCGATGGAGTGCATCCACCGGGTGCCGACACGGCGCGGCTGTCGAAACGGGCAATCCGCACGTTGGCGTGCGGATCGTTCGATCAATCGAATCGCGGACGGGCTGGACGGATCTCGGCGACGGACTCCTGCATGGTGTGGTTGTGTTGCATCGCCTGAACGTACCGACGCGGAAGCCGACCCCCGGGAAATCCGGCGGAAGTTCCATGCCGAATTTCCGGTTAGCCCGCGGATTCCCGGGTAGTCACCCGACGGCTGCAGTGCCTGCATTGTCTTCTCCTGAGAACCTGCCCGTTCGGGAGCCGCCGCAGGTAGACGACCTTCAGGTGCTGGCAGCCGCAGCCCCGGCATGAGAGCCCGAGCTTCTCGCCGTCCTTCTCGAGTCCCGTGCGCTTCTCGCGCGGCATCATCGGCCTCCCTTGCGGATGGCCGAAAGCCTGACGCGTGGCCTTGCCACGACCTTGGCGTCCGTGCCAAAGAGCACCGAGCCCTCCATGCTCGCCGCGACCGCGCAGCCGACCAGGCAGTCGAGCCAGTGGTTGTCCGCACCGGCGAGGCGAAGCTTCCATTCATCGACCACGCGCCCGCGTCCCTCGGTCTTCACGCGGTACTCGCTCGACAGATGCGCCGCGAAAACCTCGTGCGCACGCGAGTCCCGTCCGAAGAGCGAGAGCGATCCGGGGTCGCCCTGCGGCACGGCAAGCCGTGCGTGCACGAAGCTCTTCCAGAAGTT
>CAIYPF010000195.1 GCA_903928015.1 uncultured Gammaproteobacteria bacterium | reverse complement strand
AGCGAGGGGTAGGTCGACATCCAGAAACCGAGAGCGCCCACCACCAGCAGCGAGAACGACATCAGGAGCCGCGGCTGCACCATGTCGGCGAGGATGCCGCTCGGGATGTACGACACCGCCACCACGGCACCGAGAATGAAATTCAGATCGCCGAGATCGCTCGCTGTTATGTGCAGCGCCTCGATCAGGCTCACCTCGAAGTTCTGGCGCAGGTACATGATCGGGAAGAGGGCGCCTGCGGCAAGTACCAGCAGTGCGAACTGCGCGTAGCGGGCGAAGCGGGAGGTTTCGGCGTCTGGTGCGTTCATGCGTCAGGGCTTTCCGTGTGTCGTTATTGTCAGATGCGCGCGGTGATGCACTTGGTGCGGAGGTACGCGTCCATGCCTTCGAGGCCTTTTTCTTTTCCGAAGCCGGATTTGCGGTTGCCACCGAAGGGCACTTCCACGCCGCCTGCCCAGTACTCGTTGATGCTGACCTGCCCTGCGTCCAGATCCCGCGCAAGGCGCAGCGCGCGCCCGATGTCGCGGCTGTAGACGCCTGCGATAAGGCCGTATTCCGTGCCGTTCGCCGCGGCGAGCGCGGCCTCGTCCGAATCCACCACCTGCACCGCCAGCACCGGCCCGAAGATCTCCTGCTGCACGGCTGGGTCATTGGTGGCAAGGGCATCGATGATGGTGGGCTCGAAGAAGAAGCCCCCGCCCGAGGCCGGATCCTGCGTCGGCTTGCCGCCGCAGAGGATTGCCGCGCCGCGCTCGCGGGCGCGATCCACGTGGGCCTTCACGCGGCCCAGATGCAGTTCGGAATTCAGCGGCCCCATGTGCGGGTTGCGAAGGCCGTGCCCCAGCGTGAGCGCGCGGGTTTTCTCGAGCAGTCGCTGCATCAGGTCTGCGTGTATCGCACGCGAGACAACAAGCCGCGAACCCGCCGAGCAGACCTGCCCGGCGTTGCAGAAGATCGCGGAGAGCGCGCCTTCGGCGGCGGCCTCGACGTCGCAATCATCGAGCGCCACCAGCGGGCTCTTGCCGCCCAGTTCCAGCGTGAGCCGCGTGACATTGGGTGCCACTTGCTGCATCACGCGCACGCCCGTCCCCACCGAGCCGGTGAAGGTCACGTGCGCGATCTTGGGGTGCACGGCGAGCGGCTCGCCCGCAGCGCTGCCCAGGCCCGTCACCACGTTCACCACGCCCGGCGGAAGCCCGGCCTCGCAGAGCAGGCGCGCCATGAGCAGCGCCGTGAAGGGCGTGGTTTCCGCGGGCTTGGCCACGACCGCGCAGCCGGCGGCAATCGAGGGCGCAACGCCGCGGGCAAAGGTGCTGGTGGGATAGTTCCACGGGATGATGTGTGCGGTTACGCCTACCGGCTCGCGGATGCTCCAACTCATGTAGTCGGGGCCGAGCGGTATCGAGTTGCCTTCGAGTTTGTCTGCGGCGCCTGCGTAGTACTCGAAGAGCCGCGCGCTGGCAGAGACATCGCCCTCGGCCTCGGCGAGTGTCTTGCCGGAGTCCACCGATTCGACCACCGACAGAAAGGCCGCGTGCTCGCGCAGCAGCGCTGCCATGCGGTTCAGCACCCGGCAGCGCTCGGCGGGGCGCGTGCGGCGCCAGATGTCAAAGCCACGTGCGGCCGATTCCACCGCGCGGGCTACGTCTTTGGCATCGCCCGCTGCGAACTCCGCGAAGACCTTGCCGTTGCCCGGGTCCACGCTCGCCATGCGCGCGCCGTTGCCCGAGGCCACGAAGTGCCCGTCGATCAGGTGCCCCTCGGGCAGGCCCGGCAGCGCGCCGGTGGCAAAGTACTGCTCGATCAGTTCGGCGCTGCTTTTGGTACTCATGCGTTCAACTCGCTGCACTGATAGGTGGAGCGGGCGAGCCACTCCGGATTGATCTCTACGCCCCAGCCGGGCTCTGCCGTCACGGTGGCCTTGCCATCGACGATGCCGTAAGGGTCTTTGACGAACAGATCCTGCTGCCAGGGATAGTACTCGGGCCCCTCGATGGAGAACTCGAGGTATTTGCCCGCGTTGGGAATGGCCCGCAGCAGGTGCATGGTGAAGAGCGTGACCATCGAGAGGTTCGCGCTGTGCGGCGTGCAAGGCAGGCCTGCGGAGGCGCCGAGTGCGGCCACGCGGAGCGTGCGCACCATGCCGCCCATGTAGAGCACGTCGGGCTGGATGATGTCGACGGCGCGCATCGCCACCATGCGCTTCCAGTGCTGCATGTCCCAGTCCTGCTCGCCACCGGTGACATCCAGCGAGAGCGCCTCGGTCACCTGGCGGGTCTGCTCCATTTCCCAGTAGGGGCAGGGCTCCTCGAAGTGGCTGACGCCGTTGTCTTCGAGCATGCGGCCTACTTCGATGGCGCGCGCGGGGGAGTAGCAGGAGTTACCGTCCACCAGCAGGGCTACATCGTTGCCGAGCGCGCGGCGCACGGTGGGCACGATTTCCTCGGTGCGGCCGGGCCACTCGTCGCGGTCGTGGCCGCATTCGGAGCCCACGCGGAACTTGAAGGCATCGAAGCCGTAGCGATCGCGCAGTTGCAGCAGCCGCTCGGCTTCCTCGGCGGCGCCGATATCACGGCGCATCGAGGAGGCGTAGGTGCGCATGCTGCCGGCGCTGCCGCCCAGCAGTTCTGCCACGGGCTTGCCCTCGTGACGGCCGCGCCAGTCCCAGAGAGACGTGTCCAGGCCCGCCATCGCGCGGTGTATGTAGGAGCCCGGGTACTTGTGCTCGCGCTCGGGGATCTCGTCGACGAGTGCCGCGATGTCGAAGGCATCGCGTCCCAGCACCCAGGGCGCCACCTGGCGGTGGAAGACCTGTGCGGTGATGTCGGAGTTGTAGGTCGAGAGCTGGCCCCAGCCGATACCGCCGTCTTCCGTCGTAACCCGTACGAAGCCCACGAAGGCGTTGCAGAAGGTTTCCAGTTTCTGGATTTTCATGGCGTTGCGTCCTTTTCTTCAGGAACCCTGCAGCATGGATTCGGCCGCCTTGTGCGCCAGCATGATGGTGGGGCCGTTGGTGTTGCCGGAGGTCACGTTGGGGAATGCCGAGGCATCCACCACGCGCAGGCCCTCGATGCCGAAGACGCGCAACTGCGGGTCCACCACGGCGCTCTGCGCATCCCGCCCCATCCTGCAGGTGGATACGGGGTGGTAAACCGTGCCGCTGCGGGCGCGGAAGTCATCGAGCAGGCCCTCGTCGGTGTCGAGAGAGAGCAGGTCCGGGTCCATGGGGGACTTGATCACCCGCTGTATGGCCTGCGTGCGGGCCATGCGCTGAATGAGCCGCCCGCCGGCCACGGCCACGTCCAGGTCTGCCTGGGTCGAGAGGTAGTTCGGGCGGATGGCGGGCTGGGCCGTCGGATCGGGCGAGCAGATATCGATACGGCCCCGGCTCGTGGGCCGCGAGGGCTGATGGCAGAGCAGGAAGCCGGGCCATGGGTCCGGGTTCACGATCTGGCGTTTGCCCGGCTCCTGGGTGGTCACGTAGGTGAGCGGGGTGAGGTAGAGCTGCAGGTCGACGCGCGGTGCCTCGGGGGTGGAGCGCACGAAGCCGCCGCACTGGTTCACGCTCAAGGCAAGCGGCCCGCGGCGGCCGAGCACGTACTGCATGCCGGCGATCATCTTGCCCCACCAGGGCGAGAGATCGTTGTTCATGGTGCGTTCGGTGGACTTGTAGTACCACGTCACGGCGAGGTGGTCCTGCAGGTTGCCGCCGACGTTGTCGTTGGCCAGCACCACCGGGATGCCCTGCTGCTGCAAGAGCGCGCCCGGGCCGATGCCCGAGAGCTGCAGGAGCTGGGGCGAGTTCACGGCGCCCGCGCTCAGGATCACTTCCTTGCGTGCCTTTATAGTCTGCCCGCCGCCAGGCCCGGCCAGTTCCACGCCGGTGGCACGTCGGCCCTCGAGGGTGACCCGGCGCACCAGGGTGTTTTTCATCAGCGTGATGCAGCCCTGCTTCATGGCGGGGTAGAGGAAGGCATCGGCCGCCGAACAGCGCAGGCCATTGCGCGTGGTGATGGGGTAGTAGCCCACGCCTTCGGTCTGGCGGAGGTTCAGGTCCTCGGAGACGGGAAGGCCCATTTCGCTGGCCGCCTCGAAGTAGTGGCGGTTGAAGTGGTGTACCCGGTTGCGCACGTCGCTGACGTACAAAGGCCCCGTGCCGTGCTCGCTGCCGTCCGGGCTCACGTGGCGCTCTATGGCCTCGAAGTGCGGGCGCACCGCATCCCAGCCCCATCCGCTGGCGCCGGCCTCGGCCCAGTCGTCGTAGTCGAAGGGCTGGCCCCGTGAATAGACCAGCGCGTTGATGGAGCTGGAGCCCCCCACCGTCTTGCCGCGTGGCCAGTAGGCGGCGCGGCCGTTGCTGCCGGGGTCGGCCTCGGTTTCGTAGCGCCAGTTGAGGCTGCGGTGGTAGAAGAGCCGCCCGTAACCTATGGGCAGACGGATCCAGGGGTGGCGGTCAGAGCCGCCGGCCTCGATCAGCAGCACGCTGCTGCGGCCGCCCTGCGCCAGTCGTGCCGCCATAACGCAGCCGGCGGAGCCAGCGCCAACGATGATGTAATCGTATTCCTGCATAGCCCTCGCCCGGCATCAGAAGGGGGCGGCGCAGGCGCCCCGAAGCAGCGGAGTATCCCCATTTTAGGGGCCCCGGAACAAACGAATTCTTCTCCTTCACTGGCCGAAGTTGCGGGTCAGATCATGACCCGATCGGGTCAGAAGTTAGGTTTGTTATCCAGCAGAAAAAAAAGCTCAATTGCTTTGAACTATGCTCCCCGACTATCTAGACTGCGATCACTGGGGCCGTTTCAGGGCTGCCCCCGCGATGTCGTGTAACCAACCGTTTCCCGCGGAGACAAAAATGACGAGACGAGACAACAGCAAGGTGAAGCAATTCCGCCGCACGCTACTCAGCGTTGCGATCCTCAGCGGCGTGGGCTTGCCCGTATACGCCCAGGATTCCGGCGGCCTCGAGGAGGTCATCGTGACCGCCACGCGGCGCTCCGAAAACATGCAGGACGTGCCGATCGCGGTACAGGCCCTGACCACCGAGACACTGAGCCAGCTCGACGTCTCGGTCATCGACGACTTCATCAAGTACCTCCCCAGCGTATCCGTAGCCAACATGGGTCCGGCCCAGGGCAACATCTACATGCGCGGCCTGAGCGTCGGCGCACTGGGTACCCAGGGGTCCGCCTCCGTAGGTTCCTGGCCGAACGTGGCCGTGTACCTCGACGAACAATCCACCCAGATCCCCGGCCGTAACCTCGACGTGTACGCCGCTGACCTTGAGCGCATCGAGGTCCTCGAAGGCCCGCAGGGCACGCTCTTCGGCGCAGGCGCACAAGCCGGTGTGCTCCGTTACATCACGAACAAGCCCAAGCTGGACGTGACCGAAGGCAACTTCAACACGAGCTTCGGCACCACCGAGCACGGCGCAGAGAGCGGTGGCGCGGAAGGCGTCATCAACCTGCCCCTGATCGAAGGCAAGGCCGCACTGCGTGTGGTGGCCTTCACCGAGAGCCGCGGTGGCTACATCGACAACGTGGGCAGCACCTTCACCCGTCGTGGTACGGACTTGGGCTTCGCCTACCGCACCGGCGGCGTAGTGCCGGCCGACTCGGTTGTCATCAACAACTACAACCTGGCCAAGGACGACATCAACGGTGTCGACTACCGTGGTTTCCGCGCCAGCCTGGCATACAAGATCAACGACGACTGGGACATCCTGGTGGCCCAGAGCTATCAGGACATGGATTCCTCCGGCGTGTTCTACCAGCACCCGGTCGGCTCCGAACTGCAGCAACTGAACCCCCTCGAAGTGACGCTGTTCAACGACAGCAGCACCAAGGACAAGTTCAACAACACCGCCCTCACCGTCAATGGTGCTGTCGGCGTGATGGACGTGGTGTACGCCGGTACCTACCTCAAGCGTGATTCCGACCAGGTCCAGGATTACACCAACTACGCGCGTGGCGTGTACGGCACCTACTACCAGTGCACGGGCTACTCCGGAGCCTCGGTAGACAAGTGTTACTCGCCTTCCTCGGTGTGGACCGACACCACCGAGAACAAGAACCAGAGCCACGAACTGCGCTTCAGCACCCCCGGTGACTGGCGCCTGCGCGGCATCGCCGGCCTGTTCTGGGAAAAGCGTGAGCTGAACGACCAGACCGACTGGCAGTACAAGACCGTTCCCGAGTGCGCCGCCGGCAGCTCGGCCGCGTGTTTCTTCTGGATCGATCCCTCGGCCACGCCGAAGTTCGGCAACGCCTCGCTCAACAACATGAACCGTCGTAACGCCAACACCGGCTTCATCGACGACTTCCAGCGCACCTACGAGCAGAAGGCGATCTTCGCCTCCGTCGACTTCGACATCATTCCCGATGTCCTCACCGTCACGGTCGGCAGCCGCTACTACGACATGTCGAACGAAATGCTCGGCGGCAACGTGGGCAGCTTCTACTGCAAGAACTACGGCGCCACCTCCGGCACCTTCACCGGCACGCCCCATGCTTGCGGCGACGCGGCCTTCGGCGGCACGGTCAATGGCAACGCGCCCTACGGCACCAACCTGGACAACCAGGACCCGCACGACGACAGCGTCACCGACCACACCGACCGCTTCAACATCAGCTGGAACGTCACCGACGAGATCATGGTGTACGCCACCTACTCGGAAGGCTTCCGGATGGGCGGCTTCAACCGTGGCCGGGGGTCAGGAGCGCTGCGTGATGCCAACGGCATCAAGCAGTGGTACGTACCGCTGTCCTACGACTCGGATGAACTCAAGAACTACGAAGCGGGCTGGAAGACGACTCTTCTCGACAACCGCCTCCAGTTCAACGGCGCGGTCTACCAGGAGAAGTGGTCGAACGTACAGACCGGTATCTTCGCCCCGCAGCTTGGCCTGGGTAACCTCACGGTCGGCCTGAACGGTCCCGAGTACGAAGTCAACGGCGTGGAAGTCCAGATCATCGCCCAGCCGATCGACGGCCTGACGATCCAGGGCTCCGGCTCCTACAACGACAGCGAACTCACCAACTCTCCTGGCCTGGTGAACAACAACCCCGACAGCCCCACCTTCGGTCAGCCGATCGAGGAAGCGCTCGTGAATGGCGTTCTCACGCCCATCACGAACGTCTACGGCAAGCAGGGCGACGGTCTGGCGAACTCGCCCAAGAAGCAGGCCAACCTTCGCGCCCGCTACGAGTGGGAAGTGTCCGGCCTTGATGCCTACGTCCAACTGGGCTTCGCCTACAAGGCGAGCTCGGAGTCCTCGGCAACCGTGGTCAACCAGTACTCCATGCCGGCTCTCACGAGCTGGGACGGTTCCGCTGGTGTGTCCAAGGACAACTGGAGCATCGAGATGTTCGCGCTCAACCTCACCGACGAGGACAAGAGCACCTACACCTCGGGTTCGCAGTTCATCGAGGCGCAGGTTCCGCTGCGTCCGCGCACGATCAGCATCCGCCTGGGCTACCGCTTCGGGGATTGATCGACACGAGCAGCAGCGGGCCTTCGCGGGCCTGCTGCGATACGATAGGCGGGCCTCAGGGCCCGCCTTTTTTTTGGACTATCGAAGCCATGGAAAACGTCGAAGACACCGCCGAAGCACCTGAGTTGCAGGCCCGTCTGGTCGAGTTGCGCGGGCTGCTCGCCCAGCAGCGCTTTGCCGAGGTGGAGCCAGCGGCCACGCCGCTCCTGCAGGCCCATCCCGGCAATCGCGAGCTCCTGTACCTGACGGCCGTGGCGCAACGCATGGCAAAGCAGATACCGGAGGCGCTGGCCACGCTGGAAGTGCTGGAGGTCTATCACCCGCGTTACCCGCGCCTGTTCCAGGAGAGGGGCCACTGCCACATCTTCCGGCGCGATGCGCCTGCGGCCGTTACGGCCTTCGAGCGGGCGGTAGAACTGAATCCCGCGTTGCCTGCCAGCTGGAACGCGCTGCAGGGCCTCTACCGCATGGCGCAGCGCCCCGCAGATATCGCGCGCTGCGAGCAGCATCTCGCCACGCTGGCTGCCTTGCCGCCCGAGGTGGTCACGGCCCGCAGCATGGTGATGGACGGCGAGATCGAAGAGGCAGAGGCGCTGATCCGCCGCTTCCTCATGCAGCACGGCGAGCACGTCGAGGGCATGCGGGTGCTGGCGAATATCGCCACCGGGAACGAATACCCGCTCGATGCCGAAGTCCTGCTCGAGGCTGTATTGCGGCACGCGCCGGCCTACCACGCTGCGCGCTACGACTACATCCTGGCACTGGTCGACCTGCACAAGCACGGCAAGGCCCGCGAGCAGTCGGAGCAACTGATCGCCGCAGATCCCGCGAGCCCGGCACCGCGCGTCACGCTGGCGAGCGTGCTGCTTGCGCTCGGTGAACTCGACGAGTCCGTCGTGCGCTTCCGCGCCCTCGTCGAGGAGTTCCCCCGCGACGCCGAGATCGCGCAGTCGCTCGGGCACGCGCTGAAGACCCTTGGCAAGCAGGAAGAGGCCGTCGCTGCCTACCGCCGTGCTGCCGAGGTACGCCCGGGTTTCGGCGAGCCCTTCTGGAGCCTTGCGAATCTCAAGACCTACCGCTTCACGGATGAAGAGCTCACCCGCATGCGGGAGCAGGAGAGCGAGCAGGGCATACAGCCGGTGGACCAGCAGCACCTGTGCTTCGCGCTGGGCAAGGGGCTGGAAGACCGCGGGGAATACACGGACTCCTTCACCTACTACGCGCGCGGCAATGCCATCAAGAAAAGCCAGAGCCGCTACCGCGCGCCGATGCACGAGCGCTCCGCCAAGCGCCTGCGCGAGCTCTGCTCCAAAGAGTTCTTCGATGCGCGCAAGGGATGGGGCTGCGACAGCCCGGCGCCGATCTTCGTGGTGGGCATGCCGCGCGCGGGCTCCACGCTGCTCGAGCAGATACTTGCCTCACATTCACAGGTAGAGGGCACCACGGAGCTTGCGAACGTGCCGCGGATCGTCTCGAACCTGAGCGGGCGCGATCGCATGGGCGAGCCGCCCTATCCGGGCGTGTTGCAGGAATTGCCCGAGGAGCAGTTCCGCCGCTTCGGCGAGGACTACCTGCGCGACACCCTCGACTACCGCACGGGCAAGCCGCGCTTTATCGACAAGATGCCCAACAACTTCCGCAACATCGGGCTCATCCACCTGATGCTGCCGAATGCCCGCATCATCGACGCACGCCGGGATGCCATGGATTGCTGCTTCAGCAACTTCAAGCAGCTTTACGCCCGCGGTCACCAGTTTGCGTACAGCCAGGAAGACATCGGCCGCTACTACAGCGGCTACGTCGAGATGATGGAGCACTGGGACGCCGTGTTACCCGGCCGTGTGCTCCGCGTGGAGCACGACGATGTGCTCGCGGATCTGGAAGGCAGCGTGCGCCGGATCCTCGATTACTGCGGCCTGCCTTTCGAGCAGGCCTGCCTCGAGTTCCACAAGACCGAGCGTCGCGTGCACACCGCCAGCTCGGAACAGGTACGCCGCCCGATCAACCGGGACGGCGTGGACCAGTGGAAACCCTACAACGCGTGGCTGGGGCCGCTGCGCGAGGCGCTGGGGCCGCTCGCACGCAGCTGAACCTCCCTCAGGCCGCCGGCACGTAACGCACGCCGGTGGCTTTTTCCTGGTCGGGGATCATGTGCGGCACGCCGGCAAAGAAGTGCCATGTCGCCCACAGCCCCGTGGGCACCAGGCAGAGCATGGCCAGACGCAGTGAATCCGCGTCCACGTCCGGGCCCGTGGCGAACCAGTCGCTCAACAGTCCGACCAACTGCGGTGCGACGATCAGGTTGAACACGTTCGCCACGAACAGCAGCCAGGCGCAGGCCATGGCGCGCATGCGCGGTTCCACCAGATTGTTCAGCAGCCCGAAGGTGGGGCCGATGTAGAAATACACCGAGGGGATGAAGAACCACATCAGCGCATGCGCGAGTTCGAGGTCCCGCGTCCAGTACACCACCCACGAGGCAAGGGTGGCGACACCGACGATCACGCCCATGAAGCGCATCACGCGGCGCGGGTCTGTCATTTTCGGCAGCGCGAGCAGCCAGCCCGTGGCGATGGTGGCGACCGCGCCGCCCACCAGGTGGATGGGTCCGGTGATGTCGCCTGCATGGCCCGCGCTGAGGTGATAGGTGCGCATCAGGAAAGCCGGCGTCCACCACATCAGCCCCCAGCCCCAGAGCGCAGAGACGCCGCTCGCCATGATCACGTGGACCGCGGCGGGCTGCTTCCAGATGTAGGCAACGGTTTCGCGGAAGGAGGGCGCGTCGCCGGAATCGGTCTGCACCGCATCGAAACGGCCGCGGCGTGGCTCCTTCACCGTGAGGTAGAACAGCGCGCCGAACACGATGCCGGGCACACCGAGCCACAGGAAAGCGCCGCGCCAGCCCTGCGCATCGGCGATGGTGCCGGCCACGTCTGCCCCGAGCCACGCTCCGATGGGCGCGCCGAGCGCGAAGATGGTGAGCGCCATGGGACGGCGATCCGCGGGGAAGTAATCCGCGAGCAGCGAGCTCGCCCCGGGCGTTCCGCCTGCTTCGCCGATGCCCACGCCCACGCGCGAGAGCAGCAGGTGCCAGTAGGTTTTGGCCAGTCCCGAGCAGGTGGTCATCACCGACCAGAGAATCACCGAGACGGCGATGATCTTGCGGCGATTGCCGCGATCGATCAGCGCCGAGAGCGGAAAGCCGAAGACCACGTAGAAGAGCGCGAGCGAGACGCCGGTGAGAAAGGCGATGCCGGAGTCTGTGAGGTGCAGATCCAGCCGGATGGGCTCGAGCACCGTGGACATCACGTAGCGGTCCGCGATGCTGAGCGTGTAAACACACACAGTCATGATCAGCACGTACCAGCGTGCGACGAGCGAAGGCGAGTCATCCTTCTCGTGGGGGTTGGTCATCTTCGCTGCCTCGTATTGGTGTTATGTCGAAGACCGCTGCCTGTGCGGTGCGGGATCAGGCACGCATGCGCGTGCCCTGCGGATCGAAGGCGGGAGCATCGAGGCGCGTGGCCGCGCGACGCTCGCCGATGATCTCGATCTCGAAGCGTCCCGCGGACTGCGCGAGCGCAGCGGGCACATAGCCCAGGGCGAGCGATTTGCCCACGCTGTGGCCGTAGCCGCCCGAGGTCACCCAGCCCACCACTTCGCCCTCGTGCCAGATCGGCTCGTCGCCGATGGCATCCGCATCCGCCGCATCCACCGCGAAGGAGAGCAGGCGCAGCGCGCCTCCTGATTGCTTCTCGGCGAGTGCGGCCTCGCGGCCGATGAAATCGCCCTTGTCCATGTTCACGAAGCGGCCAAGGCCCGCCTCGTAGGCGCCGTAAATGGGGCGGAACTCGCGGGCCCAGTTGCCGAAGCCTTTCTCGAGGCGCATGGAGTTCAGCGCCCGTCCGCCGAAGGGCTTCATGCCGTGCGCACGGCCCTCCTCGGTGAGCAGGGCGTGGAGGGCGCGCTGGTACTCGACGCTCACCCACATCTCGTAGCCCAGATCGCCGGTGAAAGACACGCGGCCCATCATCACCGGCACCATGCCCACATCCACCTTGCGGAAGGACATGAAGGGGAACGCCGGCGTGGACAGGTCTTCGCTCATCAGCGGCTGCAGGATGTCGCGCGAGGCGGGGCCGGCGATGGCGAGGCCGACGTACTCCATCGCACAGGGGCGGATCGTGACGCCCGCGGGCGGGGCGTGCTGCTCGAACCAGCGGCGGTACCAGGTTTCCGCCGCCCAGGTTCCGATCAGGAAGAAGTGCTCCTCTGCGAGGCGGCACATCGTGAAATCACCGATCAGCTTGCCGCGCTCGTTCAGCATGGGCGTGAGCGCCATGCGGCCGATGGCGGGCACCTTGTTCGTCATCACGCGCGAGAGCCAGGCGGCTGCGCCTGCGCCGGTGATTTCGAACTTGCCGTAGTTGGAGATCTCGAGGAGCCCGGCGTGCTCGCGCACCGCGCGGCATTCCTCTGCCACGTGCGGGTGCGCGTTGGAGCGGCGGAAGCTCACGTCGTCGAAGGCCTCGGCAGCGCTCGGCGCGAACCACAGCGGATGCTCCAGTCCGCAGTAATCGCCGAAGACCGCGTTCTCGGCCTGCAGACGCTCGTAGATGGGCGTGGTGCGCAGCGGGCGTGCTGCCGGGAGCTCCTCGTTGGGGAAGCGGATGCTGAAACGGCGCGAGTAGTTCTCGCGCACTTTGGCGTTGGTGTAGGCGAGGGTGGCCCAATCGCCGTAGCGGGCCACATCCATGCCCCAGATGTCGGCGCCCGGGTCACCGTTCACCATCCACTGCGAGAGCGCGAGACCCACGCCACCGCCCTGGCTGAAGCCGGCCATCACGCCGCAGGCCACCCAGAAGTTGGTGAGTCCGCGCACGGGGCCGATCAGCGGGTTGCCGTCGGGGGCGAAGGTGAAGGGGCCGTTCACGATTTTCTTGATCCCGGCCTCGCCAAGCTTCGGGAAGTGCTGGAAGCCCACCTCGAGGCTTGGCGCGATGCGGTCCAGGTCGTTGGGCAGCAGGTTCTGGCCGAAGTCCCAGGGGGTTTCTTTGGGCGACCAGGGCACGCCGGCTTTCTCGTAGGTGCCGATCAGCATGCCGCCGCGCTCCTGGCGCAGATAGATCTCGCCCTCGAAGTCGATGCAGTGGAGCTGCTCTTTCTTGCCTGCGAGGAAGGGCATGTCGTCGGTGATGAGGTACTGGTGCTCCATGGCGAGGATGGGCAGCTCAAGGCCGACCATGCGGCCGACTTCACGTGCCCACAGGCCCCCTGCGTTCACCACGTGATCGGCGTGCACCGTGCCTTGCTCGGTGATCACGTCCCAGGTGCCGTCGGTACGCTGCTGCAGCGCGGTGACGCGGCACTGGCGCACGATCTCGGCGCCGCCGATCTGCGCGGACTTGGCGTAGGCGTAGGTCACGCCGTTCGGATCCACGTGGCCCTCGATAGGGTCGTACATGGCGCCGGCGAAGTGCTTCTTGTCCATCAGCGGGAAGAGTTGCTCGGCTTCGTCGACCGAGATCAGCTCGAGCTCCATGCCGAGATAGCGGCCGCGTGCCTTGGCCATTTTCAGCCAGTCGAGACGCTCGCGGGTGCCGGCGAGCATGATGCCGCCGGTGATGTGCACGCCGCAGGACTGCCCCGAGATCTGCTCGATTTCCTTGTACAGGTTGATGGTGTACTGCTGGAGCTTGGCGACGTTCGGGTCGCCGTTGACGGTGTGCATGCCGCCGGCCGCGTGCCACGTCGAGCCGGAGGTGAGCTCGGCACGCTCGATCAGCATCACGTCTTTCCAGCCTGCCTTGGTGAGGTGATAGAGCACGCTCACTCCCACTACACCGCCACCGATCACTACTGCCTGGACGTGATTGCGCATGAGTACCTGCTGTTCCGGAAACTACTGGGATGGGTAAGCGGGTCCGCTCCGGGCGAAGCCGCAGGGCGCGAGTATATCAGCGGCAAAACTGCCTTGGAGGCGCAATTGCGCGGGCACTGTCAGGGCGTAGAATCCGCCGGGCCGCCGCGACACAACGGGACGTTCCGCATGCGCAGGAAGATCAATACCCGCCAGCTTCCGCCGCTCAGCTCGTTGAAGGGCTTCGAGGCAGCGGCTCGCCGGCAGAGCATCCGCGGCGCCGCCGAGGAACTCAACCTCACGCACTCGGCCATCAGCCACCAGATCGAGTCCCTCGAGCAATCGCTCGGCGTGGCGCTGTTCTCCCGCGTGGGGCGCAATATCGCCTCCACCGAAGAGGGCAGGATGTTCTATCCCTTCGTGCGCTCGGCGCTGGAGTCGCTGGTCGACGGCGTGGAGACGGTGAAGCGTGTCTCTGCCGACAAAACGCTGCGGGTGCAGACCTACGTGACGGCCTCCATCCGCTGGCTCGCGCGGCGTGTGCCGCAGTTCCTGCGCGATCACCCCGATATCAAGCTGGTGCTCAGCACCTGCGCGATCGAGTGGGACTACGACGACATGCACTCCGACGTCGGGCTGGTCTACTGCGAGGTGGCACCGGACCCGAACCGCTTTCACTGGGTGCCGCTCTTCGATTACCGCCTCGAGCCCCTGTGCAGCCCCGCGCTCGCCGCCCGCCTCGGCAACAACCCCTCGCCCTCTGACCTCCTCGGCCTTCCGCTTCTCGCCACCTACGCCGATCCGCACAGCTGGGAAGCGTGGTTTGCGTCCGCCGATGTGCCTTTCGAGCAGGAGAGCAGCGTGATCATGGTCGACACCCTGGCCGTGGCGCTGGAGCTCGCGCTCGCCGGTGGCGGCGTGGCGCTTGCCAACGGTCCTTTCATGACCGAGGAACTGCGCGAGGGGCGCCTCATGCGGCCCGTGTCGCACGCGGTCAATTGCCCCGGTGGCTGGGGGCTCATCTGTCGCAACGACATGCTGAAAGACCAGCGCGTGCGCACCTTCATCGAGTGGATGGCCAGAAACGCCAACGCCGCCTAAGCGGGCGTTTCAGGTGACATCCGGGAACCGGGACGAGGCCTCGCCGGGCGCCCTTGATCCGCAGGATGTGTATCTCTTTGCCGAAGGCACCCACGAGCGCGCCTGGCAGTTCCTCGGGGCGCATCTGCGCGAGATCGGCGGCCTTCGCGGTGTGCTCTTCGTGGTGTGGGCGCCCGAGGCCTCGCGCGTGGCGGTGGTCGGGGATTTCAACGCCTGGGATGCACACGCCCACCCCATGCACCGCCATCCCGGATCGGGGCTCTGGGAGATCTTCGTACCCGGCGCGAACGCGGGAGAACACTACAAGTTCGCGATCCGTGCCGCGTCGGGAGCGGAGCTGCCGCTGAAGACCGATCCCTATGCGCGATTCCTCCAGAGCCCGGGTGCCGACGCATCCATCGTAAGCGAGCCCGGCAGCCATCAATGGGGCGACGCAGAGTGGATGCGCACGCGCGGCGCGCGCCAGCGCCGAGATGCACCGGTCTGCATCTACGAACTTCACGCGGGCTCCTGGCGTCGCCATGCCGATGGGAGGGTTCTCTCCTACCGCGAACTGGCAGCCGCGCTGATTCCCTATGTGTGCCACATGGGCTTCACGCATATCGAGTTGCTGCCCGTCACCGAGCATCCCTTCGACGGCTCCTGGGGCTATCAGCCGGTGGGGATGTATGCGCCCACCAGCCGTTTCGGCACACCTGATGATTTCCGGTTTTTTGTCGACGCTTGCCACCAGGCCGGCATCGGCGTGCTGCTCGACTGGGTGCCGGCGCATTTCCCCTCGGATCCGCACGGTCTCGCGCGCTTCGACGGCAGCTGCCTCTACGAGCACGAGGATCCGCGCAAGGGCCTACACCGCGACTGGAACACGCTGATCTTCAACTACGGCCGCAACGAGGTCGCCTCCTTCCTGCTGAGCAATGCGCTGTTCTGGCTCGGTGAATTCCACCTTGATGGCCTGCGAGTGGATGCAGTGGCATCGATGCTCTACCTCGATTACAGCCGCGAGCCCGGTGACTGGATCCCCAACGCGCAGGGTGGTAACCACAATCTCGAGGCCGTGGCTTTCCTGCAGCGGCTGAACGAGCGGCTCTACCGCAACTTTCCCGATTGCCTGAGCCTGGCAGAGGAGTCCACCGCCTGGCCCGGCGTCTCCCGGCCCACCTCGAGCGGCGGGCTCGGATTCGGCTACAAGTGGAACATGGGCTGGATGAACGACACGCTGCGCTACATGGCGCAGGACCCGGTGCACCGCCGATTCCATCACGATGCGATGCGTTTCGGGCTGGTCTATGCCTTCAGCGAGAACTTCGTCCTGCCCTTGAGCCATGACGAGGTTGTGCACGGCAAGGGCTCGCTGATCGGCAAGATGCCGGGAGACGAATGGCAGCGCCACGCGAACCTGCGTGCCTACCTGGGTTTCATGTGGACGCATCCCGGCAAGAAACTCCTCTTCATGGGCGGCGAGTTCGCGCAGGAGCGTGAGTGGTCGCACGAGCGCGCGCTCGACTGGCATCTCTGCGAGCGGCCGCTGCACGCGGGCCTGCAGCGGCTGGTGCGCGACCTGAACACGCTCTATCGCGAACTCCCCGCGCTGCACGCGCAGGACTGCGAGGCCGGCGGATTCGAGTGGGTCGAGGCCGATGACGCCGCACACTCCGTGTATGCCTTCCTGCGCCACGGCGGGGGAGGGCATTGTCTTGTGGTCTGCAACTTCACGCCGGTCCCGCGCGAGGCCTACCGCCTGGGTGTGCCTGCGTCCGGTTTCTACCGCGAGCGATTGAACACCGACAGCACGCTCTACGGTGGCAGCAACGCGGGCAACGTGGGTGGCGTGCAGGCGCAGGCGCTGGCGAGTCACGGACGCGAGCACTCTGTGCTGCTTCACCTGCCGCCGCTGTCGACGCTCGTCCTCGTGATCGAAGGAGGGCGGGATGCGCCGTGAGGTGCTGCGCGCAGAAGGCCTGCGCCCCGGCGTGGAATGCCGTGAAGGTGGCACGCAGTTCACGCTTTTCAGTGCCGAGGCCTCGCGCGTGGACCTGTGCCTCTTCGATGCCTCCGGCGGCGTGGAGGAAGCGCGTCTTGCGCTGCATCACACCAGCGAGGATCTCTGGTCGGGTTTCGTGCCCGGCGCGGGGCCGGGTGCCCGCTACGGATACCGCGTGCACGGCCCGTGGGAGCCTGCTGCCGGGCTGCTTTTCAACCCGCACAAGCTCTTGCTCGATCCCTACGCCCGATCCTTCAGCCAGGGCTGCACGCCCGGCCCGCAGGATGTGGCAATGGCGCCTGGTACCACGGGTGCCGGGGCGTTGCGCGACACGCGCGACAACGCCGCAACAATGCCCAAGTCCGTCGTCACGGCGGCGGGCGCCACCGCGTCGGCGCGACACCGTGACGGACGCGCCGGCACGCTCGTCTACGAGATGCACCTGCGCGGTTTCAGCATGCGCATGGACGGCATTCCGGAGGCAGAGCGGGGCCGCTTCGCGGGCTTGGCGAGTGCGCCTGCCATCGCGTATCTCAAGGCGCTCGGCATCGGCAGCGTCGAGCTCCTGCCGGTGCAGTATTTCGCCGACGAGCCCGCACTGACCGCACGGGGACTGCGCAATTACTGGGGCTACAACAGTATCGGTTTCTTCGCGCCACACAACCGCTACGGCAGCCCGGAGGAGTTCCGGGTAATGGTCGCCCGTCTGCATGATGCTGGCATCGAGGTGCTGCTGGACGTGGTCTACAACCATACGGCGGAAGGCGAGAGCGACGGCCCTTTCCTCTGTTTCCGCGGCATCGACAACCGCGCCTATTACCGGCTCGATCCCGCCGATCGCTCCCGCAACCTGAACGACACGGGCTGCGGCAACACCTTGAACATTGCCCATCCACGCGTACTGCAACTGGTGATGGACAGCCTGCGCTACTGGCGCGGCGAGATGGGCGTGGACGGTTTCCGTTTCGATCTGGCCACCGTGCTCGGTCGCGACGAGCGCGGCTTCGATCCGCGCGCGGCGTTTTTTGCGGCGCTGCGTCAGGATCCGCTGCTTGCCGGTGCGCGCCTCATCGCCGAGCCCTGGGACATCGGGCCGGGCGGTTATCGCCTTGGCGAATTCCCGCGGGGCTGGAGCGAGTGGAACGATCGCTACCGCGACACCGTCCGCCGGTTCTGGCGCGGCGACGCCGGCGTGCTGCCGGATCTGGCGCGGGCCCTGCACGGCTCGAGCGAGATCTTCGAGTCGCGCGGACGCGGCCCGCGAGAAAGCCTGAATTTCATCACCAGCCACGACGGCTTCACGCTGCGCGATCTGGTGAGTTACGAGCAGCGTCACAACGAGGCCAACCTCGAGCACAACCGCGATGGCCACCACGCGAACTTCAGCGCCAATCACGGCGTGGAAGGCGGGACAGCAGATCCGGCGATCAACGCATTGCGGCTTCGCCAGCGCCTGAACCTGCTCGCCACGCTGCTGCTTTCGCAGGGCACGCCGATGCTGCTGGCCGGAGACGAGGCGGGAAACAGCCAGCAGGGCAACAACAACGCTTACTGCCAGGACAACGACACGAGCTGGATCGAGTGGCCGCAGTCAGGGTCGCCCGACGATGTCTTCCGCGAGGCGGTGCGGCGATTGATCGCACTGCGCAATGCGGAGCCGCTCCTCGACTGGCCCGTGTTCATCCACGACCGGGGCGAGGAGAGCGAAGGCCCTCGCTGCCTGTGGCTGGACGAGCAGGCCAGCCCCATGCCCGAGGCGGCCTGGCGCGATCCCGCACGCCGTGCACTCACGATGGTGCTGGTGGGGTCTTCCACAGCCTCTCCACGCACGCGCCTCGCGGTGTTCTTCAACGCGGGGAAGGCCGCGCTGGAGTTCCGCCTGCCCGCGGGCGAGCACGACTGGCGCCTGGTCTTCGACAGCGCCGCGCCCGGTGATGTTGAGGGCCCCGTGCTTTCTCGCGGATCGACCCGGGTGGTGCGCGAGCACGCTCTGGTGGTGCTGCGCCCGGCGTGATGCCGCGCGCCACTCAGGCGCGTTGCTGCCAATAAAGTGCTGCGGCGCCGTGAAGCGCGACATGTTCTGCGGTGATAAGCCGCACGGGTATCTGCCCTAGCAGCGCGCGCATGGGTTCCTTGGACAGAAAACGCTCGCAGAAGGCGCTGTCCGCGAGCAGCGGCCGCAGGCGCGGCACGATCCCGCCACCGATCATCACGCCGCCCGTGGCGCCGTGCACCAGCGCCACATCGCCGGCCACGCTGCCGAGTATCGCGATGAACATCCCCACCGCCGCCACGCAATGCGCATCCGTGCCGGCGAGGGCGCCGGCGCTCACGTCCGCGGCCGGCAAGCCTGCGGCGCCCGAGACGAAGCCATGGATGCGCGTGAGCCCGGCGCCGCAGAGCAGGGATTCGATCGAGACGTGTGGCAGTTGCTCGCGCACATGGGCGCAGAGCGCGATCTCGGCGGGTGTCACGGGCGCGAAACCCATGTGCCCACCCTCAGTGCTCACGGTGGTATAGCCGCCGCCGTGCGGCACCACCAGTGCCACGCCGAGCCCCGTACCCGGCCCCAGCACGCTGATGGGCCCGTCTGCACGAGCGGTGCCCGGCTTCAATAACTGCGTGGCGCCCTCGCCCAGCGTGGGCGCGGCCGAAGCCAATGCGGCGAAGTCGTTCGCGAGCAGCACGTGCGAGAGGCCAAGCTCGCGTGCGATCCCGGCCGCGTCCACGCTCCAGCCAAGATTGGTGATGATCCCTTTTCGCCCGTCGTTGGGGCCGGCAATCGCGAGGCAGGCGCGTTCGGGGCGCGCATCTCCGAGTTCGCCCAGATAGCGCCCCAGCAATTCACCGAGACCTTGCGCGCTGCTGCAGGGGTAGCTGCTGATCCGCGCCAGACGGAACGCGCCGCCCTCGGGTGTTGCGAGCGCGAAGCGCGTGTTGGTGGCGCCGATATCGGCGACCACCAGAGCTCCGGGGTACACGGGCACGGATGTCGTAGTGGTCATGCGGAAGCCTGTGTGTCTGCAGGCTGCATTGTCGGGAAAAGGGGAGGGAAATTACATGGCTGCGAGCTATCAGGCGTTCGAGCCCCGGGTATCTGACAGCTCCCTCTTTGCTATCCTCCGGCCTCCAGCCCCTCAAACCTGCATCGTCGTCCGGCCTGATCGCCGGATGCCGCGCGCCTCCGGGTTGCACACGTCAGGAGATCCACGGTGTCCGCCAAAGCCACGATCCTCGGTCTCGCAGCCGCCCTGCTCGTATTCCCGTGCGGGGCCTCTGCTGATCCTGCGCCTGCAGAGGTGGCCGATCTGGTGCTGACGGGTGGCCGGTTCTACACCCAGGATTCCCGCAAGCCATGGGCGCAAGCGGTGGCGATCAAAGACAAGCGCTTTGTGTATGTCGGCGATGCCGCGGGTGCCGAGCAGCATGCAGGCAAAACCACCCGGCGCATCGACCTCGGCGGCAAGCTGGTGCTTCCCGGATTGATCGACGGTCACACGCACCCGGGCATGATGGGCATAGAGCGCTACGGGCCGGCGCTGCCGCAGACGAGCCACAAGGAATTGCTCGCCGCCGTGAAAGCCTACGCAGACCGCGCCCCGGAAGGGGAATGGATCCGGATGTGTTGCTGGCCGGAGTTCCGGGATGTCCACGGCATGGACGGCCCCCACAAGCGTGAGCTGGATGCGATCGTGCCGGATCGCCCGCTATGGATCACCAGTTCCTCTTTCCACAGTTTCTGGCTGAACTCGAAAGCACTCGAGGTCCTGGGCATCGACAGGAACACGCCCGATCCCCGGCCCGGCATCGCCACCTATGTGCGCGACGGGAGCGGCGAGCCCACCGGTTGGGTGAAAGAAGGCGCGGGCTTTCAGCATTTCGCCACGGTCTTCCCCATCGATCCCGCCCTGCACCGTGCGGGCGTCACCGAGGCGCTCAGGATCCTGAGCGAGCACGGAGTCACGACGCTCTATGACGGCGGCAACCTGGAATACGAGGACGAGGTCTACGGATTGCTCTCCGAACTCGACAACAGCGGGAAGCTGCCGCTGCGCATCGAAGGCACGTACATGATCTTTTCGCCGGAACGCCGCCATCTCGCGGTTCGGGAAATGAAACGCCTGAGAAGCGCCTACGGTGGCCAAAGACTCCACTTCGGCACGATCAAGCTGATGATGGACGGGATCAATTCCACGCGCGCGGCAGGGATGATCGCGCCCTACGCGGACCAACCCGGATACGTGGGCAACACCATGCTGACGGCAAGCGAACTGAAGGATTTCCTGCTCGAGCTGCACAAGGAGAAGTTCGATCTGCACGTGCACGCCATCGGTGACCTTGCCACGCGAACGACCCTCGATGCGGTGGAAGCTGCCAAGGCACTCGTCGGGCCCGGTTTTTATCCGAGGGTGACCATCACGCATCTGGAACTCGTCGATCCGTCCGACTGGCCACGGTTTGCGAAGCTGGGCGTGACCGCCAACTTCACGCCCTGGTGGCACGGCGTCACCGCTGACGATCCCTCCGTCGCGACACTGGGCCCGGAGCGGGTGTCCCGCACATTCATGGCGAAACCCTTGTTCGACTCGGGGGCCAACGTCAGCTTCGCGAGTGATGACTGGACCGCCGACGTGCTCAGCCCGTTCCTCAGCATGGAGGTCGGCCACAACCGCCAGTTGCCGCGAGAGTGGCTGGAGCCCGGCAGCGATCCCTCGGCGTTCCGGCCGCCGGCCTCCGAAAAGCTCGATCTGGAACTGATGATCAAGGGCTACACCATCAACGGCGCCTACCAGCTCAGGATGGAAAACCGGATCGGCTCGATAGAGGTCGGCAAACTTGCCGATCTCGTTGTACTGAAAGAGAATCTCTTCGACATGGATCGCTCGAAGATCCATGACATCCGGCCAGAGGCCGTGATGATGGAAGGCACGTTCACGGAGCATGCGGGGGAATAGTCTCCGCACGTAGTGGCGGCGCCTCTCACCGCCACACCACACACCACACACCACACCACGAGGAGGACAGATGCAGACGCTGGCCGCGCGCATCGTGCGCCCGTTCCTGATGCTACTGTTGCTCGCCCTCTCGCCGGCCCTGGCGCACGCGCTCGGACAGGATGTGTTCGAGAAGGTGCGTGAGCAGGGAGTGCTGCGTTGCGGCGTCAGCAAATCGATTCCGGGCCTCGCCCTGCAGGGGCCTGGCGGTGAATGGGCCGGGATGGATGTCGATTTCTGCAAGGCGCTTGCCGCAGCCGTCTTCGGCTCGCCCGACCGGATACGCCTCGTGCCCTTGTCGGCGGTGGAGCGTTTTCCTGCCCTGCTGGCAGCCCGCGTCGATCTGATTGCGGGCGGCACTACCTGGACGTTGGCGCGCGAACTCGGGCTGAAGGTCAGCTTCGTGGGGCCGCTGATGTTTTCCGCGCAGCGCGTGATGGTGCGCACCGACAGCGGCATCAGCTCGCTCTCGCAACTGAGCGGAGAGACCATTTGCCTCGTCCGCTCCACCACTCACGAAGAGCATCTGCGCGGATACTTCCAGCAGCAGGGGTGGCAGCAGAAGCTGCTGCTCAAGAATTCCTATGTTGAATCACGGGCCGCGTTCGAGAGTGGTGACTGCCGCGCGCTGTCCGACGACGAGGTGGCGCTGGCCAGCATGAAGCCTGCAGACGATGGCTCTTCGCCGTACCGGCTTCTGCCCGATCTCATTTCCAACGAGCCGCTGAGCGCCGTGATTGCCGGCAACAACCCGAACTGGGAGCGGGTCGTGCGCTGGGTGCTGTTCATGCTGATCGCCGCAGAGAGCAACGGCATGGACCAGCACGCCGCCGCGACGTTGCAACCGGGAAGCCGCGCCGATTTCCTGGCCGCGCAGGCCCGCCGCTACGGTCCTGCGCTGGGCCTGGACCCGGCATGGGCCGAGCGTGCGGTGGCCGCTGGCGGCAATTACGGCGAGATCTTCGAACGCAACCTCGGCTCCGGCAGTGCGATCAAGCTCTCGCGCGGCGTGAACCGGCCGGCCAACCAGGGCGGGATGCTTTACGCCCCGCCATTGCACTAGAGATGCCCATCAGCCTGCGCGGAGAACGCTGAATGATCTGGGATTTTCAGAACATCCTCATTCTCACGGTGTTCGGTGCCGTGATCCTGGCCATTGCCTTCGACCTGATCGACATGGTGGTGGCAGGCCTGCTCGGGGTCAGCCTTCTGGTCCTCGGTGGTGTGCTGGACGGCAGGGACATGCTCGACGTGTTCGGCTCCGCGAACGGCGCCATCGCGCTCCTGTTCGGAGGCATGGTTGTGGCGCGTGTGCTGGTGCCGACGGGCCTCTTCGATCAGCTGGGTGCGCGCTTCCTGCGCCTCACGCGCGGCAGTGGAAAACGGTTCATCCTCGGCATAGTGGCCATGGTGGTGCCGCTGTGCGCCGTGCTTCCCAACGCGACGACGGTGATCCTGCTTGCGCCCATCGTTGTGCGCACCGCGCGAGCGCTGGATGTCGACATCGTCGGCCCCCTGGTGCTGATGGCCATCCTCAGCAATTCGGCGGGCCTGCTTACGCTGGTAGGGGATCCGGCCACGTTCCTGGTGGGCAGTTCGATCGGCATGGATTTCAGCACGTACCTGCACCGCGTGAGTCTGGGCGGCCTGCTGGCGGTGGCGGTGGCAGTGATGATGTCGCCCTTCCTGCTGAAAGACATATGGCGCACGCAGCGCGAGCTTCCTGCGGAACTTCCGCTCCCGCCGCTCGAGCGTCCCTGGTTCTGCGTCTTCGCGCTGCTGGTGCTGGTGATGATGGTCGGTCTTTTCATTCTGGGCGATCTGCTGCCGTTTCCGGTGGCGCCGCAGGCCACCGCGATCATTGCAGCCTCGTTCGCGCTGCTGGTCGTCCACAGCTGGAAGGTCGATCCGGTGGACGAGGTGCTGCGTGACGTGGACTGGAAGACGCTGGTCTTCCTGATCTGCATGTTCTGTCTGGTCGACGCCTTCGCCGAAACCCATCTGCTGGACCTGCTCTCGGCCACTGTCTACCAGTGGTTCGGCGCGGAGCTGCTGCCGGTGGCCATGACCATCCTGGTCACGGTGGGGCTGCTCTCCAGCGTGCTGGCGAACATCCCCGTGGTGGCGGGGATGCTGATTCTCGTCAAAGGTTTTCTGGTGACGGCGGAGATCGTGCCGGAAGACGCGCTGGGCACACTGTTCACAGCCTGGCCCGGCCACACCATCCCCGTGTTCGTGGCGATGATGTTTGCCGGCACCCTCGGTGGAAACGCGACGCTGGTGGGCGCGTCGGCCAACATCGTGGCGGCGGGCATCTGCCGCAACAACGGCCAGAAACTGAGTTTCGGGCGATTCCTTCGCTACGGACTGCCCATCACCATCGGGCAGTTGCTGGCCTCGGCACTCTACGTGACAGTGATGTTCTCGATGCCGGCGTTCAACTGAGCAGCGGAGCCTGGCACGCCTGCGGCGAGCGAGAGCTCTGCCGCAGGCGCCGGAACTGCCGCTTCAGCGCGGCCTGCGATTGAAGGGAATCACCTCGTAACCCACGCCCTCTGGCTGGTCGTCGGTCATGTCGGCGGGGAAGCCTTCGCCCAGCACTTTCACACCGCAGGGTTCTTCATAGCGGCGGATGATGTTCGGCGAGAATTCGCGCGGGCCGTACTTGCTTGCGGCGTCCTTGAAGATGTTCACGATCAGCGGCGAGAGCTCCAGCGGCACGCCGAGGTCGCGAGCGATGTCGTCGAACAGGCCCACGTCCTTGATCACCAGATCCATCGTGAAGTTGATGTCGCGGCTGCCGTTCAGGATCACCTGCGACTCGGTTTCGTGCACGAAGGAGTTGCCCGAGGAGATGCGGATCGCCTCGTAGACGGTGTTCATGTCGAAACCCATCATCTTGCAGGTGGTGAGTGCCTCGGCGAGTGCGACGAGATGCACGGTGCAGAGGTAGTTGGTCATCACCTTGAGTTTGGATGCGCTGCCGAGTTCGCCGGTGTGCAGCACGGCGCGGCCGAGCGTGGTGAGTACCGGGAACACCGCCTCGAAGGCCGCGCGCGGGCCGCCGGCGAAGATCGCGATATTGCCCGTGGCCGCGCGGTGGCAGCCGCCCGAAACGGGGCAGTCGAGCGCCATGCCGCCTTTTGCCGTGACCAGCGCGCCGAGGCGCACGACTTCATCGGCGTCCGTGGTGCTCATCTCGAGCCAGACCTTGCCGGGCTTGATGGCCTCGAGCAGGCCATCCGGGCCTTCGACCACGGCCGCGCAGATGGCCGGGGAGGGCAGGCAGGTGATGACCAGTTCGCAGGCGTCCATCATGTCGCGCGGGCTGGCGGCGGTCTTTGCGCCTTTCTCGAGGAAGGGCGCCACCAGCGCGGGGTCGAGGTCGCGCACCATGAGGTCGTGGCCGTTGCGGAGCAGGCTGCCCGCGAGCTTGGAACCGACGTTACCCAGACCGATGAATCCGACTTTCATTGCGTGTGCACCCTTTGGCTGTGAGGTGTGGGAGGAGGCGAATCAGAAATCGGTAGGCGCGCCGCCCTCGCGGATGCGCCGCTCCACGAAGCTGTCGAGTTCCTCGCGGCGCTCGGGCTCCAGCGCAGGCTCCTCGTATTCGGACAGTGCGCGCTTGTAGACGGTGTTGGCGCGCTGCCAGGCCTCGGGCTTGCCCGCCGCGAGCCACTGCTGGTGGTTGCGCCAGTCCGACACGATGGGGGCGTAGAAGGCGTTGGTGTAGCGCGCGAGCGTGTGTTGCGCGCCGAAGAAATGTCCGCCCGGGCCCACCTCGCGGATGGCTTCCAGGCCGAGGGCGTCCTCGGTGGTCTCGAGCGGGGAGAGGAATTCCCTGACCATCTGGATGAGATCGCAGTCGAGCACGAACTTTTCGAAGCTCGCCACCAGGCCGCCTTCGAGCCAGCCCGCGCCGTGCATGATCAGGTTGCCGCCGCCCATGGTGAGGCCCCAGAGCGAGAACACGCTCTCGTAGGCCGCTTGCGCGTCGACGGTGTTGGCTGCGCAGGTGTTCGACGTGCGGTAAGGGATGCCGTAGCGCCGCGCCAACTGCCCGCCCACGACGCAGGCTTTCATGTACTCGGGCGTGCCGAAGGCGGGCGCGCCGGATTTCATGTCGACGTTGGAGGTGAAGCCGCCGTAGATCACGGGCGAGCCCTTGCGCACGAGTTGCGTGAAGGCGATGCCGGCGAGGGCCTCGGCGTTCTGCTCCACCAGCGCACCTGCCACGGTGGCCGGCGCCATCGCGCCCGCCAGCGTGAAGGGCGTGATGCAGACGATCTGGTTGCGCGCGGACATTTCCATGATGCCGCGCAGCATCGGGTGATCGAGCTTCAGCGGCGAGTTGGTGTTCACGATGGTGAACAGCGAGGGCTCGCGCTCGAGTTGCTCGTGGCTGATGCCGCGCGCGATGCGCGCGATCTCGATGCCGTCCAGGATGCGCTCTGAGCCCAGCGAGTAGGCGTGGAAGGGCTTGTCGGTCATGACGACCATGTCGCGCAGCGCTTCCAGGTGGCGCACCGAGGCGTGGACGTCGGTGGGCTCCACGGGGTAGCCCGCGATGAACTGTATGCAGTTGAAGTACTGCGCGAGGCGCAGGAAGTTGCGGTAGTCGTGCTGGTTGCCGCTGCGCCTGCCGTTGTCCATGTCGGAGCAGTTGGGCGGGCTCGCCACGGTGCCGAAGGCAATGGAGGGGCCGCCGATCTCGAGATGGTTGGCCGGGTTGCGGGCGTGGAAGGTGAAACGCGAGGGCGCCGAGGAGATCAGCTCCTCTACCAGTGCGGGGTCGAAGCGCACGCGCTCGCCGTCGACGCTGGCGCCTGCCTTGCGGAGCAGTTCCCGCGCCTCGGGCAGCGCGAAGTCCATGCCGATCTCGGAAAGCACCTTCAGAGAGGTGCGGTGGATCGACTCGATCTCGTCTGCGGAGACCAGTTCCATGGGGGGGAAGTGCCGCTCGACCTGGCCCCGCGGCAACTGCGGGATGGAACCCCGCGCGCCTGCTGCGGGCCGGCGCGTGCTGTCGCGGCGGCCGCGGCGAGAGGTCTCGGGGCTGGATGTCTGTGCGTCGTCTGACACGGATGTGTTTCCTCGAGGGGCTGCGCGTTGCTGCTGCCGGCACGGAGAACCGGGCTCCGCGGGCGAGGCCGCATGGTGGCTACCACCCGGAGCCATGTCAATTTTGACGCGACGGCTGCAGCAGGGGCAGTGCGGACCGGTGACGAATTTTCAGGAGGCGAGAAAAAGATGAGGGTTTCGCAGCCCCCGGAACCCCGTCCGGCGCGACGTCTACTGCGTAAAATCCCCCATATCACGCAGAAAACCGAGGACGCCCGCATGAACGCACCCGAAGAAGCCTCCCGCCGCCGCGGTGGACGCGAGAGCCGCAAGGCACTGCGCTCCAGGCCCATTCCGATCTCCGAGGCCGCGGTACGTCCCGGCATGTCCGGCGGCCAGTACAAGCCGCTCACCGACAGCGAGATGCAGCGCATCCACCAGGCCGCCCTCACCCTCCTCGAGACCGTGGGTCTGGAGCGTGCCATTCCTACCTGCGTCGATGCCATGACCGCCAAGGGCTGCTTCATGAGCCCGCGCGGCAGGCTCTGCATTCCGCGCTCACTGGTCGAGGACACGCTGGCGAGCTGCGCACGGCACTTCGTGCTGCATGCCCGTGATCCCAAGCACGACATGGAGCCCTGGGACAACAAGGTCTACTTCGGTACTGCCGGCGCCGCGGTGCACACCGTGGATCTCGCCACCAACACCTATCGCGAGTCCGTGCTTGTAGACCTCTACGACGCCGCGCGCATCGTCGACAACTGCGACAACATCCACTTCTTCCAGCGCACGCTCACTGCGCGCGACATGGTTGAGCCGCGCGACCTCGACATCAACACGATGTACGCCTGCCTTGCGGGCACATCCAAGCACGTGGGCACCAGCATGGTCGAGCCCGCGCACGTCGAGGAGTGCCTGCAGATGCTGCACTTCATCGCCGGTGGCGAGGCAGCCTGGCGCGAGCGTCCCTTCGTCTCGCAGTCGAACTGCTTCGTGGTGCCGCCCATGAAGTTCGCCGAAGACGCCTGCCGCTGCCTCGAAGTGGCGGCGCGCGGTGGCATGCCCGTGCTGCTGCTCTCGGCCGCGCAGGCCGGCGCCACCTCGCCTGCCGCTCTTGCCGGCACCGTCGTGCAGGCGGTGGCGGAGTGTCTGGCCGGTCTGGTCTACATCAACTGCATCGTGCCGGGCGCGGTGGCAATCTGGGGTCCTTGGCCCTTCGTGTCGGATTTGCGCACGGGCGCCATGTCCGGCGGCTCGGGCGAGCAGGCGCTGATCACCTCCGGTTGCGCCCAGATGGGTCACTTCTACGGCCTTACGGTGGGATCGGCGGCGGGCATGTGCGATGCCAAGCTCCCCGACATGCAGGCCGGCTACGAGAAAGGCGTCACCGCCGGCATCTCGGCGATGACGGGCATCAACATGATGTACGAGAGCGCCGGCATGCACGCCTCGCTGCTCGGCTTCTGCCACGAGAGCCTGCTGATCGACAACGATATGCTCGGCTCCATCAACCGCAACGTGCGCGGCATCGAGGTGAACGAGGACACCCTCTCGCTCGAGGTGATCAAGCAGGTCTGCCTCGAAGGCCCCGGACACTACCTGGGCAGCGAACAGACGCTCGAGCTGATGCAGAAGGAATACGTATACCCACTGGTCGCCAACCGCATGAGCCCCAAAGAGTGGGTGGAAGCAGGGCGCCCTGACCTCCTCGAGACCGCGACCCGTCGCAAGAACGAGATCCTGTCCACGTATTACCCGGACTACCTCCCGCGCGAGATCGACGACGTGCTGCGCCGCGATCACCGCATTTTCCTGCCGCGCGAGGTGATGGAACCGGGCGATCCGCGCTGGTCCTGAGGCTTCGTCGCCCGCGCTGATGTCGCGGGCATGGCCCGCTCCTACGGGGTTGCGTCGCGGGCGTGGCGTGTGGGATCGGGTCGCGGGCATGGCCCGCTCCTACGGGGTTGCGTCGACGGCGTGGCGTGTGGGATCGGGTCGCGGGCATGGCCCGCTCCTACGGGGTTGCGTCGAGGGCGTGGCGCGTGGGATCT
>CAIYPF010000194.1 GCA_903928015.1 uncultured Gammaproteobacteria bacterium | reverse complement strand
TGCGGCTCGCCGCACCGGTGCCCCCCGCACAACTGCTGCGCATCACGCGCGAGATGCTGCGCAGTTTTGCGATGTCGATGACCCTGCGAGACGGGACGGTGATCGTGTCCCGGGATGCCGGTGCCGTGGTGCCCGTCTACGCGGAAGACGGCAGGGTGCCCGCGCAAACAGACGCCGCGCAGCGCGTGCTGGTCGTCGTGCCGCTGGTCACCGCCCGCCACACTGCCGTGACGCCGTGGCTCTCGCAGGCCTTCGGCGATGCGGGCGTCAATGTGGACCAGGATCCGGCGAGCAACACACTTCTGGTGGCGGGACCTGCCGCAGCGGTGGAGGACGCAGTCCGGGCCGTGCGCCTCCTCGATCAACCACTGCCGCGCGGTCGCCAGGCCTTGCTCCTGAAACCCGCGTTCCTGACGCCCGAGGACCTCGCTACGGAGCTTCTTTCCGTCCTCAATTCCGAAGGCATCGAGGCCGACCGCCTCGTCCTCGGCGCGCCTGTGGTCCTGTTGCCGCTCGGCAGCATGCGGGCGCTTGCGGTATTCGCCTCCGACAAGGGTCTGCTCGATCACACCGGCGAATGGGCGCGTGCGCTTGACCGGCGCCCGGACGCGGCAAATCGTCCGGGCGTGTTCTCTTACCCGTTGCGTTACCTTCGCGCCGCCGACGTCGTTGAGGCGCTGTCCGCGCTGCCGTCGACTGAGCCGAGGCCCGGACAGGCCCCGCCGGCGCCCACCGCACCCGAAGATCCACCTGCGGGGGCGGATGCACCTCTGGACGGCGCGGATGCTCCGCCGCCGAGGCCTGTCGTTCCTGCGTCGGGCCGGCTTGCCGCAGACCCCAACCGCAATGCGGTGATGTTCCTTGGCCGGCCGGCGCAGTGGAGCACCCTGTACCGGGCAATACGTGACATGGACGCGCCCCCGCGATCCATCCTCGTCGACGTACTGATTGTCGAACTCAAACTGGACGGCCGTTACGAAAACGGCATCGAATGGCTGGCGTCTGGCTCAGTGGGCGGAGAGAAGCTGCGTTACGGCACCCTCGACGGTTTGGGGCTGGGCAAGGACGGTTTCAGCCTCAGCCTCACGGAAGGCCCGGAGGTGCGCGCGGTTCTGAACCTGCTGAAGGCCGACGCCTCGGCACGGGTGCGAGTGCAGGCGCAGTTGAGGGTCTCGAACGGGCAGTTGGCCCGACTCGACGTGGGCGAACAGGTGCCGGTGCTCAGTTCCACCAGCCGCTCCATTGCCTCTGCAAGTGCCTTGTCGGTCGACAGCGTCGATTACCGCGATACCGGGCTCGCACTGAGTATCCGGCCGATGCTTCGGCCCGATGGGGACATGGACATCGACATCGACCAGAGCCTGAGCGCAGCCGTTCCAAGCAACAGCAAGATCGACTCCCCGACCATCCAGTCCGAGCGCCTCCATACCGTGCTCACGGTTCGACAGGGCACGGCGACAGTGCTCGGCGGGCTCGTGTCATCGGAGACCAGTGAGGACGATCGGCGGGCGGCCTCCGCGCACATCCCCGGCGGGGGCGCAAAAGCAGGTGTGGGCAAGCGCAGGGAGTTGTTGGTGCTGATCCGGTCGAGGTTGATCTGAGGGAAAAAGACGGCATGGAAGCCGCTGCCATGAATCCGTCATATCCGGGCGGCTACCATTCCGCGCCTTGCTTCGGCTCACGCATTCCCTTCAAGCGCCCGGGCGATTGTTCCGGGCCCTTCGTCCCCGTAACAGGAGTTGTTTCATGCGACTGTCACTTGTCCTCGCCGCCGCCATGTCAATGTGCCTTTTCGCTGCCGTGCCCGCGCGCGCTGACGAGGCCGTGTCGGGCGGACAAGCCGCGGAGCCAGCTTCGTCGCCTTCGGCCGAAAAGCCCGCCAAGCCGCGCCACAAACCGCTGCATACCCCCGCGACCCGCCTGACGGCGCAGATGGAGCGGGACCTTGCCCTCGACAGCAGCCAGGCCGCAAAAGTCGCCGAGATCAACCAGAAGGATATCGAAGCGCTGCAGGCACTGCGGCCCACCGAGGAAGAGATCAAGCAGGCCCGCCGCAAACAGCGTGAGATCCTGGCCGAGCGTGACAAGGCGCTGAAAGCCGTGCTGACCGACAGGCAGTACCGCGAGTTCACCGAGAAAAAGGAAAAGTACGAGAAGCGGATGCGGAACATGGCTCCGGCAGAGCCTGAGTGATGCGTGCGGCGTCGCGACGCCGCGCAGGCGTTGGGTCACCCGCTTCCTGTAGACTTGCCCCACTCACAGCGCCCTTGAACGAGGATCGTACCGCGTGATTTTCCAGATACCTCCTCGACCGGCGTCATTGCGCGGCGACCGCCTCTCGCGAACCGTGCGTAGCCTGCGGTTGGTCTGTTCGGGTGTCTTCGGCAGGCTGGGTGTTTTTGTTCTTGCAGGCCTGTTGCCGGTCGGATGCGCGAACGTTGTGCCCGGGCTCAACCTGCCGGAAACGGAGGAGGGCGTGCACGAGATCCAGGTGCCTGCCAAAGGTGCAACGGTCAAGGCCGAGTGGCCGCCTTACGGACCGCGGGAAGTGCCTCCGCCGCCTTCGGCTCTTCCTGAGTCAGGAGTTGCTACGCCGGAACGCTACCGACTCGTTCGTGTGACGCCGCAGGTCGTCGCCTCATTGCGGCAGGCATCGGCCACCGTACTCGGAGACCCCGTCTCGGAATTGCCGGACGTGAGTCCCGCGTATGTGCCACCCGAATATCGCGTTGGTCCTGGCGACGTACTTTTCGTCACCGTATGGGATCACCCCGAACTCGCGCAGCCGGTCAAAGGCGGCCTTCAGGACCTCGCCGTCAAAGAGGGCCGTCTCGTGGCGGCCGACGGGACGATGTACTACCCCTACGCGGGCACGCTGCGGGTCGGCGGTCTCACCTGCGCCGAGATCAGGGAGAGCCTCGCGGGGCGCTTGAAAGACGTGATCCTCGAGCCGAAGGTCGACGTCAAGGTCGTCAATTACCGGGCGCATCGCGTACAGGTGACGGGCGAGGTCAGGAAGCCGGGCACATTCACCCTCGACGACGCTCCCAAGGGCGTTTTGCAGGCGCTTGACGACGCGGGCGGCCTCTCGCAGGACGCGAGCCGCCGACGCGCCATTCTCGTGCGCGGCAAAGAACGCTTCACCATCGATCTGGCGTCGTTGCTCTCGGGTGATGCGCCCGCCAGGAACCCCATGGTTCGTCCCGGCGACGTCATCCACGTACCGAGTCGGGCAGACGACCGCATCTTCGTGCTGGGAGAGGTCGAAAAGGCGCAGCCGGTATACATGGAGCGCATGTCTATGCCGCTCATCGAAGCACTCACCCTGTCGGGTGGTCTCGACAAGGCCCGTGCAAACGATTCGGGCGTACTCGTATTCAGGAATAGCGGCGCGGGTGCCGACGTGTCGGCCTCGGTCTACGCGATCGACGTCTCCAGTGCGGGAGGTTTTCTTCTCGCGAGCCAGTTCCCGTTGCGCGAAAGCGACATCGTCTACGTGATGTCGACTGCGTTGTCCCGCTACAACACCGTGATATCCCAGATCCTGCCCACGGCCCAGCTGCTTTGGCAGGTCGATCAGGTTATGGAGAGGAATGACCTGTAGCAGGGTCAGGCGGATGGCGTGAGCGCCGGCAGGGACGACGCTCGGTGATGTCAATAACGAATCTTTGCGGGACCCACAAGCCGTGACTGAATCCAGAGCAGTGAATGCCCGGCCCCGGGCGCGAAGCGAGACTGACGAGATCAACGTCGCGGACATCCTTGATCTTCTGGTCTCGGGACGGCGCAGCATTGCGGCCAGTGTGCTGGTCGTTTTATTGCTGACCGTGTTGTACGTGGGCACGTCCGTGCCCTCGTTCGAGGCGCGGGGAAGCCTGCAGGCTGAAGCTCCGCTCGGCGACGCGGGTGCCTTCAGCGAGGCGCAGGCAACTCTGGGCCTTTCCTCGGCGGGCAAGAGCACCTCCGCGCAGATGGAGTTGCTGCGCAGCAAGCGCGTCATCGACCCGGTGGTCGATGACCTTGACCTCGACGTCGTCATCAACCCGAACTATTTCCCCCTCTTCGGGGGCTATCTCGCGCGGAGCTTCAAGCCCGAATCCCCGGAGGATGTCGCCGATGCCCTGCCCGGTTTCGGCCGCTGGGCCTGGGGTGGCGAGCAACTCGTTATCGACAGCATGGTTGTTCGCCAGAAACAGATCGGAACCAGCTTTACCCTGATCGCAGGGGCGGGCGGAAGTTACGACCTTTCCGACGGATGGGGCAGCGTGATCGCCTCGGGCCGCGTCGGTCAGGAACTGAAGGACCCGAAAACGGGGCTCAGTCTGGTCGTCAAGTCCATGAGAGCCCGACCGGGTACCCGCTTCAACATCCGCAAGTTGCCGCGTGGCGAAATCATCGACGACATTCGCCGCAGCCTCGTTATTGACGAACTCGGCATCAAATCGGGCGTCATCGGGGTCAGTTTCCGGTCGCCCAATCCCGAAGAGGCCGAAGCCTTCGTGAACGCGTTGATGGCGTCTTTCATCGAAGACAACCGCGTGCGTCAGGTCTCCGTCACCAACGACGTTCGCAGTTATCTCGAGCGTCAGCTGCCCCTGCTGAAACAGCGTCTCGGCGTGGCCACCAAGAAGCTCGCCGAATACGAAGCGCAATTCGGCTCGCCGGACATGGAAAAGGAAACGACGCTGCTCATGCAGCAAAGCATGAAGTTCCGCGGCAAGCGTCTCGACTTCCAGGCACAACTCGAGAAAGCCCGCGCCACGCTTGGCCCGAAGAGTCCGAGGGTGCTGGAGCTGATGGGCGCCCTCGATGCGGTAGACCAGGAGGAAGCGAGGTTGCGCGAGCGACTGGATGCGTTCCCCACGCAAAACCGCGACCTGCAGATCCTCAAGCGCGAGGCCCGCAATCTGGTCGAACTGAACGATGTGGTGCAGACGACAATCAACAGTTATCTCGTCGCGGAAGCGGGCAGCGTCGCAAACGTCCGCGTCGTCGACGAGGGCAACGTCAAGGATTTCCCCGTCTCTCCAGAGCCCACGGTGCTGATCCTGCTCTCCCTGCCGCTCGGCTTGGTGGTGGGGATACTGTTTGTGCTGCTGCGTCGCACCATGCTTCTCGGGATCGACAACCCGTCGGACGTCGAGTTCCTGACCGCTCTGAGGACGGCGCAGGTTCCTTTCGAGAATCCAGCCAAGGGGCAAACGTCGCCGGCTGTGCGCGATGCGGGTCGCATTCCTGCGGCCCTCAGGATCTTTGCTGCGTCCCAGGCCCTGGACGGCATCACCATGCTGTGCGGACCCGTCGGGGGCGTGGGCAAGACGTTCCTCATGGCCAACCTCGGCGCTGTGCTTGCCCAGTCGGGAAGGAGCGTCGTGATGGTCGACGCAGACCTGCGGGGTGGAGATCTCCACCGTTACTTCGACGACAGCCTGTCACCGGGGCTCTCCGAGTTCGTGACGGGCGCCGAGGATGTCGGCGCGATCGTGCGCCACACAGATGTGCAGGGCCTTGATTTCGTTTCCTCAGGTGAAAGGCAGCCGGGTTCGGTCTCGATCCTGCGGCACCCGCGTTTCCCTGAATTGCTTGCATCGCTCGCCCGTTCCTACGAGACGGTGCTCGTGTCGGCGCCGGCCGTGCTTGCCCGACCCGACGCCGGCGAAATCGGCAGGCTCGCCAACCACACCATCCTCGTGATGGGCGCTGCCCGGCATACGTCCGACGACATACTTGCCGCGTGCGATCGCCTGTCGGAGCAAGGCGTCAAGGTCGATTGCGGCATCCTGAACCGCGTCGGGGAATTGCTCGGCAGCTACGGGTACCGAGGCTATCGCGTCGCCCGCTACGCCTAGAGAGTGATCTCCGCCGCGTGTGTTGCTTGACGAGGAGTTGGTAGACGGTGTTGCCGAATTTTCTCTACATCGGAACAGGCAAAGCCGGCTCCACCTGGTTGATGGAAGCGCTCACGTGGCACCCCGGCGTCTTCGTGACGCCCGCGAAGGAAACGGATTTTTTCGATCTCAACTTCCATCGCGGCACGGCATGGTACGAGGAGTTTTTCGTCGGGGCGCAAGCGCCGGCCGTCGGTGAGATCGCCCATCGTTACCTTCGCCATCCCGAGGCGGCAGAGCGCATGCGCGCAGTGCTGGGTCCGACACGCTGCATCACCGTTTTCCGCGAGCCCGAGGACTACACGATGTCCTCGTATCTGTTCGCGGTGCGCAATGGCCGTTTCAGCGGAGGTCCAGATGCGTGGGTCGAACAGCGTTTCGAGAGCGACAGCGTCCGCTACATGACGCTGCTCGATCCCTTTATCCGTGCCATGGGGCCTGAGAACGTCTTCGTCGGCTGCTTCGACGATTTGCAGGAAGACCCTGCGGGATTCTTCCGTGATATCTGCCTCTTCCTCGGCATTGAAGCGCTTGGCTTACCCGCTCACCTCCTCGGGAAGTCGAACGCGGCGGCGCGTCCGCGCTCTCCCGCACTTGCGCTGCTGGTCAACCGCACCGCCAAGTTCCTGAAGACGCACGGAGGCCAATACCTCATCGCAGCGGTGAAGCGGCGCAAATTCGTGAAGTCCCTGCTGTATGCCCCGCTCGCGCGCGATGAGCGCACGCCTTTCTCGCCTGCAAGCCGGGCAATGATCCGCGACGTCGCAGAGCCCGAGGTCCGTTCCCTCGATCGGGCCATGGGCACGCGGCTGGCCGAGCGCTGGTACGGCGCGTCGGGAATGGCTGCAGCATGAGTCGCATGCCCAACACCTTCATCCTCGGGGCGCCGAAATGCGGCACCACGGCGATGGCGCGTTACCTCGGCGAGCACCCCGGCGCGTTTTTCAGCAAATTGAAGGAACCCGGGTACTGGGCCACCGACTTTGCCTGGCTCGCCGAACGCAACGGACTCGGTTCCCTCGACGACTATCTCGCCCTCTTCGCAGATGCGGGCGATGAGCAACCGGTAGTCGGCGAGGCGTCGACGATGTACCTGAGTTCAACGACCGCGGTGGCCAATATCCTCCGCGTCGCCCCTGACGCGAAGTTCATCGCCATGTTGCGCGACCCCGTGGAACTCGCGCATGCCTATCACATGCAGAAGCTCCTCATGTTCCACGAGGACGAGCGTGATTTCGAAAAGGCCTGGCGCTTGCAGGAAGTGCGTCGGCATGGCGAGCGCGTGCCGGCCAATTGCCCCGGACCGGTGATGCTGCAGTACGGCGGGATTGCGGCGCTTGGCCGGCAGGTGAGAGGCCTTCTCGAGGTGGCTCCCCGCGAAAGGATCCTCTTCATCCGCTACGAAGATTTCAAGGCTGATCCCGCGGCTTGTTACGGGCGCGCGATCGCGTTCCTCGGCCTTCCACATGACGGGCGCACCACGTTTCCGGTCGTCGGGCCTGCGCGGGACTACCGCTTTCCCCTCATCGCCAAGCTCTTCCACGACCCCCCGCCCTTGGTGCGTGCCCCCATTCGCGCGCTGCGCAGGCATCTGATCCTCCGGCGTTATCCGGCCGTGGAGGCCCTGAGGCAGAGGATGTTCAAGCCCCGGCCCCGCGCCGGCATGGATGCGCGTTTGCGCGCGGAACTGGTCGAGCACTTCGCGCCGGAAGTGCGCGAACTCGAACGCCTGCTCGGCTGGGACCTCGCGAACTGGCGCAGCCCTGATCGTGTCGCTCCCGGGAGGGGCGGGGCATGACATTGCCCAACACGTTCATCATCGGCGCGCCCAAGTCCGGCACCACCTCGCTCGCGGATTATCTGTCCGCCCATCCTGCGGCCTTCGTGTGCCGTCCGAAGGAGCCTTTCTTCTGGTCCGATGACTACCCCGGTCTCGCGGAGCGGCTCGGCATCCGGTCGATTGAGGACTACCGCAGGCTGTTTTCTGCCGCCGGCCCGCAGCACATCGTCGTCGCGGAGGCGTCCACCAACTACCTGTGCTCCGAGCAGGCCGTGCGCAGTATCCGCACCCACTGCACGGGCGCGCGGTTCATCGTGATGCTCAGAGACCCGGTCGAGGTGGCCCATGCCTTCCACATGGAGCAACTGTTCTGCGGAAACGAAGACGTCGCGGATTTTGCGTCTGCGTGGGCGCTGCAGGCCGAGAGACTGCGTGGACAGGCATTGCCCCGGGGCTGCTTCTCGCCGCGATTCCTGCAGTACGGGGCCTGCGTCCGGTTCGGGGAACAGGTTGCGCGTCTGCTCTCCGAGGTCGACCGCGCAGACGTGTTGTTCCTGAGGTTCGAGGATTTCCGCCGGGACGTTGCGGGAAGTTGGTCGCACGTCCTCGACTTCCTCGGATTGCCGCCCGATGGACGGCAGGATTTTCCCGTGAGCAACCCCGCCCACGCGCACCGGATGCCCGGGTTTGCCCGATGGCTGTATGACCCGCCCGCGCTGCTGCGCTCACCTCTCGAGCGCCTGCGCCTGCACTTGCGCCGTCGCAGCTATCCGCTTGTCGAATCGATCAAGGCCGGACTGCGTCGGCCTGCGCTGCGGCGGCCCGTCGACCGCAACGTCGAATCCGAGTTGCGGCAGCAGTTCGCACCGGACCTCCGTGAACTCCAGCGCTTGCTGGGATGGGATCTGTCCGCCTGGATGGAGGCGGGGCGTCCGTGCCTGCCATCCTGAGCTTGCGCAAGCCGGGCTTTCCCTCGCGCGGGACGGATCGCACGCGGGAGCCGCTGTGGCTGACGCGACTGGCCGTCTACCTGCCGTTGCTGCTCATCCCGCTGGTCGCGATACCGATCGGCGGCGCGGAGCGGGCCTCTGCGGTGGACATCGCGGGCGTGCCGATCCTGTTGCTGTTGCTTGCCCGGCGGACCTTGCCGCGCTCGCTTATCCTGATGTTCCTCGGCTCGTTCCTGTTCAGCGCGCTCCTGTTGCTGCCGCTCTCGCCGAACCCCGTGCTGGAGACCCTGCGCATCTACCGCCTGGCCGCCATCTACGCGCCTTTCGTGCTGGCGCTGACGCTGCCCTGGGACCTCGAGGATGCCGAGCGAGCGCTCCGGATCGCCTGGTGGGCCGGGCTCCTCGGCATCCTTCTCGGTTTCTCGGTTTTCTGGAGCGAGGACACCGTCCGTGACCGACAGCAGCGGCTCTGGATCGGGGAGAGTTCGGAATCCGTGCTCCGCGCCGGTGGACTGCTTGGCAACTCGGGTGGTTTCTCCCACCTCATCACCGGCTGGGCGATGGGGGCACTGCTGCTCCGGTGGTTCGCCCTGGCCAGACAGAATCTCTTCCAGGTCGCCATCACCATTTCCCTGCTGCTCTACGGGATACTCGCGACAGCGTCGCGCTCCTCGCTGCTGCATATCGGCGCTGCGCTGTTTTTCAGCCTGCTGTTCATGGCTCGCGTCGATCCGCGCTCGATCCTGCGCAACATCCTGCTCCTGATGGTGGCGGTGTTACTGGCCGCTGCAGCTGCTGCGGCGCTGCTCAGCGTGATGGAACCCGATTTCGTCGAGGCGGTGCTCACGCGTTTCGGTATGACGGGCGATCCCTCGCTGCTGCTGCAGTCGCGCCGCTACGACCACTGGTATGACCTCATCCGGATCACTCAGTGGAATCCTTTCGGCATCGGCTACAAGCACACCACGGAGGTCACCGGACTGCAGGTAGACAACTCCTACCTCCGGATCTTTCTGGAGCTCGGTTTGCTCGGCATAACGAGCTATCTCGCGATGTGGACTCTGGTGCTGACGGGGCTGCTCAAACGCACGGCTGACATCCGGGTCAACCGTTTCCGCGCCGCCGCCGCAGGCATGGTCATGGGCGAACTCGCCCGGATGGTGTTTTCGGACACGTTCACGATGTTCCTCAGCGCCCCCACGTTCCTGGTGCTGGTAGCGATCGCATTGCGACTGCGCGCCGGGCAGCCCCGGGATCCCAGCCGGTGAACGGCGTCGCGGCGACTTCTGCGCGACCGCGCGTGCTGCTGGTGTCTGCCCGTGCCGACACCGGCGGCGGCCCGGAGCACGTTCACATGTTGCTGCGCGGCCTGTCCGGCCGCTGCGATTTCAGCATCGCCTGCCCCCGTGAGGAGCCGTACTGGCCGCGTTTTGCGGATGTGCTCGGCGAGCGGAACATGCTCGAGATCGCCAGCCGCAAGCTCGTGCCCGATGACCTGTTCCGGTTGCGGCGATTCATGCAGGAGCGCCAGGTCGATCTCGTGCACTCCCATGGCCACGGTGCGGGCATCGTGGCTCGTCTCTTCGCACCCGCCGGATCCACGCTCGTTCACACGCACCACGGATTGCACTTCGCCGCCGATCCCGCCTGGTGGCGTCGTGCCGGTCTGCTCGGGCTGCAGCGCCTCCTCGAGCGACGCACCGCGCTCAGCGTCTTCGTGTCGGACGATGAGATCCATGCTGCACGGCGTATCGGGCTCGGAGGCGATCGCTCGGTCGTCGTCCCCAACGGTGTCGCAGTGCCGCCAGAGCCCCGGACGGTCGAAACCCTCCCTGACAGGCCCCTCAGTGTTGCCACGGTCAGCAGGTTCAACGCACAGAAAAACCCCGAAGGACTGCTTGCGGTGCTGAGGGAGCTGTCCCTGCTTGGTGGCGGAGCCCCGCGCTTCGTGTTCGACGTGTACGGCGAGGGCGCGGAGCGGCCCGATTTCGCCGCGCGTGTCGATGCATCGGGGCTTGGCGGCATGGTGCGCCTGCGTGGCACGGTGCCCAATCTGGCCTCCGAACTTGCCCGGCACGACGTGTTCTTCTCGTGCTCCCGCTGGGAGGGGCTGCCCTTGTCCGTGCTGGAGGCCATGGCCGCCGGTCTGCCCGTGGTGCTGAGCGAGGTCGATGGCCACCGCGACATCCTCGCCCACTGCAGTCACGGCGCGCAGGGCTATGCCCTTGACCGACCCGACACGGCGGCCGCTGCGCTCGAGAGGCTGCGCGACCCTGAGGTCCGGGCCCGGGCCGGAGCGGCTGCCAGACGATGCGTCGACTCCCGATACTCGCTCGACACCATGCTGTCGCTGACCATGTCCGCATACCTTTCCGTTTTCCAATCCCATTTCAGGACGGTACCCGCATGACTCTGATCGACAGAAGACGAATGCTGCTCGGCGGTAGCGCCACGCTCGCAGCCGCCTCCCTCGCCAGCGCCGCCCTCGCGGCCGGCAAGCGGGAAGAGCCCACTGATGTCCCTGCCGCCCCCGTCACGCCCCCGCACGCGGTGTCCGCTCTGGGCCTCTCGGTGCTGCAGTTCGGCGCGGATCCGACCGGGGAGAAAGACTCCACTGCCGCGTTCCAGAAGGCGGTTGATGAATGCGGCGACGGCATCCTGCAGGTGCCGCGCGGCAAATACCGGTTCAGCAGGCCCCTGCGCATCACGCGCGCAGGCCTCGTCATGGTGGGAGAGGGCTGCCGCGGCGAGCGCACTGCGGGGAGCGTGCTCTTCAAGGACAGGGATTTCGAGGGCGATGCGCTGCTGCGGATCGGGGGCGTGCGCCCGACCGTGAGCGGTGTTTCCATCAGCGGCATAGCCATCGACGGACGCGGGAAGACGGGCGCAGGCATATACGTGGAGCGGGCGGGCAACGTCGTGCTCTCCGCCATGGTGGTGCACCAGAACCTCGGCTGGGGAGTCTGGATCGACGGCGGCTGGCTATGCTCGTTGCATGGTGTGGCGGCCAATCACAATGGCACCCCCGGAGACGCTTCGGCGGGCGGCGGGATCATGTTCTCCAGCAACACGCGCGAGTCCGCCGACTGCCGGGTCTTCGATTCCTACAGCAACAAGAACCTCGGATCGCAGGTCCGGCTCACGGGCAGCAAATGGCCCAAGCGCGTTGCCGCCTTGACTGTCTGGGGCGGGCAGTTCGAGCGCGGCGCCCACTCGGATCCGCGTGTCCCTGTCATCGCCATCGAGTCCGCGGACCGGACCACGTTTTTCGGATGCAACGTGATCCAGCCCAAAGGAAAACCGGCACCCTGCGTCTCGTTTGGCGGCGGCGAGGGAATGGTCCGGGACACCTCGTTCGTGTCCTGCTATTTCCAGTACACGGGCAAGCAATCCGCCCTCGCGGCCAAGGGGAGTATCGAGAGCATTTCCTTCGTCGACTGCCGCTTCGGTGGCAAGGCATCGCTGTTCGATTTCGATGAAGCATTGCCGAAGGGTTGCGTCTATTTCAGCCGCCCGATCGACCTCGCCCGTGGCAAGGGCCGCGGGGCGATTTCGTTTCCCGCGATGTCCACCGGGTGAGCCAGGGAGCTCATTCGCCTCCCGGCCTGGGGCGTTTCATCCGCCACGCAGCGCTGGCGCGTGCCGGCTCGCTGGCGGTTGCTGCCCTGAGCCATGTGCTTGCCATCCGTTGGCTCGGTGCGGCTGGCTATGGCGAGTTCGTGGTTGCGGAAGCTGCGGTCTTCGCGCTGGGCGTCATCGCACTGTACGGCAATCACCTCGCCTGCTTCGCGTTGGCGGAGCAGGAGCGCCCGGCCCGGCCGAGGACGCTGCTTCTCGAGGGCTCGCGCATCATCCTCACACTCTGGCTGCTCGAGGCTGTGCTCGCAGCCATCGTACTGATCGTCCTGCCCGGGGCCGGTGGCATGCCGACCGGCATGCTGGTGATGTCGGGCGTCGCCGTCCTGGGGATGGCCCTCTATCGCTACCTGAGCGAACTCATCCGCGTGGCCCTGAGCGCCGAACTCGCCAACTACTTCAGCGGGCGGGGCACGGGTTTCGTGTCGTCCCTTGTCTTCTGTTTGCTCGTTGTACTGTGCGGCGTGACGGCCCGGGGTCTGCAAGATGCAGAGGCCTTGCTCACATGCTATGCGGCGGCGCAATGGATTGGCGCTTTCGTGGCGCTCGTCTTTCTGCGGACATCGTTGCGCGAGCCCGCACCGGAAGAAGGAAACTCCCTCAGCGGCGCAGAAACCCGCGCCGCGCTCTGGCTTCGGGGACGCAGCATCCTGCTCACGCAGGGACTGCAACTGGTCATGGGCAACGCGGATCTGTGGGTGATGGGTGCGTTCGGTTCTCCCGAGGCGACCGGTATCTACGGGCTTGCCAAGCGCTTCGCCAACTGGTTGGTCGTGCCCGCCGGCCTGATTGGTATGGCGGGATTGAAGCAGGCCGTTGTCGAGTTCCTGCGCGGCGATCGTGTGAGCGATCGCTTCGCGCGCGAATTCCGGTCTGCGGTGCGCTTGTCCTGGTTCGGAACCGCTGCCATTGTGGCCGTTGCGGCAGTGGTGCCGATCGAGTGGATCGCTCGTATCGGCGGCGCGGCAGCCGCCCAGAGCCGCCTCTTCTTCGTCGCCCTCGGTGCCGGGCAACTCCTGCGTCTCGCATTCGGTAACGGAGGGCTCATCCTGACGGCAGCGGGTTTCGAGCGGGACAACCTCCGTGCATTCTCGTGGGGCAGCGCACTGTCTCTTGGCATCGCTGCGGTCCTCGTGCCTTCGCTGGGTGCCTGGGGTGCGCTGCTTGCCTTCTCCGTTGGCACGATCGCCGCGTCGGTGCTGGTCTCGCGCGCGTGTCGCCGGCGCCTCGGCTTCAACTGCGACCTGATCGGTCCTCGGGGGGCGGCATGAGTCTCAGGGAGCCGCTGCGGCCGGTAAGCGGCCGCGAGGACGGGGGCTCGCCCTTGCCCGCGCTGCCGCCGATCAGGGTCGCCATCGTGCACTACTGGTTCGTCAACTGGCGCGGTGGTGAGCGTGTCGTCCGTGAACTGCTCGAAATCTTCCCGGCCGCAGAGATCTTCACGCATGTCGCGGATCCCGATGTGGTCCGGCAATGGCTGCCCGGTGTCACGGTACGTGAGACCTTCATCGGGCGCTTGCCGTTTGCCCGCCGGCTCTACCGGCTCTTCCTGATCCTCATGCCCAAAGCCCTCGAAGACCTCGATATGCAGGCCTACGACCTGATCATCAGTTCGGAGTCTGGCCCCGCCAAGGGCATCATCAAGCGGCCGGATGCGGTCCACCTGTGCTACTGCCACTCGCCGATGCGCTACATCTGGGACCAGTCGGCGGCTTACAAGCGCGAGTTGGGCGGAGTGCGGGGATTGGTGCTCGGCTGGATGGCTCCGCTGTTGCGGATATGGGACGTGACCAGCGCGGCCCGTGTCGACCGGTTCATCGCGAACTCGCGTTTCGTGGCGCAGCGCATCGAGTCCTACTACGGCCGGCAGAGCGATGTCATTGCCCCGCCCGTGGATCTCGGATCGCCGAGTCTGACCCCACCGACTCCATCCGCCGAGCCCTACTACGTGCTTGCCGGCGAACTGGTCGGATACAAACGTGCCGATCTGGCGGTGGCGGTTGCCACGCGGCTTCGCCGCAGGTTGGTGGTGGTTGGCTCGGGCGATCAGCTGCGGGCGCTGCGCGCAGTGGCGGGCGATACCGTGGAATTCACCGGCAGGGTGAACGATACGGAGTTCCGGAGCTGGTTGGCAGGCGCGAGGGCGCTGCTTTTCCCGGGGCTCGAGGACTTCGGCATCGTGCCGGTGGAGGCGATGGGGAGCGGCACGCCCATCATCGCCTATGCGCGCGGCGGTGCCTGCGATTACCTCGTCGACGGGGTCAACGGTGTGGGGTTCCAGACTCAGGACGAGGACTCCCTCGCCCGCGCCATCCTCCGGTTCGAGGCCGTAGAGGCGGATTTCGACAGGCAGGTCGTGCGCTCCACGGTGGAGCGGTTCTCGGCCGAGCGCTTCCGGCAGGAGATCGTCCGGCTAGCGCATGACGAACTGGCCCGCAGGACCCTGCTGCCGGGGGCGATCCCTAGAGGATGAAGTCGCCGTTTGTGAGCGTCATCCCGGTGGCGAGCCGGATGTCGAAGTCCGCGAGTCCGTCGCCGTTCAGGTCTCCGCGTATGCAGGTCATCCCGCCGCCCTGGAACACGCGCAACTCGCCAGCGATGCCATGGAACGCACTGTTGCCGATCAGCGTGAAGGCCTGGTCCCCGGTTGTCAGTGTGTCCGCGTCGATCGCGTGCACGTCGATCACGTCCTGCCCGCTGGTGAAGTCGAGGATGCGGTCGTAGCGTCCCAGCCTGCTCTCCGTGTAGAGGTTGAACACGAAGTGATCTGCCCCGCCACCCCCGGAGAGCTGGTCGGCACCCGCGCCGCCGATGATCGTGTCCGCCGCCGACGAGCCCACGAGGGTGTCGTTGCCCGCGCCGAGGCTGATGCTCTCGACGCCCGTCAGCTGCACTGAACCCAGGTCGAGGGTGTCTGCGAGGGTCGAACCCACAACCATGGTGTGGGCAAAGCCGTTGTTGCTGATCTGCTGGATGTTCGCTATCGCCGAAATGCCGATGCGCGCGTAATCGAGCGCTGCCTCGATACGGTTGGTGCCTGCGCCGCCATCGAAGCTGTCCATCCCCGAGGGCTTGCCGATGCGGAACACATCGTTGCCTGCACCTCCAGAGAGCGAATCGTTGCCTGCGCCGCCGAAGATCGTGTCGTCCCCGGTGCTGCCGATGATCGTGTCGTTGCCCTTGCCACCCTTGATCGTGGCAATGCCGACCAGATCCACTGACGAGAAATCCAGCAGGTCTGCGCCGTCGCCCGCAAAGAAACCCACGTTGGCAAAGCCGCCCGCGCTGATCTGCTCGACGCCGGAGATGCCGGAGATGCGGATGATCGTGTCATCTGCGAGGGCGATGATCTGGTCGAATCCCGCACCACCGTCCACCGTGTCGTAGCCGCTCGGGAGCGCGTCGCCGGCATAGCTCAGGATGTCATCGCCGCTTCCCGACGAAACGGTGTCGCTGCCGTCTCCGCCTTTGATCGTGTCGTTTCCGGAGCCCGTGACGAGGGAGTCGTTACCCTCGTCGCCATCGACCGTCCAGTCGTCGGTCGAGTCGGCAGCGGACAGCGTGTCCGCGCCCGTGGTGCCAGTAAATGTGCTGAGGGGCATTCCGATTGACCTCTCGGGAATGATGTCGCGGTGGCAGGATAGCGGGAAAGTCGCGGCTTATCCGGGACGGCATGGTGACCGCAATCTGATGAAGGATTTGTTAAAGCCCCCTGGGCGGGGTGTCACCCGGGCACTTGCAGTCGAGACGGTGACGCGCCGGCCCTGCTGCGGGCATGGATTTCCTGCAGCGCGCTCTCGAAACCGCGGACGAATCGCGGGGTATCGAACAACGAAGATTGCTCCCTGTCCGCCACGAGCCGGGCACGCAGGGCCTGCAACTGAGCGGGGTCCGCGGTTAGCGCGAGCGCGCGCTGTTCGTAGGCCTCGAGCGACGTCGTGACGAGTTCAGGCAGTCCAACGGCCCGCAGCAGGCTCGCAGCCACCCGGCTCGCGAAGGATTCCCCCGCGAGCGTCAGCAGCGGCAGGCCTGCCCACAGCGCGTCGCTGGCAGTTGTGTGGGCATTGCAAGGGAATGTGTCAAGGAAGAGATCGGCGGCGCGAAGCCGTGCGAGGTGAGCGGCGAGCGGCATCTTCGGCGCGAAGACGAGCCGCGCGGAATCCACCCCGCGTGAGCGTGCCTCGCGTCGCAGGTTGTCCTCGGCCTGTGCATTCCCGGCCAGCAACCACAGGCAACTGTCCGGGGCGGCGCTGAGAATCCTGCACCAGACATCGAACATCGCGGGCGTGATCTTGTAGTTGTTGTTGAAGGAGCACAAAACCAATGCCCGCGCCGGCAGCCCGAGTTCCTCGCGCGAGAAGTGCTTTTCCAAGATGGTGCGTGCCCGGTCGTTCACCTGGTAGCAGCCGGGCAGCAGGACGATCTGCTCGCTGTAATGCCGCTCTTCTGCCTCCGGGATCACCGTGCTGTCGGCGAAGAGATAGTCGATGTACTCCACGCCCGCGCTCCCGGGATAGCCGAGATACCCCACCTGCAGCGGTGCCGCACGGCAGGCGAAGATGCCCGGGCGCGCGTCGGTGGTGTAGCCCTTCAGGTCGATCGCGATGTCGATGCCGAGTTCCCGTGCGAGCCGTGCTACCTCGCGATCCGTCATCGATCGTACGTCGATGAAGCGCGTGAAACATCGGGAAACGCGCTCCCGCATGGCGTCATGCGTCTCCGGCCCGAACGAGAATGCGTAGAGCTCGAATCGCTCCCGGTCGTGCAGTTCGAACAGACCCGCCATCAGGTACATCGTGGCGTGCTCATGGAAGTCTGCAGAGAAATAGCCCACACGGATGCGCTTCCCGGGCGAGTGGCTGCCGACCGGGCCGAGGCTGTCGTCGGACGGGAACCAGGCCTGCGCCCACAGTCGTGCCGCGGTGCACTGGGCTTCGGTGGAGTCCTCGAAGGCGAATACGGCAAAGGGCGGCGTGACCTGCTTGTCCGACCCGAGCCCGTCCCGGATTCGCGCGCAGTGCAGGTCGAAGTCAGACCATTCCGATACGCGCAATGTCGTGAGCAGGAGTTGTCCTTCGAGAAACGGATACGCGGGCGACAGTTCCAGCGCCCGGGCGTAAAGCGGGGCGGCCGCGGCAGGTTCTCGCAGTTCGAGCAGCGACGTGGCCAGGTTGCAGAGCGCCTGCGGATCAGACGGCTCCAGAGCGAGGGCGATGCGAAGCCGCTCGGCCGCAGCCGCGTGCCGTTGCTGTGACAGGAGCGCAGCCCCGAGCCCGGCATGCGCGCCAGCCAGATCGGGCTTGAGCGCCACGGCTTGCTCGAAACTCTTGCCTGCCGCCGCCCACTGTCGCAGCGCGAGCAGCGCATCGCCGCGATTGCGCCACGCATCTGCGTAGCCGGGCTGCACCCGTAGCGCGGCGTCATACCCGGTCACGGCCTCCGCCAGACGGCCCGCCGCACGCAATGCGTTCGCCCGGTTGTAGTGCGCCTGCAACACGCCTGGGTCCCGGGCCAGCACACGGTCATAAGCGGCGACCGCGGCGTCGAGATCCCCGACTTCCTGGAGTGCGAGCGCGTGGTTGTAGAGGGTCACCGGATCCTGCGCGCCCGCGATGACGGCCTCGCCGAGCAGTTTGGCGGCTTGCCGGTGATCTCCCTGCTGCAGAAGTATGGTTCCGAGGTTGCGCAATGCGAGCGCCTGACGCGGCTGCTCGCGCAGGATCCGGCGGTACTGCGTCGATGCCTGCTCGAGTCGGCCCTGACGGTGGAGTTCGATCGCCCGCGCCAGCAGCGACTGCGTGGAATTCGCTGTCATCATCGACCTCTTTTCCTGTGCCATGGCTGCGTGTGGTCCGGACCCGCTATGCGTGTGGCAGCCCACGCAAGGGGGGAGAATCCCGCTGACATCAGCCGCGACAGTTTGCCCGTCACTTTCGCGTTGTATAGCATCCGGCACCACGCACGCACCATCAGCAGGAGATATCGCCTATGGAACTCAGCTTCGAGCAACTGGATGGCGGCATCACCCTCGCGAAACTCTCTGGCAGGCTCGACCTCGCCGGTGCCCGCTCCATCGATCTTCCCTTCACCGCACACGTGGCCACCAAGAGCGTGCGCGTGGTGGTCGATCTCTCCCAGGTGAGCTTTCTTGCCTCCCTCGGCATCCGCACGCTGGTGGTGCCGGCGAAGGCCGCGCGTGCGCGCGGCGGCGATCTTGTGCTGCTGAACCCGCAGCCCAAGGTGATGGAGGTGCTGATGGTGTCCGGCCTCACGGCCGTGCTGAAGGTGTACACATCTCTCGACGAGGCTGTGGCAGGCCTCGGCGGCGCAGCCGCTTCCTGAGCCGTTCTCAGCCCGTCTCCCGCTCCAGTTCCTCGCTCGCAGCGAGCCAGGCTTCCTCGCTTTCCCCGAGTTGCTGCCGCAGCGTTCCCTGCGTGCGCAGGAGCTGCTGCAACTCACCGCTGCGGCTGCCCTCGTAGATCGCGGGATCCGCCAGCCGTTCCTCCAGCGCGCGCAGTTCCTGCTGGAATTTTTCCATCTGCCGCTCCAGCGTGGTGATGCGCTGTTTGAGCGGCCGCAGTTGCTCGCGCCGCTCGGCTGCCGAGCGGCGGTTTTCGCGCGCGGCGGGGGCTGCGCCTGCCGTGGCCGCGGTTTGCGCCTCCGGTGCCTGCCGGTGCCGCTCCAGCGAGAGCTTGCGGTAGTCGTCCAGATCGCCATCGAACTCCTGCACCCGGCCGTCCCGCACCAGCCAGAAGACGTCCACGGTGTTCTTCAGCAGGTGCCGGTCGTGCGAGACCAGCAGAACAGCGCCCGGATACTCCTGCAGCGCCACCGTGAGCGCATGGCGCATTTCGAGGTCGAGGTGGTTGGTGGGTTCGTCGAGCAGCAGCAGGTTGGGCTTGCGCCAGGCGATCAACGCGAGCGCGAGCCGTGCCTGCTCGCCGCCCGAGAAACGCCCCACCGCGGCGGTGGTCTGGTCGCCGTGGAAGCCGTAGCCGCCGAGGAAATCCCTGATCGATTGCTCGGTGGCTTCCTTGCTGATGCGCTGCACGTGCAGCAGCGGCGAGGCGTTGTGGTCCAGCGCCTCGAGCTGGTGCTGCGCGAAGTAGCCCACGCGCAGGTGCTCGCCGCTGTGGCGCTCGCCCGCGAGCAGCGGCAGTTCGCCCGCGATCGAGCGGATCAGCGTGGACTTGCCCGCGCCGTTGGCGCCCAGCAGGCCGACGCGCTCGCCCGGCATGATCCCGATCTCCACGCCGGAGAGGATGGGCGCGCCCGGGTGCCCGAGCGTGGCGCGGGCGACGGTGAGTAGCGGCGTCGAGACTTTGTCGGAGCAGGGCAGGCGCAGCGAGAAGGGCGAATCCATGTGCGCAGGCGCGATGCGCGTCATGCGCTCGAGTTCCTTCACGCGGCTCTGCGCCTGCCGCGCCTTGGTGGCCTTGGCCTTGAAGCGCGCCACGAAGCGTTCGATCTCGGCGATGCGTACCTGCTGCTTCTCGAAGGCGCCCTGCTGTGCGGCGATGCGCTCGGCACGCTGCAGCTCGAAAGCCGAGTAGTTGCCCCGCCATACCGAGAGTTTCGTGCCCTCGAAAGAGACGATGCGCGTGGCGACGTTGTCGAGGAACTCGCGGTCGTGCGAGATGATCAGCAGCGTCCCCGGATAGCGCTGCAGCCAGGCCTCGAGCCACACCAGCGCGTCGATATCGAGGTGGTTGGTGGGCTCGTCGAGCAGCATGAGCTCGCTGGGGCACATCAGCGTGCGTGCCAGCGCGAGCCGGATGCGCCATCCGCCCGAAAACTCGCGCACCGCGCGCAGCCTGTCTTGCGGTGCGAAGCCCAGGCCGTCGAGCAGTTCGTGGGCGCGCGTGGGTGCGCGGTAGCCGTCGATGGCGCCGAAGCGCGCGTGCAGCTCGCCGATCTCCGCGCCCTCGGCCTGTTCCATGCGCGCTTCGAGTTCGCGGTACTCGTTGTCGCCGTCGAGCACGAAGTCGAGCGCGCTGCGATCGCTCGCCGCCACCTCCTGTGCCATCGAGGCGATGCGCCAGTTCGGGGGCACGGAGACATCGCCCGCGTCGGCGTGCATCTCGCCCCGCAGCAGGGAAAAGAACGTGGATTTGCCGCAGCCGTTCGCGCCGATGATGCCCGCGTGCTCGCCGGGGTGCAGAGTGAGGCTCGCGTCTTCGAGGAGGATGCGCGGCCCCCGCGCGAGCCGCACGCCCGAGAGCTGTATCACCGGCTCAGTTCGGGGAGAGGCGTTCGCAGGCGCGCTGTATGGCCGCCTCGACGTCTTCGGCAGAGGAGGCTGATGCGCCGAGATCGCGGAGTTCCCCGTCCTGCAGGCGGTAGATCCAGCCGTGCACCGTGACCTGATGGCCACGGGCCCAGGCGTCCTGCACCACGGTGGTCTGGCAGACGTTCAGCGCCTGCTCGATCACGTTCAGCTCGCAGAGGCGGTCCACGGCTTTTTCGCGGGACTCGAGGCCATCGAAACGCTGGCCGTGCTTCTTGTGGATGTCCTGCACGTGGCGCAGCCAGTTGTCGATCAGGCCGAGGCGACGGTTGTCGAGCGCCGAGGCCACGCCGCCGCAGCCGTAGTGGCCGCAGACGATGATGTGCTCGACCTTGAGCACGTCCACCGCGTACTGCACCACCGACAGGCAGTTGAGATCCGCGTGCACCACCACGTTGGCCACGTTCCTGTGCACGAAGACCTCACCGGGCAGCAGGCCGATGATCTCGTTGGCCGGCACACGGCTGTCGGCGCAGCCGATCCACAGGTACTTGGGGCTCTGCTGCGCGCTCAGGCGCTCGAAGAACTCCGGGTCCCGGGCCTTCATCTTGTCGGCCCAGCGGCGGTTGTTGGCGAAGAGGTTTTGCAGATCGTCCATGGCGGCGTTCAGCGCGTCACGATGACCGAGGAGCCATGCCCGAAGAGCCCCTGGTTGGCGGTGATGCCAACCTTCGCGCCCTCGACCTGCCGGCTGCCGGCCTGTCCACGCAGTTGCCAGGTGAGTTCGCAGACCTGCGAGATCGCTTGCGCGGGAACGGCCTCGCCGAAGCAGGCGAGACCGCCGGATGCGTTCACCGGGATGCGCCCGCCGATGCGGGTCTGGCCTTCGCGGGTGAGGCGACCGGCCTGTCCGCGCGGGCAGAGCTGCAGGTCTTCGATCCAGTCGAGCTCGAGTGCCGAAGAGAGGTCGTAGACCTCCGCGAGGCTGACGTCCTCCGGACCGATGCCGGCTTCCTCATAGGCTTTGGGCGCCAGCGCGGCGCGGAAGCGCGTGGCCTCCACGCCTGCGGCAGCGGCGGAATCCGTGGCGATGTCCGGCATCTCGACGTCGGCGCTGGCGAAGGTGGGCGTGACGGTGGAAATGGCCGCCACGCGCGGTGCGTCGCCGCGGCCCATGCGTCTCGCGTAATCCATGCTCGAGATCACCAGCGCGGCGCCGCCGTCGGAGGTGGCGCAGATCTGCAGCAGGCGCAGCGGGTGCGCGACCATGGGCGAGGCGTAGACGTCGTCCATGGTGAATTTCTTGCGGTAGCGCGCGTTGGCGTTGGTGAAGCCGTGCTCGCTGTTCTTGATCTTCACCAGCCCGAAGTCTTCTTCGGTGTCGCCGTACAGATCCATGCGGCGGCGTGCGTAGAGGCCGAAGTAGGCGGGGTTGGTGATGCCGACCAGGAAGCGCACCCAGTCAGGGTCGTCCGGGCGGTAGCCCTTGGCGGGGGCAAGGAAGCCCTTGGGCGTGGTATCGGCGCCCACGACCAGCGCCACCTCGCACTGGCCCGAGAGGATCTTGGCGCGCGCAGCGGCGAGCGCCTGCGAGCCCGATGCGCAGGCCGCATATGACGTGTTGACCTCGGCGCCCTGCCAGCCAAGCGCCTGCGCGAAGGTGGCACCCGCCACGTAGCCCGGGTAGCCGCAGCGCACCGTGGCCGCGCCCGATACGAAGCGGATGTCCTGCCAGCGCACGCCGCTGTCGGCGATGGCCGAGCGCGCCGCGTGCAGCCCGTACTCGACGAAATTCTTGCCCCACTTGCCCCAGGGGTGCATGCCCACACCGAGGATCGCGACGTCGTTGTTGCTCATGCTGCGGTCTCCGGCACGGGCTTCCATTTCCAGGTGAGCTTCACGGTATCGGCGTCCTCGGAGAGCGGTTCGAGAACGAGTTCCATGGCCTGACCCACCTTGAGTTCTTCGGGGCCCACGCCTTTCACTACTTGGCCGAGCACCACCATTTTCTCGGCGGCGAGTTCCACCGCGGCGATGGCGAAGGGCTCGTAGGGGTCGGCCGCCACGTAGGGCTCCGGAGGCGCATATGCCGCGTTGGTGCAGGACCACAGCGTGCCGTGGCGCGAGAGGGGCACTTCCTCGAACTCCGTGCCCTCGCAGGCAGGGTTGCGGCAGTAGAGCGACTGCTTGGGGAAGTAGCAGGTGCCACAGGCGGTACAGCGGGTGCCGAGCAGGTGCGGCTCGTGCTCGTCCAGCGTGAACCAGCCCTCTAGGGCGGCGACACGGGTCTTCGTCGTCATGGCGGATTTCCAGCGGCGGGAGCGAGGCCGGAGGATACACGCGCCTGCTCGGCGGCAGCAATTCGGCGCTGATCGCTTTTGCCACGCGGCGCTGATGCCTTTGACCCTTGCCGGGTCCGCGCGGGCAGGGGCACCATGCGTCGGCGCGGGATTCCGTCCCGCCTGCATCCAGCCCGTGGAGGAACGCCCGCGATGAAAGCCGAGTTCACGCCCGCCCAGGAGGCACTGCGCGCAGAGTTGCGTGCCTATTTCGCCAAGCTCATGACGCCGGAACTGCGCGCCGAGTGCGAGTCAGGCACCGGCGAAGGCGGCGGGCCCGGTTTCAAGGACGCGATGCGCCAGATGGGCCGCGACGGCTGGATCGGCCTCGGCTGGCCGAAGGAACTCGGCGGACGCGGGTTCACGCCGCTCGAGCAGTTCATCTTCGTCGAGGAAGTGATGCGCGCGGGTTTCCCGTTCCCCTTCCTCACCACCGAATCCGTCGGCCCGATGCTCCTCGAGCACGGCAACGCCTGGCAGAAGCAGGAGATCGTCCCGAAGATCATGGCCGGCGAGCTGAACATCGCCATCGGTTACTCCGAGCCGGGCGCCGGCACCGATCTCGCGTCGTTGAAGACAACCGCCACCCGTGATGGTGACGGCTGGGTGCTCAACGGCCAGAAGATGTGGACCAGCCTCGCCAATTTCGCCGACTACGTCTGGCTCGCCGCACGCACCGATCCCGATGCGCCGAAGAAGCACAAGGGCATCTCGATTTTCCTGGTGCCCACCTCGGCGCCGGGCTGGTCCTGCACGCCGGTGGTCACGCTGGGTGGTGTGCGCACCAACGCCACTTACTACGACAACATCCGCGTCCCCGAACAGAGCCTGGTGGGCGAGCTGAACGGCGGCTGGAAGCTCATCACCAGCCAGCTCAATCGCGAGCGCTTGAGCCTCGTGAACTACGGCCCCACCGCAGTGATGTTCAACGAGGTGGTGCAGTGGGCGCGCGCGCAGCATCTCCCCGACGGTTCATCTCTGGCCGACCAGCCCTGGGTGCAGGCCAACCTCGCCCGTGTGCGTGTGGGCGTCGAGGCGCTCAAGCTGGTCTGCTACAAGCAGGCCTGGGCCATGACGGCGGGCACGCTCGACATGGCCGACGCCTCTGCGGCCAAGGTCTACGGCTCGGAGTTTTTCATCGAGGTCTACCGCCTGCTCGGCGAGATCCTCGGCCAGGGCTGTCTGATCGCCAAGAACTCCGCAGCCGGCGTCGTGCTCAAGGGCCGCATCGAGCAGCTCTACCGCACCGCCAGCATCCTCACCTTCGGTGGCGGTGCCAACGAGATCCAGCGCGACATCATCTCGGCGGCAGGGCTGTGGATGCCGCGGGCGGCGCGGTGAGGCGCTCGGCGGGGCGAAGCGGTGCTTCGCCCGGGGACCGCCTCGCCCATGTAGGCTCGGCGGTCGCCATCCAGGCGACCGACGGTCTTCACGTGCAACCCATCCACTCCCTTCCGCTCCGGCAGGGGCAGTTGATCGATTTCCAGGAGGCAATTACATGGACTTCGGACTGAGCGAAGAACAGCGCGACATACAGAAACTCTCGCGGCAGATCCTGGGTGATCTCTCGACGCCTGCGCGCCTGGCCGCATGGGACAACTGGGCTGGCGAGCGTTTCGACCGTGAACTCTGGGGCAAGCTCGCC
>CAIYPF010000193.1 GCA_903928015.1 uncultured Gammaproteobacteria bacterium | reverse complement strand
GCGCGCATGGCGCGCTCCTACTGCTTGGCACCGACGCGGCCGTGGCGCAGGCATTGACTGCTGGTGTCGCGTGCATGGCGCGCTCCTACTGCTTGGCACCGACGCGGCCGTGGCGCAGGCATTGACTGCTGGTGTCGCGTGCATGGCGCGCTCCCTGCCACCCGTAGGAGGGGGCCATGCCCCCGACTCTTTGTCTGTGGCGCATCCGCTGCGCAAACTGCCCGGTCTTGCGGCTGCGCGGGGCCAAGGGCTATCGTCGCCGCGCCACTGTTCTGCACAAGGAGCACACCCGTGAGCTACGCACGCGGCGAAGACCGTTACGAGATCGAGCAACTGCTCTACCGCTACTCCTGGATGGCCGACGAGCGCAAATGGGAGCTGATGGACACTGTCTTCGGCCCTGGCGGAACCATCGACTACACCAGCACCGGCGGGCAGAAGGGCCTGTACAGGCCCACGCTCGAATGGCTGCACCGTGCCCTCGCAGGGTGGCCGATCAACCTGCACTTCATCACCAACGTCTGTATCGAATTCACCGGGGAGGACACCGCAGAGTCGCGCTGCATGTTCCTCGCGCCGATGGCTCGCATGCGTGACGATGGTTCGCAGGAGGTGATCACCAACGCGGGTTATTACCTCGACCGACTGGTGCGCATGGCCGAGGGCTGGCGCATCGTCGAGCGCGATTGCCGGCAGACCGTGCAGATCGGGCAGCTCCCTGCGGGATATGTGATTCCGGACTGAGGCTTCGCGGATGGCCGTGTATTACACCGGTGATGCCCGCATCGCCGAGGGCGAGCGCGTGGAGGCCCTTGATCCTGCCTATGAGGAACAACTGGGTGTCGCCGCCGTCGTGGCCATCGAGGACCAGGGTGATGGCAGCATGGTGCTTGCCAATGCCGGCACCATCTCGGGCGTTTTCACTGGCGCGGGCAATGGGCACGGTGTCGTCGTCTCACGCTATGGCGCTTGGGGCGGCGCGCTCTTCCACAACGAGGCCGGCGGAGTTCTCGAGGTCCGTAGCGAGAGCCCCGACAACAGTGGCTTCGGCTACGCCTTCTACGCGCGCGGTTACTACGCGCCGCAGCAGTCCACCGCGATCCTGAACGAGGGCCTCATTCACGTGAGTGCCGCCGGCACCAGTGCCGTGGGCATTGAGGTCTGGGGCATTTTCGGCACGCGGATCGCCAACGCCGGCACCATCCGTGTGGAGGCGGCGTACGATGGCTACGGGATCAAGCTGGTCAACGACGATGACATCAGCAACAGCGGTCTGATCGAGGTCACGGCCGCCGAAATCGGTGTCGGCGTGGACATCGGGCACCTCGGCGGCACGGGCTTCCGCAACACCGGCACCATACTCGTGCGTACCGCGCCGGATAGCCCCTGGGCCAGCGTGGGGGTGCAGTGGTTCTCGATCAATTCCGACCCCGGCGTACCACCGAACATTCTCGTGAACGACGGCACCATCGACGCCGATATCGCTCTCTACGCGAACGACGGCAACGGTTATGCCTCCACTCTCGCGTGCCCGGACACAGTCCTGAACGGGGGCACGCTGCGCGGACGCGTGATCCTCGCCTACGGTGACGACGCCCTGCTGAACAGCGGTCTCGTCGCCGGTGATGTGTTGCTGCAACACGGTGACGATCTCTACTCCGGTCGACGCGGCCTGATGGCCGGCGCGGTGGACGGTGGTACGGGAGATGACACGCTGATCGGCGGCGCCAGCGGGGAGGTGCTGATGGGCGGGGAGGGCGCCGACCAGCTGAACGGAGGCGCGGGCGACGACACTCTCTCGGGCGGCCGCGGGGGCGACGGGCTTGACGGTGGGGCGGGCGTCGATCTGTTGAGCTATGCCGATGCCACGCGCGGCATCGTTGCCAACCTTGCGACGGGGGTCGTTGACGATGGTGCGCGTGATCTGGTCCGCGGCATCGAGCGACTGGCGGGTTCTGCCTTTGCCGACAACCTCGCAGGTTCCGCGCTCGGCGAAGCGCTGGAAGGCGGCGGTGGCGCTGACACTCTCGCGGGTGCGGCAGGTGCGGACACGCTGAGGGGCGGTGCAGGCTACGACCGCCTGCGCGGTGGTGCGGGCGCCGACCTGTTCGTGTTCTGCGCGGGTGACGGATCCGACGTGATTTTCGATTTTCTGATCGGTGAAGACCGGCTCGCGCTCCACGGTTTCACGGAGGCGCCGACGCTGACGGCGTCCGCGCTGGGCACCGTGCTCAGCTTCAGTGGTGGCGAAAAAATACTGCTGCGTGGCGTGTCGCCCGAGGCGCTGGATCCGGCTGTGCTCCAACCGCTGCAGGGGAGCCCACCGGCCGCGGTGCAGGTGCCGCCGTCGCAGACGCTCCGCGCGAACGAGGACGTCGTGCTGGTTGCCGGTGAACAGCTTCTCGTGAGTGATCCTCTCCCGCTGCTGCTGAGCGACCAGTGGTTCGACAACACGGGCCTGGTGCTGGAGCGTTTTGGCAGTGTGCCGTCGCTGTTCCTGGCCGGACGGCTGTTGTTGCAGACCAGCGGCGGGCAGGCGCCATCGGTGGGTGTGCAGGGCTCCCTCACCGACGGTGCGTGGTGGGGAGAGAGCAGGGTGCTCATCTCGTCTGGCGGCCGCCTGGAGGTCGAGGCCTCGGGCAGCGCGCCGGCAATCGGTGTGCAGCGGGTGCACGGTCTCTGGAATGGCGGTCTGCTGCGCGTGGAAGCCACACTCTCGGACGCGACGGGGCTCGCCGCAGCGGACTCCGAGGTGCCCACGGTGAACTCGGGCCGCATCGAGGTCACGGCCGACGGTCTCGCCCGCGGCGTCCACACCATCGAGGGCCTGTGGAACAGCGGCAGCATCGTCGCAACCGGCACGGGCAGCGCGATCGCCGTTGATCTCTATGCCAACCAGACGCGCGATGTGCTGGTGAACAGCGGCGCGATCGTCGCAGTCAATGCCGGCAGCAGCGAAGCCTCAGTGGCATTGCGGCTCTCCAACGCCACGATGGATTACGCCGCTGGCGGCGTTTACGCGAACATGAAGGTCTGGAACAGCGGCACCCTGTCAGGCGATTACGCGATCCGCAATTACCAGAAGGTCTTTCCCCAACCGCTGGCGGGTTACGACATCTTCAACACCGGCACTATCACGGGCCGCGTGGCGCTCGGTATCGGCAACGATCTGTTGCTGAATGCGGGCAGCCTGCGTGGCCTGGTGTCGCTCGGCTCCGGCAATGACCGCTACGAGGGGCGTGACGGCCTGCTGTACGGAAGCATCGACGCTGGCGCAGGCAATGACGTGCTGTTTGGCGGCAGCGCCAACGAGACGCTGACGGGCGGCATCGGCAGCGACCTGCTCTCGGGCGGCGCGGGCGTGGATCGCCTGCAAGGGGGGGCGGGCCACGATGTTTTCCATGTGCGTCCGGGCGACGGCGCCGATGTCATCACCGATTTCACGGCGGGCGGCACGCAGGACCGCATCGATATCGAGGGTTACGCCGCCGCGCTGGAGATCCGCCAGCAAGGCGCGGACACCCTGATCGTGCTCTCCGCTACCGACTCGCTGCGCCTGCAGGGTGTCACGGCGACATCGCTCGAGGCGCAGGACCTGCGATTCCGTGCTCCGCCACTGGCGCCGCTTCAGGTTGTTCCCGATGCGCCCGCCGCGCCGCTTGCGCCTGATGCGCCCGCAGGGCCGCAGGTCTCGGCCTTGGCGCGCATGGGTTCGGCCAGGGGCGATGTGCTGTCCGGTGCTGCGCAGGCCGACATCCTCTTCGGTCTGGAAGGCAACGACACGCTGGCGGCTGCGGCGGGAGATGACCTGTTGCGCGGCGGTGACGCCAACGACAGCCTTCTGGGTGGTGCGGACGATGACACGCTCGTCGGCGGCACCGGACGCGACGTGCTCGCGGGTGGAGCGGGTGCGGATGTATTCGTCTTCGATGACGGCGAGACGGGCGGTGCCGCTGCGGCGTGGTGCGATCTCATCACGGACTTCAGTCGAGCCGAGGGCGATCGCATCGATCTCTCCGGCATCGATGCCACGCGCTTCTACGGCGAGGCGGCCTTCGTGTTCATCGGTACGGCGGACTTCAGCGGGCAGCAGGGTGAGTTGCGGCAGCAGGAATACGCCGGAGACACGCTGCTGCTGGGGGATCTGGACGGTGACAGACTCGCCGATGTGTGGCTCCGGGTCTCCGGTTTGCAGGTCTTCGAGACCGGGGATTTCGTTCTTTGACAGGCGCTCTCAGTTGCGCGCCTCGAAGCCAACCCGCATTTCCTTGTACCCCTCCATGAAGATCGAACGCGTATGCCGCGGCGGCGCGAGCAGCCGGAAGTTGCCCATGCGTTTCACGATCTCCGCGAGCATCACGTCCAGATTCAGTCTCGCCTGGTGCACCCCCACGCAGTAGTGCGGACCCTGACCGAAGGTCCGGTAGTGCTTGCGCGCGGGCGCGACGGGGCGGGTGATGTCGAAGCGTTCCGGATCGGGGAAGAAGGCCGGATCGCGGTTCGGCGAGCCGAGCACGCAGACGAGTTTGTCGCCCTTGCGGATGCGCTCGCCGAGGAAGTCCATGTCTGCGGTGGCGGTGCGCCTCAGGTAGACCACGGTGTTCTGGTGCCGCAGGAATTCCTCCACTGCGCCCGCCACCAGCGATGGGTCCTCCTGCAGCATCCGGTACTGCTCCGGGTGCAGGATCAGCTGGTGCAGGCCAAGCGCCAGCGTATTGCGCGTGGTTTCCAGTCCTCCCACCACCAGGTTGTTGAAGAGCCTGCCGAACTCGCCGTCGTCCAGCGCACGTCCGTCGACGCTCGCCTCCAGCACTTCCATCGTCATGCTCGGGCGCGGGTTGAGGCGGTGGTCAGCAGCGAGTTCCGCACCGAATGCGATGAGATCCATCGAGGCCTGGAAGCCGAGCATGCGGTTCTCGGCGAAGTCCGGGTCATCGGCCATCGACAGCGTGTTCACCAGATGCACCACACGCGCGTAATCGCCGGCGCGCACACCGAGCAGGTCGAACATCACGCGCATGGGCATCTGCATCGCCACCTCGGTGACGAACTCGCATTCGCCGCGCCCGATCACGGCATCGATGATCTCGCGCGCGGCACGCTCCATTGCGGGACGCCTGCTCTCCAGTGCCTTCTGGCGGAAGGCGTGGTCGATCAGCGAGCGGTATTTGCGGTGCTCCGGCGGATCCATGAAGGTGAGCGACTTCTGCTGCTCTGCCAGCACCTCGGGCGGGAAGTCGTCGAGGATCGGGCTGAAGGCATTGGTGAACAGCGCGGGCGTCTTCAGTACGTGATCGATGTCTTCCTGCCGGAACAGCAGCCAGTGGCCGCCGCTGTAGTCGTCGGTCTCCCACAGGATGCGGTGTTGCCCGCGCAATTCGTCGATCAGCGCTCGCGGCGTGCCGGCGGAGAAGCGTTCGAAATCCAGTAGCGTGTGGACGGGGCAGCGGTCCATGGCGGGTCTCGGCGGATGCTCGGGACCCCATGGTAACGTCAGCGTGGCCGCACCGGTGAGGGTGGCGCCAGCATGCAGTGCCTTGCGTATACTCGGCCCGGCGTCGAACACACGAGAACAACCACGTGCCCAGCCCCGAACTCTCCGCGATCCTTGCCCACGTCCCGGCGGATTTCGCCGATCCGACCGCAGATCACGAGCACGTGCGCCGCACGTTCGCGCCCTTCCACGGGCACCCCGTGCGTCCCGAACTGCAGATGGATTTTCCGGAGTTTGGCGGCGTGCGCTGCGGACGCTACAGCGATGCGTCCTTGCCCGCCGACGCGCGGATCCTGTTCCACTGCCACGGCGGGGCCTTTGTGTCATGCCCGCTCGATGTCTATCACTTCTACGCCGACATGCTTCTGCGCCACACCGGCAGCGCAGTGGTGATGCCCGATTACCGCCTCGCCCCCGAACACCGTTTCCCTGCTGCGCACGACGACTGTTTCAACGCCTACCGCGGGCTCATGGAATCCGGTGTCGATCCCGCGCGCGTCGTGGTGGTGGGCGAATCCTGCGGCGGAAGTCTCTCGCTGTCAGCGCTGGTGCGTGCCCGCGATGCGGGTCTGCCCATGCCGGCGGCGTATGTTTCCCTCGGTGGCTGGTTCGATCTTTCGGTGAGCGGGCCGGAGTTGCCGCCAGGCCTCGATTGCTTCCTCACGCCGGGTTGGGTGCGCGCACGCGGGCGCGACTGCACGGGCGGCGCAATCGGACTCGACGACCCGCGTCTGTCGCCCGCCTTTGCCGATCTGCGCGGGCTGCCGCCGCTGTATCTGCAAGTCGCCGAGTACGACACCGTGCGCGAAGGTGCGCTGCGCGTCGCGCAATCGGCCACGCGAGCGGGCGTGCGGGTGCTGCTGGAATCCTGGCCCGGCGTGGTGCACGCCTGGCAGGGGCTGGCCGACCAGGGCGTGCCGGAATCGCTGGCGGCGTGGCGGCGCATCCGCGCATTCCTTGAAGAACTCGCGCCCTGAATTCCGTTTCCCGTTATCAATAACAAGCCGCACAGGAGGAACCCCAGATGCAGACTTTTCCCTCGCCCGGAGCCGGTTTCGGCCGCATCGTCCACATCGCCTACCTGGTGCCCGATATGGACGCCGCCATGGCGCACTGGACGCGGCAGGCGGGCGTGGGGCCATGGCTCTGCTTCCGCAACATCGACATGGCCGCCACCTACGAGGGAAAGCCGATACGCCTGCGCATCCACGAGGGCCTGTCGTACGTGGGAGACATGCAGATCCAGTTGGTGCAGTCCCTGAACGACCCCTCCGACGAAACCCCCTACGCCGCGATGCTCCGCTCCGGACGCTACGGCATGCATCACGTGGCCTGCATATCGCCTGACATCGGGCGCGACATCGCGCTTGCCGAGGCGCAGGGCTGGGAGGCGGCCTGCCGCATGCAGGACGCGGACGGCCACCGCTACGTGTATTGCCGCTCGCGGGCCATGCCCGATGTGTGGTGGGAGTTCCTGGAGGAGTTCCCGGCGCTCACGCAGATGTACCGCGACGGCATTGCGGCTTCTGCCGCGTGGGACGGCAGCAACCCGGTGAACAACGTCGATTACGGGGCCGGCTGAGCCCCGTGGCTCAGCTCAGGAAACGGATCGTGAAGGGGTAGGCCCAGACCACGCCATCGTTTGCCTTGATGCCGCCCACGATGGCAAAGACGATGTTCAGGATGCCGAGGCCCCAGAGCAGCGGGATGCCGATCAGCACGAAGACCAGCAGTACAGCCACCGCACCGTAGATCAGCAGGGAGAGCAACCAGTTCGCCACGTTCTTGCCGTGTGCGTCGATCATCGGGTGATCGTGTTTCTTGAGCTGCCAGATCAGCACCGGAGCGATGAACCCCGCGAGGGGCAGCAGATACCCTGCGAGTATCGAGAGGTGGATGATCAGGCCCCATTGGCGCGCGTTGATCTCCTCCGGGCCGAGGGGCGACTGCGCCGGTTTGCTCAAGTCCATGTTGCGGTTTCCTGTGCTGCTCGCGCCGATGATCGCCCGATACTGCCGCTCGCTACCAGAGTCCCCGCCCGCCATCGATCACATGATCCGAGCCGGTGATGTAGGCGCTGTCGTCCGAGGCCAGGAACACCGCCAGCTGCGAGACCTCGTTCTTGCTGCCCTCGCGGCGCAGCGGGATCGCGGCACGTTGTGCCTCGTCGAGACCGCCGGGCGGTGCCATGCCTGTTTCTGCGATGGCGCCCGGCAGGATGGCGTTCACGCGGATGCGGTCAGGGCCGAGGTCAACGGCAGAGGACTTGGTCAGCCCCCGCACGGCCCATTTGGAGGCGCCGTAGATCGAGTGCCAGGGAATGCCGTGGTTCCCGGCGAGCGACGAGAGGTTGATGATCGAGCCGCCGCCGGCCTCGCGCATCACCGGTGCGATGCGGCTGATGCCGAGCCAGGTGCCGTAGATGTTCACGTCGAGCAGTTTGCGCACGCGCTCGGGTTCTGCCTGGTCCACGGGCCCGATGAAATACATGCCGGCGTTGTTCAGCAGCACGTTGGCCGGGCCGAAGGCCGCGCGCGTGGCGGCAATGACGGCGTCCCAGTCAGTGGCGCTGCTGATGTCGTGGCGCATGAAGCGGGCCTGCTCGCCGAGTTCCGCCGCCAGTGCCGCGCCTGCGGCCTCCTGGAGGTCGGTGAGCATCACCTGCGCGCCTTCGGCCACGAAGACCCGCGCGTGCTCAGCGCCCATGCCTTGCGCCGCACCGGTGATGATCGCGATCTTGCCTTGCAGCCTGCCGCCCATGCCTTTCGCTCCCGCGTGTGTTGTGGCCGGCATTCTAGCCAAGCCACGTGCACTCGGACCTCATCAGAACGGCTGATCCCGTGCGAGCAACCGTCGCG
>CAIYPF010000192.1 GCA_903928015.1 uncultured Gammaproteobacteria bacterium | reverse complement strand
CAGTGAGGCCGAAGTTCTCGTTGATGCGGCCGTCGCCCGCCACGTAGTGGTCGCCGATGGAGCGCAGCAGGATCTCACCCACCAGATCGGCGTTGGCGGGGTCCTGACCCTCGGCGGTGAGTCGGCCGCTCTGGAGGTTGATGTAGTCGCTGACGTAGGCGACGCTGAAATCGGTGTCGCCGTTGCGGTCCAGCCGGAAATCGCCCGGCGTGCCGAAAATCGCCAGCAGATCCGTGTGCCCGGCCATACCCGCGAGCGGGTCGACGACGAGATGCGCCTCGTCGAGCCGGTTCAGCATGTCGGCGATGAGGGTGTGGCCCGTGAGTTTCTCCTGTACGCCCGACGTCAGCGGGTCGATGTCGAGTATCTGGCCGGTGGCATCGCGGGCACGCAGATTGCCGATGTCGGCCCAGCTGAGATCGGCACGGCCCGTCTCGAGCAGGTAAGCGCGCAGTTCGTTCAGCGTGGGCAGGGTGTTGTTGGTGTCTTGCGGGTCCAGGCCCGGCGCCTGGCGGTGCCAGGTGTTCTGCAGCGATGTCCCGTCGAAGAGCCGCATGCCCGGGGCCCAGTTCCCGCTCGCGTCCTGCACCCACTCCCGCAGCAGGTTGCTGACGTCGTCGCAGGAGCCGTAGGTCTGGCTCTGGTCGATGTAGGGAGAGGTGTTGTTGACGTAGCCCGGGTTGGTGGGACCGACGATATCGTCAGCGGTGCCGTAAACACCGTCGGCGCCGGGGCTCTGGATGTCGTCTGCGGTGCGGAACTGGCCATCGGCGCCGGCTGCAAGGGGGTTGGCAACCGTGGCGCGGGAGATCGAGAGCCTGGTGAAGCCGGGGTCGCCGGTTTCGGCGTTTGGAGCCCTGTAGAGAGGGTCGCCCGGCTCGAGCGTGATGTAGATCTTGCTGGCAACACCGCCGGTGGTGTTGCCGCCCTTGGAGATGAAATCGAGCCCGTGATCGAAGAACTGCCCGAAGAGCACGCTCCAGCCCGTGAGCGAGGGATCTCCCGAAAGGGTGTTCAGGTTGCGGACGAAGTTTTCTTCCACTCCGGTGGTGACGCTGCCGTCGAGGTGGGTGATGTCATAGACCAGACGGTCTGTGATCAGCGTGTTGCCCGAGGCCTGGTCCAGGCGCAGCAGCGCCGCTTGCGAATCGATCGTTTGCGAGATCATCCGCGGCGTGTAGTCGTACACCGTGAGGAAGGGGTTCGCGTAGCGCTGCGAGAGGTCCACCGAGTTCCCGCTGACGGAACCGCCAGAAGAAACATAGGCAGCATTGTCTGCCCACTGATGCGAGTAAGCCGAATAGTCGGAGGAGCTGAGACGCGAGAAGGCATAGCCAGCCGCCCCCCAGGCCTGCGCCTGCGGCCCGGTCAGGTTGTTGAAGAGGCCCGAGAGATCCCGTATGCCGAAGGGGCTGGTGTTGGTGTTCGTTATGAGCAGCGTGTTGGGGATGTAGGACGCCCACGGGGAGGACATCAGATCGAATTCCCCCACGGCACCGAGTTCCACCACCGAGGCGCTCAGGGGGTCGGTGTAACCGTAGATCGCCTTCCCGTCGGCCAGGTGCCGCACCACCCGCAATTCGGGGATGCTTGCCTGCTCGTTGATGAAGCTCAGATCGTCGACGGAGACGACGAAGTCTTTCATGGGCTGATGTCCTTGTTGTAATTGGCAGGCAGAGCCCCGGGTTCCGGAGGCCGCTCTTGAAAAAGTCCGACGGTTTGTCCAGCAAAGATGACGCCAATTGGCAAAATCGCACCTAAATCAACGCGCTGTTGCCATCGGCGCTGTGATGTGAGGCGCCTGTTGTAAGAAATCTCGACACCTGCCCCGCTGCCTGCTTGCTGGCCGCCCGCCCCAGGGTCGACATGCCCGGGCCGATCGGGGCAGGATGCGGGCTTTGGAAAGGGGGTCAGTCCATGTTCGATCTGTCCGTGTATGCCACCGGCCTTGCGGCGCTCTGTGCACTGGTTGTCTGCGGCTGGCTCGCCTCCCTGTTGTTGCGCAGGGTCGATATCGTCGACAGCCTGTGGTCGCTGATGTTCCTGCTCGCAGCGGCCGTGTATGCCTGCGCGGCGGATGCGTTCACGCCGCGCGCGGAACTGCTGCTGTGGATGGTGGGAATCTGGGCCGTGCGGTTGTCGGTCTATCTGGGTGTACGTTGCGCGGGCCACGAGGAAGACCGGCGGTACCGCGCCATGCGCGCACGTGGCGGGCCGGGCTTTGCAGTGGCGAGCCTGTGGCGCGTCTTCGGTTTGCAGGCTGTTCTTGCGTGGCTGATTTCCATCCCGCTGCTTGGCGCGGCCCTGGGCTCGGCCCCGCTCGGCCCGCTCGATTACGCCGGCGCGCTGTTGTGGGCCGTGGGCTTCGTGTTCGAGGCCGGTGGTGACTGGCAACTCGCCCGCTTCAAGGCGCAGCCGGGCAGCGAGGACAAGGTGATGGATCAGGGATTCTGGCGCTACACGCGCCACCCGAATTACTTCGGTGACGCCTGCATGTGGTGGGGCTTCTGGTTGCTCGCGTTCTCGGCCGGGGCCTGGTGGAGTTTCCCCGGCCCCGCGCTGATGACCTTCCTGCTGTTGCGCGTCTCCGGGGTCACGCTGCTCGAGCGCACCATCGGCAAGCGCAGGCCCGCGTACGCTGATTACGTGCGCCGGACCAACGCGTTTCTGCCGGGGCTGCCGAAGAGCTGAGCCCCTTCACCGTGCCGTGCTTGCGGGCTCCTTGCGCAGCCACTCAAGCCCTTGTGCGTGCCTGCGCTGGAAGCCTTTCCACACCGTGATGCCCTCGGTGCCCGGGCTGATTTCGTTCCAGCGGCCTTGCTGGTCCTGTGGCCAGGTGCCGGCAGCGGCGTCACTCACCGCAAGTTCCAGATAAGAGGCGCGGCTGGCGTCGTCTTTGACGTAGCGGTCGAGGAAGGCGGTGATGAAGTGCAGGTTGATGCCGATGATGCGGTCCTTGCGCCATACCGGGTCTTCGAACCAGTCCGTATTCCAGAGGTCCTGGCGCATCTCTGCAGGTGCTGGCCCCAGGCCGAGCGCGTGCCCGCCCTCGCGGTAGGTGAGCAGATAGCGTGTAGTGGCGCTCGCGCCCTCGAAGAAGGCCTTCGCTCCGGTGCTGTAGTCCACGGTCTGGTCGTGGTTGCCGGCGATCAGCAGCAGCGGCGCATGGATGCCGTGCAAACCCTCGCTGCCCCAGGCAGAGAGCGAGCCCCCGCCCGCGGGGGCGATCGCTACGACTGCCTTCAGGTTTTTCACCAGCACCGCGTCGCGCTCGGTGCCGTTGCGGCCATAGGGTTCAAGCAGGCCGCCCGGGGTTGCCTTCGCGATCGGGCCGTCCGTATCCAGTACGGCGCCCGAGGATGTGAGGACGCCATATCCGCCCATCGAGTAGCCCACCAGCGCCGTGCGTGTCGGGTCCACGAGACCTTCGTCGGCGAGGCTTTGCTGCAGCGAGCGGGCCACGAAGCCGATGTCCAGCGGGCGCCGCAGCAGTACCTTCGGGAAGCCCACACGGCCGTCGTTGTAGGGGTCCATGTGGCGGATCGCCGCCACCACGTAGCCCTTGGTGGCGAGGTTCTCGGTGAGCCAGCTGAGACCTGCGGTGACGTTGCCGTAGCCGTGCGACACCACCACCAGCGGGCTGTGCTGTTTCAAGGCAGGCGCATCACGCACCGCCATGCCGGGCACGCTGAAGGGGGCGGGTGGAGCAGGGGGTTCGGCGGGAAGGCTGTCGTGGTAGGTCTCGGGCTGCGCGCCGGCGACCACTTCCGCGGGATACCAGATGTCCACGGTGATGTTGCGGTCCTCGCGCGGGGGCAGTCCTACCACCGCCCCGGCGATGCCGAGCCAGCCCAGCGGATCGATCTGGTCCTTGTGCACCAGCGTGATGGTGCGCACGCCCACCGCGAGCGGGCCCGGCGCAGCGAGCTCGGGTGCGTCGATGCCGGTGCGGCTGGGAATGTCCGCGGCGAGGGCGGGCAGGGCGAGCAGTGTGAGCAGGCTGATCGTCAGCGCGCGAAACGATGGCATGGACGTCATCTCCGTGGAGGGCGGAGTGATGGTAAGCGCTGGCTTGCGGCATGTCTCGCGCAGAGGGTCTGCTTTCGGGGTCGCATGCTCATAGACTGTCTCTTACGTCGTTTCATCAGGGAGAGAATCCGGGATGCGCTCGCTGGTTCTTGCCGTACTGCTGTCCTGTGCGCCGTCCCTGCTGCGTGCAGACGGAGAACTGCCCACGCTTCTCACGCCAGCGGACAAGACGCGCCTCGAAGGCCTTGGTGCAAGCCGGCAGGACGCCCTTGCCGCCGCACGCGCCGGCGGCAGCCCCGATGATGTGGCCGTGCTCGACGCCGCGCTCGCGGGCGATGCCTTGCCCTTCGACGAACACCTGGACCCCACCGGCGAGTGGCGCTGCCGCGTGATCAAGGCGGGCGGTACGGTGCCGCTCGTGGTCTATGGCTGGTTCCGCTGCCGCATCAGCGACGACGGTGCGGGCTGGATGCTGCAGAAGCTCTCGGGCTCACAGCGCACGCAGGGGCGCTTCTACACGCAGGACGACACGCGGCTCGTGTACCTCGGCAGCGGGTACATGGCGGGTGAGGCGGCGGGCACATACGGGAAGGACGCCGCGCGCGATCAGGTGGCCATTGCCACGCGCAGGTCCGCGAAGCGGCTGGTGCTGGAATTTCCGCAGCCGGCGGTGGAGTCCCTTCTGGACGTGATGGTGCTGGAGCGCTGAGACCCGCGCCGGACGTCCCCATGCAGGAGCGGGACATGCCCGCGACACAGGCACCGATGCGCGCTACTCCGGCCTCAGCCCTCCACCACCTCTGCCCCGATCGCAGCCAGCGCTGCAAGCCCGATATCCGCATCGATCTCCTGGCTCGCGCCGGAAATCCCGATCGAGCCGAGCAGCGTTCCGCCCTGGCGGACGGGAAAGCCGCCACGCGCCGCCACGTAGCCCTCGATCGCATCCACGATCTTCTGTTCGCCCGGCTTGAGGCTGTTCACGTAGGCCTCCCACTGCCCCGTGCTCATGTTCATGTTCGCAGCGGTGAAGGCCTTGCGCTCGCCGGTGATGGCGGCGATGGGCAGCGCGCCATCCATGCTGAGGAAGCCGACGCGCCGCGCGGCGCTGTCGCAGATCGCGACGTGTATCCGCACATCGAGGGCCTGTGCCCGCGCGACGGCGGCGTTCAGCAGGGCGAGGATGGCCTCGGTGGTGAGGGTGGCGCGGGGGGTGGAGATCTGCATGGTTGTGGTCCTTGGTTCCGGCGCGGAACGCGCGCTGTAAGTGATGTGCAACGCCTTCAACGTCCGCAACGACAAGCCCGGTATGTGCGCGGGCGGCGGCTCCGAGGGATCGAGCGCGATCTCGTCCAGAGCCAACACCAGCGCGCGGAAGGCCTCCTGCAATTCGAGCCGCGCATAGGGCGCGCCGAGGCAGGTGTGCACGCCGTAGCTGAAGGCGAGATGCGCGCGCGGGTTGGGGCGGTCGAGGTCGAGCTCCGCGGGCCGCTCGAAGACCGATGCGTCGCGGTTGGCTGCGGCAAAGCGCAAATGCACCATGGAGCCCGCGGGAATGTGCACGCCCTCGAGCTCGGCGTCCTGCACGGCCACGCGGAAAAAACCCGCGCTCGGCGATTCGAGCCGCAGCACTTCTTCGACAAAACGCTCCACCCGTGAGGGATCCGCGCGCAGCGCTGCGGCGATGTCCGGGCGCTGCGCGAGAATCATCATCCCGGAGCCGAGCGCGCTCGTGGCGGTTTCATGGCCGCCCACGATCAGGTGCTCGGCAAGGCCCACCTTCTCGGCGAGCGGCATCGGGCTGCCATCGGCCATGCGGGCATTCGCCAGCTCCGTGAGGATGTCCTCGCCGGGGTTGTCGAGCTTCGATTGCATGTGCGCGACCAGATACTTCTGCAGCGCGATCTCTTCCTGCGCCACGTAGAGCTCGCGCTCTTCGCTCAGCCCGTAGGCGAGCGGCTCCACCCACACATCCGACCAGTGCTTGATGCGGTCGGCGTCTTCGGCCGGTACGCCGAGCAGACGCGTGACCACACGCATGGGCAGCGTCCACGCCACATCGCGCATGAACTCGCAGTGCGTGCCTCCGCGCAGGCCCTGCACAAGCTCGTTCACCACCGATGCGATGAACTCTTTTTGCGCCGCCACGCGCGCAGGCATGAAGGCCTTGGCCACCGCGGCGCGGTAGGCGGTGTGGGCGGGCGGATCGGTGGTGAGTTTGGTATCGCGCGGAAATCCCCCGGCTTCGAGCAGCGCGCGTGCGCGCGGTGTCTTGATCAGTTGTGCATCGGGTCGGGCGCGGAAATCGATGGACCAGATCGCCGGATGCGTCACCACATGCCGTATCGCGGCGTGGCTGCTCACCACATACGCCTGTATCGAGGGCATGAAATGCACCGGCGCCTGCGTGAGCAATGCCTCGTAGCTCGCGAAGGGGTTCTCCTGCGTGGCAGGGTCCAGGAAGTCGATGGTATCGATGTTCATGCCAGCTCCTGTCAGCGGTTCAGCGTGGCCGCACGCACGATACCAGAAGCCCCGCGGGCGCCCGGACCGAGAGGTTGTCCTGTCGCCACACAACGGGGGCGCAGAGACGGAAGTCGCGGCCGGCGGCGAAGAGTGTCTCGAAGAGGATCCGCACTTCGGTGCGCGCAAGGCTCGCACCGAGGCAGAAGTGCGGCCCGCCGCCGAAGGTGAGAAGCCGCGTGCCGCAGTCGCGGTGGATATCGAAGCGCTCCGGCTCCGCGAACTGCGCCGGATCGCGGTTGGCCGCGGCAAGCGAAAGGAAGAGATCGCTGCCTGCGGGAATCCGCACACCGCCGAGTTCCATCGCCTGCGGCGCGTGACGTGTGCTTGAGGGCGCCGACGGGCAGTGGCGCAGGGATTCGTCGATGGCGCCGGGCAGCAGCGACGGGTCTGCCTGCACCTGCGCCAGCGCCTCGGGATGTTCCAGCAGTCGGAGCATCGTGTTGGCGATCAGGCCTGCGGTGGTGTCGATGGCGGCCGTCACGATCAGCACGGCGTTGGCGATGACCTCGGCTTCCGACAAATGCTCGCCTGTGCGATCCGGCGCACGCAGCTCGTCGATGATCCCGCCGAAGCTCCGCGCACCGGCACCGCTGATCTTCGCGTGGAAGTACTCCGCAAGGCCCTTCACCGCGGCAAAGCCGTCGCCGTCCTGCAGCGCCTGCACGGCGAAGAGCGGCTGCACGTGCGCTGCCCATTCCGCGGGCGCAATGGCGAAGAGATGGCGTATGACCTCCGAGGGCAGGCGCTGGGCCACGAGATCGACGAAATCCGCAGGACCGCTTTCCGCGTGTTGCAGGAAGCCTCCGACCAGTTCCGCAGAGCAGCTTTCCACCACCGCGCGCAACCGATCGACCGCGGCCGGCGTGAAGAGCCGTGCCACCAGCGCACGCGCACGGCGGTGCGTCTCGCCGTTCTGGGACATCAGCCAGTTGCTCACCACCGAGGCCACGGGGCTCGCGGATCCGCCGAAGGCCTGCGCCACGCCGCTTCCGGCAAGTAGCGCGGGATCTTTCAGCACGCGGTTCACGTCTTCCCAGCGCGAGACGAGGAAGAGCCCGTCGCCGGCGTCGAGCACGGGGGCTTGCGCCCGGATGCTGTTCCAGAGATCGAAGTAGTCTTCGCGCGGCGTGAGCGAGAGGATGCCCCAGCCTCGCGGAAGATCGGATATTGTTAGCATTGCCCTGCCGGACGCCCCCCGGGTGTTCCCGCCACGCGGAGCCTGAACACACGCATGAAAGCGGTCAAGTACATTGGCGGAAAGGTCGAGGTCGTGGATGTGCCCGCGCCCGAGGGCCCCGGTGTGCGCGTGAGGGTGTCTTCCTGCGGCATCTGCGGTTCGGATCTCGCCATGCTTGCCGCCGGTTTTCCGATGGCCGGCATTCCCGGTCACGAGATCGCGGGCCTGCTGGACGACGGCACGCCGGTCGCCATCGAGCCCACCGCGCCCTGTGGCAGTTGCGAGTTCTGCCTCTCGGGCAATTACCAGGTCTGCCGCTCCGGCGTCTCGATGATTTTCGGTGTGGGTCGTAACGGCGGCATGGCTGAAGAACTCATCGTGCCGCCGCGCTGCATCGTGCCGCTGCCGCGGCGCGTGGACGTCTCCGTTGCGAGCCTGGTCGAGCCGCTCGCGGTGGCCATCCACGGCATGCGCCGTGCGCGCCTCGGGCCGCGCCATCGCGTGCTGGTGATAGGCGGTGGCACCATCGGCCTCTGTGCCGTGGCAGCCGCGCGTGCCGTGGGTGCAGAGGTGGCGCTGGTGGCGCGCCACGATCACCAGAAACTCGCTGGCGCCCGCCTCGGTGCCACCGAGCCGCGCGGGGAATACGACGTGGCCGTCGACAGCGCGGGCACGGCCGCGGCCATCAACGATGCCTGCCAGTGGCTGCGCCCGAACGGCATGCTGCTGTTGCTTGCCGCCTCCTGGGACACCATCGAGCTGCCAGGTCTGGTGCTTGCAGCCAAGGAAATCGAGATCAGCGTCTCCACGATGTACGGGCAGGACGGCGTCTCCCGCGATATCGACAACGCTGCGCGCCTGCTGGGCGCGAACCCGCTGATAGGGGCCTCGATCGTCACGCACCGCTTTCCGCTCGCGCAGGCCGCCGAGGCCTTCGCCACCGCGGCAGACCGGCGCTCCGGCGCGATCAAGGTCCTGCTGGAACCCTGAAAGACAACAACAAGAGGCAGAAAGGCATGAGCAGCAACAGCACCCGGCGCGAGCGCATGGCAGCCCTTGCCGCAGAACACGTGCGTGCCGAGGACGCGGGCGACGTCGACGCCACCCTCGCCACGTTCCAGAGTGATGCCGCATTCGAGCTCTTCCCCTGCGGCCTCAGACTCTCGGGGCACGACCGCATCCGCCGCTACTACGAGTATTTCTTCAGCACATCGTTGAAGCGCTGCGCCGGCTACACCACGCGCGGCACACAGGAGGGCGACGATGGCACTGCGGTCGAGATGACCGTCACGCTCTCCTACCCGGGCGGTGCCACGCGGGATTTCCGCGTGCTCACGATCTTCCCCTACGGCGAGACAGCGCTCCTCGGCGAGCGCATCTACGCCGACACCGAGTTCTTCCGCGTGATCTTCGGGCCGCTGCTGGCCGAAGCCGAACCGATGCCAGCCTGAGGAATACCCATCCGTGCACACCTCCCTGCCGGAACAGCCCGCATGAGTTCCACGCCTGATCTCTCGGTGCTCGCCGGTTTCTGGGACAGCGCCCTCGATGCCCTGCTCGCCACCGACGGCGAGGGCATCATCCTGCACGCCAACCCCCGCGCCGAGCGGATCTTCGGTTACGAGTCCGGCGAGCTTGCCGGCCGCCCCATCGAGGAGCTGATTCCCGCCCGCTTCCGCGATGGCCACGTGCACATGCGGTCGATGTTCATCCACTCGGGCGGCAACCGGGAGATGGACGCGGGAACGGAGTTGCTGGGACTGCGCAAGGGCGGCGGGGAGTTTCCCGTCGAGATCAGCCTCAGCCACTTCCACAGCGGCGAGCGCGGTCTCGCACTTGCCGCCGTGCGCGACGTCACCGAGAAATCACGCAAGCGGCGCGAGCTGTCGGAGGCGCTCGAAGCGGCCCATATCGCAGGCTCGGCGAAGACGCAGTTCCTCGCCACCATGTCGCATGAAATCCGCACCCCGCTCAATTCCGTGGTCGGTCTGGTGCACCTGATGCAGGCCACGCGCCTCGATGGCAGGCAGACCGATTTCCTCGTCAAGATCGACCGGTCCGCCCGTTCCCTGCTCGGGATCATCAACGACATCCTGGATTTCTCGAAGATCGAATCAGGCGGGCTCTCGCTGGAGCAGACCGAGCTCGACCTCGAGCAGGTGCTCGAGACCGTGGCCACGCTGAGTTCGGCCAAGGCCCACCAGAAGGATCTCGAATTCTCGGTGCACATCGCGCCGGATGTTCCGCTGCTGCTGCAGGGCGACCCGCTGCGCTTGTCGCAGCTCCTCGGCAATTACTGCAGCAATGCGGTGAAGTTCACCGAGAAGGGCGAGGTGCTGCTCCAGGTTGACGTCGCCGAGCGCGCGCCAGACAGCGTGCGTTTGCGCTTTGCGGTGCGTGACACCGGCATAGGGCTTTCGACCGAGCAGCTCACGCGGCTCTTCCAACCGTTCCAGCAGGCCGATGCATCCACCACGCGAAAGTACGGCGGCACGGGGCTGGGGCTTGCCATCGCACGGCAGCTGGCGGGGATGATGGGAGGGGAGACCTGGGTAGAGAGTGAACCCGGCAAGGGAAGTACGTTCTATTGCACCGCGGTCTTCGGGCTGGAGCCCGACCGGGCGCAGAAGAGTTTCCGGCTGGCCCCGGATCTGCGCGGCCTGCATGTACTGGTGATCGACGATAGCCCCACCACCCGGCGCATCCTTGTCGAGACGCTGGAGAGTTTTTCTTTCACCGCTACCGCGGCGGAATCGGGCGAGGCCGGAGTTGCCGCCTTCGCCAACGCGCGCGAGCCATGGGATCTGCTGATCGTCGATCGCGAGATGCCTGGCATGGACGGCCTGGAGACACTGCGTCGCATCCGTGAGGCGGGTGGGGCGGAGAGCCCGCCAGCGATCCTGCTCACCACGCACGGCAGCAAGGGGCTGGAATCGGCGGCATCGGGGCTGGGAATACGCCGCTTCCTGCACAAGCCCATCGGCCACTCGAGCCTCTTCGACGCCATCATGTCGGTCTTCGGCGTCGATGGGCCCTTCGGTGCGGCTGTTGCGGCGGCTCCGGCCGCACATGATGCGGAGCATCTGCGCGGAGCGCGCGTGCTGCTCGTAGAAGACAACGAGACCAACCAGCTGGTTGCCTCCGAAATTCTCGGCCAGTACGGCCTCGTGGTGGACATTGCGGCCAATGGCCAGGAGGGCGTCGACGCAGTACTGCGTGCCGGCACGCCTTCTCCTTATGCGCTCATCTTCCTCGACATCCAGATGCCCGTCATGGACGGCTACGACGCGGCCCGCGCCATACGCCGAGTGCCCGGCTATGCCGATGTCCCGATCGTGGCGCTCACTGCCGAGGCCATGGAAGGCACGCGCGAGAAGTGCCTCCAGGCCGGCATGAACGATTACATCCCCAAGCCACTCAAACCCGCGGAAATTTTCGAGTGCCTGAACCGCTGGGCGGGCGCTGGTGGCGGCCGTGACCTTGCCGCACCGGCCATCGCCCCTGCAGCGGCTGCAGAGATGCCGCGCATGGAATTGCGCGAACTCCTGCAGCGCCTGGTGGGCCTTCTCGAGCGCGACGATCTGGGCGCCGTGAGCTGCATGGACGAACTCGCCGGCCATCCCGACGCCCTCATTCACGACAGCGAGCTCGGCCGCGTGGCGGTGCTGATCCGCGGCTTCCAGTTCGAGCGGGCGCTGGAGCGGCTCGCGAAGTTCCAGACCATCATCGACACCTGACAGGAGCACTCCGTGGAGAAACTCGTCTATCTCCTGCACAAATCGCCGGATGAAGCGCTGGATGCCAGCGTTACCGCGCGGCTGCAGACCGAACTGGTGCCGGCGCTGCTTGCGCGTGGCGCCACCGGGATCGTGCTGAACGTGGCGGACCTGAACGAGCCCGTGCGCGAGGCTGCGCCATCGCGGCTGGTGGGGGAGTGGGATTCGCTCGCCGCCGCAGTGCATTTCTGGCTCGACAACGTCGACACGCGCTTCGGCATCGAGGAGGCGCTCGCGCCCTTCGCCACGCGTCTCAGCGGTTATCTGGTGTGCGAGTCTGTCGTGCAGAAGACGCCGCGCAGCTGGCGCGACGGCGAGCGTCGCCCCGGCGTCACGCAACTGGCCGTGATCGCCAAGGCCCCCGATGTCTGCGACGAAGACTTCTACCGCAACTGGCAGCAGGGGCACTCGGTGCTTTCCTTCGCGCTGCATCCGCTCAGGCTTTCGTATGTGCGCAACGATGTGGCGCGCGTGCTCACGCCCGGCGCGCCCAACTACCGCATGATCGTGCTGGAGCACTGGGCGGAACTGCGCGATTTCACCGACGACAGCCGTTATTTCGGCGCGCCGGAGGTGCTGGAGGAGATGTACCACGAGTTGCCCGGTTTCGCCGACAACCCCAGCACCACCACCGGACCGATGAGCGAATATGCGTTCGGTTGAGGGAGCGTCAGCCTCGCTCGAAGACCGGGTGGCACTGGTCACAGGCGCCGGGAGCGGCATAGGCCGCGCCGCAGCCCTCGCGCTCGCGGCGCGCGGTGCCAGCGTGGCGGTGGTGAACCGCACCGCTGCCAAGGGTGAAGCGGTTGCGGCAGAGATTCGCGCCGCCGGCGGCATTGCCACGTTCTTCAGCGCCGACATGCGCGAGCCGCAGCAGATCGGCGAAATGGTCGGGCAGGTGCTCGGGCACTTCGGCCGCCTCGACTGCGCCTTCAACAACGCCGGCCTCAGCCTCCCGCCAAAAGGTTTTCTCGATCACTCGCTCGAGGACTGGCAAGAGGTGCTCGAGGTGGACCTCACGGCCGTGTTCCTCTGCATGCAGCACCAGATCCGCGCCATGCTCGCCACCGGTGGCGGGTCGATCGTGAACAACGGTTCCGGTGCAAGTCTCATGGGCGCGCAGGGCATGCCGCACTACACAGCGGCCAAGCACGGTCTTCTCGGGCTTATGAAAGTGGTCGCAAAGGAATTCGCTGACCGTGGCATCCGGGTGAACACCGTGTGTCCCGGTGTCATCGACACCCTGCCCATGCGTGCCTTTGTCGATGCGATCGGCCCTGCCGGCGACACGTTCATGCAGACTCTCCCGGGCGGTCGCATGGGAGATCCCGCCGAGATCGGGCGCGTGGTCGCCTGGCTATGCAGCGACGAAGCGGCCTATGTCTCTGGCGCCACCCTGACGGTGGACGGCGGGATGCTCTGTCTGTGAGTGCCGCGCCGCGGCTGGCGGTGCCGGTGTGGCAGGACTTCGGTGCTGCGCTCTTCCGCGCGGCAGGGGTCGACGAGGCGAACGCGCGGCGCATCACCGAGGGCTTTCTGGAGGCCGATCTGCTCGGCTTCCACACCCACGGCTTCGCGTTGCTGCCGCTCAATCTCCGCTGGATTCGCGAGGGCATGACGCGCGTGAGCGGTGAGCCGGCCGTGCTCTCCGGTCGCGGCGCTGTGCTGAATGCGGATGCCGCGTATCTTGCCGGTCCGCTCGCCATGGGCTGGGCCTGTGAGCAGGGCGTGCAGCGCGCGCGTGAGCATGGTGTAGCGGTGCTGACGCTGCGCAAATGCCAGCACATCGGCGCGCTCGCGCCCTATCTGTTGCGCATCGCCGAGGCAGGCTTCGCCGCCTTCGCGATGGTGGCGACGCCCGAAGAGAGTCTGGTCACCGTGGAAGGCGCGCGCGAGCCGCTGTTCTCGACCAACCCTTTCGGTTTTTCCTTTCCCACGGCGGGTGATCCGCTGCTGCTCGACATGAGTCTGGCGGTCACGGCCGCAGGCAAGGTCCGTGTGGCGGAGGCCGAGGGGCGGCGCCTGGACGGCGAGTGGCTGCTGGACGAGAGCGGCCACCCCACCGACGATCCCGCCGCGCTCGCGCGCGGCATGCTGCTGCCCGTGGGTGGTGCAGACCACGGCCACAAAGGCTCGGGGCTGCTGGTGTGGAGCGAGATGTTCGCGGCGTGTCTGGGCGGCTGGGGACGCTTGGATCGCACGGGCGATGACGATGCCAATTCCGTTTACTTGGCCGTGCACGATCCTGATGCCTTCGGCGGTGAGGATCTGGTGCGTCGTCAGGCCTCGCGGGTGGTGGAACTCTACGAAGGGCTGGCACCACGCGGCGAGGGCGAGGCGCCCCGTGTGCCAGGGCAGCGCGCGCTGGCGCTGCGACGCGATGCACTGGCGGTGGGGCTGGCCTTGCCGCGGCGTGTCAGCGCAGCGCTCAAGCGCCTGGCAGCAGAGTGGGGCGTTGCCGTGCCCCAGGAAATCGCCGCGCTCGTTTAGGCGCTGCGAAGTGCCCGCGCGAAGTCTTTCTCTCCGGGCAGCAGGCTCACGATCAGCAACGTCAGCAGCGCCACGCCGGCCAGCGCGAGCTGCAGCTGGTCGAAGCCGTGGCTCTTCACCACTGGCCCCAGCGCCCACACCGCAGCCGAGCCCACGCTGAAGGAAATGGCGAGCCGCATGCCGCTCACGCGCGAGCGCATGGCGTCGTCGATGTAGCGCACCACCATCGCGTCGTTGAAGGGAATCGCGCCGAAGATCGAGACCATGCAGGCGGTGACGGCGAGCACCCAGAGCCAGCCGCTTGCCTGTGCCGCCAGGAAGAACACCAGCACTTGCGCGCTGACGATGGCGAGGAACAGCGGTTTCATCGGCACGCGGTCGATCAGCCTTCCTACCACGACCTGCGTGCAGGCCGCGATCGCGTACACCGCAGCCAGCACGAGGCCGAGCGTTCCGGGGTCGCTCACGATGCCCTGCAGTCGCTCGGTGAGCAGCTGT
>CAIYPF010000191.1 GCA_903928015.1 uncultured Gammaproteobacteria bacterium | reverse complement strand
CAGCGCACGTCTTCGCCCTCTGCCAGATACGCCCAGTCCCAGAGCGCGTCGGTACAGAGCGCGGCAAGCCGCGTGCGCGGACGCAGGAGCAGGGATGGCGCAGGCGCTGCATACGGTGCATGCAGTGCATGTAACACCGCTTTCAAGCGACGCACTGCATGGCCGAAAGCCTCGCCCATATCAGGACGCAGGAGGAAGCACGGGCACCTCGGGCAGTGAGCCAGATGCACCCGCGCCATCGCCCGGTTCGTTGAAGCGGCGCTGCTCGCGCTGTAGCTGCTCGTAGCGCGGGCGGGTAACGGCCTCCCCGTCGTTGCGGCTGCGCAGGATCCGCGGGTGAATGAACACCATCAGATTCTTTTTCAGCACATCACGCGCATTGCTGCGGAAAGCACGTCCCAGCAACGGGATGCGCGACAGAAGCGGCACACCCTTTCCGCTCTGGCTTGCCTCGTCCCGGATCAGCCCGCCCAGCACCAGAACCTCGTCGTCACCGATAAGAACCCGCGTGCTGATGCGCCGTTTGCTGGTGACGATGTCGGCCGCATCGGCTGCGCTCGGCGAGATGCTCTCCACCGTCTGCTCGATGCTCATGTCTATGGAACCGTCGCGATTGATACGCGGCCGCACCTTGAGCGTGACGCCGATGTCCTTGCGCTCGATGGTCTGGAAGGGATTGCCGGTGGAAGATGCCGAGCCCGTGCTCGCACCGGTGATGAAGGGCACGTTCTCGCCCACCAGGATCTCGGCCGTCTCATTGTTCATGGCCACGATGGTGGGCGTGGACAACACGTTTGCGCGGGTGCTGCCCTCGAGCGCACGCAGGAGCGCACGCAATTCACCGCTGCCGTAAAAACCCAGCGTGAAGCCCTCACCGAGCCGGGGCGGCAGCGGCGTGACCATGCCGCCGGGAAGAGTGCTGCTGCCTGCGAACGCGCCCTGTTCCGGCAGGGAGCTGCGCCATTCCACGCCGATGTCGCGGAAGACTTCCCTCCCCACTTCGACGATCACGGCCTCGACCAGCACCTGCGGGCGGCGCGTATCGAGCTCCGCAACCACAAGGCGCAGCGCCTCCAACACGGGGGCAGGCGCCGTGACGACGATCGCATTGCTCGCTTCGCTCACCTCCAGATTCACCACCGCCTCCTTCCGGAAGGTCTGGTCCGCTGCATCCTTCAAGGCGTTGGCGCTCACGCTTTTCAGGATGGGCAGCATCTCGGCGGCACTGGCGTAGTCGAGGAAGATCACGTGCGTGGACTCGCCTTTGGCTGCCGGCCTGTCGAGGCGCCGGATCAGGCCCGCGAGTTGCTCCCGAAGGGCCGGGTCGCCCGTCATGAGGAGGCTGTTGGAGCGCTCGTCCACAGCGAGCGAAAACGCCTGCGCCCCTCGCGGGCCGGCATCGCTGCGGGGCAGGAGCGTGTTCACCACGGCGGCCACGGCACGTGCATCGGCGAACTGCAGCGCGATGCTCTGGATGTCGACCTCACCCGCGTGGTCCACGCGCTGCACGAGTTTCAGCAGATGCTCGATATTGCTTGCGCGGTCGGCCACCACCAGCAGGTTGCTGCCCGGGTAATGCGTGAGCAGCGCGCTCTGCGGCACCATCGGCCGCAGCAATTCAGCCACGTCCTGCGCCGGCACATTCGCGAGCTTCAGCACGTGCACCACGATCTCCTCGCCCGCCTGCTGCGCGCTCTCGCCGAGAAAACGGGGCATGTTCTCCTTGGCGAGCGCGTCGGGCAGGATCTTGATGCTCTCGGGTGTCTCGATGGCGGTGAAGCCGTGCACCTGCAACACCGACAACAGGACCCGGCGCACATCCGCACGATCGAGCGGCGCGCCACCATAGACCGTGATCTTGCCCTGCACCTGCGGATGCACGACCACAGGTTTGTCGAGGTAGGGGCTGGCCCAGCGCACGAGCTCACGCACGTCTGCATCTTCGAGTGAGAGATTGAGGGAGTCACCGGCTCGTGCATCCGCGGCGGCTTGCTCCTCGGATGTCTGCGCGTCTGCATGTGTCGCATCGGCCTGGGCGCGTACCGTTGGGACAGTCAGGGGGCTCACCGCCAACAGCGCCGCACACGCGAGGGGAAGCAAGCCCTCGTGGCGATTCCGGGTTGAAGGCCTGCGCACGCTCAGGCGGACGCGCATCGCTCAGGGCCCGCCGGCACGCAAGCGGCTGAGCCGCGCCATCACCACCGCTGCGCGAGCGGGCTCGGTCGGCACGGATATGCGCTGCGCTACACGCACGCTTCGCGCCTGTCGCGCCGCGCGAGGCTTCGTGGCGGAGATTGCCTGCAGACGCGCTTGCGTAACCGCTGCGCGATACAGCGAAAGGCGCTGCAACTCCCCTGCTCTGCGCAGCACGACATGATCGAGCGCGACGGACACCAGTTCGGCCTGCGGATCGATCGCATCTCCGGGCTGGAAGCGCCGTGCGGGGCCAGCACCTTCCACGGCAATCAACGCGGCCGCCTCCGTTGCTTCGCTGCTGGTGAACACGCCCTGGAGCCGGAGGCCGGGAGGGCTCTCCCTGATCTGCACGGGTGGTGGGGCCGGCACCGGTTCAGGCGCGCGGTACTCGCCGAAGAGGTGCAGCGAAGCCACGGCAGCAAGCGCGGAATCCCTCGCCGCAGGCGTGGTGTCTGCACTGACAGGAGGCGGCGAAACGGGTGATGCCTCAGCCCGCAGCCGCAGGCTCTGCTGCACTTGCCAACTGCTGTACGCGAGCACGGCCGCAAGCAGCGACGCCGCGAAGGTACGGGGCGCGATGAACGGCACCAACGCCGGCGTTGCGCTCATGGCGCAGCGCCGGGAGCAGCAACGCCTGAAAAGGCCTGCGTGACGCGGCGCGCGGCGGCATCATCGACTGCAGCGCGTGCGCCTGCGCCCAGAACCGGATCAAGCGCAGCGCGATGTGCAGCACAGGCGGCACGCACCGCATCGGCACTGCGGCCCAGGGCATCCAGGCGCAGTTGCGCGAGGATGTTCTGCTCGATGCAGTTCTCGAATACGTCAACCAGAGACTGCACCGGGGGTGGCCGCTGCGCCGCGCAAGGAGCGGCGCAGAAAGTGCTCGCCGCGAGGATGGGAATCAGAACGGCCAACGAAATCCTTTTCATTGGGTGGTTGCCTCGATGTGTTTTGCCCGGGATGCGGGCGGGGGGTGGGAGAAACTCCTTCAGTCGTCCATGAGCACCGTGATCAGACGCAGCGGATTCACGCCGGCATTACTCGAAAGGTCCACCGGTTTCGGCAAAGCACAGGTGACCGGCGAACATCCATTTCCCCTCCGGAGAGCGTTCGATCGCACAGGCGGCAACCGTCTTCATCCAGTGCTCCCAATCAAGCACCGACTTGCCTTCTGCGTCGTCTGCCACCCAGTAGATGTCGTATACCAGCCGCCCTTTGAGCTCGTACCGGCTGATAAGCGGCAGCGTAGTGGTGGAGCGAAGGATGTGCTGGACGGAGTGGGCCTTGGGGTGAATTGATATCGCGCTCGCCTCGTCGAAGAGATAGGCAAGATTTTCGGGCAACATGAGATCGCCCGACGGATCGAGCGAGCGGATGTAGTTCATGTCCTTGTCGAGAATCGCCTGTCGGAGCCGATCAGCCTCGCTGAAGACATCATCCTCGGCGACAGCCGGTGGCGTCATGAGCCACGCGATCACGAGAAGGCCAAGTGCAAACACATTTTTCATGTGCGGTGCCTCCCTTGCCGGGGTCTGCCGGGCCTACCCGTTGCGGTAGACCCTGCAAACCTGCTCACGGCGCCCAGCGCCGGTAGACTTCTACCCGGCAGGCCCCGCCCGCGGACGGCACGGTGCACATCTCGACCCGAAGCGATTTGCTGCTTAGCTCGAGAAGCCGGATGCGGGAGGATCCGTTATCTCCCAGGAAATCATGGTCTGACAGGGGTTTCCGGTCGGTGAATACAATGAACTCGACCGTATCCGATCTCTCAAAAGCCCAGCGGCCTGTTTCGACCGTGGGGGCGGCGGGATCGGCGCCTGCACATTCGTTGTCGACCTTGTAGTTCCCGTCAGCCGAAAAATCGATGAAATCAGGGCACTCCTGGAATTCCGAATGCCCCTCTGTGGCCGAATACACCCACGTGCCGGCAAGCGCTTCCGGGCTCGTCTGCGCGGCTCTGGCCGCATGAGCGGACATCAGCATCAAACACAGTACAGTCAGGCGAAAGGTCGTCTTCATGAGCTCACCTCCCGAAGAACCAAGGGGTAGGATCAAGTTGTCTTCCGTTACTCAATATCTCGACGTGGACATGAGGCGTCACGCCGCCGGGGTATGGTAATCCCGTTTCCCAGTTCCTCAATGTCTGCAGATCGATGGCCACTCCGATGGGTGCCCCGGCCCGCACGGCCTGCCTTGAGACCGGAGCAGAAACAGGCTCCTGTCCCACATAGATCAGCCTGATCGTGTCAAATCCGAGATCCTTGTCAGCAGGATGAATATCCACCATCGGATACCCCGTCTGCGCACCCCTGAATATCTCCATCTCGCCGGCAACAGGTGAACGCACCTGCTGTCCTGCAATGGCATGGAAGTCGAGGCCACGGTGACGCCTCCCTCCTCGTGGCGCCAGCCATTCACCTCGGCCCTGGCTGTCGTGGCGGATGCCGAAGCCTGTCGGGTTGACCAGCAAGGCAGCGGGCTCATCATCAGCCGTCCCGGATTTCGCCAGGTTCCGCGTTGCGACATCGAGCAACCGCGCCGCCATCACACCACCCGGTCTGTCGGATTCCGAGGAACTCACGACTTCCCCCGTGGCAGCGTCAGAGATGTAGCGCACAAATTCATCGCCCGCGCTTTCGGTGCTCACGGACGGCACCTCCCCCGCCAACCGCGCCTCCGTATACGCCACCGCCGCCGCACCGAGTGTCTGCATCAGATTGCCGCCATTGGCCGCCGTGATCGCGGCACTCAGCACGGCGTTGAAGGTGGCGATGCAGCCCACCGCCGCGGGGCCACAGAACCACGCGGCAGCGATGAGTTGCAGGCCCGGCACCGCATCAAAGATCCTCCCCACGCGCTGCAGTGCGCGCTTGACCACACCGCCCACCGCGCGCAGGCCATCACCGATGGCGTCTGCCGTACGGCCGAAGAGTTTCTTCAGGAAAAAGCCGCTGGGGTCCCAGGCCGAGAGCGGGTTGTTCCCGACGTAGCTGTAGCGGTTCAGGGACTGCAGATCGGAACCGTCCTGTACGAAGGGGTCCGCGCTCAGGAAACGCCCGAGTTCCGCGTCGTACACGCGCCCTCCCATGTGGATCAGTCCGAGTCCGTCGAGCTGTTCGTGCCCCGTGAAACCGCGGTTGGTGTTGGCCGATGCGAGCAGGCTCGCGGCGATGGAGAGATTCGCTCTCTGGAAGGTGCTGAGCGAGGTCCAGGGGCTGCCGATCTTCGCGATCAGGCTGGCGAGCGAAGGCGCCCGGCGTTTTCCCCAGGGGTCGAAGCTGAAGCTCTCGATTTCCTGCCCGGACTCGTCGGTGATGGAGGTGAGCGAGCCCAGGTGATCCCTGTGCAGGTAGCGCGTGCGCGTGGTGCCGGCTGACGATGCGCTGCGCCCGGTCATGCTGACCAGCACGGCGTCGCCCACGTAGTGGCGCTCCTCCAGTACGCCGCCGGGCCGGCTCACGCTCTCGAAGAGACCATCGATGAACACCGTGCTGGTGGTGCCCTCGGCAGTGGTGTCGTCCCGCTGCAGCAATTCGCGTTCCGGACCGTAGCGCAGGAGCGTGTTGGCAGCGCCCGCCGCAATGCGCACGGGTTTGTCGAAAGTGCTCCAGACCAGGCTGCGGCCGCCGCCGCTTGTGATGTTGCCGTTCGCGTCGTACTGGTAACTGGTGTTCATGGTGCCGACGGTGCCAGCCGTGACCTGGCACACCGCATGGGGGCCGCGCAGGCCGGCGCACTCGCTGCCGTAGCGGTACGTTCCCACGCCGGTCTTGCTGCGGATGTTTCCCAGTGCGTCGTAGGTGACGGTGGTGGTTTGCGGCTCGCCGTTGCCCCCGTCGGAGGTGGTGGAGCTCAGCCGGTTCAGCGCGTCGTAGCCGAAGCTCTCGTGCACATCGCGCAGCAGGTCGTCACGCGCACCGAGGTTGCCCAGACGATCGAAGGAAAACTGCAGGTTCTGCACCGAGGGCTCGAACAGGCGGAAGGACTGGATCGTCTCCAGGGCGCCGCTGCGGCGATCGAAATACCGCACCGAGGCCACGCCGTTTCCATAGAGCTCGCTCACCACATTGCCGTGCTGGTCGAGTTCTCCGATGCGCTGGTAGAGCGCTCCGGTGGCATCGTTGCGCAGTTCCTGGAGATAGCCGTAAGGGTTGTAGACACGCCGCACCCTGAGGCGGTTGCTGCTCCCGGGATAGGTGAGGACCTCTGGCCGGTTCAAGGCGTCCCGGCTGGTAGCGATGCTGTAGACCGGGCCAGCACTCGCGAGCCGTCGGTCGATCTGCGTGACAAGACCGCGCGCGTTGTAGACCCGGCTCTCGGCGTAACCGTCCGGGCCGCTCACGGCCGCGAGCTGCCCTTTGCCGGCGCCCGCTGCAGTGTCGAAGGTCCAGACGGTGACCGCGGAGCCCGCACCCGGATTGGCGCAAGCCGCCGTCGCATCCGAGACCTGACCGGGCACGGCGGAGAGCGTGCCTGCGTAGGCATCCACGCGTTTCACCATGCGCCCGAGCAGGTCCCGCGACATGCAGGTGCTCTGTCCCTTCGCGTCGGTCTGCGTCAGCAATTCGCCGAGTCCGTTGTAGCTGAAGCGCCAGCTGCCTTTGTCCGGATCGGCGATCGAGGTCTTGCGGCCCAGACTGTCATAGGCGAGCACGGTCTGCGCCACCACGAGCCCTGCAACGGCGGGCGGGGTGAGCCGCGTCAGCTGGCCGAGCGCATCGTAGGCATAGGCGGTTTTGACGCCTGCGTTGTCGGTCACCTCGACCAGATTGCCCATCAGGTCGCGGCGTTCGACCTTGCGCTGGTTCCTGCCCTGCGTGTCGATCAGGGATGTGCGCAGCGTGCCGTCGAAGCTCACGGTATCGATGCGCCCATCGGCCTGCATCGTGCGGACGGGACGCCCGAGCACATCGTGCTCCACCTCGGTGAACACCGGGCTCTGCAGGCCCCATTGGTAGGGCTCGCTCACGGCGCTCCTGCGCCCGGCGTGATCGAAGCGGCTGTCGATGTTCAGCAGCACGCCGTCCATGCCACGCGTGCTGCGCCTGACTTCACGGCCCAGTGCATCGACGAAGGCGAAGGATTCGCTGCCGTCGGCGCCGCGCGTGGCGATGTAGTACACGGCATTTACGGGGCACCACTCGATGGATGCGCACCAGCGGTAATCGCTGCGTGTCTCGATGCCAGGACCATCGCCACCGGCAAAGGCGATCGTGGAGACCACCCGTCCGAAGGCGTCGTAGCGGTAATCGGTGCGGATGCCGTTCGGGTCGGTGGTGCTGCGCAAGAGGCCCGGTGACAGCGCGTCCGTGTCGGGGAAGTACGCATGCGTGGTGGTGTGGCCGAGAGCGTTGCTCTCCGCGACCAGGAAACGGCCATCTGCCGAGTACTCGCTGCCACTGAGACGCGCCGCGAAATCCGGCCCCGAGAGGCGCAGCCCGCGCGACTGGCCGAAGGGATCCAGAAGCGGCGTGCCGTCGGCCGCAACGCCGAACTCCGTGCTGCGCAGCACCGTGCCACTTGCAGGATCGAGCACAGACTCGCGGAGCTTGCGTCCGGTGACGGGATCATGGGCATACGCGAGCCGCTGCGTGACGGGCGTGGCAGGCGTGGCGAGCGGCACTTCCGTCTTCACCTCGGATGCCTCGAGCAATCCGATCAGCCAGTTGCCCTCGAGGTTGGTCCAGGTGTTGGTGGCCGTGGTGCTCCGCAGCGCCGTGCCCGAAGCGTCTTTCAGCACACTGAGGAGTTTCCCCACGTTGCCGTGCGCATCGATGCCCAGATAGGTGTTTTCCTCCGTGCCCATGAAGGCACCGTTCAGGTCGCGCTTCGTGACGGTGGTGGAGAGCAGCCGCCGGGCGCGGCGCTCCGCGGGCGTGCCTGCATCCTGCACCGCCGACTGCCAGGTGTTGCGTGTGTCGCTGGTCACGACAGCACCGGCGGTGGTGATCAGGGATTGGAGGCTGCCCTGCAGGCCCGCCTGCCAGTCCTGCGAGAAGCTCGCCTCGGTGCTGATCCCCGTGTCTTCGCTGCTCGTGCGCGTTGCCGCGAAGCCGAGGCTGCCACGTCCGCCGAGGTGATGCCGCAAGCCGCTGTAGGCGTGACGGGTGGCATTGAAGCCGCCGACGCCGTCGCTCTGCAGCACGCGCGAGACGAGGTAGGCCCCCTTCGCCACGTCGATGGCCGGATACACGGCTCCGGTGCCGGTGGCATAGACCGCAGGGAGCGCGGCATCCGGCATGGCCGCGTATTCGAACCGCGTCTCCACACCCATGCCATTGGTGATCGACGCGAGGTAATCGGGCCGCGCGCCCTCGTGCAAGCGAAGTGTCCAGCTGCCGGAGGAAGCCGCCACCAGCAGATCGGACATGCCGTTGCCCGTGACGTCCAGCAGTCGAGGTCCGCGATCCCAGCCGTCGCTGGAAATGCTGGTGGCTACCGGGCTGATCAGCGCTGTGCTGCTGCCGGGCAGTCCGCTCGAGAGCATCACCTTCCAGACACCGCCCTCCGGGTACAGGATGTCGCCGCGCCCGTCGGCGTTGAAGTCCACCACGCGCGTGCTGGCCCAGGCCGCGTCGCTCAGCGACCACGCCGGGCCATCCGCGCTCTGGCGCAGCGGGCGCGAGGGCTGCAACTCGCCGCCTGCATTGCGCAGCAGGAATACCTCTCCCGTGGCGTTGGCGTGATCGAGCAGGTCCGTGAGCCCGTCACCGTCGACGTCGAGAAGCCGGGCGTTGAATTCGTCGCCCTTCAGCCGATTGGTGTAGACACGCCGCATGTTCACCTGCGTGGCGCCCACCGAAACCACCTTCACGATCACCCACTTGCCGTTTGCGGTCTGGAGGAAATCGCTGCGTCCGTCGTTGTCCGCATCGAAGACATAAGTGCCCGCAAGCCCTGCCATATCGGTCTGCAGTTCGGTGGACGAGAAGCCGCTGTCGGTCAGCAGGCGAACCCAGACGCGGCCGTTGTTGCGGTAGAGCAGATCCTGGCGTCCGTCGCCATCGATATCCGCGAGCAGGGCCTCCGCGGGATTCATCGCGGGAATGTTGGTGTTGATCTGGGCGAAGGCGACGCCCGGAATGCTGACGCTGACAGGAACGCCGCGGAGCGGGTGCGTGTAACTGAACGGTCGGCTCGCGGCCGCCATGGACTTGAGGACCCACCAGGTGCCGTTGCGTGCGAGGAGTACGTCGTCGCGGTTGTCGTCGGGGTTGTAGCGGAACACGCGCGCGGTCTCGCGACCGGCATCGGCAATGCCCGTGTCGGTTTGCGGCGCCAGCGTCTGCCCGTTGCCCAGCATGATCTGCCAGGTGCCGGTGTTGCCGTTGGTCTGGAGCATGTCGTCGCGGCCGTCGCCATTGGCGTCCAGCACGAGGGGGTTTTTGTCCCAGCCGATGACGGGATTTCCCGTGCTCTGGGCCGTGGCGGAAAAACCCGCGCCGCCGCCCTGCCAGGTGAAACGGGTGGGCGGAACACAGCTGCCACCGGCGCATTCGGTAACGGTGTCTACGCGGGAATTGCGCACAGCTGCGGCGCCAGCCGAGTGGTAGCCGATGCGCCATTCGCGGATCTTCGTCTCGCCCGAGTACGCGGCAACCGAAGCGAGCCGGCGCTCCTGACGCAACTGCCCGCCCGCGAAATAGGCCACCGCCACGTCGGGACGGCTCTCGTAACTGAATCGGAGGGAATTGAGCGCAGCTCCGCTGCCGGCGCCAGCCACGCCGCTGACGTTGTAATCGATGCGCGCAAGCACCTGCTCGGCCGCGACCGATGTGTCCCAGGTGTAGGTGATGCGGTTACCGAAGCGGTCACGCGTCTCGGCGAGCTTCCACTCGATGCTGCGGTCCTGCTGCGTGTAGTTCAGGCTGCGCTGCTGCCCGGTCTCGATGTTGCGGCAAATGCCGTCGGCATCGACGAAGAAGTCTCCCGTGGAGGGGCAGCCGCCGATGAAAGTGAGTGTGCGCCGCGCCCGCGAGTCGGGCGTGTATCCGTAACGGGAGATGCGCCCGGAACGCTCGTGGACCTCGAACCACACGGGATTGGCGGCCGCGTTGCCCGTGACATAGACGCCGGACTCGTCCTGCATGAGCGTGCCCTCGCTGCCGAAGGAGCGCAGGCGATCGCCAGTGTCGTTCTCGAGCCGGTACTCGGCACCGTCTGCGCCGTATTGGGCGCCTCCCAACACCACCAGGCGCTGCCCATCGAGGCAAAAACGGTCGTTGTCGTCGAAGTCGACGGCATCCACCACGCCCTCACGCGCGAGGGTGGCGGGGCAGCGATGGATCGCGCCGAGGCCCGCGATATCGAAGCCCACCCCCGCGATGCCGTTGCCCGCGTTGCTGTTGTACGCGAGCGACACGGTGGGGTGCATGCCCTGCACACCCGGGGGCACTTGCAAGGGGATGCTCAGGTTCGCGCTGCCGTCGCTGCCTACCTCGTGCGAGGCCGCGACCGCGCCCACGGCACCGCGGCTACCGTCTGCTGGAGGCTCGACTTGCGGCGTGCCGGCCGCAGTGCCTGCCGGCGCGGATTCGACGCTCACGCTGATGGCGCGTGTGACCACACCCGACCCGCTCCCGGTAAAACCCGTGGCGCTCAGCGTCCAGGTAGTGCTGCGGGCAGGGGTGACGGCCGTGCTGCCATTCAGGGGCACCGTGCCAATGCCCTGATCAAGGGTGACTGCAGTGGCGCCCTCGGTGTTCCAGCTGAGGAGCACCCGCTCGCCGGGCGCGGTGGTGGACGCCGAGGCCGAAAAGGCCTGTATCGAGACCGGGACCTGCACGCTGACAGCAAGGTTGGCCGTGTAGGCACTGCACTCGGCTGCCGCGTTGCAGGCACGCAACCGGTATTCGTAAGCGCCCGCCACCACCTGGCTCTCGTTACGCGAGCCGGCAGTGCCGGAATACGCCACGGCCCAGGCGCCACCGGCCAGACGACGACGAAGATCGTAGGTGATGGTGCCCGCGCCGCTCGCAGCAGACCAGTTCAGGCTGTAGCGGGCGCCGGTGGCAACAGGCGTTTGCGACACCGTGAACGACGCCGGCCGCGACGGTGCGGCAGCATGGGCGGTGCCCGGAGAAAGTAATTCCGCAAGAATTGCGGCAAGGAAAAAACAGACGCGCACAGAACGGCAATGACGCTGCATGAGAGTGCCCCTCGCTGGCCCGGAGTTGGATCGTCCCTGTTCCAAACATTCCCCTGACGTCCGCGGGCGCTCCGGCTCGCGGCGGCACAAGTGCCGACTCAGGACATCTGGGCCATAGGCTAAGCAGCTTCGGCGCAGGCCGTCAACGGTCTCATGCGCGAGATGCATTCATCCGCCACCATCCATCGCCACCCTTTGCGAGCGCGGCCTGAGCGAACACAATGCGCCGATGTGCATCAGACACCCGCAGGCGCAACCATGACCAGTAACGCTCTCCGCTGCTGCCTCGTCTTGCTGTGCGCGCTCGCATTCCTCGCAACCGGCGCCACTGCCAACACAGCCTCGGACGATGAGGCCGTGACACAGGATGAAGCTCCGCAGCACGGCATGGAGATACGCGAAGCGTGGATTCCGATGCCGGATGGCACACGCCTCGCTGCAGACCTCTACGTGCCCACCGGCGGCGCTGCCGACGCGCGTTTTCCGGTGCTGCTCGAGTACCTTCCCTATCGCAAGACCGAGGCCCGCGGGCGCAACTGGCCGCTCTATTCGTATTTCGTGACGCGCGGTTACATCGTGGCGCGTGTCGACATCCGCGGCACCGGCAACAGCGAGGGAACGCTGGTGCCCTACGAGTACTCCGACATCGAACAGCAGGACGGTGAGGTGCTGATCGACTGGCTCTCGAAACAGCCGTGGTCCACCGGCAAGGTGGGGATGTTCGGGATCTCCTGGGGTGGCTTCAATGCGATCCAGATGGCGGGCCGCAACCCGCCCGCGCTGAAGGCCTTCATTGCGGTGGATGCCACCGACGACCTCTACCAGGAAGACGTGCACTTCATCGACGGCATCATGCACCTCGACTCCTGGGAGATGAGCCAGGAACTCGACAACGCACGCCCCGGCGCGCCCGATTACCGCATCGACGACGCCAATTTCCGCGAGCGCTTCGACACACCGCCGTGGATGCTCACCTGGAAGCGCCAGCAGCGCGACGGACCCTTCTGGGATCGTGCCTCCTGGCGCGACCGCGAGTCGCGGATCACCGTGCCGGGCTACTACATCGGCGGCTGGTACGACGGCTACCGGGACGTGATACCGCGCGCTCTGGAGCACGCTGGCGGGCCCGTGAAAGCGATGATCGGCCCCTGGTCGCACGCCTGGCCGAACGAGCCCTACCCCCGGCCCGGCATGGAGTGGCGACGCGAGGCGTTACGCTGGTTCGATCACTGGCTGAAGGGCATCGACACCGGGATCATGGAGGAGCCGCGATTCGCCGTGTATGTGCGCGACTGGCATCCGCCCGGCCCCTACCTCGACACCGCCCCCGGCCGCTGGCGCTGGGAAGAGGGCTGGCCCATCGCGCGCATCAAGAATCGCGTCTGGCATCTGCGCGACTCGCACACGCTCGGCGCACCCGAGCGCGAGCCGCGCGTGCACCAGCTGCGCTATTCGCCCGGGACCGGCATCGAGGCCGGCGGTCCGGTGATGTGGTGGGGCGACGCGGCACATGACCAGCGCGGCACCGACGCTTTCAGCCTCGTCTACGACTCGGCGCCGCTTACCGAGGAAATGGAAATCCTCGGCATGCCGTACGCGCAATTGCGGGTGAGTGCGGACGCGCCGCGCGCGAACTGGTTCGTGAAAGTCTCCGACGTGGCGCCGGACGGGCGCGTGACGCAGGTGGCCGGCGCGGGCTTCAACGGCAACCACCGCCGCTCCGCACGCGCGCCCGAACTCCTCGTGCCCGGGGAGCAATTCCCGCTGGAAATCGAGCTGCACTTCACCTCGTGGGTGTTCCCGAAGGGGCACCGCGTCCGCGTGTCGGTGAGCAACGCACAGTGGCCGATGATGTGGCCCTCGCCACACCCCATGACCACCACGCTCGCCATCGGCGGGGAGAACGGCGCGCGCGTGCTGCTGCCCGTGGTCGCTCCCGCAAAACGCCCTGCCCCGGACTTCCTGCCGCCGGAAAAGAGCCCCTCTCTCGCGGGCTACAGCAACATCGACGACGGGAATCCCTCGGGATATGGCGAGGTCTCGGAGCTGCGCCGCAACCCGCAGACCGGCGAGGTGGTGGCGGTGGCCACCAACTCCGGTGCGCAGAAATATCCGTGGGGCGAGGAGCGTTACCAGGAGCGCATCGAACACAGCACCTCGGACGCGCACCCGGAAAACACGCGCATGCACGGCACCCACAGCATGGAAGCCGATCTGCCGGGCCGCAAACTGCGCTGGGAGGCGGAAATGGATTTCCGCAGCGACATGGAGGCCTATCATTACGACTATGTGCGGCGGGTGTTCGAGAACGGGAAATTGCTGCGCGAGAAGCGCTGGAGCGAGCGATTCCCGAGGGATCCCTGAGCGGCGAGGGACTGTTGTCGCACGCATGGCGCGCTCCTGACACCATGCCCACTCTCACACGCGTATCAGCGGAACACCTTGATCCACTCGCCGGGCTCGGGTTCGCCCTTGGGGTAGTAGCCGTTCACCAGACGTAGCATCTCCTCGGGATAAGGCTTCACGGGGCTCGCCTCGGCGAGCTTTGCGAAGGTGATGCCTTCGGGGGCCTCGATGTAGTGGATCTGGATACCGAGCACGGCATCCCGATCGGCGTTGGTCATGGGGCGGAAGCTGCGGATGGCGGAGAGGAACATCGTGTCGTAGAAGGGCGCGAGAGCGGCATTTGCCGTGCGTCCGTCGAAGATGTATGCGTAGGATCCGAAATAGAGCACCGCCACGCGACGGGGCGCCGCACCCTGCTGCGGAAACAGCGCCGTGAAGCCGTCGATGCCCTCGCCTGCCTTCAACTCCTCCACATCCTGCAGCGGCTTCATGCCCAGCATCTGGTCGGCGAAGTCCCGGGGCGCGAGCTCTGGCATGGCTCGCTTCACGCCCATCTGCAGGACCGTGTTGTCGCGGTTGGGGCCCGAGAGCACGGTGCTCGAGCGCTTCATGATTTTCCAGTCCGTGGGGAAGGCCACGGTGAAGCCCATCTTGCCGTTGTAGTAGCGGTTGTCGATCACTGCCGCCGCACGCGGTTCCTCGGTGAACTTCATGCCGTCGGTGGCTTCCCGGAACGCCTCGGCGCGGGTTTCACGGTGCACGCCGTCGTCGAGCTTGCCGGCCTCCGCGATGACCTCCTTCAAGCGCTCGTCGTTTTCCGGGTGGGTGGAAAACACGCCGTGGTAGGTGGCTGCCTGCTTGCCTTCCTTGCGGGCCCTCACGCGCATGAAGCTCTCCTGGTCCTTCAGCGCGCCCAGCACCTCGACCATGGCCTGCGGGTCGTAGCCCGTCTTGTGCATGTAGCGGGCGCCCACGCGATCGGCCTCGAGCTCCATGTCGCGGCCGTAGCCGCGCACCATGGCCGTGCCCGCCATCGACGCCGCGTCCTGCGTGACGCTGCCCACCGCACCGCTGCCGGTGCTGATGGCAGCAAGGATCCCGACCACGGCGGACGCGACACTGCTGCCCTTGCCCATCCAGTCCTGCCGCGAGGCATGGCGCTCCGTGACGTGCGCGATCTCGTGGGCCATCACGCCTGCAAGCTCCGCCTCCGAATCGAGGTACGCGAGCAAACCGCGGTTGATGTAGACGTAGCCCCCGGGCGTGGCGAAGGCGTTGATATCGGGGCTGTCGAGGACGGTGAAGGTGTAGGGGATATCCGGCCGGTCACTGTTGGCGGCCAGGCTCTTGCCGAGGCGCGTCACGTAATCGACGACCTTCGGGTTGTCGTAGGTGCGCATCTTGGCAAGCAGGTCCTCATGCATCTTCTTGCCGATCTCGGCTTCTTTTTTCTCGGACATGGCGGAGGCCGCCGGGGCGAGGGCGATCAGGCAGGCGCCGAGAAACAGCCGGAGGATCATTGGGCGGAGAAGAGCGTCTTCAGTTGTGCCGCAAGGCCGTCACACGCGGCCGACTGCACCCGCGCGATCAGCGGAATCGGCACGATCAGCGCGGGCATGTAGGAGGTGCCCGAGGCCTCGGCGCTGATCTGGGCAACGGTGTCCATTTTCTGCAGATCCCAGACGTTGGCCTCGTAGGTGGAGGTGTCGTCCCATGTGCCGAAACCGATGCAACCCGCGCCACCCGGCCCGACCGCGCAGGAGATGGAGCCCGCCTTGTCGACGGTCTCGGTCTGCCCGTCCACCCACACGATGTAGCGCAGATTGGACTCGCGCAGCCGCTGCGCGAACAGCGGTTTCTCCATGAGCGCCTGGAAACGTTTGATGTTCATGGGTGCCGTACGCGGCTCGAACCACGGATAGAAACTGTTCATGAACTCGAGTTCCGGCAGCACGCGGGCTCCCGCCCGCTCCACCCCGTGGCCGACACAGCGGATGAAGTCGGGTTCGGTCTCGTAATCGCTGCTGTGACGACGCCCGAGGACCACCACGGTGTCACCACTCTGCACGGTGGCACCGGTAATGCGCCTCTCGTCGATCTTGGTGGTGGTGCAGCCCGCCAGCGCAAGTGCGCAGGCGAGCAGCGGGAGTCGGATGGGCCAGTGCGTGGACATGCTATCTGCGGCTCCGGGGAAGGGCCTTGACCGGCCGATCATAAGACGGAAACCGCGCCGCGGGCTACGCCGCGGGGTTTCGCCTCAGAGCAGCTTCTCGATGGCCGCTTTCAGGTCCTTGTCGTCGGGAGATGTCATGGAGCCGAAGTGCGCCACGACATTGCCGTCCTTGTCGACCAGGTACTTGTTGAAGTTCCAGCTGGGCTCCTCGGTCTTCGCGCCCAGTTCGCGGAACAGGGGGTGCGCGTCGCTGCCCTTCACGTGGATCTGCGAGTACATGTCGAAGGTGACGCCGTAGTTGACGTAACAGACCTTGGCGGTTTCGTCGGCGTTCTTCGCTTCCTGCTTGAAATCATCGCTGGGGAAACCCGCCACCACCAGGCCGCGCGCGCGATAGGCCTGGTAGAGGGCCTCGAGGCCCTTGAACTGCGGCGTGAAACCGCAATGACTGGCGGTATTGACGATCAGCATCGGCTTGCCGGCGTAACGCTCGCAGAGGTTCACCGTCTCGGTCTTGCCGAGAGGGTGGACGTTCTGGTTGAGGTAATCGGGGCAGGCGGCCAGCAACGGCGCGCTGGCAAGGGCAAGGCAGAGAGCGGTCAGGCTGCGGCGCATGTTGCGTCCTCGGAAGGTGGTGATGGTGCAGGTACGCGCCGCGGCGTGGCGGCGGATCAATGCCCGCCGCCGGCCATCTGGAACTTGTGTCCCCAGATGCTGGGCAGCGCGCTCACGGTGGGGGTGTAGCCGTTCCAGTCCATCTTGAGCCCCTCGCAGCCGAACTCCAGGGCAAAGCCGCCCGGGGTCAGCATGTAGAACGAGAGCATGCGGTCGTTGGTGTGACGACCCATGGTGGAGACCACGGGGATGCCGGCGGCCTGCACGCGGTCGAGGCAGTAGCCGACCTCGTCGACGCTCTTCACCTCGAGCATCGCATGGACGCAGCCCGAGGGATTCTCGCCCGGCTCCTCGTAGAGCGCGAGGCTGTGGTGGCGCGGGTTGTCGACGTGCATGAAGCACAGACCCTGGCCCGGATCAGCGGGATCGGGGTTGAAGTGGAAGTGCATGTAGTCGGTGTCGCCGAAGCCGAGCACCTCGCGGTAGAAACGGCGGGTTTCCTGCAGGTTCTTCACCGGCACGACAATGTGGCCGAAGCCCATGTTGCCGTTGAAGCCGGTCTCGAAGGCGGGAACGCCGCAGGGCGAGATGAACTTCGCGTAGTCGAGGTCTGCGCCGTGGTAGAGCTCCACCGTGGCACCGGCGGTATCGCGGAAGCTCACGACAGCACGCACGCGGCGGGCCCGGGCCTCGGAGGCCTCCAGCAATTCCCAGGCGACTCCCGCAGCGGTGAGTTCGTCCAGCGCATCATCGAATTCCTCGGGCCCCGCGAGCTCCCAGCCGGCGCAGAGCAGGCGGTCGGCGCTGCCGGGAATCACGGCAAACCGGAAGGGGCGCTCGTCCATCTTGAGGTAGAGATTGCCGTCATCGGGCATGGTGGGCGCGAGCATCATGCCGAGAATGGCGGTGCCATATTCGCGCCAGCGCGCGACGTCGGTGGATTCGAGGCGCAGGTATCCGAGGCTCTTCACGTTCATTGCTTTGTTTGCTCCGGCGTTCGTGGGCAGGCCCGCAAGGTAGCGTGCCGGGGGGGCGCTGACAATCGGCAGGTGGCGCCACCACGCAAGGGGAATGGCAGCGCCCCCCCAATACGGACATGATTGCGGCCCACACTCCGGGGGCAGGCGCATGGCCAAAGACCGTCTCGATATCTCGCTGGAATCCTGGCTCGTCAGCGCGGGGCGCCCCTCGGAGCCCGGCGCGCCTCTGAACGTGCCGCTGATTCCCGCATCGAACTTCATCATCGGCGGGGGGCGCGAATACTCGCGAGACGACGGCACCCCGACCTGGGAGGCACTCGAAGAGATCGTGGGCGGGCTCGAATCAGGGCAGGCGGTGGCCTTCGCGTCGGGCATGGCCGCCATCGCTGCCGTGTTCGACCAACTCGACACCGGCAGCGTGGTGGCGCTGCCGGACGACTGCTACCAGGGGGTGGCGGGCCTTGCCGAGGGCGGCGCAAAAAAAGGGCGCTGGAGCGTGGAGCGCGTGGGAGTGGACGATACCGCAGGGTGGATCCGTGCCTGCGCCAGCGCCGATCTGGTCTGGCTGGAATCCCCTTCCAACCCATTGCTCACCGTGGCTGATCTCCACGCGATCTGCTCGGCGCCGCGCAAGCAAGGCACGCTGGTGGCCGTGGACAGCACCCTTGCCACACCGCTCAACCAGCGCCCGCTGGAGATGGGCGCCTCGGTATCGGTTCAGTCGGCGACGAAGTTCATCGGTGGTCACTCCGACTTGCTGGCTGGCGTCGCCTCGACGCGTGATCCCGCGCTGCTGAAGGCGCTTCGGCACTCGCGGGAACTGACCGGTGCCACGCCCGGCACGCTGGAAGCCTTTCTGGCTGTTCGCGGCTCGCGCACGCTGGCGCTCCGACTCGAGCGCGCGCAGCGAACGGCAATGACGCTGGCGCAGCGGCTGCTCGCGCATCCGCAGGTGTCGGTGGTGCGTTACCCCGGCCTGCCCGGCCATCCCACGCATGCCGTGGCGAGTCGGGTGCTGGCAGGCTTCGGCACCATGATTTCCTTCGATCTGCGCGGGGATGCCCGGTTCGCAGACCGCGTCTGCCGCAGCACGCGGATCATCCGCCATGCGACCAGCCTGGGCGCCGTCGAATCAACGATGGAGAGACGGGCCGCAGTGCCGGGGCAGGAACATCTGCCGCCTTCCCTGCTGCGCCTCAGCGTGGGCATCGAGGACGTGGAAGATCTGTGGCGGGATCTGGACGAAGCGATCCGCCTGGCTGCTGGCTGAAGCCCGGCAGCGCGATGCTCAATGCATCGCCCTGCCCCAGTCGATCCAGCCCGTCTGCGCGCTCAGCAGGATGAACGCACCGAAGGCGATGCGGTACCACGCGAAGGGCGCGTAGGAATGCGCCGCGATAAACGCGAGCAGCGCGCGCACCGTGAGCCGGGCCACCAGAAAAGCCGTCAGGAAGCCGATCGCAAACACGGGCAGGTCGGCGCTCACGAAGAGTTCGCGGTACTTCCAGCCCGAATACACGGCCGCACCCGCCATGGTTGGCATTGCGAGCCAGAACGAGAACTCGGTGGCCGCGCGCCGTGAGAGCCCCGCCAGCAGACCACCGATGATCGTCGCGGCAGCCCGCGAGGTACCAGGCACCAGCGCGAGGCATTGCGCGCAGCCCACAGCGAGTGCGTGAGTCCAGCGCAGATCATCCAGCGACTCGGCCGTCACGGCATGCGGACGGCGCTCGGCCCAGAGCATCGCGACGCCGCCCACCACCAGCGCCATCGCCACTGTGAGCGGGTTGAAAAGCCGGGCGTGGATGAAATCCGAAAACAACACCCCCGCCACTGCTGCCGGCAGGAAAGCCAGCAGCACGCTGGCGGTGAAACGCCGCGCCGCAGGCTCCCCGGGCAAGCCCAAGAGCAAGGCGATGATCCGCGCACGGTATTCCCACACCACAGCAAGGATGGCGCCGAACTGGATGATGATGTTGAAGGCCTGCGCGCGTGCGCCGCCGAAACCGAGCAGATCTGCGGCGATGATCTGATGGCCCGTGCTCGAGACCGGAAGGAACTCTGTGAGTCCCTCCACGATCCCGAGAATCAGGGCTTGCAGTGCAGTCCAGGAATCCACGTTGCCGACAGCCTCAGCGCATGAAGGCCTGGCCGCCGTCGAGCGGCATGGAGTGACCCGTGAGGTAACGCGAGTCGTCGCAGCACAGGAACACGACCGCGCGGCCGATGTCCTTCTCGCAGTCGCCCACATAGCCGAGCGGGATGGTCTTGAAGAACTCCGAGGACTCCTCCGGACGCGAGCTGATCCAGCCGTCCATCGCCGGCGACATGGCGAGCGGCAGCACGCAGTTCACACGGATGCCGTCAACGCCCCACTCGCAGGCTGCCGCACGCGTGAGCGCGCGGATGGCCTCCTTGGCGGCGGCGTAAGCGCCGTATCCGTTCGGATCCCAGCGGATGGCGGAGGACGAACCCATGTTGACGATGCAGCCGCCGCCCTTCAGGAAGGGGTGGCAGGCGCGCATGAAACGCAGCGTGGCGAGCGGACCTGAGTCCATGCCTTCCTGGTACTGGGCTTCGGTGATCTGCAGCAGGTCGCCGAGCGGCACCACCTGCGCGTTGTTGATCAGCACGTCGACCGTGCCGAAAGCCGCGACGGTGGCCTTCACGCAGCGATCGATGTCTTCGGCCACCATGACGTCGCAGACGATGGACTCGGCAACGCCCCCACGGGCACGGATCTCGGCGCAGACATCGAGGAGCTTGCCCTCGGTGCGCCCCACCACGGCGATGCGCGCGCCTTCGGAGGCCAACGCGAGCGCGATGCCGCGTCCCACACCCTGTCCCGCGCCGGTTACCAGCGCCACCTTGCCATCGAGCTTGCCCATCTGGAGTTCTCCGCGTTTTGTTATCGAATGTCGCCCGCGAATGCGGGCATTCGCGAGTCTACACGCCGGCGCTCAGGCGAGCGATGCCACGCTCTTCAGAATGAGCCGGACGAGCGCGCTCTGGCGACTGATGCCGGTCTTGGTGAAGACAGCGCGCAGATGCGCGCGCGCCGTATTGCGGCTCATGCCGAGGGCCGAGGCCACCTCGTCGAGATTGAGGCCGTTGGAGAGCCTGAGCGCGAGTTGCGCCTCGGTGGGCGTGAAGCCGAACAGCTTTGAAAGCACGGCTACGGGCGCCTCGGACTGCTCTTCGGGGTCGCTGATGAAGACGGCGAGTCCGGGGAGTTCCGAGGCTTCCGATTCCGGCTGCGACGGCAAAGGCCGGATTATCAGGCCCAGATCAGCGCGCCCCGAGGGACGCGTGATGCGAAGCGCCTGCACCACGCCAGGAAGGCCGGCGCGCCGCTGCGCGAGGAGTTCGGTGGTCAAGCGGCGAAGCTCGGTGGCCTCGCGCGGTGAGTGCACGCGCAGCGCACCGTTGTCTGTCCAGATGCCGTCGCGGCGGGCGAGCAGCTGCGCGGCCATCTGGTTCGCGCCCGAGACCACACCTTTGCCGTCGAGGATCACGGCACCCACCGCAAGGTGTTCCACCGCGCCGGCATAGAGCGCGCGTTCGGACTCCGTGCGATGCAGGCGCAGGTGGATGCGGATGGCGCGCTCGAGATGCGGCAGCAGCGCCGCACAGAGACGCTTCTCGGCCTTGCCGAAGGTGCGCGCGCCGCGCGACCGCGCGATGCGCAGCCGCGCCTCGGGACCACCCTCGATGCGCAGGTCGGCACCCAGGCTGTCCCACAACCCTCCCGGCGCCATGCACAGTCGGTAGAGCTCGGTTTGCTCGAACTCTTCGAGGGGGACGATCTCGTGCAGCGCCACCACCTCGCCCGGAGGAAGTGCGACAAAGGGGTCGGCCATGAAAAGCCCGTCGCGGTAACGTGCGATGCCCTCGCTCGAGCCGCCGTGCGTGAGGATGAGGCCCGCGCGGTCGTTCTCTCGCGGGCGCAACACGAGCGTGGTGGCAACGGCGTCCAGCTCCGTCTTCAGCAGCGAGAGGAATCCTGACCAAGGGCTCGCCTCGAGGGGCCCCTCGTAGATAAGCCCGACCAGTTGGCTGAATCGCTCGTCCACCGTCATGTGTGCAGCGCCTGCATCCACTACCGAAGATCAAACGCCCGCATTGTGCCGCAGTTGGAGCGACTTCGGGCAGTCGCTATAGTCCGGGAAATCCGGACGAAAGAGCACACGCATGCCCATTGCCATCACCCGCGGCATCAGCCCGCGCTTCGCCGACTGCGAACTCACGCACCAGATCCGCGTGCCCATCGATCTCCTGCAAGCAGAGCGCGAGCACGCGGCCTACGCCGACGCGTTGCGCGGCCTGGGGCTGCAGGTGATCGAACTGCCGGCCTCCACCGAACTGCCCGACTGCGTTTTTGTGGAAGACGCGGCGGTGGCGCTGCCGGAATGCGCCGTGATCACCCGTCCCGGGGCCGCCTCGAGGCGACCGGAGACCGAGGCCGTGGCCACGGCACTGAAGCCCTGGCGCGCGCTGCTGCACATCGAAGCTCCCGGCACACTCGATGGCGGTGACGTGCTGGTTCTCGGCAAACGCATTCTTGTGGGCGCGGGCGGGCGCAGCAATGCCGAAGGCATCGCGCAACTGGGCAGGCTGCTCGCGCCGTGGCATTACAGCGTGGAGGCCGTGCCGCTGCGTGGCTGCCTGCATCTGAAGAGCGCTGTCACGCGGGTCGGCGAAGACACGCTTCTGCTGAATCCCGAGTGGGTCGACGCGGCCCTGTTCGCGGGCTGGCGCTGCATCGCGGTGGACCCGACGGAACCCGATGCCGCCAATGCGCTGCTGACAGGCGATCGGCTCGTCTACGCGCGCCACCATGTGCGCACACGCGAGCGATTGCAGGACGCGAGCATGGAGCCTGTGCTGGTGGACGCGGGCGAGGTGGCCAAGGCCGAGGGTGCGGTGACGTGCTGCAGCATCATCTGCGACACCGCCTGATGGATCAGGCAGCGCCATCGGCGCGCGGCTCAGTCGCCCGTGAAATCGTGCCTCTTCAACCGTGACCGTGCGATCATCGCCCACCGCACGAGGCCCTGAAGAACCAATGAAAACAACCTCCGGCATGCCTGCAGAATCTGTCGCCGACCGGGCCGCGCTCCCCGATTTCGAGGCGGGAGCGATATTGGACAGCGCGTCCCTGTCTCGCCGCCATGTGGCGATCGCGCTGCTCGCAATGAGCGTGATCGTGCTTGATGGCTTCGACCTCCAGGTGCTGGGCTTCGCAGCGCCGGCATTGCTCGCCGAATGGGGCATCACGCGGGCCGACCTCGCACCGATCTTCGCCTCGGGGATGGTTGGGGTTGCCATCGGCGGCCTTGTCATCGGGCCTCGCGGTGACGTCTGGGGTCGCAAGCCGGCCCTTGTGGGCAGCGCCGTTTTCTTCGGCCTCGCCACGCTCGCCTCGGCATGGGCGCAGTCGGAGGCCCAGTTGCTGGTCTTGCGCTTGCTCGCCGGCATAGGCATGGGCGGCGCGCTCACCAACCCGCCGCACTGGTGGTCGAGGCCGCCCCGCTGCGCTGGCGCCCGATGCTCACGATGACGACGATGGTGGGCGTGCCGGTGGGCGGATTCATTGGCGGGATGCTGGCTGCACGGTTGATCCCGGCCTTCGGCTGGGAGTCGGTGTTCGTGGTGGGTGGCGTGCTGCCCGTGGTGCTTGCGCTGGCGCTGTGGCGCTGGCTGCCGGAGTCGGCGCGATTCCTCTTGCGTGCCGATCGCCCGGAGGCTGCCGCCGCTGTGAACGCGCTGCTGGGCGAGCAGCGCTTTGCCGCAAGCGACCCCGTCTGGCTGGACGAACCCCGGACCCGGAAAGCCGCATTCAGCGAACTGTTCGGCCCTGCGTTGCGCCGCGACACCAGTGGCGTCTGGCTGATGTTCCTCGCCAATCTCTTCGGCATGTTCTGTTTCATGAACTGGCTGCCCACGGTGTTGACCGATCTGGGGCACGACCAGGCCAGCGCGAACCGCATGCTCGCCACCTACAACCTCGGGGGCATGGTG
>CAIYPF010000190.1 GCA_903928015.1 uncultured Gammaproteobacteria bacterium | reverse complement strand
GGTACAGCGATCCGTGATCGGTAGCGGGCCCTGCTGCGCGCACTGCGCGGCGCAGCGCTGCGATGGCCCGGCTTCGGCAGCGCTGGCCTCGGTCTGGGAGGGGCTTTATGCTCCCCGGGCCCTCGCGGAGTGCCTTTGCCTCCTTGCCTTACATCAGGCACCTGCGGGTTCGCGCGCACGCCAACACGATCCGGTCAGAAGGGAGAGAAGCGATGGGTTACGAACGCCGTCTTGAAGGGAAGGCATGCATCGTCACCGGCGGTGCCAGCGGAATCGGCGCCGCCACGGTTCGCCGTTTCGTGCGTGAAGGCGCAGAGGTCCTGATCGCAGACCGCGACCTCGCGACGGCAACTGCACTGGCGAGCGAACTGGGCAGCGCGGTGGGCAGCATTGCCTGCGACGTGCGTCTGGAGTCGGACGTGCGCGCCGTGGCTGCGGCTGCCATGGCGCGCTGGGGGCGGGTAGATGTGCTCGTGAACAACGCGGGTTCCGAGCTCAACCGCAGCTATGACGAGACCACGGTCGAGGAGTGGGACCGCGTGCTCGACACCGACCTCAAGGGCCCGTGGCTGTTCTGCAAGCACGTGGTGCCGCACATGGTTGCGGCGGGGCGCGGCAGCGTGGTCAACATCTCCTCGCTGAACGGCCTTGTGGGCTTTCCGCTGTCCACCGCCTACGGCAGCGCGAAGGGCGGCCTCGTGGTGTTCACCAAAGACCTTGCCATCGAACTCGCGAAGAGCGGCGTGCGCGTGAACTGCGTGTGCCCGGGCGTGATCGAGACGCCGATGATGGAGCGGTGGACCGACCGCATGCCCGACAAGGTCGAAGCCCAGCAGATGCTGCGCGGGACGATGCCGATCGGGCGCATGGGCACGGCAGACGAGGTCGCTGGCGCGATCTTTTTCTTCGCATCGGATGACTCGGCCCTGTGCCAGGGATCTGTGCTCGCGGTGGACGGCGGATTCGTCGCGCAGTGAGCGCCAGGCCCGAAGCGGCACGCTAGCCCGCTATACTGCCGCCGCAACGTTCAGGAGCCACGCCATGATCCGCAGCCTCACGCTGTTTTTGTTTGCCATCTGCATGACGCTTGCGGGATGCGCAAGCAGCCCGGAAGTCAGCACCGACTACAACACCGCCTACAGCTTTGCCGGCAAGACGCGCCTCGCGGTGATGAAGCCGGAGGCTGCCATGGCGGCACTCGGCAAGCGCGCGATGGTCCCTGGCATGAACGACCTCATGGCGAGACGTATTTCGACCACCATCGAAAAGGAGTTGGAGGCGCGCGGCTATCAGCTGGTGCCGGCTGCAAAGGCCGACCTGATCGTGACCTTTTTCGTGACCTCGCAGAACAAGACCCAGGTGAACAACTACAACAGCGGCTTCGGCTACCGTCGCTGCTGGGATGCTTACCGTTGCGCCGCGTTTGCGAGCCCACAGATCGACGTGAAGAACTACACCGAGGGCACGCTGTTCATCGACTTCATCGACACGAAGGACAAAACCCTGCAGTGGCGCGGTGTGACCAGCAAGCGTCTGCCGTCGAAGAAGGCCTCGATCAGCGAGCGTGACAAACTCGCCGCCGAGGTGGTGGCGGCCATCCTGGCCAAATATCCGCCGGGCACTCCCGGCAACTGAGGCGGCGCGCCGCCATCCGGGGAAGTCACGGTATGCGCAACGTGATCATTCGCGGCCTTGTGGCGTTCGGGGTCGCGGTCGCGGCCTTACTGGCGCACGCCGCGCACGCGGAAGGCATGCAGGCCGACGTCCACGGCCTGGTCGTTCCCGAGCAGCTTGATGCGGCAGACCGTGCCTCCGCGCTCTACATCGACAGGTGCGCGAGTTGCCATGACCACCCGCAGAACAACATCCCGCCGCGCGCCTCGCTGGCGTACCGCTCGCCCGAGGCAATCCAGTACGCGCTCGCCGAAGGCGTGATGAAGCCGATGGCGAAGGACCTGCGCCCTGACGACATCGAGGCGTTGGTGGTGCTGCTTTCCGGCCGCAAGCCACGTCCGCTGCCAGACCCGATGAGCGCAGCGTGCAAGACGCCCGCAGCGCCACTCGTCGTCGCCGATCAGGACTGGAGCAATAACGGCGGCAGCCACACGAACACGCGCTTCCGCGATTACGGTTGGCTTACTGCCGACACCGCGCCGCGCCTGCGCCTCGCATGGAGTTTCGGCTATCCCGGTGGTGCGGGCGGGCCCGCCGTGTTGGGCGGAGATCGCGTTTTCCTGCCTGCGGGCTTCGGCTTCGTGCTCTCGCTGGATGCCGAGTCGGGTTGCGTGCGATGGGCGTTCCGCCGGCCGGGGCGCGTGGTGCGCAGTCTTGTCATCGCGGGCCCGACGGGCGGGCAGGCGCATCCGGCGGTGTATTTCGGCGACGATCTGGCGTGGGTGACGGCGCTCGACGCGGTCACCGGTGAGCAACTCTGGCAGGTGCGGGTGGACGACAACGTGCTCTCGCGCATCACGGGTTCGCCGAGCGTGCACGAGGGCAAGGTACTGGTGCCGCTGTCGTCCATCGAGGACCCGATGACGCATGTCGCCAGCCACACCTGCTGCACCAGCCGTGGCGGTCTGGTGGCGCTGGATGCGGGCACCGGGAAAATCCTCTGGAAGAACCTGCACATCACGCAAGCCCTGCGGGATCTGCCTCCGGAGGGCCCCGATGCGCCGTCGGTGCGCGGGCCTGCTGGCGCAGCCACCTACGTACCCCTCGCCATCGATGAGCGTCGTGGGCTGGTTTATGCCAGCACCGCCGAGGAGTACGGCAGGTTCGACGCCGCCGGTCCGTATTCCGTGGTCGCCTACGAAATGGCGACGGGCAAGCGCCGCTGGGCGCAGCAGTTCCTGCCCGTTGGCGCCGAGCGTGAAGCAGCCTGCCACGCTATCGGCGAAACCGACTGCCGCAACGTGTTTTCGATGGGTACGGCGCCGCTCATCCACACATTTCCCGACGGTCGGCAGTTGCTGCTCGCAGGCCAGAAATGGGGCTACGTCTACGCAATGGATCCCGACGATGGCGGCCGCGTCATCTGGCGCAGCAAGGTCGCCGCGGGTGGTGACATGGGCGGCGTGATCTACGGTCTCGCGAGTGATGGCGAGCGCATCTACGTTCCTGTGTCAGACGTTGACGCGAAGGAGTCGGGGCGCGCCGGCAGCCTGCTCGCGCTCGATCCCGCGACGGGCAAGACGTTGTGGCACCGCGATGGCCCCGTACCGCAGTGCAGCTGGACTCACGAGGGCTGCACCGCCGCGCAGGTCGCGGCGCTGAGCGTGGTGCCGGGTGCGGTCTTCGGGGGTTACAACGACGGCTGGCTGCGCGCGTTCTCCACGCGCGACGGCGCGCCGCTCTTCAGTTTCGATACGGCGCGCGGCTACGAGACGGTGAACGGCGTACCCGCTCGCGGCGGCCAGGTGTCGGGCTACCCGGTGGTCATCGGCCGCAAGGCGCTGTTCGTGACCTCGGGTGCAAGCTCCGTCGAGCGTCCCGGCAATGCCTTGCTGGTATTCAAGGCCGAACAGCCCTGAGGGCGGAGCCGTTCAACGCGGCCTTCCTTTCGGGCATCCCGTGACGGTGTGTATCATCCGACCCCCTGCAGGGATGGATGAGGGAGCATGGGCTTCAGAGTGGCCACAGGGCGTACGCGTTCTGTCAGCGATAGCACTGCGCCGTCATTCCCTCTGGTGCCGGGCCTGCCCGCAGCGCTCCTGTTCCTTTGCCTGTTTGCTTTCAGTTCCTCCGATGCACTGGCAACCGTCACGGTTCCCTCCGGTTTCAGCCAGATCGAGTTGCGCCCGGATGTCGAGGTGCTCGAGGACACTACCGGCAAGCTCGGATTCGATGAGATCGCGCGCCTGCCTTCCGGCGTCGGATTCAGTCGGCGGACGGGCGAGGGGGACCTGAATTTCGGATTCAGCCGCTCCGTGTTCTGGTTGCGTCTCAGCTTCCGCGCAGATGGAGTCCACCCGCTGCCTGCCCTGCTGGAGATTGCCTATCCGGCGCTCGATCATGTCGACTTCTATGCACGTGTTGGCCTCGAGTCGGTCCATTATCAGGCCGGTGACAACCTGAAGTTCTCCGTGCGGCCCTACTTCCACCGCAACCTCGTTTTCCCCGTCTCGATTCCCGCCGACACCGGGCAGACGGTCTATCTCCGCATCGCCACCAACGGCAGCCTTACGGTGCCCATCAAACTGTGGTCGGAAGCGGGCCTGCACCAGGCAGACCAATCGCTTTACAGCATTCACGCCCTGTATTTCGGCATGCTCCTGGCGCTTGGGTTGTACAACCTTCTGATCTATTTCTCGCTGCGCGACGATGTGTACCTCGCCTACGTTGGCTACCTCTGTGCGCTTGCAACCGCGCAACTCGGGATGCTCGGCCTGGGCCACCAGTTCCTGTGGCCGGACCTGCCCTGGCTGGCCGACAAGGCTGTTCTGCTCGGTTTTTCGCTGGCAGGTGTTTTCGGGGCGCTGTGCGCGCGGGGTTTTCTCGATACGCCTGCGTGGGCGCCGCGTTTCAATCGCCTCGTCACTGCGACCTGCATGCTGTTCCTGCTGGGCACCAGCGGCGTGCTTTTCGAGGAGATCCGCCCCTTTGCGATGCTGGTGGCCGTCATGGCGCCTTTTGCTGCCGCGATCCTGACCGTCGGCGGCGTGCTCGCACTACGGGCTGGCCGGCCGGGGGCCTTGATGTTCCTCGCCGCATTTGCCGCGTTCATCCTTGGCATGATCGCCGCCGGTCTGCGCTCCCTAGGCTGGATTCCCAGTAACCCCTTGACCAGCTACTCCCTGCAGATCGGCTCGGGCGTCGAGATGCTTCTGCTGTCCTTCGCGCTTGCTGAACGGCTCCGCAATCTCAGGCGCACGACCGAAGAGGCTCTGGGGCACCGTGAGGACGCGCTGTTTGCGCTGACCGAAGCCGAGCGCCAACTCGAGCAGCGCATTGCCGATCGCACCTCCGAACTCGCCAATGCCAACGAGCGGCTGCTCCACAGTCAGGAGGAGTTGAGTCATCTGGCGCTGTTCGATCCGCTCACCGGATTGTCGAATCGCACGCGCCTGCGCGAGCAGTTGCTGATGTCCATGGCACGCAGCCGCCGCAGCGGTGGCGTCTGCGCGCTGCTGATGATCGATCTCGACGGCTTCAAGGCGGCCAACGATACCCACGGCCACGCGGTGGGTGACCAGCTGCTGACGCAGGTGGCGAAGCGCCTTCTGGCCACGGTTCGCAGCACCGACACGGTTGCGCGCGTGGGTGGTGATGAATTTCTCATCGTTCTGGAGGCTGCGGGGAGTATGGCGCTGGCGGAGATCTTCGCCGACAAGCTGATCGGCAAACTCACGCAACCCTTCGAGGTCGGGAACCGCGCGATCAGCATCGGCGCCAGCGTGGGCATAGCGATGTACCCCGCTCATGCGGAGGAAATCGACACACTTCTGCAGCTTGCCGATCATGCGATGTACGAGGCCAAGCGTGCCGGGAAGGGGAGATGGGTGTCGGCGCGTGCGGGAGCCTGCGTGCTTGAACCTGCGTCCAGCTGAAACAGCCCGGCACGTCCGGATGCTGGAAACAGCAATGATGTCCCCTCAGAGCGCGGTCTTTTTCTCCAACGGCAGCAACAGCACCTTCTCTGCTTTGGGCAGGAGATGGAACGTCACGCCGGTGTGCGCTTTCATCTCGTCCAGGAACGCCATCGAACGCCGGAAATCGCTATCCGGTACCAACGGCTTCGAGAGCGGCGTGCTCATCACGTCCCAATGGACCGGATACACGGCGCGCGCACCCGTAGTGCTCACGATCTCGCGGTAGTAGGCCTCCTGCTCCGCGCGAGGCAGATCACCGAGGCCTCCCGTGCCGAGCAGGATGGCATCGGCCTTCACGCCGGCAAGCGCGCCGGGAAGATAACCCGCGCTGCCCTGGATCAGCAGATTGCCGGAGGGGTGCTCCAGCAGGATCGTCCAGGTGATGCCTTCCTTGTAGGCATCGATGCGCGCCGGCGGTTTCAGCGGTGCGTCGATGCTGTTGCCCAGCATCGCGCTCGCGAGAGGTTCGGGCAGCGGCCAGTGTTTGCCGCGGTAGAAGTGCACGACGAATTTTCCGTAACGCAGGGCATCCCCCGGCGCCACCACCCGGATCTGTTTCTCCGGCAACTCCAGCCCGCGGCCCACGTTTGCCGTGGATTCCGATCCCACCAGATCCGCACCCGTGAGCGCTGCCACGACGGGCGCGTCCATGGCATGGTCGAAATGCGAGTGCAGTACGAGGACGGCGGCCAGTTTGTCTATCGCCAGTGCTGCCATCCCCGCCGTGATGGCGGCCATGTCGGGCCGCACCAGTCCGCCACCCTCGGCCTTGCGGTCGAATTTCACGCGGCTGAAATAGCCGTCCGTGAGCAAGGAGGTTTCGCCGTCGCTGATCAGTGCGGTGGTGGTGCCCATGAAAGTCACCACGAGACCCTGCTCGTTTGGCGCGGGCGGGCGGTGGATTGCGAGGGATTCGGGGCTGTAGTCGGCGGCGCGCGAGCCGGCGCACAAGAGCGCAAGGAGTGCGCCGATCACGGGTAACAGATGTTTCATCCTGCGTGTCTCCCCTGCTGTGTCCGCGGCGCTGCTCAGGCCTTCTTCACGAACATCGATTTGAGTTGCATCGGGCCGATCCCCTCGACCTTGCAGTCGATGTCGTGGTCACCCTCCACGAGGCGGATGTTGCGCACCTTTGTGCCTACCTTGATCACGGATGAAGTGCCCTTCACCTTGAGGTCCTTTATCACCGTGACCGTGTCGCCGTCCTGCAGCAGGTTGCCCACGGCATCACGTACGGTGCGTGCCGCGTCGGCAACGGGCGCTTCGCCGGGCTTCCACTCGTGCGCGCACTCGGGGCAGACCAGCAAACCGCGGCCCTCGTAGGCGAAGGTCGAGCCGCAGGCGGGGCAGGGAGGAGCTGTGCTCATGGAGTGTCTCTGTGTGAGGTGATGACGGTCGTGTGCGGCGGGTTCAAGGCCATCATCTTGTCCGCGGCAGGCGAAGTGCCGTGATCCCGCGCCCGCTCGCCTGGAAAATCTGGCCGGTGGCGTCGTCGATCAGCAGATCGGGCTCCGAATGGGGCAGGGCGAGCAGGCGCTCGGTGCGGCCTGTGTTCAGCTCCACCATCGCAAGCGCCGGGCGCTCGTCGGTTTCGCCCTGCGTGATGAAGTACTGGTAGTCCCCCGCGAGCCGCGCCACGTTGGTGGCCTCGCTGCTGTCGGCCTGATAGCTCAACCGCCGCCCCGCGCGTCCGGTCAGGTTGCCCACCAGACGGCGCGTGCTGATCAGTTTGATGTCCACGCCGGCCCCTGCGATCGGGATGCCGGGCGCCGCGGGCACGAGCCCGCTGGTGTAACTCACCAGCGTGGAGGTGAAACGCAGCACGTTGCCCGAAAAGCGCAACAGGCTCCCCGAGAAGCGTTCCCAGCCTCCGGGCCCGGGCGGTGCGTACCGTACGCGCCAGAGGACCTCCATGCCCTGCGGGTTGATGGCGCAGGCCTCGCTGCCGTTCACCAGCACGATCTGTCCCCGGTCGTTCAGCGCCGCGATCACGGGGGGATTCTCCAGTCCGTGCTCCACACCCGAGATGCGCTTGCCGTCTGATTCCCCGAGTGCGAGCAGTTCGTCCTCGTCGGCGAGCCACACCCGTCCGGAGAAAAGCAGCAGATTGGTGACGGCATCGTCGGCGTTGTCCCAGGTCCAGAGCGTCTCGTCGCTGCGGCGATCCACCGCCATGGCGCCGAAGTCGCCCTGCCACTCCCAGGCCTCTTTTTCCGTGTTGAAGAAAAACCCGCCCAGCTGAAGGAAAAACCTGTCCGGGGATTCCTGCAGTTCCGGAATGGCATTGACGCGGCGCGAGCGCCAGATCAACTCGCCGTTGTTCATGTCGAAGGCCTGCAGCCGGCCCTCGCCGCTCGTGTACACGGCCCCGCCATCGAGCACGGCGCGGCTGTACGTGAGAGCGGTATCGTCCTCGTTCACGTGGAAGCTCTGGCGCCAGCGCGGCGTGCCGTCGGTGGCAGAGAAACAGCTGAGGCCCGTGTAGCTCACGCAGAGCGCATCGCCGGCCACGAAGGGCTCCCGGTAGAGTCCGAGATCAAAGGCGCGCTCGGGCTGCCAGTCGCCTTTTTCGTCCAGCACGCGCGCACCCACCGGGCGCAGAGGCACTTTCTCGCTGAAGCCGCGTTTCCAGAGCGTGCGCCCGTTCTGCAGGTCGAGTGCGAGGAGTTGCGGCTCGCGCAGGAAGCCTGCACCGATGCCTTTGCCCGGCAGCAGATCCGCGAGCGCGCCCGCATCGTCACCATGCGGCGAGCGCACTGCCACGGCGTAGAGTCTGCCCGCGTCCGGATCGATCACCGCCTGCTGCACCTTCCCCGGGATGCGCGCCGACTCCCAGAACATGCCGCCGTCAAAGCGATCTATGGCGAGGATATGGGTGTCGCTGTCATCGAAGCTGCCGCCGGCCGCATCCATAACCAGCAGGTAGCCCGCACCGGGCACGGCGATCACATCGTCGCTGCGTGCCGAGACATTGCGTGCGCGCCAGAGTTGCCGCCCCGTGCGCGGGTCGAGTCCGAAGAGATGACGGCTGGTGCCCACCACGAGAAGTTGCTCGTCGATGATGCGCTGGAATCGCACGGGGTATTCGAAGCGCTGCTCCCAGCTGATGGCGGGAGGCTCGGCTTGCGGTGGTGTCGATGAACAGCCGCCGAGCAGCACGAACGTTGCGGTGACAAGTGCGCCCCGCACGAAAGAAACACGCTGTGTCGCGTGGACTGCGGTCATTCCGCCTGTTCGCACAGGAACGGCCCATCCACACAGAGCCGGCGCCCGTCGGGTGCGGCGCAGGCGCCGCAAATGCCCACGCCGCATTTGGTGAGGTAGTCGACGGAGTTGAAGATCTGTTCCGGAGCACAGAACTCGCGCTGCACCACGGCGGCAGCCTCGACCATGCGCTGCGGGCCGCAGTTGTAAAACACCATCGACGACCGCTCTTCGGCCGACGCTGCTTCAAGTCGCTCGCGGAGCAACTCGGTCACCCGTCCGGAGAAGCCCGCGCTGCCGTCGTCGGTCGCCACGTGTACATCTGCGACCGCGCGGCACTCGTCGAGAAAGTAGAGCCTGTCGGCGCTGCGTGCGCCGGCGAGGATCTCGGCGTTCCCGAAATCCCGCGCGATCTGGTAGACCGCCGCGAGCCCCGTGCCTCCCGCTACGCAGACGATGCGTGCATCCGGTGGTGGTGCCGCGGGAATGCCGTGCGGGCCGCGCACATAGGCCTCGGTGCCCGGCGGCAGAGACATCAGCGCGTGCGTGAACTGGCCCACGTCGATCACGGCGAGCGTGAAGGGATCGTCGGTGAGGGCCGAGAAGGGTTTCTCGCCGAGGCCCGGGATCCACAGGAAGACGAACTCGCCAGCCTGCACGTTGATGCGCCGGTCGAACTTCAGCAGCGCGATGTCATCGCAGACGCGGGTGTTCTCTACCAGCGTGACGGGACGGAAGCGCATGTCGATGTCGTAGCGCACCTGCGACTCGGCGTTGTCCGTGTCGAAGGCGAGATCGCTTGCGAGCGCGCGGAAGTAATCGCCGATTTCGGCGGAGGTCATGCCCACCAGCGAGGAGCCCACGCCGAAGACGGTGGCGCCTGCATCGCGGAAGGCGCGCACATCATCGGCGCTGCTGATGCCGCCGCAGCCGACGATCGGTCTGTCGACGGCAGCCGCTATCTCGCGCACGCATTTCAGTGCGATCGGCAGCACGCCCTTGCCGGACATGCCTCCCGCACCGTTGCTGAGTACCGGCTTGCCGTGTGCGGATGTGTATCCCGGGCCTACCGTGTTGATTGCGCAGATGCCGTCCGCGCCGCCGTCCACCGCCGCGCGTGCGATGGCGGCGATGTCGGGTGTGTTGGGCGTCAGCTTGGGGATCACCGGGATGTTTACCACGGATTTCACCGCGCGGGTGATGGCGCGCACCAGATCCGGGTCCTGGCCCATCGCCATGCCATAGCCCTTGGCGTGCGGGCAGGAGAGATTCAGTTCAAGCCCGTGGGAATAGGGCGCGAGGATGCGAGCGACCTCGACGAATTCCTCGAGGCTGCCGCCGAAGATGGACGTCAGCAGGAAGCGGTCTTCCGGTACGCGCAGTTGCGCGAGCGTCTCTGCGGCGCGTTCGGCGCCAGGATTGGTGAGCCCCACCGCGTTCACGAAGCAGCCCGGTGCGTACTGGCTCAGCACCGGCTCACGGTTGCCCGTGCGCGGGGCGAGGCCGATGCTCTTGGTGGTGAGCACGCCGACCTCGGGCACATGGTCGAGGACGTACTGGATGATGGAAGGCGCGCAGGTCACGATGCCCGAAGGGATGGTGAAGGGGCCGGAGAGACGTCTGCCGAAAAACTCGATTGTCACGGCCTGGAGTCCTGATCGGGGCTGCTGGGAGAGGCCGCGAGTATACCGTCATCGGTCGCGGGCATGGCCCGCTCCTACGGGGAGCGCGGGTGTGTCGTGGGCATGGCCATGGCCCGCTCCTGCGGGGGCGCGGGTGTCGCGGGCATGGCCCGCTCCTACG
>CAIYPF010000189.1 GCA_903928015.1 uncultured Gammaproteobacteria bacterium | reverse complement strand
GTCTGCTCGCAGAAATGCCCGAGCGCTTCGCGCGCGTGACCTTGAGCAACGGCGGGCTGCCTGAAGGAAAGTTCGCCTCCAAAGCCTTTGCGAAATGGCGCGCCTTCTCGCGCTGGAGCCCGATCTTCCCGATCGGCCGGATCGTGCAGGCTGGCACGCGCCGCAAGCTCTCGCCGGCGGAAGTCGCCGCCTACGACGCGCCTTTCCCGCGCAACGCCTACAAGGCGGCCACACGCATCTTCCCGTCGCTGGTGCCCGTGGAGCCGGATAACCCTGCAGTGCCGGATCAGCTGCGCGCGTGGAAAGTACTCGAAGCCTGGGAAAAACCTTTCATCTGCTGCTTCAGTGACAAGGACCCAATCACCCGCGGCGGCGACAAGCTGATCCTCGATCGTGTGCCCGGCACGAAGGATCAGCCCCACTCCACACTGCGCGGCGGACACTTCGTGCAGGAGGATGATCCGGAGGGATTCGTGGGGGTGATATTGCGGGCGTGCGGGCGCACGCAGTGAGTCGGCTACTGGATGTGAGCGCGTTGTCGCCATCGATTCCCGGTTGCGGCGGTGTACGCCCAGGGCGAGGATACCTGCGGGATTACTTGGGGAACAGCAATGTCACCCCTGCCCGCAAGCCGAATCCCTCCGGCCCCGCGTCAGGCGACTGTGCCCAGTAGCGCGCACCCAGGGAGACTTGCAGGATCTGCGAGCGCACTTTGAGAAGCTGTGAAACCGATACGTTCAGCGGCACGGACCATTTCTCGCTTTCCCGGTCGTAGGTGGACTCGGTGTTCACGCTGAACGTGGTCTTGGTATGCGTGATGTACGACAGGAAGGGTTGCATGAACGTCGCGCTGACATCGGCACGTGATCCATTGCCAGCGAATGACTCTATGTGATTCATGAGCAGGCCGTAGGTCCAGGGACCTTGCTGCCGCAAGGCCAGCGCCGTTGGGCCTGCACCCCATTTTTCGCCGCCCAGCGTATCGTCCGTGGCCGTCGCATACAGGAACACCGGGCCTGCCGCGAGGATCCATCCGTGAACCGGGTTCTTGGGCGAAAAAAAGGCACTCTGCACCACATCGCCGAGCCCGGATTCACTGAAGCCCGAGGGCACATCCTGTGAATTCACCACGGGAACGATGGTGCGCAAGATGAGGTTCCAGTCCTCGTTCAGGGAGAACGGCACAACAGGCTGTATGTTCAGCACCGACCGGGAGCCGTCGTCATCCCTGCCGAAGTCACTGTCATAGTTGTACTGCAGCGGTACGCTGATGAGGCTGGCCACCGGGTTGGACAGTTTCTTGGCGAGCTCGGCCGCCGCATCTTCCTGCGCCTGCGCGCTCGTGAACGCGAGGCAGCCGACCGCCAGAATCCCGTGACACATGATCATGCGAACTACGCCCACTGCATCCACGCCACGGCCTGACCCTTGATTGCGGACGTCATGGTGCTCGATTCCCCGGAACCGATCAGTCGGTTCTGACGACATTGGGCGGCATCCATGTTCCGTCAATCACGGACGTGTCTGCCCAGTAAGCGCGAATGTAGAGCGAGAAATCACCCTCCGGCGCAGGGACCCAGTTCGACTGCCTGGCCTTCCCAGGCGATTTCGCGCCGAAGTACAGGGTGAGCGAGCCATCCTTGTTGTATTTCATGAACGACTTGCTCTTGGTGCCAAGCGAATAGCGCTTCAGCGGATTCGGGTGGAACAGGTGATGCTCGTTGTAGACCGTCAGAGACCAGAAGCCCTTTACCGGCGGCTCCTGACCCTTGGCGAAGGTCACGGAGTAGCTGTACTTTCCCTCCAGTTGGCGACCTTCGCTGTCGAAATCCCGGTACAGGTATTTTGTTTCGGTAGGCCGGTTGTCATACATATTCGATTTCGCAGTAGCGGTGCGATTCAGGTAGTCGCTGCCCCACTGCGCGTTGTTTACCGGGGAATTCCACCCATTGCCGGCAGCACGACCATTCTGGTCCCATCGGAAAAAGGGCTGGATCGTGTCCGCGTCGGCCGAGACGAAGGACTCGATGAGAGATTGCTTGATTGCAGGGTCCTGCTCGGCAGCCGCCCAGACCGAGGCAATCCAGGCGTAGAGCGCTTCCTCACCCGGCAGTGGTTGCACGAGCTTCATCACCCCGGGGAGTTGCTCATAGAACTTCTCGGGAACCACCCACTTGGTCTCGCCCACAACACCCGGTGGCGTTGGCCACCGCGGCAGCTTGCTCCAGTTCCGGAGCTTCATCTTGCCGTCGAACTGGCTCAGGGGATAAAACACGACCTGGTTGATGAGCGGCTGGACGGCTCTGGTCTCGGCTGCGCTGTCGCCCTTGAAAATCCGCGGAATGGAAAACGCCAATTCGGTCGAGGAGCGCACGATGGCGGCAATGCCGGCCGGCTTTTCACCCGCCCAGTTCGGACCAACCATCATGTAGAAACCCGGCTTGGTCCCATAGGGTTTTCCGATTTCCGCAAACTGGTCAGTGCGCGCGTCGTAGAGCGCATAGACCCAGAATCGATCACCGAAATCCGGGACCTGGAAAACGACCGGCTCCTTGTCGAGTGCGTAATAACCCGCGCCATAGACGACGTCCTGGTTCGGGCAGGTCACGAAGGTCTGCGACGGGTCGACGTAGTCCGTCAGCATCGCGGCCTCGTTCACCGGAGCCATCGGCACCACACCCCCATTCAAGCCGGGGACATTGCCATTCTGGCCGGTGACATAGGCAAAGCCCGCACGTCGGTTATGCGAGTTGACCATCGCATATCCCCACACATACGCCATTCGACCGATCGTCTGTACATAGGCCTTGCTCATCTTCGTGCCGGGAGGCGGCGTGGGCACGTCGGCGGCAGTGAGGGGCAGCGGCACCTGCTGCGCGTGGGCACTCGAGAGTCCGAACGCGAACAGCAAAACCATCACCGAAAGGTGTTTGAGGAGACGAGTGATCATGTGGATCCTCCGTGTCAGGGATGATTGCCGGGCAGTTTTTCCCGGTGTCGTTGACGACGATTCAGGTCACAAAGCCGATCACTGCAGTTTCTGCAGATCGTCGGGTTTCCAGCTTTTGTCGATGGCCGCATCAGTCGGGCCGTATAGCCGCAGGATGACGAAGAAACCTCTACCAGGAACCGTGGCGATCCAGTTCTTTTTCTGACCTGCGGGCGCTTTGGGACCGATGTAGAGATCGGTGCTGCCATCGGCACTGCGCGCGGGCTTGTCGCGTGAGCCCAGCGATGGGAAAGGCTGCCCGTTGGCGAGTCCCGAGGCGTTTTCCGCCTCATAAAGCGTGACCGACCAGAAGTTCGCCGCGGGGATATCGGGCGGCAGGTTCAAGCGATAGGTGCTGCCTCCCGACAGATTCTCACCGGCCGCGTCCCTGAACGCGATCATGTACTTCGCCCCCTTGCCGGGAATCTGGGAGAGCATCCCCGGGCTGACCGAGTAGTAGTCGGTGAAGAACCAGATGCGCGTATCGAGATCCAGGTAGCGTTCCGCCGTCCTGCGCCAGCCGAGGTCGAAGGGGCCTGCAGGGTTAGCGGGCGTCGCATCTGCCATGGGATTGGTCCAGCGGCGATCCGGATAGATCAGCAAGGAGCGCCCGCTGACATTTTCCTTGAAGCCGATCACCCGGCTCATCTTGTAAGCGGTGCGTGCCGCACGATCAAGGATCGAGCGGGTGTGCGCATCCGGGTTGAAGGGCTGATCCTTGACGATCCCGATGGCGGCCAGCATTCCCAGCGAATCGGGACTCGCCAAATGCGGACCCTCGCTGTCGATCAGTTTTTTGAGCTGGTCGAAGGCACGGCCATCGCTGACGGGCAGCAGGTTTGCAGGAACGCCGGACGCATCGGGGAAGACCATTGGTTTGGCCGTTTCCTTGCCGTTCAGCGGATAGATCTTCGACTGTTCGATCAGTGCAACGGGGGGCTTCAGGTTGCGAGGATCCTGGTAGAAGGCGCGCAGGAAGATGAACACGTTGTTGGTGCTCGACCGATAAACGTAGTGCCCTGCGGGCACCTCACCGGTATAGCCCGGCGGAAGCAGCAGGAACTTTCCGCCTTTACCCGCATCCGGTCCCGGCAAACCGACATCGCCGGCATAGCGCCCACCGTCCACCGGTATGGGTTGCTGCCAGAAATCCATCAGGATGCCTTGCAGGTTCGGCGGTGCCTCGAACACCAGCGGGCCGTCCTTGCCGAGGTCCACGTAGCTCATCGCATAGATGACGTCCGAGTTGGGTGTCGTCACCAAAGTTTTGGCATCGAGTCTCTTTTTCCAGATCGGCAGAACGTTGTATCCCGCGCCGAATACCGTCTCCGAGCCGTGCTTCATGCCCAGCGTGTTTACGAGAGGCAACGCCCAGAGGTAGGCCTGCGTCGCCCGCTGGAAGAGCAACTCGTCCATCAGCTCGAGACTTGTCTCCTCTGTCGGACGGTTCTCCTCGAAGGGGGCATTCGCAAGGGCATCGAAACGCCCCGTGTCGGACCCGAGGGGTGCTGCGACCGAGAGTGCCGAGGCGACGAACATGGCGGCGATGAATCCCGGCGTCCATCTGGAATGCATCATTGGACATTTTCCAAGTAAGGTGTGGTTTTACGGAAGCATCACGCCCCCGTGTGAAAGGACCTCCATTCTCTGGCCCACCACCGGGATAAGACAAAGTCGTTTTTCGGATGAATACCATGTCATTTGGTTATAGTTTGAAGACCATTGGCCAACCCAATGACTCGCCATGAAGATCAAACTCCGTCTCCTCTACCAGGCACAGGCCCTACTGGAGCAGGGAAGCTTCAGCCGTGCGGCTGAGAAGCTGAACCTTTCTCAACCTGCGCTCAGCCGAGGCATCAAGGAGCTTGAGGATCAAGTCGGGTTGCAGGTGTTTCAGCGCAAGCGGTCCGGTCTCGAATTGTCGGATTTCGGCCGCATGTTCATGCAGCATGCTGCTGAACTGATACTTGCCGCCGAAGATCTCGAGCGCGAGGTTGCACTCGCCCGGGGACTCGAGACCAGCCAGGTCTCGATCGGAGCCGGCCCCTACGTGATGGCCTCGCTCATGCCGATCTGCACGCCGGACTTCATGGCCGCGCATCCTGCCGTTCGTCTGAAGATCCTGACCGACTCCCCCTCCGTTGTGGGACGACTCGTTCGCACGCGCATGATCGATCTCGGTATCGCCGAGGCGAGCACTCTTGAGAGCGACGACGACCTTGAGGTCGTTACACGACTCTCGCCTCTTCAAGGCTATCTCATGGTGCGGAAAGGACATCTGCTGACGTCCAGGGCGCAGCCCAGGATCGCCGATGTACTGGAGTACCCGTTTGCACAAGTCATCACCCTGCCACCCCGTGTCCTGAAGCCGGTTCTGGCAGCGCGGCGCCTCCCGTACGCCCGCTCCAGGGTGGAGTCCAGGCCTTTCCCGGCCATCGAATGCCCGACGCTGGATCTCGCGGTGCAGATCGTGACCAACTCCGATGCATTCATGTTCGCCGCGCTGGGAATGGTGCGCGCGGAAATCGAGCAAGGCCGGATGGTGCCCATACTCTGCGAGCCATGGATGCACAGCAACTGGTGTGTCGTAAAGCTGCGGAAACGAAGCATGTCACCCGCCATGACCGCGTTTGTAGGGAAAGTGGAGCAGGCGCACGAAAAAGTGGTCCGCGAAGAGAAGGAGCTCCGTGCGCTCTGGTATCGACCGGCGGACCCGATGCCGACACCCGTAAAGCCGCGTCGCAAGAAGCCTGCGACTCGTTGAATCGTCAGCAGCGGTGATTGGTGGAGGTGATCCTGAACGCATGCGGGCGCAGGCGGTAGAGGTGCAGCTCAACGCTCCGACCTGGCGATGATCTCGTCATTGGTTGCAGCGACGTCCGGTTGGTCGAGCCGCTGTCGGACGCGACGGCCCACGTCCCGCAGCCACGGGCGTGCAGCCCAGTGGCGCTCGGCAAAGGCTGCGATCTCCTGCTGGTGCTTCAGGGTGGCGCCAATCATGTCGATGCCCTCCGCCAGCATCTGCCGATGCCGTGCGGCCAGATGGAAGACAAAACAGGATTCCGCGGTGCGCACCGTGAGATCCCCCAGATCCACGCTGACGCGTAGCGGTGCACTGCTGCGTGCCGCCTCCGCGACCAGTGCGCGCACCTCCTGCGGCGCAAGCACAAGCGCAAGCAATCCGTTGTTCACCGCGTTCGACTGGAAGATCTCGCCGAAACTCGGCGCGATCACCGCCCCGATGCCGAACTGCTGCAGACCCCACACCGCGTGCTCGCGGCTGGATCCGCAACCGAAATTCGCGCCACCGATCAGGATGCGCGTGTGCGCCCATGCCGGCTGGTTCAGCACGAAATCCGGCCGCAGGCTGCCGGCACCATCGAATCGCAGATCCCAGAGCAGGCCCTTGTCGAGGCCTGATTTGTCGATGCCGCGCAGGAACTG
>CAIYPF010000188.1 GCA_903928015.1 uncultured Gammaproteobacteria bacterium | reverse complement strand
CGCACCGCCGCCCGCCGCCGTGCTCGACGCAGCGGCCAGTGCTGTCTCGGGCGCTCTTCTTGCAGTCGTCGACGCCGCACCGCCGCCCGCCGCCGTGCTCTTTGCAGAGGCCTGGGAGGCCACCAAAAACAGCCCGCTTGCTGCAGGTGCCGCCCTCTCCGTGCTTGCAGAATCCGGGACGAATGAGCCCCGGCATCGGCTCTGGCTCCTTTGCCGGCTTGGCAGCGGCCTTGAGCTTCGGCTCCTTCGCCGGCTTGGCAGCGGCCTTGAGCTTCGGCAACTTGTCCGGCTTGGCAGCGGCCTTGAGCTTCGGCTCCTTCGCCGGCTTGGCAGCGGCCGCGGCGGTCTTGATTGCATACCGCGGCGGCACGCGCCGGGGCGGTGGGAGTGCGCTCGTGCCAGCAGCCGTGCCGCTCGCAGCTGGGCCGGCGCCCTGGACGGCAGCGTCGTCCGCCGTCTTCGGCCGTGATGCGGCCTCCGGTCCGTGCGCCCGGCTGGCGCTCGCCTGATTGGCCGGTGGCTGCGCCTCGGCCTGCCGTCCTTGCGCGCGAAAGAGCTCGTAGGCCCGAGTCACCATCGAGTGGGCGTCGTGGTACCGTCCCAGCCCGAACCAGGCACGGGCGAGGTTGTCCGCCGCCTCGAGCCTCGCGCGACTACCCGCCGGCTCCGCGCGCGTCCGCGTGAGCAGCTGCTCTGCCAGACTCAAGTGCATCCTCCTCGTGAAGTCCCGGTCGCAGCATGGGCAGTGCCACCACGCGCGGCTCCCGAGCTCACCCTCCAGCGCCGCCGCTGCGGAGGCGCGGCAGCCAACGTGCGCCAGCGCCTCCCGGCCAAGGCACCCGCAGCCGGACGCGATGGGCGGCGGCTCGGCCTTGCCGCAGATGACGCACGCGAATCCGTCCGGGTGCACGCGGACGGTGCCTCGCTGCGCGTGTGCTGGTGCAGCTGCCTGTGCGACTGCGGCGGGCATGGGCCGGTGCGGCGCCGCCGCAGTTGCGGAGTCGGGTCGGTCGCGGCCGCGGTTGGTACGCTTCGAGGCGGGCTTCTGCGGGTTGGCTCTCCCGCGTACGGGCTTCGGTTTTCCGCGCTCCTCCCCACAGCGGCTACCCCGCCCGTCTCGCACCAAACTTGGAGTCGTGTCGTCCAGCCCGTCGGCTCGAAACGTTTCCCGGTATAGCTGGCGTTTCTGCTCGAGGGTCGCTGCCGTAAACGGACGCTCCCCCGTCGACACTAGCCTCCGTACTGATAAGCCCGAGGCGCGCCCACCGTCGAGACGCTCCGTGGGCCACACGTGCCATCCCCTGCGCGCATTAAGCGGCGCATGAGCGGGTCCGAGCCCAAATTTCGCCATCTGCTCCAGGAGCCCCTCGAGCGTGGACTCCGGCGCGCCGGCTGCGCCGGACGCGGCGGTGCAACTGTCTTCGACGTGCCGGGCGGACTCGGCCAGCCCGGCAGTAGGCAACGCACGCGGGCCGTAGAGCAACACGCGCACGAGACCGACGGCAAACTCGGCGGCGGGGTCGATCGGCTCGGGCGTCATATCGTCGTCATGCCGTTTCCACATGCCGTCCTCGTCAAGGACTGCACAGACGTAGTGGCCGCGGCTCTCTGAACCCGAGACTAGCGGCCCTCCTTCCGTTAGGTAGTAGACCACGGCGATCAGCTCGTGGGCTGCATCTGGCGGGGCGAGCGGGAACGCCTCGCGGTCGCGCAGGAACGGCGGGAAGCTGAACGGCGGGAAGCTAAGCTCCTCCTCCTCGACCGCGCGGCCCAAGCCGGGGACGATCTCATCGGGGACGATCTCGATGAGCAAGTAGTCTCCAACCGTCGGAATGCTGCTGTCCTCGGTACGCCGCAACGACCGACAGCGGGAGCAGGCATGCGCAATCCCGAAGGCCACCTCCTCTCGGCGGGACATGCGCCGGAGGCACTCTTGCAGCGTGTCGCCAACACCGGCAGGGTGGATCCTGAGGGTCCATGCCGACTCTCGGGTGGTCGTCGTGACTTGGCCACACTCGGTGCAACTGAACGTGCTCTCGACGCTGGACTCGAACAGGGGGCTTCCGGCCACGAGGAAGCGGCATAAATCCGCGGCATCCTCCTGGCCGGCTTCGGCGAACGTGGCCCTGAGCTCGCGCAAAGCCTCGATCTGGGCCTCTGGATCGACGGCCGCTCGCACCGCTAGGTAGGCGGCGCAGACTCCGGGGTCTAGCGGCACGAAACCCTCCACCCGTCCGAGCAGCGGTGCCAAGACGGCGTTCACGAAGCGAGAGTCCCCGACGTTAAACGACCCCTCGAGTCCGACGCTTCGCGCGCGAGTCGCCGGTATGATCGGCGGTATCGACTCGGCGGAACGGCTTGGCCGGTTGGGATGGGCGGTTGCCAGCACCGATGCGCACTCAGCTCCCTGCAAGTCGAGCGCCATCGCCGCGTCGGAACGCAAGCGCTCACCCACATCCTCAGACGCATCCATCGGGTCCTCGTCAGACGCACGCTGCTGTGCGAGGTCACGTTGGTCTCGACCATCCTGCGCGTGTAGCATGGATGGAGCAGTTCTCGGTTAGCGAGGGAAATTTGGGCGGTGGGTGTGTGTGTGCGTGCGTGCGTGGGTGTGTGTGTGTGTGTGTGTGTGTGTGTGTGTGTGTGCGTGCGTGAGTTCGTGCTCTCTGTAGGTGAGTGGGTGCCT
>CAIYPF010000187.1 GCA_903928015.1 uncultured Gammaproteobacteria bacterium | reverse complement strand
GCCTCTCCTCCCGGGCCTTCCGCCGCTGGGTCCGCGCCGCCATGCCCGTCCGCATAGGTAAACAGGAACGCCTCAAAACCTTCGTCCACGCCGCCATGGGAAAACACCTGCCCATCACCCGGCGCGGCGAGATCGAAGCCCAGTCCATATGTGCCGATCTGCGTCGTCAGCATCTGCAGCGTCATCTCCGGCCCAAGCAACGCACCCCTTTCGCCACGCGCCGAGCCGACCACCGACAACGCCAGGCGTGAAAGATCGCTCGGCGTCGTCCAAAGACCTGCCGCCGCCATCTCCGGATAGATATGGCTATGCCCTGGCACGACCGTGCCGTCGCGCTGATGCGCCGTCGCGGCGTTGGTGCGGTTGTCCATCGGCAACGGGTTCACATATGACGACCGCGACATCTTCGCGGGCCCGAGCACCAGCTCATCCGTCAGCGCCGGAAAACTCTTGCCCGACACGTCCGTCATCGCCAGTTGCATGATGGTGTAGCCGCCGCCCGAATACCGCCAGCTTGTCCCTGGCGTCTTCTCGACACGCACCTTCGCGGTATTGGCCGGCGCCACGCCATCCAGAACCTGCGGCACCGTTGGCACGGCCACGCCCGCTTCATATCCGGGAAAGCCATGCACGGTGAGGCCAGCGCCATGGCTCATGATCCCGCGCAGCGTCACCGGCGCCTGTTTCGTGAAGTCATTGTCCGGCAGTTTCCACGACGTCAGGAAGTCGTTGATCGGCGCATCGAGCTTCAGCTGACCCTGCTCCACCATGCGCAACGCAGCAACGCCCGCAGTCGGTTTCGAGATCGACCCCGCCTGGAAGATCGTCGCCGTATCCACCGGCTGGACCTTGCCTGTCTCCAGCACGCCATAGCCCTTCGCCCACGCGATCTTGCCATCCTTGATGACCGCAATGCTCACGCCCGGCACTTTGTAGAACGCCATCCGCTCGGGCAGCGACCACGTCGGCGCCGGCTCGCTCGAAACCCAGACGTTGGGCGAGAGCCCGGCCTCCACCTTTGCGATCATGGGATCGGGCGCTATCGCTGCCGGCGCGCCGACCTGCTCACACCCGCCTGCCCAGACAAGCGCAAGTGCTGCGACCGTCAGTCCTGCAATCCGCATCATGCCTGGCCCCCACGTTTTCACCTGAAGCCATCATTGCGCGGCGTCAGGCCAACGCAAGGCCAACCTCCGGCAACGTCCTTCCTATCATGATAGCAGGGGGAGATTCTCGGAATGACAGAGTTCGCTGCTCCCCACGTGATGTCAGCATCGGGGTTGCCTCCGCTTGCGAGTGTCACCTGCTTGCGCGATCTTCCGTCCATCACAGGACGGACGGAGGACACATCTGATGATCGGCTACGTAATGCTCGGCACGAATGACTACCCGCGTGCGCTGGACTTCTACGACAAGGTGCTCGCCCCCATCGGCGGCAAGCGCGCCATGGATTTCGGCAACAGCACCGCCTACGCCAACGGCCAGGGTGCAATGCTTGCTGTCACCCAGCCCTACGACAAATCGCCGGCCACAGCTGGCAATGGCACGATGATCGCGCTGCAGATGCCCTCGAAGGAAAAGGTCCACGAGGTTTATGACGCGG
>CAIYPF010000186.1 GCA_903928015.1 uncultured Gammaproteobacteria bacterium | reverse complement strand
TGCCGCATATAGGGCAGGTACGGCGCCACCAGTCCGACGCTTGCGGCACCTTGCTCGCGCAGCGTGGCGGCAAGCAGCAGCACGCCCAGCAGGCGCGCATCCGGTGGCATCAGGTCCGCCACGATCCAGACCTGCGCGCCGCGCGGATCTTCCAAAAGCCGCAGATAGCTCTCGCCATCGGGAAAGCGGCGCTGTTCCAGCGGCAGCAAGCGCACTCCCGCTGCTGACGCGATGCGCGCGCCCAGCCCGCCGGTGTGCATGTCGACGATGCGCATCACCGTACCGGGTCCTCGATACTCAGGGTTTCGGGGTGCGCTTTGAGGAAGTCGAGCGCGTAGTTCATCTCTCCCGCGGTGTCGGCGTGCATGGTGAAGAGCGGCTGCCCCGGCTCTACCTCCTGTCCCAGTCGCACGTGCATCTCGATGCCTGCAGCCTTGTCCGCAGGAGCGCCGGCGAGTTTCGCGGCCTTGGCGAGGCTGCGCATGTTGACGTGCGCCACCACGCCGGCGCGTTCGGCGTGCACGGCGTGGGTCTGCAGCGCGTGCGGCGGCTCCCGGAAGCCACCCTGTGCCTCGCAGATGGCGTGGAATTTCTCCCACGCCGCGCCCGAATCCAGAATCGTGGTGGCTCGGGCCATTCCCTCGCACGCGGCCGCCACACCGGCCATCTCGAGAAGGGCGCCGGCAATGCGCAGGGAGCGCTCGCGCAGGTCCTGCGGTGCCAGCGCTTCGCGGCGCAGCACCGCGAGCACATCCAGCGCTTCCAGCGCGGGGCCGATGCCGCGGCCCACCGGCTGGGTGCCGTCGCTTTTCTGCACGTGCACCTCGAGGCCCAGAGCGGCGCCGGTGTCTGTCAGTTGCGCCGCGAGACGTGCCGCCATGCCTGCATGCCGCACTTTCGCGGTGGGACCGACAGGGATGTCGATCAGCACATGGGTTGCGCCGGCGGCGACTTTTTTGGAGATCACGGAGGCCACCAACTGCCCCTCGCTGTCCAGATCGAGCGCGCGCTCCACCCGTATCACGATGTCGTCGGTGGGGCTCAAGCTCACCGATCCTCCCCACACGATGCAGCCGCCCTCGCGCTCCACCACCGAGCGCATGTGCTCGAAGCCGAGGCTCACGGGCGCCAGTGTTTCCATGGTGTCGGCGGTGCCTGCGGGAGAGGTGATGGCGCGCGAAGAGGTCTTCGGGATCAGTAGCCCCGCCGCGGCCACGATGGGCACCACGATCAGCGTGGTGCGGTTGCCGGGCACACCGCCCACGCAGTGCTTGTCCATGACGGGAGTGCGGCCCCAGTCGAAACGGCGGCCTGAATCGACCATCGCGCGGGTGATCGCGATCACCTCGTTGGTGTCCAGCAGGCAGTCGGCGCTTGCTGCGACGTATGCCGCGAGCTGGATGTCTGAATAGCGGCCGTCGCGGATATCGCCGATCACCGCGCGCGCGGCCTCCACGCTGAAGGGTGTGCCGTAGAGCTTGCCGCGGACGTAGCTCATCGATTCCACGGGCGTCGGGTGGCTGAAAAAGGCTTTTTCCCGCTCGTTGGCGCCCAGCAATTGCCAAGCGGACTCCGAGAGTCCGGCCTCGTCGTGATGAAGCAGTTCCGAGCGCACCATGTGCACGGTGGCGATGATGTGGCGCTCGCCGCATCGCACGCGGACGCGGTTCTGGCTGCTGAAGCCCTCTGAGCGGCAGACATCGCAGTCCTCGCGCATGTAGACCACCGGCTCTTGATAGGTATCAATGCCGAGGCGCCGGAGGTAGAGGAAGGTGTTGTCCATGCAGCAGCGCGAGCGCCTGAGAGGGTAGGTTGCCGACATGGTAGGAGAGCCCTGTCGGTGGCGGCCAGCACGGACTTGCGAGGCCTTGCACCAGATCAAGGAGGACTCGCGTGAAAATACAGTTTCTGGGTGCCGCGCAGACCGTCACCGGTTCGCGCTATCTGGTGAGCAGTCTCGAGTCCCGGGTGCTGGTCGATTGCGGCCTCTATCAGGGCGTGAAAAACCTGCGGTTGCGTAACCGTCAGCCATTGCCCGTGCCGGTCGGTTCCATCAGCGCCATCGCTCTCACGCACGCCCACGTGGACCACAGCGGTTTCCTGCCCGCTCTCTACCGCCAGGGCTACCGCGGTCCGGTGTTCTGCAGCGCCGCCACCTTCGATCTCTGCAAGGTGCTGCTTCCCGACGCAGGCTTTCTCCAGGAGGAGGATGCGCGCTACGCCAACCGCAAGCACTTCAGCCGTCACAGCCCCGCCGAGCCCCTGTTCACCGAAGAGGACGCGCAACGCGTGCTCGGGCAGTTTCGCGCGGTCGAGACCGGTGTCATGCACCCGCTCGCCAGGGACCTCCGGATGCAACTCGTTCCCGCTGGCCACATCCTCGGTGCCTGCAGTCTGCTGCTTGATGACGGTCAGCGCCGGCTTCTCTTCAGCGGCGATCTGGGCCGCTCCGGGGATCTGCTGGTACGGCCCCCGGATGCGCCGCCTGCGGCGGATTACCTCGTGGTCGAATCGACGTATGGTGACCGCGTGCACGAGGCCATCGATCCCGAGGAGGCCTTCGGCGCTCTCATCAATGAGACCATCGGTCGCGGCGGCACCGTGCTCATTCCCGCGTTTGCGGTGGGGCGCGCGCAACTCGTGCTGCACATCCTGCAGAGGCTCAAGGCGCGCAACGCCATTCCCGATGTGCCTGTGTACCTGAACAGCCCCATGGCCATCCGCGCCACCGAGATTTTCTGCGCCCACCCTGAAGATCACCGTCTCGGGCGAGCGGATTGCGAAGCCATCGACGCCGGCACGATCCGCGTGCGAACGGTGGAGGAGTCGCAGGCGCTCACGCGGAACAAATACCCCTGTGTGATCATCTCCGCGAGCGGCATGGCGAGCGGCGGCCGCGTGCTGCACCACCTGAAGTCACTGGTGGGCGACCACCGCAACAGTGTCGCCTTTGTGGGTTTTCAGGCGCCGGGCACCCGAGGTGCCGCCATGGTCTCGGGTGCGGCACAGATCAAGATTCACGGTGCATGGTTTCCGGTGCGCGCACAGGTGCATTCCCTTGACGCGCTCTCGGCGCACGCCGATGCCAACGAGCTGATCGCGTGGATGCGACGTTTTCCGGCGCCGCCTCGTCATACCTTCGTCACTCACGGAGAGCCCGCGGCCGCCGATGCACTGCGTCTGCGCATACAGGACGAACTCCGCTGGCAGGCGAGCGTGCCGGAGTACCGGGACGAGGCAGAGCTCGACTGAGGCCTCCCGGGTGGGCTGCGGTCTATAATCCCGGCCTTTGCGCCCGCGCCCGGAACACAGCATGAACGTCCGCACCCGCATCGCCCCTTCGCCCACCGGGGATCCCCACGTAGGCACCGCCTACATCGCGCTCTTCAACCTCTGTTTCGCGCGCCAGCACGGCGGGAAATTCATCCTCCGCATCGAGGACACCGACCAGCAGCGCAGCACGGATGAGTCCGAGGCTGCAATCCTTGCCTCGCTGCGCTGGCTCGGTCTCGAGTGGGACGAAGGCCCGGACGTGGGCGGTCCGCATGCGCCGTATCGCCAGAGCGAGCGCAGTGGCATCTACCGGCAGCATGCCGACATCCTGCTGGAGCGGGGCCACGCCTTCCGCTGCTTCTGCACATCGGAGCGTCTGGATGCGCTGCGGCGCGAGCAGCAGGCCGCGCAGCAGACGCCCGGTTACGACGGCCACTGCCTCGCGCTCGATGCTGCCGACGTGGAGCGTCGTGTCGCGGCGGGCGAGTCGCACGTGGTGCGCATGAAAGTCCCGCGCGAGGGTGTGTGCGTGGTGCAGGACATGCTGCGCGGCGAGATCAGCATCGAGTGGTCGCAGGTCGACATGCAGGTGCTGCTGAAGGCCGACGGGATGCCCACCTATCACCTCGCCAACGTGGTGGACGATCACCTGATGGAGATCACCCACGTGCTGCGAGGAGAGGAGTGGATCAACTCCGCGCCCAAGCACATGTTGTTGTACCAGTACTTCGGCTGGCAGATGCCCGCTCTGTGCCACATGCCGCTTTTGCGCAACCCCGACAAGAGCAAGCTCTCCAAGCGCAAGAACCCCACGAGCATCCTGTATTACCGCCGCATGGGTTATCTGCCCGAGGCGCTGCTGAACTATCTCGGCCGCATGGGATGGTCGATGCCCGACGAGCGCGAGAAGTTCACGCTCGCCGAGATGCTCGCGAATTTCGCCATCGAGCGTGTTTCGCTGGGCGGCCCGGTGTTCGATCTGGCCAAGCTGGATTGGCTGAACGCACTGTGGATCCGCGAGAACCTGAGCCTCGATCAGCTCGCCGATCGCCTGCAGGAGTGGGCGCTGAACCGCGACAATCTCCTGCAGCTCCTGCCGCATCTGCAGCCGCGTATGGAGCGCCTGAGCGATTTCGCGCCCGCGGCGGCCTTCCTTGCCTCCGGCATGCTGCCGCTTACAGAGGCGCATTTCGCGGCATGGACCGACCGGGACGCCCTGGTGCGTCAGCTGCAGTTCACGCAGTGGCGGCTGGAGAGCGTCACCCCCTGGGAACGCGATCGCATCTTCGCGGCAGTGAAGGCGCTCGCGGAGGAGATGGGCCTGAAGATCCGGGATTTCCTCGCGCCGCTGTTCATCGCCATTGCGGGCACCTCCGCCACCATATCGGTGATCGACTCGATGCACATGCTCGGTTCGGATCTGTCGCGGGCGCGCGTGCGTCACGCGATCGAGATGCTGGGCGGCGTCTCCAAGAAAAAACTGAAAGATGTCGAGAAAGCCTACGCGGCGCTCGGTGGCCCGCCGGCCTAGCCGAAGGCCCGCGGCATCGGCAGATTGAGCGAGGTCAGTCCTCCGTTCACGCCGATGATGTCCCCGGTGAGGTATGCCGAGGCAGGGGAGGCCAGGTAGAGCGCGCAGGCCGAGATGTCTTCTACCTCACCCAGACGCGCCATCGGTGTGAGGCTCACCATCTGCGCTTCGATCTCGGCGTTCAGCACCGTCTGGAGCGCCTCGGTGCGGGTGGAGCCAACGGCAATGGCATTCACCCGGATTTTCGGGGCGAAGTCCTGTGCAAGTTCGCGCGTGAGCATGCTGAGCGCGCCCTTGGCCGTGCCGTAGCCGGCAAATCCGGGCGAGGGAATCTGCCCGGCCACCGACGAGATATTGATGATCGAGCCGCCACCTGCGGTTTCGACCATGTGCGGAGCTGCGATGCGCGAGAGCGCGAACGCGGTGCCCACGTTGAAGCGGAAGGCGTTCACCAGGTCTGCGGTGCTGGTCTTCAGCGCCGGTGCCGGGCGTGAGCCACCGGCATTGTTCACCACGATGTCGATCCGGCCGTACGTCTGCAGAGCGGCAGCGACCAGGGCTTCGAGCTGATCTTCCTTCATGACGTCGCAGGGAACTGCGATGGCCTTGCCTCCGGCGGCGCGGATGGCGCTCGCGGTGGCCTCGATCTGTTCCACTGTTCGTGCGCCAACCACCACGCTCGCGCCTGCCTCCGCAAAGGCCCGGGCGCAGGCCGCGCCGATGCCGCGACCGGCGCCGGTGATGATCGCCACTTTGCCGTCCAGTCGAAAGAGATCAAGGATTCCCATGGCCGCCTCGCGTGTGTGTGCGTGAATGCGGGGAGGCTAGCAATGGTCCGTGCGCGGGGCCAGTGTCTGATGTGCTTCTTCGGTGCTGTCGTATGTTGACAGACGCATGTTGCCCCACCAGAATTCGCGCTCCTCAAGGGGGTCATAGCTCAGCTGGGAGAGCGCCTGCATGGCATGCAGGAGGTCGGCGGTTCGATCCCGCCTGGCTCCACCACCCTTCTACACGTCAAAGGCGCCTCCCGAGGCGCCTTTTACGTTTTGGCCCTTATTTAATTCTCGGTGGGCCGCAGTTGAAACTTGCGCCCGTTTGGAGTGCCCAGTAAGTTACGAGGCGCTGAGTCAATGTCCCGGGGGGCAGTGTGGCAGTCGATATTCTCTGGAAAGACAGATGTGTGCTCGCCACCTATCGCGGCGAGGTGACTCACGACAACATCGTGGAGTCCTACAGACGTATCGAGGGCGATCACCGCTTTCACGAACTGCACTTCAGCATCATCGACCTGACCGAGCTTTCGCCGGCCGTCATGCACGAGCACTTGCTCGAAGAGATCGCCGCGGAGAACTGGGCTGCCTCGGCCACCAACCGTCGTCTGAATACCGCCGTCGTGGCCCTGCACCCGGAGATCGTCGAGGCAATCAACCGTTACCAGAGCCTCATGCCCGTTCCCCGACACATTCCGGATGTACGGGTGTGTGGCAGCGTGGACGAGGCACGTGCAGCATTTGGCGTGGGGATCGGCTTCACGCCCTAGCGTCTCTGTCGCCCGCAGGTGCCGCGCGGGGGCCTTCAAACCCGGCACCGGGGATTGGTCCTCGCGTCGCGCTGGGATAGTCTCCCGCCGGGCTCATCAAGGATTTCCCGTGGACACGCCTTCACCCGAGCAGCCTCCGGCGGCCGTGGCAGACGCTGCGACGCTGTGCCGTGAATTGCGTGCTCTGCTTCCGCCCGGTGCCGTGTTGAGCAGCCCGTCCGAACTGGCCCCGTATGAATGCGACGGCCTCTCCGCCTACAGGCAACGCCCGCTTGCCGTTGTGATCCCCCGGTGCGTAGAGGAGGTGCAGGCCGTACTCAGGCTCTGCAGCGCACGCGGTGTTCCCGTCGTTGCGCGGGGGGCGGGTACCGGGCTATCGGGTGGTGCATTGCCTCATGCCGCTGGCGTGTTGCTCGTGATGGCTCGCTTCGACCGCATCCTGTCCGTCGATCCCGCCGCCTGCACTGCCCGCGTGCAGCCGGGCGTGCGCAATCTCGCCATCTCCGAGGCCGCGGCCCCACACGGGCTGTACTACGCGCCGGACCCTTCTTCCCAGATCGCCTGTTCCATCGGTGGAAACGTCGCCGAGAACGCGGGCGGCGTGCACTGCCTGAAGTACGGCCTCACGGTGCACAACGTCCTTGCAGCCGAGATACTGCTCATGAACGGCGAGCGGCTCACGCTGGGAGGCGAGGGTCCTGATTCGCCCGGCTACGATCTGCTCGCGCTGCTCTGCGGCTCCGAGGGATTGCTGGGAGTGATCGTCGAGGTGACGGTGAGGCTGCTCGCGCGTCCTCCCTGCGCGAGACTGCTGCTGGCCACCTTCGACAGCCCGGTGCGAGCCGGTGCGGCGGTGGCCTCGATCATTGCCGCGGGCATTGTCCCCGCGGGGCTCGAAATGATGGACGGGCTCGCGATCCGGGCCGCCGAGGCCTTTGCGCACGCGGGCTACCCGACCGACGCCGCGGCGCTGCTGCTGTGCGAGCTCGATGGCACCGAAGAAGAATGTACCGGGCAGCTGATGCGCGTGGAGTCACTGCTGCGCGCTGGCGGCGCAACCGAACTGCGTGTGGCCGCGGATGAAGCAGAACGTTTGCGTCTGTGGTCGGGACGCAAGAGCGCGTTTCCTGCGGTCGGTCGTCTGGCGCCCGATTACTACTGCATGGACGGCAGCATTCCGCGCTCACGTCTCGGGGATGTGCTGGAACGCATCGCGGTGTTGTCGTCGGAGTATGGCCTGCCGGTGGCGAACGTCTTCCATGCCGGTGACGGCAACCTGCATCCCCTTATCCTCTACGACGCGGGCAAGCCCGGCGAACTGCAGCGTACCGAGGAACTCGGGGAAAAAATCCTCGCGTTCTGCGTCGAGGTGGGCGGCACGATCACCGGTGAGCACGGCGTTGGCGTCGAGAAACTGGGTGCGATGTGCCTACAGTTCGGCGCGGCCGAGCTGGAGCGGTTCCATGCGGTGAAGGAGGCTTTCGATCCTGCCGGTCTGCTGAATCCCGGCAAGGCCGTTCCCACACTGGCGCGCTGTGCCGAGGGTCGGCGGATGCACGTGCACGGCGGCGAACTTCCCTTTCCTGGCATCGAGCGTTTCTGATGGGCGATGCAGATCTCGGCGAACAGATACGCGAGCGCATCGTCGAGGCGCATCACTGGGGGCGCGGTTTGCGCATCGTGGCCGGAGGCACGCGCGAGCGTCCCGGTCGCCGTGTTGCGGGCGAGGAACTCTCGCTTGGCGCGCACCGCGGCATCCTCGAGTGGGAGCCCTCCGAACTGGTGCTGCGCGCCCGCGCCGGCACACCGGTTCTCGAAATCGAAGCGGCACTCGCAACAGAGCGGCAGATGCTCGGTTTCGAGCCGCCACGTGCGGCAGAGACTGCAACGATTGGCGGTGCCGTCGCGACCGCCCAATCCGGCCCCAGACGTCCTTTCGCAGGCGCAGCGCGCGATTTCGTGCTCGGTGTCGGCTGCATCGACGGCACCGGCCAGCGGCTCGGATTCGGCGGGCGCGTGATCAAGAACGTAGCGGGCTACGACATCTCGCGGCTCATGTGCGGTGCCCACGGCACATTGGGCGTACTGCTGGATGTGGCGATCAGGTTGCTGCCCGTCCCGGAGTGCGAGCAGAGTCTGGTACGGGAATGCGAGCCACTGCAGGCCATGCAGATCATGAACTCGCTCAGGTCCAGGCCGCTTCCCCTGAGCGGCGCCGCATGGGAGGCGGGGCTGCTGCGGCTGCGTCTCGAGGGCGCCGAAAGCGCCGTATCGCGTGCCGCGCGTGAACTCGGTGGCGATGCCGAGGCAGACGCGCGCTGGTGGCAGGAACTTCGGGACCAGCGCCTGCCGTTCTTCCGCGATGCACGCAGCCTGTGGCGGGTGGCGCTCCCGCCCACGGCCGCACCGCTCGCGCTGGACGCCGCGGAATTGATCGACTGGTGCGGCGCGCAGCGCTGGCTGTCGGGCGATGTGGACGCGACCCTGGTGCGCGCCCGTGCGGCGCAGCTAGGGGGCCATGCCACGCTGTGCCGCGGTGCGACAGATGATCCCTTCCACCCCCTCGCGCCCGGAATGCTCGCGCTGCAGCAGAGGCTCAAGCGTGTCTTCGATCCGCGCCGGGTGCTGAACCCCGGCCGTCTTTATCGCGAGCTCTGAGGCATGCACACCACTCTCGCGGATTTCATCGCCACCACCGCCGCCGGAGAGGAAGCCTCGGAGATCCTCCGGAAGTGCGTCCACTGCGGGTTCTGCAACGCCACATGCCCGACGTATCGCCTGCTGGGCGATGAGCTCGACGGGCCGCGCGGCCGCATCTACCAGATCAAGGAAATGCTCGAGGGCGCTGAGCCGGCGGCCTCGGTGTTGCAACATCTGGATCGCTGCCTTGGCTGCCGCGCCTGCGAGACCACCTGCCCGTCGGGTGTGGAGTACGGGAAGCTGCTCGATACCGGTCGCGAACTCGCCGAGCAGCGTGTGCAGCGCGGACGCTGGTCGCAGCTGCAGCGCCGTGTGCTGCGCTGGATGTTTCCCTTTCCGTTACGCATTGCCCCCTGGCTCCGGTTGGCCATGCGTGTCAGGCCGCTATTGCCACGCGTTCTGGCCGCGCATGTGCCGCCCGTGCTCACGCCGCCAGGCGCGTGGCCCGAAGCGCGGCACGCTCGGCGCATGGTGGCCCTCGCGGGCTGCGTGCAATCGGTCGCCACGCCAGCGACTTCCGCTGCGGCCGCGCGGGTACTCGATCGCTCCGGGATCAGTCTGGTCACGGCGCCCGCCGCCGGTTGCTGCGGTGCCTTGAGTCATCACCTCGCGGCGCGCGAGGAAGGCCTCGACTTCGCCCGACGCAACATCGACGCCTGGATTCCCCTGCTGGAGGCCGGAGCCGAGGCGGTGGTTGCCAGCGCGAGCGGCTGTGGTCTCCATCTGCGTGACTATGGTCGTTTGCTCGCATCAGACGCGGCCTATGCAGAAAAAGCCGCGCGCGTTTCTGCAGCGGTCCGGGATTTGACGGAGGTCGTGCCCTTGCCTGCGGCCGGCGCATCCCCGCAACGCTTGCGCGTGGCGGTGCATACGCCGTGCACCCTGCAGCACGGGCAGCACCTCGGCGGCAGGGTCGAGGCGCTGCTGCGTGCCACGGGGTGCGAGCTGCTGCCGGTGGCGGATGCAGGGACGTGTTGCGGCTCTGCTGGCAGCTATTCCCTCTTGCAGTCCGAACTCTCGTCGCAGCTCGGTGATGCCCGCGCCCGCGCGCTGCAGGCGGGGGCTCCCGATGTCGTGGTCACGGCCAATGTCGGTTGCCAGCTGCAGCTTGCAGGCCGTTGCACAGCGCCGGTACGGCACTGGATCGAGGTCCTCGACGAGGCCACTCGGGTTTTGTGAGCCGCGCGCCGCGGGGTCATAATCGTCCGGGTCTTCCGCGCATCAACTGCACATACCCTCCACGCTGACGGAACCGCTCATGACCGAATGGCTGCTCGGGCTTGCTCTGTTCAACCTCGCCTCCGTAGGCGCGCTCTTCGTGCCGCGCGCGCGGCGCCGCACACGGGTTCCCTGGCTGCTCTTCGGTGTGTCGCTGCTCGCGAGTGAACTCGCCTGGGTCTGGCTGCCGCTGCAGGGATCGCTCGCACTGATCTTCGCGCTGGGTGGCGCCCTCGATTCAGCAGTGGGGCAGGCCGCGCTGCTCGCGTTGCTCCTCAGCTGGCCGGTGCTGGCATGGAGCGTGGCGATCGGCCTGGCAGCCGCCGCGCCGGTCGAGCGCGCTTTGCAGGCGGGACTCGGCGAGAACTACAAGGACACCGTGCCGGCCGCGCTGCGCGGGCTCTGGCGTACGACGGTCCGCTTTGCGGACTGGCGAAATCCCGCGCGCTTCGAGCACCCGGACGTCGAGGTCATTCGTGGTATTGCCTATGGGCCCGCGGGCGTTCGCCAGCAACTCGACATATATCGCCCGAAGAGCATTCCCGCCGGCGGCTGTCCGGTGCTGTTGCAGATCCACGGCGGGGCCTGGGTCTTTGGTGACAAGGCACATCAGGCCTTGCCGCTCATGTATCTGCTGGCGAGCCGGGGCTGGATCTGCGTGGCGGCGAATTACCGGCTGAGCCCTTCGGTCGGATTCCCGGTGCATCTCGAGGACTGCAAGCGGGCGCTGTGCTGGATCCGGACCAAGGGACAGGAATACGGCATGGATCCGCGTTTCGTGGCGGTTACGGGCGGTTCGGCGGGCGGTCATCTTGCGGCGCTGATGGGGCTCACGGAAAACCGGCCGGAACTGCAACCCGATAATCCCGGCGTGGATACCTCCGTCCAGGCCTGCGTGCCTTTCTACGGGGTCTACGATTTTCTCGCGCGCTACCAGCAGCACGTGAACGGCAAACTCGTGATCCGCTTCCTCAAGGACCGTGTGATGCACGAGTCGCCCGAGCAGAATCCGGGGTTGTGGGACCTTGCCTCACCCGTGGCGCAGATCCACGAGAACGCGCCACCCTTCATGCTGGTGCACGGGCAGCAGGACAGCCTTGCGGCGATCAACGACGGCCGCACGTTCGCGCAGCGTTTGCGCCGCAGTTCCCGCAAGCCGGTGGTTTTTCTGGAGCTGCCCGGTACCGAGCACGGCTTCGACTCCATGCACTCGCCGCGCACCGAAGCCGTGATCGACGGCGTGCAGCGTTTCCTCGACTGGGTGCGGGCGAACCCATGAGCACCCCAAGCGCGGATCCGCGCCCGGAACTTGCGGAGCTCGCAGAGCGGCTTGCACGCACCGGCGATCTGCAGCGCAGCGATGCCCGAGAGCGCCGCCACGCACGCGGATTGCGCACCGCACGCGAGAATCTCGCTGATCTGGTGGATGCGGACTCTTTTGTGGAATACGGGCAACTGGCCGTGGCGGCGCAGCGCAGCCGGCGCGATTACCTCGAACTGCAGACCGCAACCGCGGCAGACGGCGTCATCACGGGCATCTGCACCATCAACGCGGCGCAGCTCGGCGCGGCGTCTGCACGCGCTGCGGTGGCGATCTACGACTACTCCGTGCTCGCAGGCACACAGGGGTACTACCACCACCAGAAACTCGATCGGCTGCTCGAACTCGCTGCGCGCGAGCGTCTGCCTGTCGTCATGTTCACTGAAGGTGGAGGCGGGCGGCCGGGTGACACCGACGTGACGACACAGGTCGCCGGACTCGCCGTACCCACCTTCGCGCGCTGGGCCTCCCTGCGCGGCTATTGCCTGCGTATCGCGGTGAACAACGGTTTCTGCTTTGCGGGTAATGCGGCGCTTTTCGGTTGCGCCGACATCACCATTGCAACCCGCGCATCGTGGATCGGCATGGCGGGGCCCGCGATGATCGAGGGCGGCGGACTCGGCGTGCACGAGGCCACATCGATTGGCCCTGCCGAAACACAGTCACGAAATGGGGTGATCGACCTGCTCGCTGCAGACGAAGCAGACGCCACCGACATGGCGCGCCGACTTCTGGGGATGTTCCAGGGGCGCTTGCCTGCCGGCGAGGAACCCCCGCAGATGGCGATGCGTGATGCCATCCCGCGCGACAGGCGATTTCCCTATGACGTACGAGCGGTCATTACCACACTGGCGGATACGGGCAGCTGGATCGAACTTGGACGCGACTTTGCGAAAGGCATCGTCACCGGTTTCCTGCGTCTTGGCGGCAGACCTGTCGCCCTGATGGCGAACGACTGCCGCGTGCTCGGTGGCGCCATCGATGCCGCCGGCGCTGACAAGGCGACGCGTTTCCTCAACCTGCTCGCCGCGCATCCGCTGCCGCTGCTCTCGCTGGTGGACACGCCCGGTTTCATGGTCGGGCCGCGCAGCGAAGACGAAGCCGCGGCGCGGCGTATGCCCGCGATGTTCAGCGCAGGCGCCGCGATCCGCTCTCCCTGGCTGGCGGTGGTGCTGCGCAGGGGGTATGGCCTCGGCGCCATGGCAATGACGGGCGGCAGTTTCGCGCGGCCGCTGTGGATGGCGTCCTGGCCCACGGGTGAATTCGGCGCGATGGGACTCGAGGGCGCCGTGCGCCTCGGCTATCGCAAGGAGCTCGATGCCATTTCCGACCCTGCAGAGCGTCGCGCGCGCTTCGATGAACTGCTGGCGCGGATGTACGAGTCAGGCAAGGCCACAGAGGCCGCGGCCCATCTCGAGATCGACGCGGTCATCGACCCGGCCGCGACGCGCGAGCTGCTGGTGCGCGCGCTGGATGCCGCGGGCTGCGGCTGATCAGGATTTCTGCGCGCTGATCCATGCCCGGACGCGCTGCTCCAGCAGCACCAGCGGCAAGGCGCCCGAGCCGAGGACGGTGTCGTGGAAGGCGCGGATGTCGAACCGATCGCCGAGTTCGGCCTCTGCCTCGCGGCGCAAGCGCAGGATCGTCTGCTCGCCGACCTTGTAGGCAAGCGCCTGGCCGGGCCACGCGATGTAGCGGTCGAGTTCGAAATCGATCTCTGCGTCGGCGAGGGCGCTGTTCTCGCGCAGGCAGGCGCCGGCACGTTCCCGGCTCCAGCCCATCGCGTGCATGCCGGTGTCCATCACCAGACGGCAGGCACGCCACATTTCCAGCGACAACCTGCCGAAGCGTTCCCACGGATCGCGGTAGATGCCCATGTCCTCGCCGAGTTTTTCCGAATAAAGGCCCCAGCCTTCGACGAAAGCGGTGATGTCGTCGTTGCGGCGGTATTCGCGTGCTCCTTCACGCTCCTGGGCCAGCGCGATCTGCAGGTGATGCCCGGGGGCGCCCTCGTGCAGCACCCAGGCGGCGATGCCGAATGTGGGGAGCTTCTCGGCGAGCCACGGCTTGTAGACCACCGAGCCGGCAATGCCGCGCTCCGGGCTGCCTGCGAGGTAGCCCGCGGAACTGTTCTCGAGCCCGGTGGGGATGGGCACGACGCCGTAGGGAAGCCGCGGCAGCAGCCCGAAGAAGCGCGGCAGCAGGCCGTCGGCCCGCTTGGCCACCTCTGCCGCCTTTTCGCCCCAGTCCGTGGCATCGGTGTAGAAGCGTTTGTCGCTGCGTGCGAGCGCGAGGAAGGCCGGGAAATCTCCCTTGAAACCCGTCTCGGCGATTACCGCGTCCATTGCGGCGCGAATGCGCTTCACCTCCGATTCGCCGAGCGAGTGGATCTGCTCCGGCGTCATGGAGGTGGTGGTGTGCATCCGTACCAGATAGCGGTACCAGGCGGCGCCGCGGGGCAGGGTGGAGGCGCCGATGCCCGGACGTGCGCGAGGCAGATAGTCGCGCTTCAGGAAGGCGAGCAGTTCCCGCTCGGCCGGCAGCACCGCAATGCGGATTGCATCCGTGCCGGCGGCAAGCAGGCGCTCGCGCGCGGCAGGCGGCATTCCTGCTGGCAGTTTCTTCAAGGGCGCGAGCAACGGCGAGGCCTCTGCCGGACGCCCTGCGCGTTCCTCGAGATCCGCGATGGCGCGCTCCACCGTCATGCGTGGCTGGGTGAAGGAGGTGTCGGTGCCGCGGCGCAGGTTGGCGGTCTCGGCGCGGTAAAACGCCGGTATGGCACGCAGGCGGGTGATCCAGGCCTCGGCTTCTGCCGTGCTCTGCGGCGAGGTGTTCAGCGCCGCGTAGTCGGCCACGGTGTAGAAGCCGTCCCCGCTCACGAAATTGATGCGTTCCGCATCGAAGCCGATGCCCTCTCGCTGCACGGACACCCGCCAGCGCAGCCAGTCCCGCTCCAGCGCTTCGGCACCGGAGAGGGAGTCGATGTCCGCTGCTGCGAGCCTTGCGCCGAGGGACTCGAGTGTCTTGGCCCGGCGGGCGATGGTGGCGGGGCTGTTGTCGGGCCATCTGGTTGCGGCCAGCCGATCGCCGCGTTCGGCTGCGCGCACCGGGTCCTGTTCCCGCGTGAAGGCGGTGTAGTCGCGCATCAGGGATTCCAGCGCCGCCTCCGACGCCTGCGCCAAGGAGCCGCCGGCGAGGATGACGCTGCAGAGCAGGAGGCGTGCGAACGGGCGCATGAGTCTGTCCGGAAGTATGTGCGTGGCGAGGATACGTGGCTGGCGCGCACTGCGGCCAGAGGCTAGGGTGAGCTCTCGCTGCACCCTTGCGGTGTTGCCCCGTACATTTTGCAGGCAGGTCGAGTATGCCGGATACACGCAGCGATCCACTTCCCGAGCCCGGGCTCTACCGGCACTACAAGGGCAACGAATACGAGGTGATCGGCACGGCCACCCATAGCGAGACCGGTGAGCGTCTCGTCGTGTACCGCCCGTGCTACGGCGAGCGCGCGCTCTGGGTGCGCCCCTTGTCGATGTTCATGGAGTACGTCGATGTCGGCGGCCTCCGCATCCGGCGCTTCGCGCCTGCGGATGCCGCGCCGGGGTCTTGAGTCCGCTCAGATGGTGGGGCGGGAGATGCGACTTCCGGCTTCCGCCAGTGCATGCGCGCGGTGCTCTCCCCAGATCCACATGCCCAGCCCGTGCAGCAGCGATGCGCTGCCGAATGCCGCGATTGATGCAGGAAGGTAGTGGAAGAGCCAATGCGTCTCGCCCGTCACCGGGTTGTAGAGCATGAAATACGCGAGTTGTCCCAGCACCACGGCTGCCAGTGCCACGGGGTTCAGGCCACGCCAGAAGTGATAGGCAGTTCCGGGTGCCGCGTCGAAGAGCGAGTGCAGGCACAGCCGCTCGCGCCGCAACAGGAAGTAATCGACGAACATCACGCCCGAAATGGGCGCGAAGATCGAGCCGTTGTAGGCGAGGAAGGCGTCGCCGAGGTCATAGAGTTGCGTGGGCCACACGGCAAAACAGGCGCAGGGCACCAGGCTCAGCAGCAGTACGGCCTTCCACGGCACCCGCTGCAGCGGCGGAAGATGCCGCATGGCCAGACCCGCAGCGAACAGCGATACCGCTACCGAGGTGAGATTGGCCAGCGCGACGAACGTGAGCGCAAGCACGCCCATCGCCACGCCGCCGAGGGGGATCATCCACTCGGTGGGATCGTCCGAACCCACGACCAGTGCGGAATAAAGCGCGATTGACGAGACCACACCCGACGCCAGCCCGAGTTGCAGCAATTGCGGGTAGGTGGCCGCGCGTCGGGTCTTGGAGTTGCGCGCGATGAAGCCTATGCCTCCCCACCAGGAGAAGCCGTTGGCGATGCCCAGTTCGAGCACGAGCGCGTAGTTGAGCAGCGAGTCCTCGCGGGGTGCGAGCGGCGGCGCCGAGATCACTGCATCGATGCCGTGTGCGGAGAAGAGCATCCAGAGCATGTATGCCACAACCAGCCCCAGCGCCGGCGTGACGATGTTGTTCACCACGCCCAGACGCTCCACCCCGCGCGATACCACGAGATAGGAGAGCCAGATGCCCAGCGCGACCCCGCCCCGCACCAGCCACTCGCCGCCGTCCAGGTCAAAGGCGCGGCCGATGTTCAGGAAACCATTGCCGAACATCACCAGCAGCAAGCCGGACCAGCCGAACATGTTCATCAGGTAGAAGATCATCAGCACCTGCGCGCCGCGGTGTCCGAAGGCGCTCTTGCAGAAATCCATCTGCTCGATGCCGTAGCGCTGGCAGCCTAGCGAGAGCGGCATGGTGGTCAGGAAGACGCCGATCAGGTTGCCCGCGATCAGGCAGACGGTTCCCGGGATGGCGGGCAACAGGTCTGCGGAGTAGCTGCCGACCAGAAAGCACCAGGTGGCGATGGCATAGGCGAAACAGGTGCCGTGTGCGCTCAGGTTGCCGTACTCGCGCTCGCCGATACCGAGCGGCAAGCGGCCGAACTGGGCGTGATCGTCCGCGGCGCTCATGGCAGGAACCGCAGGTACAGAAGCCAGGGCAGCAGCACGCAGCCAAGTACGATCAGGATCCAGTCGAAGCGGTGGAAGCGGCCGAAATCATCCTCGTGATGGGCGCGCAGTTCCTCGATGCGACGGTGCAGCTCTTCGTGGAGCGGGTCCGTGAATGGCGCCGCCGTCGAGTCTGCGTGACGTTCCGGCGGGGAATTCATGGGCAGGGCCTGTGCTCAGCGCTTGCAGGGGAAAGCGAGGTTCAGCGCCTCGGGCACCAGGGCGCCGGATTCGAGGTGCCGACGTTCCGGGTGCTGCTCGAGGTACTTGAGCACTACGTCGACCAGCTGTCCTTTGGTGGACGCCTCGGGGATGCACAGGGCATCGGCAGGCAATACGCCGCGCGACTGCAGTGACTCGATGGTGTCGATGATGCCCGTGACATAGCCGCCGCAGTAACCGCGGTTGAAATAGTTCGGTGAGCGGCAGTCCTCGTAGAGCCGGTTGCCGGTATCGAATCCGGCCTGCGCGGGCAGGCAGCCGATCAGCAGCAGGGCGGGAAGGAGGCGTGCGCTCACTGTGGCTACCGGGTCTGGAGGCGGGGGCCCTACTGTAGTCAAGCACTGCGCGGATCGCCATATGCCGCTGCACGCTGCGGTGTGGCGCGCAGGCGCTGGCGTCTACAATGCGGCGGTCATTCCGGAGACGCACGATGGGCGGTGAACGCAGGGCGGTGGTGTTGCTGAGCGGCGGGCTGGATTCGGCCACGGTGCTGGCGATCGCGCGTGCCGAGGGTCGGGAGGTCTTCGCGCTTTCGTTCCGCTACGGCCAGCGACACGCCGTGGAGCTCGACTGTGCCGCACGACTTGCTGCCGCGCAGGGTGTGCGGCGTCACGCCGTGCTCGATATCGACCTGCGCGCCTTCGGCGGTTCCGCGCTTACCGATGACATCGATGTTCCGCACGGAGCCGACCCCGGGCGTGAGGGGATTCCTGTCACCTACGTTCCGGCGCGCAACACGATCTTCCTTTCCTTCGCGCTTGCCTGGGCCGAAGTGCTGGAGGCTCCCGAGATCTGGATCGGCGTGAACGCGCTCGACTACTCCGGTTACCCGGATTGCCGTCCGGAATTCATCGCCTCTTTCGAGCAGACCGCGCGTCTTGCGACACGCGTGGGCGTTGAGACGGGGCAGGGCGTGAAGATACAGGCGCCGCTGATGTCCCTGTCCAAGTCGGTGATCATCGGACGCGGTCTGGAACTCGGTGTCGACTACGCCGACACCAGCAGTTGCTACGACCCCGGACCGGACGGTCGCCCCTGCGCGAGTTGCGACTCCTGCCAGATCCGCGCACGGGGTTTTGCGCAGGCTGGCGTTGCAGATCCGCTGCTGCGCCGCTTCGGCGTCGAGCGCCCGTGAAGCCCGGCCTGCTGCATCTTGCCGCTGCGCCCTTCGAGGCCGCGGTTCAGGTCTCCGCGCTTCCCGACGGGCATCCCGCCAGGCGCTTGCACGGTCACAGTTTTCTTGCGCGTGTGCGCTCGGCCCCTGGTGCGGAGGATGTAGCGCTGGAGGCGCGGCTCGGGCAGGCGGTGGCGCCGCTCGACTACCGGCTGCTGAACGATGTGATCGAACTGCCTACCGACGAGAATCTCGCGCGCTGGATTGCGGCCAGGCTCGCGCCGCTTGCGCCCGAGTCAGTGGGCGTGCAGAGCACGCGGCACACGGGCGTCGATCTGGATTCGGCAGGCCGCGCGCACCTCTGGCGGCGTTTCCGCTTCGAGGCGGCACATTGCCTGCCGCGGGTGCCTGCAGGACATCCCTGCGGGCGCATGCACGGACACGGCTTCGAGGTCGTGCTGCACGTGGAGCAGGAACTCGGTACCCGCGACATCGGCATGGATTACGACGCCCTCGCGGCGCTTTGGGCGCCGCTGCACGCGCAACTCCATCACCGCTGTCTGAACGATGTGCCGGGCCTCGGAAATCCCACCAGCGAGATGCTCGCCCGCTGGGTGTGGGAGGCGCTTGCGCCGCGGCTTCCCGAGCTCTCGTGGGTGTCGGTGCACGAGACCGCGACAGCCGGTTGCCACTACGACGGTCGCGACTGGCGCATCTGGAAGGAAACCCGTTTCGAGAGTGCGGTGTGCATTCCCCCCGAGCCCGGGCTCGGGGCCCGCCTGCACGGCCACAGCTATGTCTGCCGCCTGCACCTCGCTGCGGCTCTGGACGAGGTACTCGGCTGGACCATCGATTTCGGTGATGTGCGCGCGGCCTTCACGCCGGTTTTTGCGGCGCTGGATCATCACCGTCTCGATCCTCGCACGGTCCCGGAACCCACGCCGGGTGCTTTGCTCGCGTGGATGCGCGAGGCCAGTGCGCAGCACTTACCGGCGCTGGAACGCATCGATCTCTACGACACCCCTTCGACGGGCGCGATGCTGTGGTGGGGCGAGAGGGGGCCGGCGCTGCCGGGCCTGATGCCATGAGTTACGCGGTCAAGGAAATCTTCTTCACGCTGCAGGGCGAGGGCGCCAACAGCGGGCGCGCTGCCGTGTTCTGCCGCTTCGCGGGATGCAATCTCTGGAGTGGCCGGGAGAAGCACCGTGAGCGTGCCGTGTGCCGCTTCTGTGATACCGATTTCGTGGGCACGGACGGTCCGGGCGGCGGACGCTTCCGCGATGCCGCCGGACTCGCCGCGCGCATCGCCTCCTGCTGGCCTGCGGGCGCGGCCGGCGCGCGCCCCTTGGTGGTCTTCACGGGCGGAGAACCGCTGCTGCAACTGGACGAAGCCTTGCTCGATGCGATCCATGCCTGTGGCTTCGAGGTGGCTGTAGAGACCAACGGAACGCTGGCGGCACCCGCTGGCATCGACTGGATCTGCGTGAGCCCCAAGGCTGGCGCGCCGCTGCTGCAGCGCTCGGGGCACGAACTGAAACTCGTGTTCCCGCAGGAAGGTGCCGATCCGGCAGGCTTCGTCTCGCTGGATTTCGGGTCCTTTTACCTGCAGCCGATGGACGGGCCGGACTACGCCCGGAACCTTGCCGCCACGGTTGCCTATTGCATGGCGCACCCGCGCTGGCGCCTCAGCATGCAGACGCACAAGCTGGCTGGCATTCCCTGAGAGTGTTCAGTCCCGGTGCGTGCCGAGCAGTGCGCGCACGAAGTCTTCGCCGCGATGCTCGCGCAGTTCCCCGATGCCGAGCCCTTCGAGTTCGTGGGGAAAGACCAGCCAGTCATCGCTCTCGTTCACGCGGTAGTCGGGCGTGCTCTTGCTGCGGTTGCGGCCCGGCTTGAACCACGCTGTGGCGGTGCGCACATCGCGAGCGGCACCGGGAAGCGCCGCGATGGCCTCGCGCACGCCGCAGAGCGTTATCCCGGTGTCCCAGACATCATCGACCAGCAGTATCCGCGCCGGTGCTGCGAGCAGCGGTTCCAGACGCTCCAGCCCGTCGATACGCAACTGACCGTCGCGCTGGTCGATGCCGCTGTAGAGCCGCGTGGATATCGGCATATGCGCTGCCTTCACGCCGTGGAAACGCAATGCCTCGTGCAGCGCCACTGCGACCGGAGCGCCACCGCGCCAGAGCCCGACCACCACGTCGGGAAAGAAGCCGCTCTCGCGCACCATCGAGGCCAGTCGCAGGGAGTCCTGCAGCAGTTCCTCCGCACGTATCCAGCGTTTGGGCAGGGCGCTCACGGTGTGCCGGCGCCCGGTATCCCGACCCGTACGGTTTCGATGCGGCCGTCGGCCGTGCCCCGTGCGGCGCGCAGGCTGAGCGTAGGGGCGGTGAGGCAGTACAGGGTGCGGCGATCGGTGCCACCCAGCACGCAGGCGATGGCGTGGCGCCCGGGTGTGGGCACGCGGTCCGTGATGCGGCCGCCGGGTTCCATGCGCAGGAATTCGCGTGTTGTGGGCGAGGCAATCCACAGCGCACCGGCTGCATCCATGCACAGTCCGTCGCTGCATCCGCCTTGAGGCAGGGTGCCGAATATGCTGCGCTCCGCGAGTTCCCCGCTCGCCGTTATGCGGAACTGCAGCACCTCCCGGCTGGCGCTTTGACCGACTACGAGTTGCGTGCCCGACGGATCAATGGCCATGCCGTTGGGGCAGTGGAGCCCGTCTGCCGCAGCAAAGGGCTTTCCTTGCGGATCTAGGCCCACCAGCACGGTGGTACATGCCGGTTCCGACTCGTAGTCGAAGCCCATGTTGCTGATCCAGGCCTGTCCGCTCGCGGCCACGACCATATCGTTCAGCTTCCAGCGGCTGAAGGCGCTCGTGTCTGCGTAGGGGGCCAGTGAAACGCCGTCCCAGCGCTGCACCTCGTGCTCTTCCATCTGCACCACCAGCAGGCTCCCGTCGGGCAGCCAGCCGAGGCCAGAGGGTTCGCCCGGCGTGCTGAATGCGCGGGTCACTGCCGCACTGCCGGCGTCGATCCGCAGCACCTCCCGGCGTGCGATGTCCGAGATCCAGAGGGCACCGTCATGCCAGCGTGGAGCCTCCCCGAAGTCCAGCCCCGAGACGAATTCCTGCAGCGTGTGTTCCGCGATCGACATGTGTTTTCTCCCAGCCTGCGGCTTGATAGCACCGTGACGGGTGAGACCACAAGCGCTTGCGCCGCCGCCTGCCGGCGCGCTACAAGTCGCTCATGCAACCGTCCACTGTTCCTGTTGACGACAGCCCCGGCGGGAGACTGCTGCACGGGCTTTTCAGGGCCATGGTGGATGCCGCAGATCCTGCCCGCGTGCTGCCGCCCGCACTGCCTCACACGCGCAATCTGCCGGTCCGCGTGATCGGTGCCGGCAAGGCCGCGGCCTCCATGGCTGCAGCCCTGGATGCGCACTGGGAAGGTCGGCTCGAGGGCTTCGTCGTGACGCCCTACGGCCACGCGATGCCGGCAGGCCGCATCGAGGTGCGTGAGGCGGCCCATCCGCTGCCTGATGCTGCGGCTCTCTCGGCGGGGAAGGCGATGCTTGACGCTGCGGCGGAGGCTGCCCGCAGTGGAGAGCAGCTGATCTGCCTGCTTTCGGGGGGCGCTTCCTCGATTGCCTGCGTGCCGCCGCCCGGCGTTCCGTTTCCGCTGAAGCGGAAACTCGTCGCAGCCCTCCTGCGATCGGGCGCGGGCATCGCCGAGATCAACTGCGTTCGCAAGCACCTCTCGATGTTGAAAGGCGGGCGTCTGGCGCAGGCCGCCTGGCCAAGCCCGGTGCTGTGCCTTGCCATTTCAGACGTGCCTGCGGACGATCCTGCCGTGATCGGATCAGGTCCGCTCAGTCCGGATCCCGGAACCCGCACAGATGCGCTCGCCATCCTGGCGCGGTACGGCATTGAAACCCCGGCGCCGGTCAGGCGCTGGTTGGAGAATCCTGCATCGGAGAGCCCGAAGGCGGCAGGGCAGTTTTCCCACGTCGACTACCGTGTGCTCGCCAGCCCGGCGTCCGCGCTGGCGGCGGCGGTGGCGCACGCGAGGCAGCTTGGCGTCGCGGTTCTCGATCTGGGTGCTGCGCTCGATGGTGATGCGGGGGCGTTGGGGCGATCCCATGCAGCGCTTGCCCGTGAGAGGCTGGAGGCGGGCTGGCATGGGCTGATCCTCTCCGGTGGCGAGACCAGCGTCACGGTGCGCGGTGAGGGGCGAGGCGGTCGCAACACCGAGTATCTGGCCGCATTCGCTGCTGCCCTGGGGCCGGGCGAGGACATTTCGGGCTTCGCGGCCGATACGGACGGCGTCGACGGCAGCGGTGGCGCGGGGGCATGGTTCGATCCTGCGCTCATGGCGTTGGCGGCCACGCGCGGCCTCTCGCCGGGCTCGTTCATCCGGACGAGCGACAGCCATGGGTTCTTCGCTACACTAGGCTCGGCACTGCCGGCCCAGCCAACCCGGACCAACGTCAACGACTTCCGGGCAATTCTGGTTCGTTCAGGCTCGACCTGAACCGCGGCGCCACAGTTTCCGTAGTGGTTCCATCGATTCCCTCGTGAGGCACATCCATGAACGTCGCCACCCGTGATATCACGCAGCAGGCCGCCCTCGCGCGGATGCACGCCATCATCGAATCCCTTGTGCCTGTCTTCGAGGAGCGTGCTGCACGCGCGCGCGAAGACCGCAGGGTGCCGGATGAGTCCATTGCAGAGTTGCGCGATGCAGGTTTCTTCAAGATCTTCCAGCCGCTGCGTTACGGCGGCTTCGAGGCAGACCCGCGCGAGTTCTTCCGCGCGCAGCAGAAGATCGCAGAGGGCTGCATGTCCACCGCCTGGGCCGGCGGCATCATTTCCGTCCACGCATTCCAGCTGGCGCTCTTCGATGACCGTGCGCAGCAGGAAGTCTGGTCCAGCAAGAACGATCTGATCTCCTCGTCTTACGCGCCCATGGGCAAGGTGACGCTGGTCGATGGCGGCTTCCGCCTGAGCGGCCGCTGGGGTTGGTCGAGCGGCTGCCAGCACTGTGACTGGGTGTTTCTGGGCGCGATCATCCCCAACGACGGTTACCGTACTTTCCTGCTGCCACGCTCCGATTACCGTATCGAGGACACCTGGAATTCGATGGGGCTGCAGGGCACAGGCAGCCACGACATCGTGGTCGAGGACCAGTTCGTTCCGGATTACCGCACCCACAAGCAAATGGACGGCTTCCTGATCCAGAACCCGGGCAACAAGGTGAACGCCAGCCCCTACTACCGCATTCCCTGGGGTCAGTTGTTCTGTCGCACCGTGTCCAACCCGGCCATCGGGGCGAGCCGCGCTGCACTCAAGCTCTTCGTGCACGGGGCCCAGAACCGTTCCAGCAACGACCCCACCAAGCTCTCTGGGGATTCCCATACGCAGGAAATCGCATCGCGAGCCGACATTGTGATCGAGGAAATGCAGGCGCTGCTCGACCGCGCGCTGGACCGGATGGTCTCCTGTGTGGAATCAGGCGAAGAGATCCCCATGGCGGAGCGTGTGCGCTTCCGTTACGAGGCCTCGAGGATCATCGAGAAATCGGTGTCTGCTGTGTCGGAGCTCTTCGCGAATGCCGGGGGGCGTTCCGTGTTCCTTGGGAGCCCCATGCA
>CAIYPF010000185.1 GCA_903928015.1 uncultured Gammaproteobacteria bacterium | reverse complement strand
CAAGTCACTTCCCAAGGTGCCGAACCCGGCACAGGTGGTGCTTGAACTTCCCCCGGGGTACGAGGGCAGCCGGGACCGGCGGTGATCTTGGCCAGCGACATCCTGCGCTGGCTGATCCCCAAGGTGGGGAAGTTCCCGAAGAACGTGCGTTTTGGCCTGGGTGCGCGGCTGGAAGCCGCGCACTTCGACGTGCTCGAGGAACTCGTCCGCTCGCAGTATGCGCGCTCCGCGAGGGGTGCAGTGCGGTCCGCCAATGAAGGCCTCGAGCATCGATTTCACCGCGCGCGCTGAATGAGGCGGGGGTCCCGTTCGTCATCGTCGGCGGGCTTCGCCGCGCACAGCACGCGGAGTTCATGGCGCTCTCGTTCCGCGAGAAGCTCGAGCGGCTCGAGCAGATGGCCGAGGTGGCGGAGCGGTTGCGGCTGCGCGGGGGGTGAGGTGCATCGGGATCGGGGAGGCCACCGGCCGCAGCTGGTCGATGCACTGACCGGATAAAGAGGTGCGGGGATACCCCGGTCGCAATTTCGTGAACTTTACGGGGACGATTCATCACGCTCGTGGCAAAATTGCGTATCAGTCGGTGACCACCGGCCGGCGTGGTGCCCGCCGTGGGAACTCCGAGGACCTGCACATGCCGCACCCCTTCGCCTTCCGGCTCCGCTTCGTCATCGCCTCCTTCCTCGTGCCGTGCGCGGCCCTCGCCGCCACTCCCGCGGCGTGCGCACAGGGCTGTACCGGCGACCTCAACGGCGACCGCACCGTGGACGGCGCGGATCTCGGCACCCTGCTTGGAAACTGGGGCGATCCGGGGAAGGGCGACTTCAACCGGGACGGCACGGTGGACGGTTGCGACCTGGGCGTGATGCTCGGCGCGTGGGGTGCGTGCCCGGTCACTGTTCCCGCCTGGGCGACGCTCGTCGAAGCGCAGCCCGACCCGGCGGTGGTGACGGACCCGGCACTTCGCGCGGCGATCATCGCCACCGGCCGCCCGTGGCGCGTGCGCGACACGGCAACGCAGATCGAGATGCTCTTGGTGCCGCCGGGCTCGTTCCAGATGGGCGAGCAAGTAAGGGTGGAACCCGTGCACCCCGTCACGCTGACGAACGCGTTCTACATGGGCCGCTACGAGGTGACGCAGGCGCAGTGGCAGGCGCGGATGGGCTCGAACCCGTCGTACTGGCAGGGCGCCAACCGGCCGGTGGAGCAGGTGAGCTGGAACACCATCGAGGGCTTCTGCTCGGCCACCGGCATGCGCCTTCCGACGGAAGCCGAGTGGGAGTACGCGTACCGCGCCGGCACCACCACGGCGTTCCACGCGATGCCCGGGTACCCGAACGGAACGAACGAAGCGAACCTCGCTCGGTTGATCGCGTGGCACTACTACAACACGTGCACGGGCGGCTCGGGCTGCGGCACGCGCGCAGTCGGGCTAAAGGCCGCCAACACGTTCGGCCTGCACGACATGGCGGGCAACGTGTGGGAGATGGTGTTTGACGGGTACGGCAGTTACTCGGCCAACGCGCAAACGGACCCAACGGGTCCGCAAAATCCAGGGCTCCGCGTGATCCGCGGTGGCTCCGCGGGCACCGGCACGGACGCCGTGCGCTCGTACTACCGCAACAACACCCCGACCCAGCTCACGGAAGCACTCATCGGGTTCCGCGTCGCGAGGACCCCCAAATAACTTTTCCTTGACACCACGGGCCCCCATCGACCATGTCACTTCCCAAGGTGCCGAACCCGGCACAGGTGGTGCTTGAGCTTCCTCCGGGGTACGAGGGGAGAGGGGACCCGCGGTAATCCTGGCCAGCGACATCCTGCGCACGCGGTACAGCCACCGCCGAAGCAACATCTTCCGCCCGAATCCGCCCGAATCCGCCCGAATCCGCCCGCGACGCCGTTGCGTCCCGCGGACCCGGGCCGCGACGGCTCACCTTCCGGAGCGTTCAGGCGCTCGCGCGCCGCTTGCGCCGAAATCGGTGCCACATGCATACGACACCAATTTCTGCGGCGCCCGGCGCGGGCACCGTCTGCGGCGCATCGCTCGACCCGAACACCCACGCGTCCTTGCTGCCATCCACCAGCATGCGGTCGCTTGCGCCGAACATGGCCATCTCCCACTGGCCGT
>CAIYPF010000184.1 GCA_903928015.1 uncultured Gammaproteobacteria bacterium | reverse complement strand
CGGCGTGTATGGCCGCGGCAACTGCGCGAGCGACCAGCCCTACTACAACATCTACGACTTCGCCACGGCCTGCGAACTGAACGGCACGGGCACCGACGTGGACGACGCGGACCCGATCTCGTGGTTCCGTCAGGACCAGAAAGACAACCGCTGGACCCACGAGACGCGTTTCGGCGGCTCCACCTCCAAGCTCGACTGGACGCTCGGCTTCTTCTACCAGGAGTCCAAGCAGCACTGGGAATACGGCACCTGGGTGAAAGACTTCACCCGCACCGAGCGCTGGGCGCATTTCCAGGCCATCCGCGAACTCAACGGCCAGGATCCTCTCGCGCCCACCGACATCAACTGGCGCTCGGGCGAACGCTGGGAGCGCAAGGATGCCTCGGTCTTCGGCGAGGGCGAGTACGCGCTCACCGAGAAATGGAAACTCTTCTTCGGCGCCCGCTGGTACAAGGCCGATATCGACCGGCTCTACTACGAGCGCGTGCCCTCCACCAACGACCCGCGCTGGGTTCCCAGCGATGGCAGCGAGAGCGGCTGGCTGCCCAAGATCGGCTTGAAGTACCAGATCGACGACGACCGCATGGTCTACGCGCTCTACTCCGAGGGCTTCCGTCTGGGCGGCGCCAACCGCGACCGCGCCGAGCAGCGTGGTCTCATCTCCACCTTTCCGCGGGAGTACGAGTCCGACATCCTCCAGAACTGGGAGGCGGGCCTCAAATCCCAGTGGTTCGAGGGCCAGGTGCAGTTGAACATCACCGGCTACCACCAGGTCTGGCAAGACATGCAGCTCGAGTTGAACGACCCGGGTTGCTGTACCCCGGTGGACATCGACAACGACGGCAACACCGACGTGCGCTATCCCTTCCAGACCGTTATCGCCAACCTGGGCGATGCGCAGGTCGACGGCTTCGACATGGACCTGTCGTGGAGCACCGGAGAGGGCTGGTCAGCGGGCCTGGTCTCGACCTATCTCTTCAAGGCCGAACTGAAAGACGACATCGTCGCCGGCAATCCCAACGACCCTACCGCAAATCCGTTCTTCCTGCCCGGCGGCACGCGTCTTCCGTTGACGGCAGACCTCAAGTTCTCCACGTATCTGGAGTACAGCTGGCCGATGGCGCTGCTGGACGGCGGCGAGGCCTACGTGCGGCTGCAGTACAGCTACACCGATGGCTCCTGGAACCGCCTGAAAGACAACGACGGCTGCCCGGGTTCGCGCTGCTACGACTACAACGGCGACGCCTTCCCCGACAAGAACGGCTACGGTGCCCGTGGCCGTCAGCCCGACTACGAGATGGTGGATCTGCGCATGGGCTACACCACCGATCTGTGGGAGCTCACGCTGTACGCAGACAACATGCTCGACCAGCGCGTCGTGCAGTTGCGGCCTTTCAACGCTGCCACGTATTTCGGCGGCGACACCATCCGCACCAGCCAGCCGCGATCCTTCGGCATGACCGTGCGGCGGTCCTTCCGCTGATGCACACCAGGCCCCCGGCGGTTTCCTCCCGCCGGGGGCCCGGTCCTTCTGCTGCGGCCGCAGACGCATGAACTCCCTTCGCCGTCCTGCCCTGATCCTCCTGCTTTCCCTGCTTGCCGGCTGCGCGGTACCCGCCGCTGACACCGTGCTGCTCGGCGGGCGCGTCTGGACCGGCACATCCGACGTTTACCCTGTTGCGGGCACCGAGCCCACGGCGCTCGCGATCCGTGCGGGCAAGGTGGTGGCGGTGGGCTCGGATGCCGACATTGCCCGGCTTGCCGGGCCCGATACGCGCCGTGTGGCGCTGAACGGACGGCGCGTGCTGCCCGGCTTCGTCGACGATCACACGCATTTCGTCTCCGGCGGCCTCGATATCGGCGAGGTGCAACTGCGGCCTGCCACCACGCGGGAGGAGTTCGTGCGGCGCATCGCCGAGCGCGCCGCCCAGCGCCCTGGCCAGTGGATCACCGGGGGCAACTGGGATCACGAGCCGTGGGGCGGGATCCTCCCCTCGCGCGACTGGATCGACGGCGTGACGGGCGATACGCCGGTGCTGATCTCGCGGCTCGACGGCCACATGATGCTTGCCAATTCACGCGCCCTGGCGCTGGCCGGCATCACGGCAAAGACGCCCGACCCGCCGGGCGGCATCATCGATCGCGACGCCCGTGGCGAGCCAACGGGAATCCTGAAAGACAAAGCCATCGACCTGGTGTTCCACCAGATCCCGCCGCTCTCGCAGAAGGCCGAGGACGAGGCCATCGATGCCGGGCAGGCACATGTGCTCGCGCGCGGCGTCACCACCGTCTACGACATGGACACATGGGAGACGCTCGCCGCGTTCCGGCGCGCGCACAAGGACGGCCGCCTCAAGGTCCGCGTCCACAGCGCGGTGCCGCTCGAGACCTGGCCTCGCCTTGCCGACTACGTGGCCCGCAACGGACGCGGGGATGACTGGCATTCCTGGGGCGCGCTGAAGGGCTTCACGGACGGCTCGCTCGGTGCGCGCACGGCGCTCATGAACGCGCCCTACAGCGACCAGCCCGATACCGTGGGGATCGCACAGAACGATTTTGCGGAACTGGGCGCGCAGATCATCGCCGCCGACGCCGCGGGCCTGCAGGTGGCCGTGCACGCCATCGGGGATCGGGCGGTGGACTGGACCATCGACACCTTCATCGAGGCCGAGCGTCGCAACGGGGCCCGCGACCGGCGTTTCCGCATCGAGCATGCCTACGTCACCAGCCCTGCAGCCGTGGCGCGCATGGCGGAGCACCGCATCGTGGCCTCGCTGCAGCCCTACTTCACCGATGACGAAACCCGCTGGCTGATGAACCGTCTGGGCCCCGTGCGCGAGGCCTGGACCAATTGCTTCCAGGCGCTGCTGGCGGCCGGCGTGCCGGTGGCTTTCGGTAGCGATTGGCCGGTGACGCGGGTGGATCCGCTGTGGGGCATCCACTCCGCCACCACGCGCAAGGACCTCGCAGATTCCGCGACGCCTTCGGGCTGGAGCGCGCGCCAGCGCATGACGCTGCCGCAGGCCATCGCGGCTTACACCCGCGGCAATGCCTGGGCGGGCTCCAGGGATGCGCGCACGGGCACGCTGGAGGCGGGCAAGGACGCCGACCTGGTGGTGCTCTCGGGAGACCTGTTCGCCGAGGGTACCGATACGCGCGAACTGCAGGTCGATATCACCATGGTGGGTGGTGCGCTCGCCTACGAGCGCGCTGGCGCCACAGCGACGGGATCAGGGCACTAGCAGGAAGTCCGCGGCGCTGATGTCTGCGGGATTCGCCAGCGTCGCAAAACACACGGCCGCCGAGCCGGATGCCGATCCGTCCGCGTCGTAGTAGAGATTCCCTGTGCTGGTGTTGCAGAAGATGTGCACCTCCGGCCCCGGAGCCGTCAGCAATCCCGCCCCTGATGCGAACTGCGCGATTCCCAGCGCTCCCGGCGTGAGCGCGCTGAAGATCGTGCAGTCGAGACGGATGGAGTCTTCAAGAGCGTTGAAGTCGGTGATGGTGTCGCGGTTGGTGACGCCAGAGGGGCGGGCGTCGAAGCTGAACACATCCGCGCCCGCGCCGCCGGTGAGCGTGTCGTTGCCGGAACCGCCGATCAGCGTGTCATTGCCCGCGCCGCCTTGCAGCAGGTCTGCCTGGGTGAGCCCGGAGAGCTGGTTGTTGCCGCTGTTGCCGACCAGCGTGTTGGCCAGCGTGTTGCCGGTGCCCCGCACATTCGCGGTGCCGGTGAGCAGCAACTGCTCCACCTCGGCGGCCAGCACGGCATTGCCCGCGCTCTGCACCGTGTCGAGGCCTCCGCCTGCAGACTCCTGTATCACGTCGCCGCTCGGCAGCAGGTAGGTGTCGTTGCCTGCGCCGCCGGCGAGGGTGTCAGTGCCGAGCCCACCGCTCAGGGTGTCGTTGCCCGCGCCGCCCAGCAGGCTGTCGTTGCCTGCGCTGCCGATCAGGCTGTCGTTGCCGCCTGCGCCGTCCAGCGTGTCGTTGCCCGCGTTGCCGGTGAGAACGTTCTTCACGGTGTTGCCGATCAGCCGGTCACCGGCGCTGCCGCCGCGCGCGTTCTCGATCACCGTGTCGAAGGCGATGGCGAGCATGTCGGTGCCGTTGAAGAACTGGTCCGCCACCGAGGCGAGCCCATCGGCGAGTTGCTGCACGAGCCCCGCCCTCGGATCCCTGAGGGCGATGGTCGAGAAGGTGCCGCCCACCAGGGACACGAGGCAGGGGTTCACCTGGTTGGAGAGGTCGATCAGGTCCGTGCCGCCGCCATCCCAGAGCGTGCGGTAGAACACCGGATCCACGTCGAAGGAGTAAGTGGTGTTGCCGGCCGCCGTGGCGCGGTTCGCGCCGTAGAGCATCTGCATCGCGAGGATGTCGACCGGCATCGGAGTCTGCGGCTCGTCCATGCTGCTGTAGGAATAGCCGAAGCCGCCGTTGGTGACGGTCAGTGCGAGAGAGCGCGCAGGCCCTGTGTAATCCATGATCGAGAGCAGCTGGTTGCCGGTGAAGCCGAGGTCTTCCGGCACCGGCCGGTCGCCGCCCTCGAAGGGATGCCCCAGGCCCAGCGCGTGCCCGAGTTCGTGCACGATCACCGACAGCGATCCTGAGCCCGTCGGGTCCAGAAACACGTCACCGTTCTGCGCAATCTCGCCGCCCAGTGGCGGGAAGAAGGCAAAGCCCGCAACGCCGGGATTGCTGATGTCGACCTTGCGGAAAACGATATCGGCGGAGGAGGGGTCACTCACGCGCGTGAAGGTCACGCCGATCAGCGCAGACCAGGTGCCCAGTGCAGACTCGGCGACTGCCTGCTCCTCGACGCTCATGGCGCTGTAGGTGCCGGAATCGACACCGCCGGGGTCGTAGGCCGGTGCGCTTGCGCTGAAGGTATAGGTGAGCGACGCCCCGGTGCCGGGCGCGGCTCCCAGCACCCAGCGCGCCGAGAGCAGTGGCAGATCGGCAAGCGTTGTGTCCGGCCCCTGCGCGACGTTGTAGACCGTGCGCACCAGTTCGCGCGAGAGCGTGAGGGGCGTGATGGCGTTGATGTCGACGGTCATCGCTGTTGCTCCAATCGTCCTGCTGACAAGAGATCGACTCCGGCATCGTCACGCCCACGCGGGCCGAGCCTGACCCCGGAAATCACCCCGTATGCGGCGCGTTCTCGACGTAATGCGAGCGCACCACCGGCCGTATCAGTGCATTGGCCAGGAGTGCCACCACCAGCAGCGCCGACATGGCGTACATGGTGGAGTTGTAGAGGCCTGCGCCCGGGTCCGGCGTGCCTGCGGGCACCAGAGCCATCAGTTTTTCGATGGTGACGGTGTTCGCCCGCACGAGTTCATCGAGTCTCGAGACAGGCGCGCCAAAACTCGCGGCGAAGGCAGCGGGATCGACCTTGGCCGCCAGCGTGTGCACGGCCTCCATCACCGAGCGCTCGCGCAGTTGCGTGATCGCGAACGGGCCGAGGACGCCCGCCACCGACCACGCCGTGAGCAGCCTCCCGTGTATCGCGCCCACGTGCAGCGTGCCGAAAAGATCCGCGAGATATGCCGGGATCGTGGCAAAGCCACCACCGTACATCGTGAAGATCAGAAGCGTCGCCGCGTAAAAGCCCCACAGTGCCCACGCACCCTCGCCGGCCATCGAGGCGAACCACGGCAGCGAGAGATAGAGCAGCGGACCCAGCACGAAGAAGCAGTGGTAGGTGTTCTTGCGCCCGATGGCATCCGAGGCGGAAGCCCAGGCAAAACGCCCCGCCATGTTGAAGACAGAGATCATCAGCACATATGCGCTGGCAAAGCCCGCGGTCACCAGCACGGGCATGGCGCTGCTGAAGATCTCGCCCATCATGGTCTTGGCCACGCCGAGCACACCGATGCCTGCCGTGACGTTGAAGCAGAGCACCACCCACAGCAGCCAGAACTGCGGCGTGAAGATGGCCTCGTCGGCGTGCACGTGGTGCGTCGAAATCATGCCGTGCGAATCCGCCTCTGCGGGCGGGGTCCAGCCCGTCGGCAACCAGCCGGCCGCGGGTACGCGGTAGCTGAAGGCCGCGATGCCCATCACCACCACGTAGAGCGCGGCAAGCACCAGGAAGGTGGCTGCCGCCCCCGTACTTCCCGTGCCCACCGCATAAGCGCCTGCCGCGCCGCCGCCGGGCAGAGCCGCGGCCTGCGCTGCCGTTGCCACCACCACCTCGACCTGTCCGGCTGCCGTGACGGCGAACTGCCGCCCCTGCTCGGTGACGAGTTGCAGCACATCGACGCTGCCCACGAACTCGGGTGCACGCGAGAAGTGGCCCAGCAGCCAGGTTTTCAACGGTGCACCGATGATTGCGCCGCCACCGAAACCCATGATCGCAAGACCTGTTGCCATCCCGCGGTGGTCAGGGAACCAGCGGATCAGCGTGGAGACGGGCGATACATATCCGAGCCCCAGCCCGATGCCGCCGATCACGCCATAACCCAGGTACAGCAGCCACAGCTCATGCAGGTGAATGCCGAGCGCACCGATCAGGAATCCGCCGCACCAGCACAGCGTGGCCACCAGACCGACGAGCCGCGGCCCTACACGCTCCAGCCACTTGCCTGCGAGCGCCGCCGATAGCCCCAAGCAGACGATCGCCACCGAGAAAATCCACACCACGCTGCCCAGGGTCCAGTCATCGGCCGCCGGTGCCACCACGCCGAGCGCCCGCGTGAGCGCTGGGTTGAACACGCTCCACGCATACACCGAACCGATGCAGATGTGGATGGAGACGGAGGCCGCCGCCACGCGCCAGCGGTTGAAGCCGGGCGGGGCGACGATGTGCTCCTTGGTGAGGGGCAGCGTCATGGCATGTCCTTATTGCCTTACCAGCGCCGAGATACCGCCGGTGTAGTAGGGCTCGGAGAAGAGCACGGATTTCTTGCGCTCGTCTGTAATAGTGATGCAGGCGCCGATCAGGTCCACCTTGCCGGCGATCAGCGCCGGGATCATGCCGCCGAAGTCCATGTTCACGACCTCGAGCCGGCGGTTGAGACGCTGCGCCACGCGCGCGGCGAGTTCCACGTCCATTCCCACCACCTGCTGCGAGCCGTCGACGAAGGAGAAGGGCTCGGTAACCGAAGCAGTACCGAATCGCAGCACCTCGCCGGTGCCGGCGGGGATCGCGGGCATGGCGGCCGGCGCGCCTTGCGCGGGCAACCAGCGCGCACGCATCTGCTCGTACTCGCCGTTTGCCTTCATCTCGGCGACAAGGCTGTCGACTGCGCCTTTCAGCGCCGTATCACCCTGGCGCATGGCAAAACCGTACTGGTCGACGGAGATGGGCTCGGCGAGCACGGTGAGCCCTGGCACCTTGGCGGCGATGTTGCGCAGGATGGGTTCGTCGTAGGCGGCGGCATCGGCCTTGCCCGTTTTCACCGCCATCGCGGCATCGAGGGCGCTGTTGAAGTATTTGATCTTTGCCTGAGGCAGTTTCGCGAGTACGAGTTGGTCTGCAACGGTGCCCGTGGGCAGGCCTACTTCGAGGCCGTCGAGCTGTTTGAGCTCCGTGACTTTGCCCCGTTCGGAGCAGCCGGTCGCAAGCGTTGCGGCGGCGAGAAGCGCAAACAGGAATCGCATGTGAAGTCTTTGCATCGTGGGTTCCGGAGTGATGCGGACGTGAATCGCCCGGCGCCAGACCACACTACGCGCGCGGCGAGACGCTGGCAACGACACGTGAGCGCAGCGCGCGATACACGCATGTCGGTAGGAGCGCGCCATGCGCGCGACAGCAGCGGTGGTTGCCGGACCCGGCGCCGCGTCGGGGGCATGGCCCCCTCCTACGCGATGCGGCGCATGCATGTCGGTAGAAGCGGGCCATGCCCGCGACCGCGCGATGCGGCGCGTGCATATCGGTAGGAGCGGGCCATGCCCGCGACCGCGCGATGCGGCGCATGCATGTCGGTAGAAGCGGGCCATGCCCGCGACAGCAGCGGTGGATCTCGGGATCGTGCGCCGGGTCGGGGTGCATGGCCCCGTCCCACGGTGAAGGCATCGGGTGCATGGCATACTCGCGGCTCCTCTGAAGGAGACGCCCTGCATGAGATCCGGCCACGTCCGCGCGCTCACCTTACTGCTGGCATTCGCCGCCAGCGCCGCCGTGGCCGCACCCGCGCCCGCCTCGCGCACAGCGCCGGACTTCACCGCGCCACGTCTGGACACCGAGGGCAGTTTCACGCTCTCCGGTCACCGCGGCGTCCCGATGCTCCTCGACTTCTGGGCCACCTGGTGCGCGCCCTGCTGGCGGGCACTCGCGGCCTCGGCGCGGCTGCAGTCGAGCTACGAGGCAAAAGGCTTGCAGGTGGTGGGCGTGAACATCGACGAGGACGTCCCCAAGGCACGCGAGTTCGCGGCGCGCCGCGCGCCCACGCTGGCGATGGTCTCGGATCCGACGGGCCGCATTGCCGACAGCTACGATGTCCACGCCATGCCGGTGACGGTCGTGCTCGATTGCGAGGGTCGCATCGCCGCCCGCTTCGAGGGTTTCCGGGACGGCGTGGAGCGACAGATCGATCAGGCCATCGCTGCGGTCACGGCGACGCCTTGCGAATCGCGAGCGGATTGAAGTTCCGCGCCAGCATCACACGCCAGGCCGTGGCGCAGGTGCTCGGCAAGGGGTTGGCATACCAGCCAAAGGGCACCAGCGCGCGGCGGTTGGCGTAGAGGTAGGGTTGGTTGCCTGCCGCGAGAATCTCCACGAAACCCGCCCCGGGCACGCGGTCGAGGCGCAAGCCGTCCAGACCTTCCAGCATTCCCTGCTCGTCTGGGCGAAGTTGCGCCAGCCAGTCACGCGCCTGCACCGCGGCAGGATCCCGGGGGTCAAGCGAGGCGTAGTGCGAGATCATCTCGCGCACAGCCGTGATGGCGCCGGCGGTCCACTCGGACGAGATGATCCCCGCCCGGTACTCGCCGTTCGCGTCGATGCCATTGCCGTCGATGTCCGAGAAGCCGACGCCGAGCAGCTGCCGGCCCTTGCCGTAAGCGCCCCAGGTTTTCATGTCCTGCCATGCGCGGAAGGCACTGCCTGCGCCGTACCAACTGTCCAAGGTGTCCGCGCCCAGTGTGGCGATGCCCCAGGTCACCACGTCCACGGCTCGCGGCCCGGCGGTGGGTACCCAGGGTGCGGCGGCATCGGGGGCGTTGGCGCGACCGCCCTGCACGAAGCTGCCGTCTTTCCAGGCATTGCGGCGCAGGAACTCCTGCAGGCCGGCGGTGTGCTTGCCGCTGGCGTGCGTGCCGCCGTGCAACAGCACCTGCAGTTGCTGCTGCACGAGCGCGATCCTCTTCCGGTCTGCACTGGCCAGCGTTGCGTCGTGGAGCAGCGTGGTGGCGAGTGTGTCGTCCAGCAGTTGCAGCCCGGCATAGAGCGAGAAGTTGTTTTCCACCGAGACGAAATACGGATCCACCAGTTCTTTGCCCTGGTTCTGCACGGTGCCGGCGGGGGCGTAGTACACGCCGCCCAGCGCCGACTGCATCGCCGCGAAGGTGCCGAGCAGCGGCAGTGCGTTGCGGATGGCAGGCTCGGAGAAGGGCAGCCGCGCGCCCGGGTAGTGGAGCCGCGCCGCGTGCAGCGGGCCGAGCAGAAAGGCCCAGACGTTCTCGCCGGTGACGGGCTTGTAATCGGTCCAGCTGGCCAGCCCCGGCCGGTAAGCCGGGTTGTCGTGCGGCAGGCCAGAGGTTTTTATCAGGGCGTCGTATCGCCCGTCGGTGCCTGCCTCGAGAAGAGGGTCCGGCGAGAGCCAGCTGCGCGGGATCATGCGGAATGCGTACGCCGCAGCGGGATCACGGATGCGCTGCCCGTTGTAGACGAAGGTATCGCCGTGCGTCAGGGCGCGGAGCATGCCCTCGGACGCCTCGCTGGCATTGCCGTGGTGCCCGGCCTTCAGCAGCAGATTCTGGTTGGAGGCCAGAGCGTAGGCGTCGTTTGCGAGACCTGCGGGCGCTCCCAGCACCACGGCGATCTGCCAGGTGGCGGCATCGTAGAGGTTGGTGCCGGAGTGCATGTTGACGCGCTCGGTGAGCAGGTCGCCGGCGGCGTTGTCATCGGGCGAGACGCGGTAGTCGCCCGGGTTGTAGCGCAGCTGCGCGGCGCAGTCCCCGGCGGGGAACCGGCACACGCGTTCGCCCCAGTAGCGCGCGTCGTCGACGAAGCTCAAGGGCAGCCGCCTGCCCGACAGGGCACCCGCGGTGGCGGTGTAGAGCACGCCGCCGTGGTCGCGGGGTGTCACCAGGAAGCGGTAGCTGCGTGCGACCGGATCGGGTGCCGTCGTCTCTGCCGCAGACGCCAGGCCGTGAACAGTTGCCAGTGCCGTCAAAGCGACGGCGGCCAGGGCGTTTGGCGCGTGCTGCATGCGTTGTGCTCGGATGCGTCGGAGACTGCAGCATATCGGCTGTGGCAGGGGGCGGCACATCGCGGCTCTCCCGGATACACTGCGACCCGAACCGCGCGCAGACGGCTGCCGTATGCGATTCCGGTCTTGGAGCACGAGGACATCATGCAGCGCATCCCGCCGGTTTTTGCCCGCACCGCAGGCCTTCTTCTCTCACTGCTGGCATCGCTCGCCAGCGCAGCGCCGCTGCCCGACGTCGAGTGGCCGGTCTACGGCGGCGACGCAGGTGGCAGCAAGTACTCTCCGCTCGATGATGTGAACAGGGGCAATGTCTCGACGTTGCGGCTCGCGTGGAGCTGGGAGACGGGCGAAGTGCCGAAGCCCGAGTTCGTGACCTCGCCCGGCATGTTCGAGGCCACGCCGCTGGTGGTGGGCGGGGTGATGTACCTCAGCACGCCCTACAACCGCGTGGTGGCGCTGGATGCCGCCACCGGCCGCGAGATCTGGTCCCGCGATCCCGGCGCCTACCGTGCCGGACAGCCGCCCAACGGCACCGGCTTCGTGCACCGCGGTGTGGCCTTGTGGCGCGACGGCACGAACGGCAAGCTCCGCGTGTTCATGAATTCCCGCGACCGCCTGCTGCAGTTCGATGCCGCCACCGGGGAGCCGGTTGACGGCTTCGGGCAGAAGGGTGCCGTGAATCTGCTCGACGGCCTGCAGTGGGCCGTGAACCCGCGTCACTACACGAACACCTCGCCCCCGGTGGTGTGGAAGGATCTGGTGATCCTCGGCAACGGCGTGGCGGATCGGCTGGTGTATCCGCGTGATCCGCCGGGTGATGTACGCGCCTTCGACGCACGCACGGGCAAACTGGTGTGGAGCTTCCACACCGTGCCGCGCGAGGGCGAGCCGGGGGTCGAGACATGGGGCAAGGGATCCCACACGCGCACCGGGCACGCGAACGTCTGGGCGCCGATGACCGTGGACGAGGCGCGCGGTCTCCTCTACCTCCCGGTGGGTACGCCGAGCAACGATTTCTATGGCGGCAACCGGCCGGGCGCCAACCTCTACGCCGATTCGCTGGTGTGTCTGGATGCAGCCACCGGCAAGCGTGTCTGGCATCAGCAACTGCTTCACCACGGGCTCTGGGACTACGACCCTCCCGCGCCTCCCTTGCTGGTCACGCTGAAGCACGATGGCCGCGCAGTGGATGCCGCCGTACAGCTCACCAAGCAGGGTTTCGTCTTCGTGTTCGACCGTGTGACGGGGGAGCCGCTTTTCCCCGTCGAAGAACGCGCCGTGCCGCCCAGCGACGTGCCCGGAGAGAGCGCCTGGCCCACCCAGCCCTTTTCCACCGGACTGCCGCCGCTGGTGCCGCAGGGCGTGACGATCGATGACGCCACGGATCTCACCCCGGCGCTGAACGCAGAGGCGCGCGCGGTGCTGGCCAAGGCCCGGCTCGGGCCGCTCTTCACGCCGCCCAGCCTGCAAGGCACGGTGCAGCGCCCGGGCCTGATCGGTGGCGCCACCTGGGGCGGTGGTGCCTTCGACCCCGAGACCGGGCTGCTCTACGCCAAGGTGAACAATTCTCCGGAGATCATTTACCCGGACATCACCGACGCCGCCGGCAATGTGCCCGATATCGGGCCGAACGATGCGCCTGCCATCTCGCTCTACCTGAAGCACCGCATCCCCGTGCTGAAGCCCCCGTATGCCTTCCTCGATGCGCTGGATCTGCACGCGGGCCGCATGCGCTGGCAACTGCCGTTCGGGGACGACGCGCGGGTCCGCGCCCACCGCTCGCTCGCCGGTGCCACGCTGCCGGCCAAGCTGGGTGCGGTGGGTTCGGCCGGTGTTCTGGTGACCAAAGGCGGTTTTGTGTTTGGTGGTGGCGGAGATACCGCAGTCCATGCGGTGGACTCCGACACCGGCGCAGACCTCTGGACCTGGCCTACCGGCGAGCTGATGACCACTGGCACTCCCATGAGCTATCGCGTGGGCGGACGCCAATACCTGGTGATCGCGGTCGGCGGCCCCGGGCCCGGAGCGAAGCTGCTGGCGTTTTCCTTGTGAGCGCGCGCCACTGGTCTGCGCTGATGTTGGGGGGGCTTTTGTTCTGTGCCGAGGTGCCCGCGTCTGCAGACGGGCCTGCGGTGCAGCTTGCCTCGCCCGACCCTGTGGCCGGGATCTGGCCCGAGGGGGAGGGACGCGAGATCGCCCGCCGTGCCTGCCACGACTGCCATGATCCGATCGTGATCACCGCCTCGCGCCTGACGGCGGCGCAGTGGTCTGCCAGGGTCGATGCCATGCTGGCCAAGGGCGCCAAGGTAGGCGACGACGAGATCGACGTGCTGATCGACTACCTCGCAGCCCATTTCGGCCCGACCCCGTAGGAGCGGGCCATGCCCGCGACAGCAACCTCGGGGCCCCGGCCAAGCCCCGCCCCTTCACAGCACTCCCGATCAACCTGACATTTTCCGAAAACAGGAGCCATCCATGCCCGTCATCCATGTCGAACTCTGGGAAGGACGCCCCCAGGCGGTCCGTGATGCCCTTGCCGCGGACATCAGTGCCGCCGTCGTAAAGCATCTCGAGATTCCGCCCGAATACCTGACCCTGATTTTCACCGAGGTGGCCAAGTCCGATTGGTATGTGGGGGGCAAGCCTTCCTGAGGTTTCGGGATCCCGGGCTGCGATCGGGGGGCATAGCCCCCGAGTACGGGGAATAGCCAAGTTCTGCCGCCCCTTAGCCTTGATCCCGTAACAGCTATAGGGCTAGAGTCCGCGCTCGTTTTTGCAGGCTCGGTGCCTGCGCCGGGGCAGAATTACCGCCCCGTGACACTGGATTACCCCCCGACCTCACCTACAGGACACGATCGTGGCAAGGCAGAAAGAACTCAAGCTCTATCGCAACATCGGCATCATCGCGCACATCGATGCCGGCAAGACCACGACCACCGAGCGCGTCCTCTACTACACCGGTCGCAAGCACCAGATCATCGAAGTCCACGACACCAAGGACGGCAAAGGCAGCACCACCACCGACTACCTCGAGCAGGAGCGCAAGCGCGGCATCACGATCCAGAGCGCCGCCGTCTCCACCGAGTGGAAGGGCTATCAGATCAACGTCATCGACACCCCCGGCCACGTTGACTTCACCATCGAAGTGAACCGCAGCCTGCGCGTGCTCGACGGCGCCGTGGTGGTCTTCGACGGCGTTGCCGGTGTGGAGCCGCAGACCGAAACCAACTGGCGCCTCGCGAACCAGTACAACGTGCCCCGTATCTGCTACGTCAACAAGATGGACCGCATGGGCGCCAACTTCGGCCACTGCGTGAAGGGCATCCGCGAGCGCCTCGGCGCCAACGCGCTGCTCTGCCAGATCCCGATCGGCAGCCACGACGAGTTCGTGGGCATGGTCGATCTCGTGGCCGGCGTGGGCTACGTCTGGGCGGCCGAGGACAAGGACAGCCCCTGGGAAACGGTCCCCATGGACCAGCTCGCAGCCCGCTTCAAGTTCGCCTCGTCTGCCGACAACCAGTGGCTTGCCGACCTTCCCAAGCTGCGCGAAGACATGCTCGAGTCCGCGCTTGCGATGGACGACGATGCCTTCATGCACTACGTCGAGACCGGCGAGTTCGACATGGCCAAGCTGAAGGAGTGCATCCGCGTCGGCTCCGTGACCGGCAAGCTGGTTCCGGTGTTCTGCGGCTCCTCGTTCAAGAACAAGGGCGTGCAGCAGCTCCTCGACGCCGTCATCGACTACCTCCCGTACCCCGGCCAGAACGGCGGTATCTCGCTGGTCGACGAAGACGGCAACAACGTCGGCGAGCAGGAAGTGCGTGATGATGCTCCCGCCCGCGCGCTGGCATTCAAGGTCATCAACGACCAGTTCGGCTCGCTGACCTTCATCCGCATCTACTCCGGCGTGATCAAGAAGGGCGACAGCCTTGCGAACGTCACCCGCGGCAAGAAAGAGCGCGTCGGCCGCATCGTGGAAGTCCAGGCCAACCAGACCAAGGACATCGATGAAGCCCGCGCCGGTGACATCTGCGCGCTGGTGTCGATGCGCGAGACCGAGACCGGTGACTCGCTCTGCGATCCCGCGCACCCGGCACTGCTCGAGCGTATGCGCTTCCCCGACCCCGTCATCAGCGTGTCGGTGGAGCCCAAGACCCGCGGCGACCAGGACAAGATGTCCCAGGCGCTCTACAAGATGGCCAAGGCCGATCCCTCGCTGCGTCTCGAAGTCGACCACGAGACCGGCCAGACCGTGCTCCGCGGCATGGGCGAACTCCACCTCGAGGTCACCATCGACCGCATGCGCACCGAGCTCGGCGTGGATGCCAACATGGGCAAGCCCAAGGTCAGCTTCCGCGAAGCCTTCGGCAATTCCCTCGAGCACATCTACACCCACAAGAAGCAGACCGGTGGTTCAGGTCAGTTCGCCGAGGTGAAGATCCGCTTCGAGCCGGGCGAGACGGGTTCTGGCGTACAGTGGGTTGACGAAGTCAGCGGCGGCCGCATCCCGCGCGAGTACATCCCCTCGGTCGAGCACGCGATCCGCACCGAGTGCAAATCCGGTCAGGTGGCGGGCTACGAAGTCGTGGACTTCAAGGCAACTCTCCTCGACGGCAAATTCCACGAAGTCGACTCCTCGGCACTGGCCTTCGAAATCGCGGGTCGTGCAGCCTTCCGCGAGGCCCACAAGCTCAGCCGTCCGAAGCTCCTCGAGCCGATGATGCGCATCGAGGTGGTGGTGGATTCCGACTACCTCGGCGATGTGATCGGCGATATCAACCGCCGTCGGGGCCAGGTGGTGGAGCAGGGCCAGAAGGGCACCTCGTCCTTCGTGCAGGGCTTCGTGCCGCTCGCCGAGATGTTCGGTTACATCAGCTTCCTGCGTTCGGCCACCAGCGGTCGCGGCACCTTCACCATGGAGTTCGATCGCTACTCCGAAGTGCCGAGCAGCATGGTCGAGAAGATGATGGAGAAAGAGGGCCGCTGAGCCCTACGCCCCGCCACGCAGGAGGGGCCATGCCCGCGACAGTCCGTCGGGGGCATGGCCCCCTCCTACGGCCGGGCCATATGCGTAGGAGCGGGCCATGCCCGCGACAGCAGCAGTCGTCATCCGTAGGAGCGGGCCATGCCCGCGACAGCAGCAGTCGTCATCCGTAGGAGCGGGCCATGCCCGCGACAGCAGCAGTCGCCGTCCGTAGGAGCGGGCCATGCCCGCGACATCAGCAGCAGTCGTCACCCGTAGGAGCGGGCCATGCCCGCGACAGCAGCAGCCGTCATCCGTAGGAGCGGGCCATGCCCGCGACAGCAGCAGCCGTCATCCGTAGGAGCGGGCCATGCCCGCGACAGCAGCAGTCGCCGTCCGTAGGAGCGGGCCATGCCCGCGACAGCAGCCTACGGTGTCGTGTTGCCGTAGTACCGTAGCGAAGGCGGCGCCTCGTACTCGGCCACCAGCGTCTCGACCAGCCGGCGCCGCAGATCTTTCAGGCTCACTTCGTTCAACGGATGCGCACGCAAGGCACCCACCTCGGAGGCCGTGAAGCGCTCTGCAGTTGCAGGTGCACTCGTTCCGCCTATCTCCCACACCATGAAATTCAGTACGTCCGAGAGGGCCTCGTCGTCCAGCGCGGAGGTGGCCACGTTGGGCAGTCCGACCAGATAGTGGCGCCCCTCGGAGGTGTTCAGGAAATAGCCCACCAGGCCGGCAAGATCAGGCACAAGGCGGGAATTCGATATGCCGTTCTCGCCGTGGCATCCGCCGCAGGCGAGCAGGTAGTCGCTCTGGACCTTGCTGAAGCTGGGTATGGCCGCAGGCTCCGCCGCCACTGCCGTCGATGTGGCAAGTGCCAGCAGGCAGGGTAGCCACCGCTTCATGGGGCGATCTTGGCGATGCCCAGAGTTGCGCGTGCAGCGTGCACATCGGTGGCGGAGAGTGCCTGGCCTGCGCGCACCGCTTGCACCTCTTCGGCGCTGAAAGGCGCAGGGGCCTTGCGCGGCGCCTTGCCCAGCGTCATCAGGTAATTGAGCACTGCGGCGACATCGGCGTCGGGGATCTGGGCGAAGGCGGGCATCATGCCCATGATCGGCTGTCCGTCTACCGTGACGTTGCCGCTCATGCCGTAGCTGAGAACCTGCACCAGGTAGGGCCTCGCCTTGGGTACGGCTGCGATCGCGCCTACCCGTCCTGCCAGCCGGGGGAATTGGCCCGCCAGCCCCGCGCCTGCGGACTGATGGCACATCAGGCAGTTCTGCATGAACACCGCAGCGCCGTCTGCTGCGCGAGCCGTCGTGCCCGCTGCGAGAGCGATCAGGGAGCAGGCGATAAGTACCGATCTCATGAGGGATTCGCCAGCCCCACGAGTGCAGCGGAGGAGCAATGGTAGGTGGCGGAGGCGTTGCCGAAGCACCAGATGATGTCGTTGTTCAGCTGCGTCCTGTAGGTGGGCATTTCCCGGTCCACGCTGTGGCAATTGCAGGAGGCGGGCGCCTTGCACGCGGGCTTGCCGCAGCAGTCACGGTAGGCGATCACGTAGGAGCGGCCGTCTTCCGGGTTGCGGCAGGTGCCGATCCAGGCGATGGGTGAGGGCTCCGAACCGGGAGGGCAGGTGTGCACGCCACCGCCGCAACAGCCGCAGATCACGCCATCGATGGCGCAGTAGCGCCAGTAATCGCATTTTTCCGGGTCCGTGGCCTGGGCGTGGCGCTCGAACTCCGTAACGCCCTCCGAGGGCTTGGTTGCGGCGCTGGCGCGCGCCACCGGCAGCAGCGGCAGTGCGGGCGCTGCCACCATCACGGTGCCCAGCCTGGAGAGGAAGCTGCGGCGCGAGGAGAAGCCCGCCAGCCGGCGGGTGAGACCTTCGCTCAAGGTGTCGAGGATGGGCTTAGGCACGCGTGTTCCCCTGTGCGGCATCTGCCGCGTTGGCTTGTGCTGAGAGATAGGACTGGATGCTGGCATAGCCGCTTTCGCGCGCGATCACCAGGCTCTCGAAATGCTCGCGGCTGTTCACCAGACCCTTGGAGGCGATGCGCCCGGTGTGGTCGAGCAGCACCGCGTAAGGAAGTTTGTCGACACGGAATGCCATGCCCACGTCCGGACCATTGACGAAGCTGCGCTCGTCGATGCCGAACTGGCGCATCAGCTCACGCTGCTCGGCGGCATCGGCGTCGCCCATGTACAGCACCTCGATGCGCTCGCTCCGTGCGAAGCTCTGCGCGATCGGGATGAGTTTCTTGCAGATGGGGCATGCCGAGGACACGAACAGCATCAGGCGCAGACGTCCCTCCGCCAGGGTGCCGCCCACGGTGATGGCATTGCCGCCCAAGGCGTGGACCTCGATGCGCGGCGATTGCTCGCCAACGCCCGGGCCTGATCCGCTCATCAGTGCCCCTGCCGGCGCGATCCGCTCGTGCAGCACGCCGATCTGGCGTGCAAGCGCGAGGATGGCCACGCCCTGCAGGATCACCACCACCCACAGCACCGTCTGTGACACCAGTGCCCCGCTCATACGCCACCCCGCTGTGCCCACGCCGGCTTGCCGCTCGAGAGGACGGCGCGTGTGTCGATCGCCCAGAGGGTGTTCATGCCCTGCAGCAGCACGAAGAGCGCGATGCCGCCCAGGGTGCCGTTCACCAATTGCCACGCGCTGGCGTCGCGTACGGGAAGCAGCGCGCAGGTGGCCGCTGCCGTGAGGAGCAGGAGGTTGCGCAGCACCAGTTCCGGACGCAGGGTCTGGCGCAACGTTCCGCGGAAACAGCCGCAATCGATGTGGGCCCGTCCGCGACGCAGGTTGATGCCCATGGCGAGGGCGAAGGCCCCCAGCATGAGTGCGGCAGCGGCTTCGGCAAAAGGTGTTGCCAGAGGGCCTGCAAGGAGCGCGAGCCCGATCAGCAGTTCCAAGGGCCCGAGCAGGTGGCTGATGGGCGCCGCGAGCGCGCGGGGCAGCACGCGGTAGTTGGCGATCACGCCTTCGAGTTCCTCGCGCGCGCCAAGCTTGCCCGCACCGGCCACGAGGAAGACCAGCGCAAGCAGCACCCGGAGCGCCAGCAGTGCATCAACCGGCAACGAGGGCATGCCTCAGTGCCCCGCCTGCGTGGTGGCTTCGGCAAGGCCCGCCTCGATGCTGCGCAGCACCTCGCCGGTGTTGGCGTCCATCACGATGGCAGGGGCCTCCATGCTCACCAGATACAGCTGCGGTTGCGCGTCCTGGCTCACGCTGATGCTGCGTGTAGCCATGGGCGAGGGCCAGCGATTGAGCAGGGCGTGGGTCTTGCGGTCGAGTACCCAGATCTCGGTGGCGGTGTCGTTGTGGGACCAGTAGGGGCCCGTGTGCATGAGCACGTAGAGCTTGTCGCTCGCCTTGTGCCAGGCGATGGGCTGGCGGCCGCCCGGGCGCCAGGCGAGTTCGTCGGTGCCGGTGCCCGCAGCGCTGTAACCGGCCGAGACCTGTACCGACCAGGGCTTCGAGATGACGGGCTTGGCGCTCAGTTCCACCTCGTGGATCAGGCCCGTGTAGGACAGGAACACAGCCCGCCCGGTGGTGTTGTCGTAGAGGCTGTTGTCGAAGACGGGATCCACCGCGGCATCGAAGAAGCGTTTGGTGTGCGTCACGGTGGCGGCGCCCGCATCCGGTGCCGTCACCATGGCGAGCGAGCCGTCGCCGCACACCGAGGACACGCCGGTTTCGCCCCAGGCGAAGGCCATCGTGCAGCCGGGAACTTCCACCGTGCCGCCGACCTTTTCCTGTTTCAGATCGACCCAGGTGATGGAGGTGGCGGGGTGCAGGTTGTAGATGTACGCGCGCTGCCCGGAGGGGCTGAGGCTCATGTTGTTGTACTTCATGTTCACCGGCGCACGCGGCGGCACGGGGATTTCTTTCAGCAGGTTCAGCGTGCTGGCGTCGTAGATGGAGAGAAGGTCGATGCGGTCACCGCGGTTGCCCCGCGTGTACATCGTCTCGCCCACGTAGATGCGGGTGTTGTCTGCCGAGAAGTCCAGGGTGGCGTTCATGGCCATCGGAACCAGGCCTTCGATGCGGCCGTTGTCGCCGTCGAAGATCACGGCGCCGCCATCGTAGGCCATGGTGTAGAAGCGGTGCGGTTTGCCGATGGTGAGCACCGCGGTGTCGCTCACCTCTGCGGTGAGGACGGGCGGCTCGGCCAGAGCCGCGGCGGCCGCGAATCCCCCTGCGAGGAGGGTGGTCTTGAGAACCTGCCTGATCGTGTTCTGCATGCCTGTGGCTTCCCGATTGTCGCTGCCCCTGGATGGGCGCCGGTTGCGCTGTGATGCAGCGCGGATTGTAAGCGGTGGCGTCGCTCTATGGCTCAGTGAGCATTGCCTTCTTTGCTGCCTGCCCATTTGTAGATCACGCCGCCACGCATGACGAAGGCCACCCGTCGCACTGCGCCGAGGTCGCGTAGCGGATCTCCCTCGATGGCGATGATGTCGGCCTCGAAGCCTTCTTTCAGGCGGCCAAGACGATCGCCCATGCCGAGCGAATCGGCGGCCACGGCGTTTGCCGATACCAGCGCCTGCATTGCGGTTTGACCGCAGTATTCGACGCGACCGAGGAATTCATCCGCATTGCGCCCGTGTGCGCCTGCGGTGGCGTCGGTGGAGAAGACCAGCTTCGCGCCCGGGATGGCGGCGGCCAGCTTGCATACGCGGAAGTCCTCGGGCATGTCCCGCTTCATGGTCTGCATGCCGGCCTCGGTGTAGTTGCCCTCGCCAAGGTAGCGATCCTTGTTCTCGAGGTAGTTCTGCACCACCAGCCCCACCTGCGGGCTGAGGAACACATTCTTTGCAGCCGCCTCGCGGATCTCGGCATCGGTGGCGTAGGTCATGTGCTCGATCTGGTCGCAGCCCGCGCGTGCCGCCACGGCCACCTGCGAGCGGTAGGCGTGCACCATCGCGCGCAGCCCCTGCGCGTGGCTCTCTTCGCAGAGCACGCCCAGCTGATGCTCGGTGAACGTGGGGCCTGCGCCCACGCGCTGGCTCATCGAGGCCATGATCTTGATCAGATCCGCGCCGTCGGCCTTGCGCTTGCGCACGATGGCGCGCAGCTCGTCGTCGGTCATCCTGGCGTCGCCCTCGATCCAGGTGAGCGAGGTGAGCACGCGCGGCCCGGGGAATCCGTGGTCGCGGATGGCGTTGCGCAACGGAAGTTCGGAGTAATCCCCCACCGACTGCACGGTGGTGAAGCCGCCCATCAGCGAATCCCATGCGGCTCCCGCCACGCCCATGGCCCAGTCGGCGGGCGCCTCCGTCGAGTTGGCGATGCGGCCTTTCGCGTCGAAGTGGGAGTCGAGGTGCACGTGGACGTCGATCCATCCCGGCAGCACGGTGTAGCCGCGCAGATCGATCACTGTGCCCTTGCCTTCGGCCGCCGCGAGCGAGCGGATCTTGCCGCCGGCCACCTCGATGCGTGCGCCTTTCAGCGTGCCGCCCGCGCCATCGAGAGCGTGGTCGGTGAGCAGCACCACCGGTCCCGCAGGTGGCGCGGGTGCAGGCACCGGCTCCACGGCCCGGGCCGGCAATGCGATGAGAAGCGCGGCAAGGGGAAGCAGCAACAGGCGCATGGTCAGGCTCCGGCAGTGACTGGGCGGAATTTCGGTACGGTGATCTCCCCGGACCAGGTCTCGAAGAGCACCTCGACAGGCATGCCGACACTCACATCTTCAGGCGCGCAGCCGACCACGTTGCTCATCATCACCGGCCCTTCTGCGAGCGCGATCAGCGCGATCACGTAGGGCGTGTCGGCGGCATAGCCGGGCGATACCGGGCGGCGCACCACGGTGTAGCTCTGCACCGTGCCGTGCCCCGAGGCCTGCGCCCACGCGAGCGTGCTTGCGCCACAGTGGCTGCAGAGGATGCGCGGGTAGAACTGGTGCCTGTTGCAGCCTGTGCAGAGCTGCAGCAGCAGGCGCCCCTCGCGGCAGCCCTCCCAGTAGGGGCGTGAGACGGGCGTGGGCCGCGGGAAATGCTTGCCGGCGTGGGCGTCCATCAGTTGCGCTCCGTGCCGAGGATGATCGTGGCGTGGCTCGACATGATGCCGCCTTGTGCGTGCGCCAGACCCACCTTCGCGCCCTGGATCTGGCGGGCACCGGCGGCGCCGCGCAGTTGGAGCACGGACTCGGTGAGCGCGAACATCGAACCGGGGTTGCCCGGGTGGCAATGCGACAGAAGCCCGCCGTGCGTGTTCACCGGGATGCGCCCGCCAAGCCGGATATGGCCTTCCTGCACGAAGGGGCCGGATTCGCCGACGCCACAGAAACCGAGGTCTTCGAGCTCCACCAGAACGGTGGGCGTGAAGCAATCGTAGAGCTGCGCGAACTGCATGTCCGACGGCCCCAGTCCCGCCATCGCATAGGCCCGCTCCCCGGCCTCGCGCGCGGCCGAAGTAGTGAGACTGTGCGCCTGGCTGATGTGCTCGTGGCTGTGCCCCTCGCCGATGCCCAGCAGGTACACGGGTGCATGGGGAAAATCGCGCGCGCGGTCTGCGGAGGTGACGATGACGGCCGCGCCGCCGTCGGAGACCAGCGAGCAGTCGAGGAGATGCAGCGGATCTGCGATCAGGCGCGAGGCGAGCACATCCTGCACGCTGATCGGCTCACGCATCTGCGCGCCGGGGTGCAAGGCGGCGTGCGCACGGCAAGCCACCGCCACCTCGGCCATCTGCTCTGCAGTGGTGCCGTAGGCGGCCATGTGGGCGCGGGCGATGAGTGCGTACAGCGAGGGCACCGTGGGTCCGTAGGGCGACTCGAACTGTGGATGCCCGCAGGAGGACTGGGTCTTCATGGCCTGATCGCGCGACATGCCGCTGCGCAGGCTGTCTGCCATGGTGATCAGCACCGTGTGGCAGAGCCCTGCCATGATCGCGCTCGCGGCCTGGTGCAGCGCGGCAAAGGTGGTGCCGCCACCAGTGGCGGCGCTCACGCAGTAGCGCGGAAAGATCTGCAGGTACTCGGCGATGGTCTCGGCGTGGTACATGCACGGCTCGGCCATCGCGTTGCAGGTGATCAGCCCGTCCACCTGATCCTTGCGCAGGCCCGCGTCGCCCAGCGCGCGCAGCGCAGCGTCGACGCAGAGTTCTGTGGCGCTCATGCCCGGCACGATGCCTACAGCGGTATCGGCTGCGCCGACAATGGCAATGGCTCCGCGAAGTGGGTGCACGGCGTCTCCGGATGGCGTGTTGCAGGGCGACGGGGACGCGACGGTTGCTGCGATCAGCGTCGGAACGAAGACTAGCCGCGGGCTGCGCCGCGGCGCAAGGTACAGCGCATGCGCTGCGGATTCAGGGCTTGGCCCCGGGTTGGCCTGCGAGCCATTCCTCGTCGCGAGCGTCGGGGTCGGCCCAGAGGTCGAGACGCGGGCGGAACGGCTGTTCCCGCACGAGTGCCGTGAACTCTTCCGTGATCGCGGGATGCTGCGCGGCGACGTCCGTCGTCTCGCCCGGATCCTCCTCCATATCGAAGAGCAGCAGCCCGTCGAAGAGGCGCACGATCATCTTGAAGCGCCCGCGCCGCACCATCGGCCAGCCCATCGAGAGCGCGGAATGCACGGTGCGCTGGGCGTCGGGCTGTTCTCCCCCGAGTACGCCGAGCAGGCTGCGTGAGTCGAAAAGGGCCTGCGCCTCCGGCAGCGCGCCCGCGGCCTCCAGGAACGTGAGCGCCACGTCCGAACTCTGCACGGGTGCATCGATGCGCTGCCCGGGTGTCACGCCCGCGCCGGCGTAGAACAGCGGCACCTTGGCGAGATCATCAAAGGGAATCCACGGAATCTTCCCGAGCAGGCCGCGGTGTGCGCCGTAGTCGCCGTGGTCCGAGGTGAAGCAGACCAGGGTGTTCGAGAGGTCAACGTGCTCCAGCAGGCGTGCGATGTTGTGGTCGATATGCCCGATAAGGGCGCGGATTGCGCCCAGTTGTGCCTGTACTCTGGTTGCAGGCATCTCTGCGACGCGCTGCAAGCTGAAGAACGAATCCTTCTTGTGCTCCAGGACGTCGAGGAAGAAATCCGGAAGCCTCGAGTTCACATGGAAACCGTCCGGGGGCAGCATTTGCGCCGACGCGGGGTAGCGTGATGCCCAGGGTTCCGGAGGATCGTACGGCGTATGCGGGCCGGTGTAGGAAACCACCGCGAGGTAAGGCTCGGACGCACCCTTCACGAAAGAGACCGCCTCGTCCGTGATCCACGAGGCAGGGTGCAGGGACTCTTCGTAGGGGAAGCGCAAATCCGGGTTGGTATCGAAACGGCGGTCTACCAGCCCTTTCGATTCGATCCAATGCCGGTAGTCGTCGGTTTCTTCCGGGGGGTAGCCTGCGTGTCTGGTCAGGTGTTCGCAGGCGCGATGCACATCGAAGCCGTGCCCGGCCTTGACCGGAACGAGGTGCATCTTTCCGAACAGCCCGGTCCGGTACCCGGCCGCTCGCAATGCGTGCGCCATGTTCCAATACCCGGGTCGCAGGGCCCGCCCCCGCGACACCGTAGGCAACCTGTGATCGAAAATCCCGGTGAGCAACGCAGAGCGGGCAGGCACGCAGGTGGTGGAGGCGCTGTAGGCGTTGGAGAACCACGTGCCCTTGCGGGCAAGTGCGTCCAGCGCCGGGGTTTCGGTGAACAGCGGGTTGGCGTACCCCACGGCATCGGCCCGTTGCTGGTCGGTCATGATGAGCAGCAGGTTGGGGCGCCGATGCGCGCCCGACGCCTGTTTTTCACTGCCGCTCGCCGGTGCCGGGTTGCTCATGCCATCAGCCCTTCTGCTCACGCAGACGCCGGCCCAGCACCGACACCTTGAGTTCCAGGTCTGCGATCCTGCGCTCGTCCTCGGTCAGCACCTGCAGGTTCTGCAGCCCCTCGCGATCGAATCGACGGATGTTGTACGCACCCTCGAAATCCTCGTGCAGGAAGCGCTCGCGCGGGCCCGGCGCGTGGCGGCATTCAAAGACCATCACGCAGTCGTTCCAGATGGAGTCCTGCTGCGGCGCGATGAAGGATTCCACCAGGCTCACGGCGTGCCCGGCGCGGCGGCCCCAGGCCTCCAGCGCGAGACCTGCATCAGGGTAGAAGCGCCAGTGATCGAAGGGATAACCGTGGTACCAGCCGTTTGCCGGCGCGCTGATGTACGCGAAGCCGCCCTCGCGCAGCACCCGCAACTGCTCGGCGAAGGCAAGCCAGAAGAACGGCGAGTGCTCGAAGCAGGAGGTGGATACCACCGCATCGAAACTGCCCGGGGCGAATGGCAACAGGTAGGGATCTTCCAGCACCTGATCGACGCCTGCGCCGGCTTCGATGTCGACGCCGACGTACTCCGCGCCCGCAGGCGCCCGGCTGCGCAGCGAGCCGTTCACGTCACGCGCGCCCACGTCGAGAATGCGTGGCGCGGATTGTGTGAGATAGCGTGCGAAGAACTGCTCGCCGGCGCGGAGTGCGGAGTCGTGCATGGCCTCAGATTCCCCGTGCCGGGGCGCTTCCCGGCGGGTGGTTGGCGCGCGGATCCCGTGCGATGGGGATCTGCTTCGCGGGAAAGGTGGAGCCGGCAAAATGCCAGGCTTCGATCGCGTAGCGCGGGCGTCTCATCCCCGGATGGATGCCGGTGCGGTGTACGAAGAGCTGGTCGAATAGCAGCGCATCACCCGCTTTGAATCGGGGGCTGATGACGGGTGTGTGCGTGACCCCTGCCAGCGCCTCCACCACGGGATTGCCGATGCTCCAGTCGAAATGGGCGCCGTGAGTCCCGCGTTCGCACAGGTGATCCACGCGCCGCGGAAGAAGATCGAGCCCCGGTGCTTCCTCGCCGCAGTCGCTCAGCGCGACCCAGAGATTTACCGTGCGGATGTGCTCGCCCAGAAAGGCCCCGTCCTGATGCCACCCGGTGGGGATGCCAGGATCGACACGGCGCAAAGATGTTTTTCCCACCGACAGGAATGCCGCTTCGCCGAGGTAGGCCTCGATCGCCTCACTGATGCCGGTGCGAGCGAACTCCGCGAGCAGCACCTCGAGCGCGCGAGGCGAATCGGCGGCGAAAACGCTGCCACCCTCGAGGCCGAACTTGCGTGCCGCCGGCTGGATGGTCGAGGGCAGGAGGGGAAACGGCGAAAACCAGTCGGAGGTCTGCCGGTCCTTCAGGAAACGCTGCGCCGCATCGAGGGCCGTGGTCACGGCGTCACGCAGGCGCCCCACGCTGGCGTCGTCGAACAATCCCGGCACCAGCAGGCAGCCATGGTGGAGTATTGCCCCGCCGAGCAGCCGGGCGCTGATCTCGCGCGGAGCGGCCGAGGGCACGCCCTGCAGCGACGGGAAGGGATTTTCAATCACGGGCGGCCACATGGCCGGGCCCGTGCCCGGGGAAAACGCTTCGAAGCGCCGGTACACACCTTCGGGTGTTGGCGAAAAAAAGGGGGCGCCCGCTGCTGCGCTCACGGACCTGCGTCCCTGGCGAGCGAGTCCAGCGCGTTCTCCTCGCAGATGATGTCCACCGCCTCGCGGGCACGCTGCAGATCCGCCTGCGCGCGTTGCGCCTCGTTCTGCGCTTCGTCCTGCGTTGCAGGCCGTCGCTGCGGCTCATCGTCCGTCAGGTGTTTGAAGAAGAGCCGCATCACATGGTCTACGCCCGCCTTGCGTACGGTGCGCAGGTCCTCGTCGTAATACGCCCCGCGGTTGGACGGCGCCGTGACGATCTCGTAGGAGGGGAAATAGGCCGTGAGCGGCTCCTGCGCCACCACATCTGCCGCCACGCGCAGCACGGACTTGGAGTAGGTGGTGGAGGTCCAGACGTGCCGCGCCTCGGCCGTGGCGGCGAGCGGCACCGGCGATACGGTGAGAATGACCCGCAGATCCGGCCGCACGCCCCGCGCAAGCCGCAGGAACTCGCGCAGATCCGACACCACCTCTTCCACGCCGAAGTTCAGGAAGGCGTGGCGCGCTGCGTCGAAGCTGCCGCCCGAGACACCAGGGCAAACAGGAAACACCGCGCCGTCTTCGCGCGATATCCAGGCTTCCGTGAGCCCCAGCGTGAACACCAGCACGTCTGCCGTCCCGAACATGTTCCGCACAGCGGCGAGGTGTTGTGCCCGATCGGCTTCGAGTTCCTCGCGGGACTCGAAACCCCCTGGCTGTATCGCGGGCCGGAACGGATCAAACCAGTGCCCCTCACTGTCCGTCCACGGCTCCTCGCGGGGCGTGAAGCTGCCGAATGCGCGCTGGAACAATTGCAGCGCCTGGCGCGCGGTGTAGAGGTTGCCGTAGCGCGCCGTGTACACGCCGTACTGCATGCTGGCGGCGACATCTGCAGGCACGATCGGATGAGCGGTTTCCGTGACCAGCCTGTGGAATCCCCTCTGGGAAAGGTGCCGGCCGATGTGCTGCGCGAAGCAACTGCCTGCCGTGGCGATACGGTCTTCCCGGGTGATGCCGAACGGCATCCCGACCACCGGGTCCACCTCGGCGGGGGCAGGAAGCGCCATGGCGGCGCGCCAGCGCTGCTGCGGCGGGATCTTGCTGTAGGGGTGGGATGCCATCGTGTGGGCCTGCGGTCGCGTGGGCTTACTGTATCGCAACCATCGCGCCGTCACCGCCTGCGGGAATGCCCCGCCAGGACAGTGCCGCGATGCCATAGCGGGCATTCCCGTGCGCAAAGTCCACTGCATGATCGGCCCTGAGCCAACCCACTGCGTCCAGTGCGGTTGCAGGCGGCGCCACGGCTTCGGCGGCCACGCCTGCCGCGGCACTCCGGTGCACCTCGGCCATCAACCGCCACAGGCGAAGGAAGCGTGGCGTAACGGCAGGCAGCGCGGGCGCAGCGGAGTTCTGCAGCAGCGCCATCCTGTCTGCAATGCGCCGGAATCCCTCGCCTTCCCACTCATGTGTGCAGGGCGGCGGGATCATGTGCAGCAAACGGCCGCGCGTGTGCGAGGCCACTTCCTTCAAAAGCGCCAAGGCGCCTGCCTCTGACGCCCCGATCGCTGCGCGCACTGCCGCAACAGGAACTGCTTCTGTTCCCGGCTCCATGTCTTCGCGGCGCGAGCCCCGGGTGAGCACGTCGAACGGCCTTGTACCTGCAAAAAGCCCCAGCACCAGATAGGCGCCGCCACCCAGCGTCGAGACGACGGTGTCGGCTTTCGCGATCCTGGCCGCGATATCGGCATGCAGTCGGGGCCCGGTGTTGCCCGCGAGCACTGCCTTCGTGTCGAACCACAGATTGCAGAAGTCGACCGGCATGCCAATGGCTCTGGCAGCTTCAACCACCGCAGTTGCGTGGCT
>CAIYPF010000183.1 GCA_903928015.1 uncultured Gammaproteobacteria bacterium | reverse complement strand
TTCGGACTGAGCGAAGAACAGCGCGACATACAGAAACTCTCGCGGCAGATCCTGGGTGATCTCTCGACGCCTGCGCGCCTGGCCGCATGGGACAACTGGGCTGGCGAGCGTTTCGACCGTGAACTCTGGGGCAAGCTCGCCGAGGCGGGCCTGCTCGGCGTGGGCGCGCCCGAGGAATTCGGCGGCATGGGTTTCGGCTTCCTCGAGGCGGGACTGCTCGCGGAAGAATGTGGCCGGCGCATCGCGGCGGTGCCGGTGCTCGCGCATCTCGCGGGCGGCATCCTCCCGCTGGTGAAGTTCGGCACCCAGGAGCAGCAGGCGCGGCTGCTGCCAGGCGCGGTCTCCGGCGAGTTGCTGCTCACGGCTTCCCTGGAAGAAGGTCCGCAGGGCGATGTGACTGTTCCCACCGTCACTGCAGTGGCCGAGGGTGGCGCTTGGCGTCTTGGCGGCAGCCGCATCGCGGTTCCCTATGCCGCGCATGCCCATCGCATCCTGCTTGGCGCGCGCACCGGTGATGGCGTCATCGCCGTGCTGCTCGACCCGCGGGCTGCGGGCGTGACGCTCACCGCACAGAACACCACCGCCTTCGAGCCGCAGTCCGCGCTCTCTCTGGACGGCGTGCTCGTGGACGCGGCAGACGTGCTGGCAGGGCCTTCTGCCGGTGCCGCGGTGCTGGCAGCGGCAGCCCGGCACATGAGCGCAGCGATCTGCATGCACCAGATCGGCGTCACGGATTCGCTGATGCGCATGACGGCCTCCTACACCACCGAGCGCAAGCAGTTCGGCGTGCCTGTGGCCACGTTCCAGGCGGTGGGGCATCGCGCAGCCAACTGTTTCATCGACGTCGAGTGCCTGCGGCTCACGGCCTACGAGGCCTGCTCGCTGTTATCCGAAGGCCGGGATGCGGCGGTGGAAGTGGATATCGCCAAGGTCTGGGCCGGCGACACCGGACACCGCGTGAGCTATGCCGCGCAGCACCTGCACGGTGGTGCCGGCGTGGATCGCGGCAACGCGCTGTGGCGCTTCTGCCTGTGGGCCCGCCACAACGAGATGAGCCTGGGTTCTTCGGCGCAGACGCTCGCGCGCCTCGGGCAGCGTTGCGCCAGCGGCGAGGCTGCGGTCAACTAGGCGCTCCCGTATCCGGAGTGCCGCCGTGAGCCCCAGTGACCTCGCCGACATCGAGCAGATCCGCCAGTTGAAGGCGCGCTATTTCCGTTTTCTCGATACCAAGCAGTGGGACGCCTGGCGCGGGCTGTTCACGGACGACTTCACGGCCCACGTGCAGGGCCCGCACCCGGACCTGCACTACGCCACGCCCGAGCAGTTGGTGCAGGAGAACCGTGAACTCCTCGCCGACGTGCCCACGGTGCACCACGGCCATACCTCCGAGATCAGCATCACCGGCAGCGATTCCGCCACCGGCATCTGGGCGATGTACGACCGGGTGGAACTGCCCGGCAACTTCTTCGAAGGCTATGGTCATTACCACGAGGAGTACCGGCGGGAACCCGGTGGCTGGAAGATCCGGCGCATGCGCATCACGCGCCTCAAGATCGCGCCGCTGGCCAGCTGAGGACCGCCGGCGCGGCAACGTGCCGGCACTGCCATGTGCGGTCGCTACAACGTCCACGATGATCCCTTCACGCAGGCCCTGCTCGCGCAGCTTGGCATCAGTGCTCGCCTGCACACACACCTCAACATCGCACCCACCGAGCCCGTGCCGGTGGTCTTCGAGGAAGAGGGCGAGCGACACCTGCGGCTGATGCGCTGGTGGCTGGTGCCCTCGTGGGTGCCCGAGATCAGCACCCGCTTCTCGATGTTCAACGCCAAGGCCGAGACGCTTGCCACCAGCAAGGCCTTCCGAGGGCCGCTGCGACACCGCCGCTGCATATTGCCGGCATCCTCGTTCATCGAGTGGACGACAGCGCAGGGCGGCAAGCAGCCGTGGCTGATCCGCCCGGCCGAGGGCGCGATCGCTTTCGCGGGCCTCTGGGACGTCTGGGAGAAAGACGGCAACTGCCTCGAGTCCTGCACGATCATCACCACCGCCGCGGCACCCGGCATCGACCGCCTTCACTCGCGCATGCCGCTCATGCTGCGCCCTGAACAGTTCGATGCCTGGCTCGACGTGAGCGATGGCCGTGGACCGGCGCCGGGATTTCTCGCGGGACGCCTTCCCTGCGCATTCGAGGTTGCGCCGCTGTCCACCGACGTGAACAATTCGCGCCACAAAAGCGCGTCCCTGCTCGAGCCCCTCGGGACCGTACAACGCATAACACCAGAGGACTGACCATGCAGACGCCTGCCGATCTCGCTTCGCTCGGACTTCCCCCTGCTGACCAGGTCGGCTTCGTGGTGCGTGACCTCGAGCAGTCCATGAAGCTCTACGGGCCGATGTTCGGGCCGTGGTCGCTGATGGACGGCTCTGTTAACGACTCCGACTACCGCGGCCGCAAGTCCGACGTGAAGATGAACATCGCTTTCGGGCAGAGCGGGCCGCTGCAGATCGAGCTGATCGAGTGGGTGGACGGCGACAGCCCGCACGCGGAATTCATCCGCGCCGGCCGCGAGGGCATGCACCACCTGCGCTTCCGCGTCGACGACGCGGACGGCTGGATCGAGAAAATGAAGGCAGTGGGTTACCAGAGCGTCTGGTACAAGAAGTGGTGCGCCGACACCACCTTCGTGTACATGGAGCGCCCCGGTGACCCGCTCTGGATCGAGTTCCTGCAGATGCCGCCCGGCGGCCCCGGTACCGCCTGATGGCCGCGCGCGAGCCTGTTGTTCCGCAGATGCCGCCCCGCGTTGCCAAGGGTGGCAGCGCTTTCACACGCTGGCTGGGGCTAAGTCTGCTGCGTCTTGCCGGCTGGCAGGTCACGGGCGGTCTGCCTGACCGCGAGAAAGTCCTCGTGATCGCCGCGCCGCACACCTCGAACTGGGACTGGCTGGTGGCCATCCTCGGCTTGTGGGCCATGGGTCTCAGGATGAACTACCTCATCAAGGACACGGCGCTCTGGTGGCCCGCGAGCGTCTTCATCCGCGCCACCGGCGGCATACCGGTCAACCGTGCCGAGCCCGCGGGCATCGCCGAAAGCGTGGCCAAGCGCATCCTCGAGGCAGATCGCATCATCATGGTGATCACGCCCGAGGGCACGCGCTCGCGGGTCGAGCAATGGAAGACGGGCTTCCTGCGCATTGCCGCGGTTTCCAGCCTGCCGGTGGTGCAGGTCTCCTGGGATTACCCCAGCCGCACGGTTCATCTGGGGCCCGAGGCGCAGCTCACGGGTGACACCGAGACCGATATCGCCGCGATCCGCCAGTACTATCGGCAGTTCACCGGCCGCAATCCCGAGAACCAGTCTCCCTGAGAGGCTACGCGCATGGACGGGCAAGTCCTCTGGCAGATCCTCGCCGTGCTGCTGGTACTCACGGGCATGGCGGGGCTGGTGCTCCCGGCCCTGCCCGGTGCGGCCTTCATCATCGGTGGTCTTTTCCTTTCGGCGTGGGCTGAGGGCTTCACGCATGTCGGCGCCGTGTCGCTGGGGCTGATCACGCTGCTCGGTGCTTTCACATTCGTGGTCGATCTGGTGGCGGGCTCGCTGGGCGCCAAAGGGTTCGGTGCATCCCCGCGCGCAGCCCTGGGCGCGGCAATCGGCTCTCTCGCGGTATTCGTGATCGGCCCGCTGGGCATCGTGCTCGGCCCCTTTGCCGGCGCCGTGATCGGGGAGATCTCCGCGCAGCGCAGTCTGGGCGCGGCGGGGATGGCCGGGCTCGGTGCCACTATCGGTCTGGTGCTGGGCGTCGCCGTCAAGCTCGCGCTGGCGGGAGCGATGATCGGGGTTTTCCTCTTCGCGCGGTTCGTGGCGTGATCTCCAGGCTTGCTCTTCTGGCGTTCGTGCTCTTGCTGCCGGCCTGCGGCTGGATGGGGGGGCCGGAGGAGGAGCCGGAGCGGCCCGTATCGCGGTCCTCGACACTGCCGGGCGTGGTGCCGCTCTCCGACTCCGTTGCGGTGCGACAGGCTTTGCTGGCGAGGCATTCGGCGTGGAAGGGGGTTCCCTACCGGCTCGGTGGCCATGACCCCTCGGGTCTCGATTGCTCGGCCTTCACGCAGCTCACCTACCGCGATCTCTTCGGCATCTCGATTCCCCGCGACACCAGCGCGCAGCGCGCCGCCGGACGCCTGCTGCCGCCCGCCCAGGCGTTGCCCGGAGACCTGCTGTTTTTCGATACGGGTCGCCACGAGCGCCACGTGGGCATCTACGTCGGCGGCAAGGAATTCCTGCATGTCTCGACACGCGCGGGCGTGATGATCTCCAGCCTCGCCGAAGACTACTGGGCGCGGCGCTTCGTGTCGGTGGTGCGCATGGTGCCCTTCTGAGGATCGGGCCTCAGCGTGCGGGCGCCGGTTTCGTTGCGGGAGGGGGCGACGCACTGCGTTGGCGCGGACGCAGCGCCATCGTGGGCGCGAGTGTGAGCAGGAAGGCGATGGCGAGGATCACGAAGCTGTCGCGGAAGGCGGCCTGCAGTGCCTGCCCCTGGACGATGCCCTGCAGGAAGCCGATCGCCGAATTCCACTCGTCCGTGCCCGCGTGCCCGATGGCATGACTCAAGCCACGCAGCATCTGCAGGGTTTCCATCGTGTCGCTGTTTCCCCAGGTCTGGGTTGAGGCGAGGTACTCGGCGTGCACGCTGTTGCGCCGCTCCAGCGTCACCGACATCAGGTTCACGCCGAAAGCGCCGCCCATCTGGCGCATGAAGTTGAAAGAGCCCGAGGCCTGCGTGAGCCGCTCCGGCGGCACGTTCGAGAGCGCGCCCATCTGCAGCGCGGGCATCACCAGGCCGATCCCGGTTCGGCTCAGCACGATCCACCAGGCAAGCGTCCAGAAGCCGGTGTCGGCATCGGCCCGCCGCATCAGCCAGAACGCCATCACGAAGAACATGATGCCCACGCTGATCAGCACCCGCGCATCCACGCGATCTGCCAGTCTCCCGGCGAAGGGAAAGATCGCCACCATCACCAGCCCTGCCGGGATCATCATCGCGCCCGAGTCCGTGGGCGTGAGGTGCTGCACCAGTTGCAGGAAGAGCGGCAGCAGATAGGTCGAGGCATACAGCCCCGCGCTGAAGACGCAGCCGTTGATCGCCATGATGACGAAGTTGCGGTTGGCGAACAGCCCGAGATCGAGCAGCGGGTGCGCACGGCCCACCTGCGAGCGCAGGAATGCCACGCCCGAGAACAGCGATACGGCGAAGCACGAGAGTATGAAATCCGAGTCCCAGCCGTTGCGCTCCCCGCGCGTGAGTCCCACGAGCACTGCCGTGATGGAGACGCAGAGCAGGCTCATGCCGGTCCAGTGGAACGCCGCCGGGCGAGCAGCTTGCCGCCCCGGCAAAAAGACCATCGAGCCGAGCAGCGTCAGCATCGAGAACGGCAGCCCGAGGAAGAACACGTAGCGCCAGTTGAAGTTGTCGGTGAGCACGCCCCCCACAGCGGGGCCGATGGCCGGCGCGAGAATCACGCCCACCGCGCTGATGCCCATTGCCAGGCCCTGCCTGCCGGGCGGAAACACCTGGAAGATGATCGTCATCGACAAGGGCGTCAGCAGTCCTGCCGTCACGCCCTGCATGATCCGCGAGGCGATCATCACCTCGACGTTGGTGGCGAGTCCGCCGAGCAATGATCCTGCGATGAACAGCGCAATCGCGATCAGCACCGTACCTTTCAGGCCCGAGCGCTGCACCATCCACGCGCTCGCCAGCATCGACACGGTGGAGGAGGCGAGGTTAGCGGTGGAGAGCCACTGCGCGTCGTCCTGCCCGATGCCGAAAGCGCCCATGATGTCGGGGATCGCGACGTTGATGATCGTGCCCGAGAGCACTGCGGCGATGTTCCCCGTCACGATGGTGAACATCGCGAGCCAGCGGTAGCGCAGCCCGTACTGGCGGAACAGTTCCGCGAAGGCGGGATTCGGCGTCAGGCTGGCGATGTAGCTCTCGACATCAGCGGATCTCAATCGCGACCTCTACCATCATGCCCGGGCGCAGCAGCTCTTCCGATTGCGTGATCGAGATGCGCACCGGAAGACGCTGCGTCACTTTCGTGAAGTTGCCGCTGGCGTTGCTCGACGGCAGCAGCGAGAACTGGCTCGTGGCCGCGTTGCCGATCAGCCTGACCTCTCCGGCGAACTCGCGATCCGGATAGGCGTCGACGCGGATCGCAACGGGATCGCCGATCTTCAGATGCCGGATCTCGGTTTCCTTGATGTTCGCGTCCACCCAGATGTCGGCCGGATCGTGCATCAGAAGCAGCCGCTGCCCGGGCACCACGTACTCGCCCACGTGCACGAAGCTCTGGTCGACCACACCGCCCGCCGTCGCGGTGACGTGCAGCTCTCCGATCGCCACTTTCTGCCGCTCCACCGAGGCGCTGATGCGTTCGCCTTCATGCTCGAGGCCGCGCAGTTCGCTGGAGAGCACCTGTATCTGGCTTTGCGAGGCCTCTGCCTCGGCGACCATGGCGCGCGCGCTTTCGGCCTCAGCGGTGGCCCGCTGGAGCATCTGTTCCGATTGCTGCCATGCGTTGCGCGCGTTCTCCCACTGCTGGCGCGAGATGATCTGGCGCTTCACCAGCGATTCGGCGCGGTCCCACTCGCCTTTCTTGAACTCGAGGTCCGATTGCGCCGATCCGCGCGAGGCGATCGCGGCGTCGTATTGCGAACGTGCCGCGCGGAGTTTTCCTCCGGTTTCGCGATCCACCATGTCGATCTGCGCGGCGATGCGCTCGCGCTGGGAGGCGAGTGTCTGTTGCGTCGCCTCGAGCTCCTCGAGCGTGAAGCGGGCGGCGCGGTCGTCGATCTGCGCGATCAGCGCGCCCGCTTCGAGTCGCGAGCCTTGCCCGACAGCGAAGGTACTGACCTGCCCGGCAGAGCGGGTGCTCACCTCGATCATGTGCGTGGCGACGCGTGCGTCCTCGGTGAAGACGTGCGTCCAACGCTGGTACACCCACCACGCGAAGGCAACGCAGGCCCCCACACCCAGCGCCAGCATGAGCGTGTTGCGACGTGTGATGTCCAGGCGGCGTATCGGCAGGTCGTTGCCCGCGGGCGGCATGGAAGGTGTGTTCATGAGCGTACTCCGGCGCGGCGCGCCTCAGCGGTGTGCAGTCCTTCCTCGAGCAGGCGGTGGCGTATCCAGCCGAGGCGTTTGACGAGGGTGCGGTGACGTTCGGCTCCCAGCGCGCGATCCAGATCCCCGTGCAGACGATCGAAGCGCTCGCGCGTGGAGCTCAGCATCGAGCGGCCGCGGCGGCTGAGGTGCAGGCGGTTGGCGCGGCGGTCCCCGGGATCTACGCGGCGTTCCACCCAGCCGCTTTTTTCCAGCGCATCCACCAGTTTTCCGGCGGCCGCGGCGCCCACTTCCGTGGCGTCCGCGAGTTCGCCCTGACGCAGGCCTTCACGCTGTTCGATGGTGTTCAGCGCGAGCCACTGTTGGCGTGTGAAACCCATCTCGCCCAGCCGTGCATCGAAGCGGCGGATCAGCAGGCGTCCGCACTCGAAGAGCACGCTGAGGTAGGTGTCGGTGTCGGAGCCCGCTGCACCCGGGGCGGGGCTGTCGCTGCGGCGCAGCGTCGTGCGGACCGCCAGCAATGCGTCGAGGAGTTCTGCCACTTCGGGTTCGTCGAAGCCGCGCAGGTAGTTGTTCTCGACCTGGCGGAAGCGCTCCTCCATCGTCTGCAGCGTGGGGGCTGCCTGCTCGCGCAGGTAGACCCGGCGGGCGCGGCGGTCGCTGCGGTCGGTCTCACGGCGGATCCAGCCTGCCTGGTCCAGCCATTCGAGCGCGAGTCCGAGCGGGGCCTTCTCGATGTCGAGCCGCTCGGCGAGTTCGGATTGGCTGAGTCCCGGTGAGCGGTGCAGGATTGCGAGCACCCGCCACTTGGCCTGGGTGAGGCCCAGATCCTTGATCGCCACGTCGAATCGGCGCCGGATGAGGCGTGCGGTGTCGTGGACCAGCAGGGCCCAGTTCTGCTCGAAGCTGTTTGCAGGCATGGAGTTGGCGACTATTGGTAACCCGACGAAACTATATCGACGAGTTACAGTAGGCGCGAGTTACGGTTACTCCATCCCCGACTTAATGCCGCATTGAACCGCCGCAGATCAGCGCCGGCCCGGGTGCCAGTAGTCCCCTGCCATCATGGATTCGAGGGTCGCGCGGTGCATCACCAGGTCATCCGGGTTCTCGGGCATCTTCGCCTCGCCGAAGAGAATTCCCCGGCGGGCCGTGCGCGACATCACGATGCCGTGCCGCAGTGCCGCGTAGAAGGTGTAGACCTCGAGGTCCCGTGGGCGGTAACCGCTGGCGGCCTCGTAGGTGGCGGCGGCCGCGTCCAGTCGCATCATCGAGGGGATGCCCGGAACACCCACCAGTGGCGTGAAGTCCTGGAAGAAGTGGTGCAGGTACACCATCCAGCCAAGATCCACTTCCCTGGGAGCCGTTGCGGCCATCTCCCAGTCGAGCACGGCGCTCGGTGCGAAGTCCCGGAAGAGCATGTTCCCTATGCGCGCGTCGCCCCAGCTGAGTACCTCGTCGGCGGCGTTTTCGGGCCAGTGTGCTTCCAGCCACTCGAAGCCGCGCTCGATCACCGGCAAGCGGCAGCCGTCGGCGCACACCCAGGCGTAGAAATCGCGTTGTGCCTCGACGTGACGGCGCAGCGCGGTGTCGCCCTTGGCCGCCGGGCGCAGGTAATCGCGCTCCTCGGTGGCGAGCGGTACGCGGTGTAGTTCCGCGAGCACGCCGATCGCGCGGGATTGAAGCGCCTGCTGCATCGCGGAGTCAGCACGCAGTAGCCAGGAGTCGAAGACGTAGGGCGGCACGTCTGGCGGGGCCTCGCCGTCGAGGCGCTCCATGACGATGAAGGGCGCACCGAGCGGCGCCGGGTCTGCCTCGTACCACAACACGTTGGGGACGGGCAGCGCGGTGCGTTCGCGCGCGATCTGCATCACGCGGGATTGCTTTTCCAGGTCGTAGACGGGGAAGACCGGAACGGCGTCTGCCGCCGGTGGCAGACGCGCCACGCAGCGATGCTCGCACTCTCCTGAGCCATCGTCCCATGTGGCGCTGAACAGCAGGGTTTCGCTGGACATGCCGTTCGCCGTGGGCGCGGAGAATTCCGTGATGCGGGCGCCGGGCCGCTCGGTGGCGAGCCATGCGCCGAGACGCGTGCGCAGTTCGTCGCGGTCGCGCGTGGATGTGCGTGGGGTCGCGGATTCCGGATCGATTTCCATGGGCGTTTGTTCCTCGTGCAAGCGTGTTCGCGCGGAAGGCGTGGCGGAGCATAGCGCCACCGCGGCCCGCGGAGGCAATTCCGGATGATTCGTAATGCGCTGGCGTGCTTGCGCGAGGCGCGTGGCGCGCGCCGCTGTGTAGAATCCGCCTGCGCGCTTTTCCGAGGCGCGGCATCCACCTGCAACCCTGTCGCTCCGGAGGCCACCGATGTACGCACGCCTGCTCCTGATGCTGTTCGCGAGCAGCCTGGCTGTGCACGCTCTTGCAGCAGGGGACCCCGCACGTGGCAAGGCGCTCTTCGCTGCCTGCGCGGCCTGCCATGGCGAGGCCGCTACGGGCAACTCCGCGCTTCACGCTCCGGTACTCGCAGGGCAGGACTCCGCATACATCGAACGGCAACTGCGGTCTTTCCGCGCGGGCTTGCGCGGCGGCAGCGGCAGCGATACCTGGGCGCAGCAGATGCGCGGGATGTCGCTCCCGATTGCCTCCGATGCCGCCGCGGCTGATCTGGCCGCCTGGATTGCCACGCAGCCTGCGCCGCGTTCCGAGGGCAGCCTCGAGGGGGACCTGCGCAATGGCAACAACCTCTGGCAGGGCAAGTGCGGGGCCTGTCACGGCTCCGCCGGCGAGGGCTATCCGGCACTCAACGCGCCGCGTCTGCGCGGACAGGATTCGGGCTACCTGCGCCGGCAGTTCCTCGCCTTCCGCTCGGGAGCGCGCGGCGCGCAGCCGCAAGACACCTATGGCAAGCAGATGGCGGTGATGGCCAAAACGCTCGATCCCGGCAAGGAGCTCGACGATGTCCTCGCCTGGCTGCATGCGCAGGATGCGGCAACCCCGTGAGAGTTGCAGCTGCACTGCTTGCCCTCCTCGCACTCGCGGGCGCGGCGCCGCGGGCTTCGGCAGAAGAGCATTTCACGCTGGCCGACGCCTGTCCTCCCGGCTTCGAATTGAACGCCGCCGGTACCTGCGTGCTGCGCAACCTCTACCAGTTCTACGACTCGCTGCAGGGCGCGGGGCTCGGTGGCACGCGCACGCACCTGCCGCCCAACCGCGAGGGATTCACGCCGGCGCAGATCGATCTCGGGCGCTACCTGTTTTTCGATCCCCTGCTGTCAGCTGACGGGCGCATATCGTGTGCGAGCTGCCACGATCCCGAACTGGGATTCAGCGACGGGCGCGCTCGTGCCGAAGGCGGCGATGGCAGCGACATCGGTCGCGCCGCGCCCACGCTGTGGAATGTTGCCTTCCTCAAGCGCCTCTTCTGGGACGCACGTGCGCAGAGCCTCGAGGAGCAGATGCTCGGGCCGCTTTTCTCGCAGCACGAGATGGCGAACACGCCTGAGAAACTGCTCGGGAGCCTTCGCGGGAGCGAGGAGTACCGGCGTCTTTTTGCCCAGGCTTTTCCCGGTGTCGGGGAGGACATTTCGCTCGCGCAACTCCAGACCGCGCTGACGGCATTCCAGAGCTCGCTGATCTCGCTGAACAGCCGCTACGACCGCTATGCGCTCGGTTACCACGCGGCCTTGGACGAACGCGAGATCGCGGGGCTGAACGTGTTCCGCTCCTTCGTGGCGCGCTGTGCCGAGTGCCATACGCCACCGCTCTTCACCAACCAGCAGATCGCCGTGATCGGCACGCCTGAGCCCGAGGGGCGGCCGCTGGACGTCGGTGCCGAGAAGACGTTCAATGCGCCGAAGCTCAAGGGCGGCTTCAAGGTGCCCACGCTGCGCAACATCGCGCTCACCGCGCCCTACATGCATTCGGGCCGGTTCGCTACGCTGCGCGAGACCGTGGAGTTCTACACCGGAGGGCGCGGACATGCCGTGCCGCCGGGCGTGCCCATGTACCTGCACTGGCACATCTGGGATCCGCAGCTCACGCCGCAGGAACTCGACCTGCTGGTCGTGTTCCTGCAGACGCTGACAGACCAGAGCTTCAGTCCGCGCGTGCCGGAGCGGCTGCCGTCGGGGCTCGCGCCTTTCGGCAGGCGAGCGACACGCGGCACTGCGATTGCGGATGGCAAAGACAACAAAGCGGAGGATCGTTCATGAACAAGGGAATCCTGGCGGGCATCGTTCTCGCCGCTGCGGGTTTTGCAGCCGGGCGCTTCTTGCCCGTGCAAGCGCCCCCGGCCGTGTTGCCCGCTCCGCCGGTGACGGCTGTAGCCGCGCCTGCCGCAGGCGCCCCGGTGCGATCCGTTGCCGGTCCTGCGCCGCAGCGTGAGGTCACGGTAGAGGAGGGTGGCTCCATCCAGGCTGCCGTCACCGCAGCGCAGCCCGGCACGGTGATCCGGATCAAGCCCGGCCGCTATCACGAGTCGGTTTACATCGACAAGGACGACATCCGCCTGATCGGCGTCATCGAGGCAGGCAAGCGTCCCGTGCTCGACGGAGAGGGCAATCTGAACGACGCCATCCTGTACTCGGGCAACAACGTGGTGATCGAGAACCTGGAGCTCCGCGCCTACAAGGGCAACGGGATCATGGGTCAGGCAGGCAACAACTTCGAGATCCGCAACAACGTGGTGGTCGGCACCGGCGTCTACGGGATATTCCCGCAGCTCGGGCAGAACGGCATCGTCGAGCACAACGTGGTCTCGGGCATCGCCGATGCCGCGATCTACGTCGGCATGAGCGACAACATCCACGTCGCGCACAACGAGGTCTTCGACAGCGTCGCGGGCATCGAGATCGAGAACAGCCGGCACGCCATCGTCGAAAACAACTACGTCCACGACAACGCCGGCGGCCTGCTCGCCTTCATCACGCCGGGTCTGCCGATCAAGACCACCTACGACGTGGTGTTCCGCCACAACTTCGTGCTGCACAACAACCACGTGAACTTCGGTGCGCCCGGTTCCACGGTCGCAGGCATTCCCTCAGGTACCGGTATCCTGGTGATGGCCGCGGACGATGTGATCATCGAAGGCAACGTGATCGCCGACAACAAGACCATCGGGGTGCTGATCGTCGACCACGCGCACGCGTCCAACATCACTGCCGATCCCGAGTCGGACCCGAACTCCGACCGCGTCGCCATCCTCGACAACACGATGCTTCACAACGGCTACGACACGATCACCGATGTGAAGGCCCTCATGCTCGCGGAACTCAAGCAGGGCGAAGCCGATATCGTTCGCGCGGGCCCGAGCACCGGCAGCTGCATCCGCAACCGCGAGCGCTATGTCACAGCGGGCGTGGGCGATTTCGCCGAATGCGGTTTCGCCGACACCTACGACAGGGTGAACTACCTGCTGCCGCCGGTGCCGCCGCGCGTCATCGAGTCCGCGGAGCGGGGCAAGGTGGCCTACCTCGGCATCTGCTCCGGCTGCCACGTCTACAGCGGTCGCCTGATCGGCCCGCCGGTGCAGGTGATACAGGCGCTTTACATGGACAATCCGCAGGCCCTCGCGGACTACATCGCCAAGCCCGTGAAGAAGCGCCCCGATTATCCCGAGATGCCGCCGCAGGATTACCTCGACCCGCAGACGCGCCTCGCTGTGGCGCAGTACATGCTCTCGCTGTCGAAGTGAGGCAGGCGCCGGGCCTGCCTCAGGCCTGGCGTTCCCGCGGCTGCCCGTAGCCCGAGAAGCGCCCGATCACCGCGCGCATCTCGGCTGCGTCCAGGCAGCGCGGCGTGCCCGCTGCGAGGGCAAGCAGGTACTGCGCAGCCAGTTCTTCAACTTCCACCGCGAGCGCGAGCGCGTCCTCGAGGGATGCGCCCGTCGCGATCTGGCCGTGATTGCCGAGCAGACAGGCGCGGCGGTCCTCGAGCGCTGCCAGCGCGTGCCCGGCGAGTTCCTCCGAGCCGAACAGCGCATAGGGTGCGCAGCGGATCGAGTCCCCTCCGGCGGCGGCCACCATGTAGTGGAATGCGGGTATCGGCGTCCCGCAGCAGGCGAGCGCCGTGGCGTGGCGCGAGTGGCAGTGCACGATCGCGCCTGTCTCGGGCCGCGCGGCATAAATTGCCGCGTGCATGCGCCACTCGCTCGAGGGCTCGAGCGTGCCGCCGAGCACCGTGCCATCCAGACGCATGAGCACCTCGCTGGCCGGGTCCAGTTGTGCGGGCAGCACGCCGCTTGGCGTGATGCGCATGCCCTCCGGTACGCGCAGGGATGCATTGCCCGAGGTGCCGGCAGAGAGCCCCGTCGCCGCAAGGTGCTGCATGCATTGCGCCAGATCGGGTTTGGTATGCATGGCGCTGTCCTGCTGACCGGTGTGTCGGGCCGATGCTAACATCCGCTCAAACAGACCGTGGCGGGTCGAGCGCCGCGGAAAAACAACACGTCCTGTCCTGGAGCCCACATGAAACCCCGTCCTGTTGCCCGGTGCCGCGCCGGCATGTTCGCCCTCGTTCTTGCTCTGCCGCTATCCCCCGCGCTGCCCGCACTGGCCGCCGAGAAGGCTCCGGCCGGACTCGAGGAAATCGTGGTCACGGCGCAGAAGCGCGACCAGTTCCTGCAGGACGTCCCGATCTCCGTCATGGCCTATGACGAAAAGACGCTCGACAACTTCATCGCCAACAGCATCGGCGATATCGACGAGTTCACACCCAACCTCGAGGTGAGCGACGGGCAGGTCACGCAGCCCAGCTACCGGATCAGGGGCATAGGCACCGGCGACTTCGGCGTGGGCCTCGAGCCTGCGGTAGGTGTCTACATCGACGGCGTCTACGTGGGCCGCTCGGGTGCCTCGCGCGTGGCATTCAACGACGTCGAGCGCGTCGAGGTGCTGAACGGGCCGCAGGGAACGCTCTTCGGGCGCAACGCGGCCGCCGGCGCGATCCAGGTCATCACCCACAAGCCGGTGCCCGAGGAGGAAGGCTGGGCCAAGGCGACGATCGGCAACTACGGCAAGCTGCAGGTCGAGGGCGTCTACAACCTGCCTCTGTCGGACAAGGTGTTCCTTCGCCTCGGCGCACTCAAGAACGATCGCGACGGCTGGATCCATGACACGGGCGAGGGGCCCGACCGCGGTGATGAACACAACTGGTCGGTCAATGGCGCGCTGCGCTGGCTCCCGCGCGAAGACCTCGATGTGATCTTCCGCCTCGAGTACGACGACATCGACCAGACCTCGACGCCCAATTCCAGCGCCACGCTGGGTCCGCGTGACAACGGCCCCAATTACCGCAAGGTGCAGAACGACGGTGATACCGACGAGCGTCGTACCCTCTTCGGCGGCTCGGTGCATCTGGGTTGGGATCTCGGCGAGACCCTGATGACATCCATCACGGCCTATCGGGGTTTCAACTCCTACAACCGGACCGACATCGACGGCTCGGCCGAGAAGCGTTACTTCTTCGACGACCTGAACGACGAAGACAACGAGATGTTCAGTCAGGAGCTGCGTTTCGAATCCACCGGTGACTCGCGTCTGCAGTGGACTACGGGCGTCAGTTATTCCTGGGAGAGCGCCAAGCAGGAGGGCGGCGTGTTCATCGGCCCGCAAACGGCCGACCAGTTGATCTGGGATCTGCAGATCGCTCCGCTCCTCGGTCTGTCGTACGAGGAGGGCGTGATGGGCGGCATGTCGGTGCCCAAGTTCATCGGGCGCCTTGGCGGCCTCGACGCCCAATCCTGCGCCGGCTCGTCCTGCGTGCTCTACCCGGGCGCCGGTCTCGACTTCTTCAAGAACAGCAGCCTCTCTCCTTTCCGCGGTCTGGCGCCTGACAGCCTCTCGGGCCGCGAACTCGTGAAGCAGGTCGACTACTGGCTCGACTCCTTCAAGATCGACGGCGAATACCGCTCCTATGCAGCTTTCGGCGATGTTTCCTACGACCTCTCCGACATGTTCACGCTGACCGGCGGCCTGCGGTACACCAAAGACGAAAAGGAATTCGGCCGGTTGATCAGGTTCAATCCCTACGGCGTGCCGCTCGCATTCCAGGAGCAGTCGCTGGTCGATGCCGACGGCAACTACGATCCCGCAAACGGCAGCGTAGGCTGGTACCGGCAGGACCGCAGCTGGGACGAAGTGACGAGCCGTGTCGTGCTCGACATGCATCTCACCGACGACATCATGCTCTACGCGAGCTGGGCGAACGGCTACAAGTCCGGCGGCTTCAACAGCGCAGGCCCTACCATCGACGAAGGCCCGCTCGCCCCGGAGACGGTCAAGAACGAGGAGGCGGGCATCAAGTCGACGTTCTTCGACAACCGCCTGCGCGTGAACGGGGCCGTCTACAAGTACACCTACGAGAACCTGCAGCGGCAGGTGTTCATTCCCGGCGAGTGCCGCCCTGGCGGGTTGGGAGCCTACGAGTTCACCTCGGATGACGTCGAAGGTTCCGGTTACGAGCTGGACGTCACCTGGATGGTTGTCGAGGGACTCACCGTCGGTGCCAACACCGGAAAGATCGACGCGGAGTACACGCGCAGCATCAGCAAGGAAGTGGTGAACGGCGTCTGCATCGATCGTGACCGCAAGGGTGCGGGCTTTGCCGCCTCGCCCTCCAACTACAACATTTTCGCCAATCTCGACCTGCCCTTCAGCACCGGCGGCCTCATGAGCTTCAGCGTCAGCTACAGCTACGGCAAGGGCGGACCGAGCACCGGGTGCAAATACGCCTCTCCCGAGGGCTATCTCTATGACCTCTCCGAAGACGCCAGCGGCGTGCTCCAGGTCACCCGGCAATCGGCAAACGGCCCGCCCCTCACCGAGGCGCCGTTCTCGAGCTGCCCCAGCCGGGCCGACGACGAATACATGACTGCACGTGCCTCTTACGTTTCGGGCAGCGGCAAGTGGGAGGCTGCGGTCTATGCCCAGAACCTGATGCGGCCGAAGTCTGTCGGCGGCCCGGGCGGCCTCGGTGATTCGCTGCGCACCGCGTATTGGGACGGCACTCCCACCTACGGCACGCCGCCGGCACCGGAGTTCTACGGGATGGAGCTCAAGTACAGCTTCTGAGGGGCGCCAGGATGGCCGCAGACGACATGGCCGCGAGTGCCGCCGAGACCCCCGTCTCGCCGGCCGCGCGGCGCATCGCCCGCACCATCCTGAACGGCTTCGAGTCCTATTTCGCGGAGTTCCAGAACATCACGCTGGGCGCGCGCCACCGCTTCGAGACCGCCCGGTGGCAGGCGGTGCAGGAAGCGAACATCGAGCGCCTCGACCTCTACAAACAGAAAGTGATCCGCGTCGCGCGCCTGGCGGGCGAGGTGAGCAGCAAGGAGCTCTCGGACCTCGAGCTGTGGGGCGAGGCACGCACGGCCTACGCGCAGTTGGTCAACAATCACGCCAACTACGAGATCGCCGAGACCTTTTTCAACTCCATCTTCTGTACCGTCCACGCCCACGAGCACATCCACGACCGGCATATCTTCGTCATGCCGTCGCGTCCGCTCGACAGCAAGCCGCTGCCGGAATACAGCATCTACGTGCGCTACGAAAACTCCGCGGGCCTTGAGGTCATGCTGGGTCGCATCCTCGATGACTTCGAGTTCGCGCTGCCGTGGGAGGACCGCGAGCGAGACATCGGCAGCATCGTGCGCGCGCTGGAGCGCGGCCTGCTGCCACGCTTCGGCGGCGCGGGCACGGCGATGCGCGTGGACGTGCTGGAATCGGTGTTTTACCGCAACAAGGCGGCATACATCGTTGGGCGCGCGATGGTGGGCGGGCAGTTCATTCCCTTCATCCTGCCCTGCCTGAACAACGAGGCGGGCGGCGTCTACATCGATACCGTGCTGTTCGGCGCGGATGACGCGAGCATCGTGTTTTCCTTCACGCGCACCTACTTCATGGTCGATGCGCCGGTGCCCTCGCGCTACGTGCGCTTCCTGCTCTCGCTGATGCCGCAGAAGGGTACGGCGGAGCTGTACAACTCGCTTGGCTTCAACAAGCACGGCAAGACCGAGTTCTACCGCGACATCATCCGCCACATGAAGCAGAGCGAGGATCTTTACGTGATCGCGCCCGGCATCAAGGGCATGGTGATGACGGTGTTCACGCTGCCGTCATTCGGCGTCGTCTTCAAGATCATCAAGGACCGCTTCGACCCGCCCAAGCAGGTCACCGAGGAGATCGTGCGCGAGAAGTACCGGCTGGTCTCGCGCTCGGACCGTGCGGGCCGCATGGCCGACACGCAGGAGTATTCGAACTTCATCTTCTACCGCAACCGCTTCAGCGAGGAGCTGATCGCGGAGCTGCAGCGCGTGGCGCCATCGAAGCTCTGGATGGACGAGAAATGGATCATCATCCGGCACCTCTATGTCGAGCGCCGCATGGAGCCCCTTAACCTCTATCTCGGCAGCGCCGGCCCCGAGGCGGTGCGCGATGCGATGGACGAGTACGGCAATGCCATCAAGCAGATGGCCGCGGCGAACATCTTCCCCGGAGACATGCTGCTGAAGAACTTCGGAGTCACCCGCCACGGCCGCGTGGTCTTCTACGACTACGACGAGATCTGTCCGCTCACCGAGTGCAGCTTCCGCGTGATTCCCGAGCCGCGGCACGAAGAGGACCTGATGTCAGGCCAGCCCTGGTACACGGTGGCCGATAACGACGTTTTCCCCGAGGAATTCCGTTTGTTCTTCTCGGGCAACCCGCTCGCCCGGGCGGGCTTCGAGGCACAGCACGCCGATCTCTACGACTACCGCTACTGGCGGACACTCCAGCAGCGGATCCGCGACGGTTTTGTTTCCGATACCTTTCCCTACCGGCGCAGCAAGCGCTTCGATCCCGCGCGCGGGCAGTCCTGATCGGCGGACTGCGCGCAGTTCAGCGGCTGGGAGCTTTGGCGCGGCGACGCCATGCGTGCAGCAGCGGCTCGGTGTAGCCGTTCGGCTGTGCGCGTCCTGCAAGAACGAGTTCCCGTGCTGCCGCAAAGGCCACGCTCGAAGCCAGGTCCTGCGTCATCGGCCGGTACCCGGGATCACCGGCGTTCTGCGCATCCACCACCGCGGCCATGCGCGCCAGCGTCTCCAGCACCTGCGCCTCGGTGCAGATGCCGTGGTGCAGCCAGTTGGCAATGTGCTGGCTCGAGATGCGCAGCGTGGCGCGATCCTCCATCAGGCCGACGTCGTTGATGTCGGGCACCTTGGAACAGCCCACGCCCTGATCGATCCAGCGGACCACATATCCCAGGATGCCCTGGGCGTTGTTGTCGAGTTCCCGCTGGATGGATTCCGGTTTCAGCGAGGCGGTGTCGGCGAGCAGCGGAATGCGCAGGATCTGGTCGCGGTCGGCGCGGGTGCGGGCGGCGAGTTCGGACTGCCGCGCGGCCACGTCGACCTGGTGGTAATGCATGACGTGCAGGGTCGCGGCCGTGGGCGATGGCACCCAGGCGCAGTTGGCGCCGGCGCGCGGGTGCGCGGCCTTGCTGCGGTACATGTCGGCCATCTCGTCGGGTTTGGCCCACATGCCCTTGCCGATCTGTGCCTTGCCGCGAAAGCCCGCCGCGAGCCCGTTGTCCACGTTCCAGTCCTCGTAGGCGAGGATCCACGGCTGTGACTTCATCTCTTCTTTGCGCACCACGGGGCCGGCTTCCATGCTGGTGTGGATCTCGTCGCCGGTGCGGTCCAGGAATCCCGTGTTGATGAAGATCACCCGCTCGCGTGCGGCACGGATGCATTCCTTCAGGTTGAGCGTGGTGCGGCGCTCCTCGTCCATGATGCCGATCTTCACGGTGTTGCGCGGCAGCCCGAGGGCATCCTCGATCGCGCCGAAGAGATCGCAGGAGAGTTGCACCTCGGCAGGGCCGTGCATCTTGGGTTTGACGATGTAGACGCTGCCGGTGCGCGAGTTGCGCATGCCTGTGCTGCGGTTCAGGTCGTGGAGTGCGCAGGCGACGGTGACCATGGCGTCGAGGATGCCCTCGGGAATTTCCGCGCCGTTCGCGTCCAGCACCGCGTCCGTGGTCATCAGGTGTCCGACGTTGCGCACCAGCAGGAGGCTGCGGCCGTGGAGTGTCAGCGTGCTGCCGTCGGCTGCGGTGTAGTCGCGGTCGGGGTTCAGTGTGCGCGTGATGACGCGGCCGCCTTTCTCGAGCCGTTCCACCAGATCGCCCTTCATCAGCCCCAGCCAGTGGCGGTAGACCACGGACTTGTCGGCGGCGTCCACCGCTGCCACGGAGTCCTCGCAGTCCTGGACGACGGTGAGGGCCGACTCGAGGACGATGTCCTTGATGCCAGCGGCGTCGTCGCGGCCCACGGGGCTCGCCGCGTCGATCTGTATCTCGATGTGCAGTCCGTGGTGGCGCAGCAGCACGGCCTTGGGTGCGGCTGCGTCGCCGCGATAGCCTGCCAGCGAGGCGGCGTCTGCAAGTGTTGTCACGCTGGCGTCCAGAAGTGTCGCGACCAGTGCACCACCCTCGATGCGCAGCGATCGCAGTTCGCGCCAGCCCTGCGTTGCAAGGGGAACAGAGGCATCGAGGAATTCCCGCGCGAAGGCGATGACTTTCGCGCCCCGTACCGGGTTGTAGTGGCCGTTGCGCGTGGCGCCTTCGGTCTCGGGTATGACGTTGGTGCCGTAGAGCGCGTCGTAGAGGCTGCCCCAGCGTGCATTGGCGGCGTTCAGCGCGTAGCGGGCGTTCATCACCGGCACCACGAGTTGCGGGCCCGCGACGGCGGCTATTTCGTGGTCAACCCCGGAGGTGGAGATGCTGAAGTCTTCCCCTTCGGGCAGCAGGTAGCCGATTTCCTGCAGGAAAGCCTTGTAGGTGTCTCTGTCGTAACCGGGGCCCGGGTGCGCGCAGTGCCAGGCATCGATGGCTGCCTGCAGGCGGTCGCGCGTTGCGAGGAGTTCACGTGTGCGCGGAGCGAACTCCGCCACGATGGCCGCCAGCCCTTCCCAGAACCGCGCCGCCCCGATGCCGGAGCCGGGGAGTACCTCTCGCTCCACCAGGTCGACGATCAGCCCTGAAACCTGCAATCCATGGCAATGGCGGTGATCGGTCATGCGCCGGATCCTGAGTGGGCCCTGTTGGGGCTGGGTGAAGAGGCCTCCGGATTCTAGCGACGGGCTGGAAAGTAATTTGATAAATGATTCGTATCCCAAGCATTCAAAGAATGAATAAAGGCCTCACGGGCTGGTGGAGCCAGCGATTTCGCGCGCCACCTCCAGGATCAGTCGCCGCAGCCACTGGTGCCCCGGGTTGCGTTGCAGCAGCGAGCTCCAGGCCATCTTGAGCTCGAAGGGCGGGATGTCGAATGGCGGGGTCTTCACGATCACGGTGGCGCCGCTGCGCAAGGTGCCGGCGAGCCGGCTGGGCACCGTGACGACGAGGTGTTTCTGCTCGGCGAGCAGCACGGCCACCTGGTAGTGGCGAGTGAATACCGTGATGTTTCGTTTGCGGCCGAGCCTGGCGAGCGCCTCGTCCACCCAGCCGAGGCTCTGCACGGCGGAGGGGTCCACGCCCACGCCTACGCCCATCCCTGTCTTGCTCACCCATACGTGCGGCGCCGCGAGATAGGACTCGAGGTCGAAGCTGCGCGCTATCGGATTGTCGCGGGCGAGCAGGCAGCTGAAGCTGTCCTGCCACACCGTGGCCTGGTGGAAGGACTGCGGCATCGAATCGAAGCGGTTGATGACCATGTCGACCTTGCCCTGCTCGACGTTCAGGTAGCTCACGTCCGAGGGGTTCAGGATGTCCAGCACCACGCCGGGGGCCTCTTCGCGCAACCTCGACAGCACTGCGGGGAACAGCGTTGATTCCGCGTAATCGCTCGCCATGATGCGGAAAACGCGCGTTGCCTCACCGGGGTGGTAGATGCGCCGCGGCTGCACCTCGCGCTCGATGGCGGCGAGGGCGCTGCGCACCACGGGCTGCAGTTCCAGCGCGCGCTCGGTGGGCGTCATGCCCTCGCTGGTGCGTACCAGCAGCGGGTCGTCGAAGAGTTCGCGCAGCCTCCGCAGACCGTTGCTCATCGCGGGTTGCGTGATGCCCAGGTAGCTGGCGGCGCGGGTCACGTTGCGTTCGCGCAGCAGCACGTCGAGGTAGACGAGCAGGTTGAGATCGATGCGCTCTATATTCATTTGGGGAATGGCAGGGATAACAACTATAAATTGGATAGATCATTCCACGCTCCCTAACATCCGTCCACTTCCCGGGCGCCCCTGCGCTCAGGGCTCCAGACCGATTCCAACGACAGCGAGGATTACTCCCATGACGATCCACACCTCCACCCGTGCCGAGCAGATCGCCCTTCTCGAGAAGGACTGGGCCGAGAACCCCCGCTGGAAAGGCGTGAAGCGTGGCTACAGCGCTGCCGACGTGGTGCAGCTCCGCGGCTCGCTGCAGCCGCAGAACACGCTGGCCGAGCTGGGCGCCCAGAAGCTCTGGAAGTACATCCACGAAGAGGACTACATCAACTGCCTCGGCGCCCTCACCGGCGGTCAGGCCGTGCAGCAGGTCAAGGCCGGCGTGAAGGCGATCTACCTTTCCGGCTGGCAGGTCGCGGCGGACAACAACTCCGCGCAGACCATGTACCCCGACCAGTCTCTCTACCCCGTGAACTCCGTGCCGGCCGTGGTGAGCCGTATCAACAACGCCTTCCGCCGCGCCGACCAGATCCAGTGGGCCAACAACGTCGGCCCGCATGACAGCAAGTACGTCGATTACTTCGCGCCCATCGTGGCTGATGCCGAGGCCGGATTCGGTGGCGTGCTGAACGCCTTCGAACTGATGAAGGCCATGATCGAGGCGGGCGCTGCCGGCGTGCACTTCGAGGACCAGCTGGCCTCGGTGAAGAAGTGCGGCCACATGGGCGGCAAGGTGCTGGTGCCCACGCAGGAAGCTGTGCAGAAGCTGATCGCTGCCCGTTTGGCTGCTGATGTCTGCGGCACGCCGACCATCGTGCTGGCGCGCACCGACGCCAACGCCGCAACCCTGCTCACCAGCGACCACGACGACAACGACAAGCCCTTCGTCATCGGCTCGCGCACCGCTGAAGGTTTCTACAACGTGCGTGCCGGCCTCGATCAGGCGATCAGCCGCGGCCTCGCTTACGCGCCCTATGCGGACCTGATCTGGTGCGAGACTGCGAAGCCCGATCTGGAAGAGGCACGGATTTTTGCCGAGGCGATCCGCAAGCAATACCCGGATCAGCTGCTCGCCTACAACTGCTCGCCGTCCTTCAACTGGAAGAAACATCTCGACGACGCGACCATCGCGAAGTTCCAGCGCGAGCTCGGTGCGATGGGATACAAGTATCAGTTCATCACGTTGGCCGGCATTCACAGCATGTGGTACAACATGTTCGAACTGGCCCACGGCTATGCCCGCAACGGCATGACCTCTTACGTCGAGCTGCAGGAAAAGGAATTCGCCGCCGCCAGTCGCGGTTACAGCTTCGTGAGCCACCAGCAGGAAGTGGGCACGGGTTACTTCGACCAGGTCACCACCTGCATCCAGGGCGGCAACTCCTCCGTCACCGCACTCACCGGCTCCACCGAAGAAGAGCAGTTCACGGTGGTCTCCAGCCACTGATGCCCGTGCACACGGCCCCGGTCAGCGCCGGGGCCGTCTTCAGTCTTCTATCGCTGCGTAGGCGAGGCTCTGGATCTGCGGCCTGATGGGGTAACTCCCGGAGGGCATCAGTTGGGTCATGAATATCCCGATCAGATCCTCCACCGGATCCACCCAGAAGTAGGTCGAGGCCATACCGCCCCAGGAATACGTGCCCGCACCCGCCGCGGAGAGCGAGGCCACGCCATCGAGCACTACCGAAAAGCCCAGTCCGAAGCCCGAGCCCCGGGTCTGTGTTTCCGTGAACAGCGAATCCCCCATGTGCTCGAGACTCTGGTTGCCGGGCAAGTGGTTGCGCAGCATCAGCCGCAGCGTGGTCGGCGATAGCAGACGCACGCCGTCCAGTGTCCCGCCGTTGGCCAGCATGCGGCAGAAACGCAGGTAGTCGTCCATCGTCGAGAGCAGGCCACCGCCCCCGGAGAGGTAACTCTGCGGGCCGCGGTAAGTGCTGTCTGCGACACCGTCCTGACGGCGCGTCGCGCCTGCGCCAAAGGGCTTTTCGTAGCAGGTGGCGAGGCGCGGAAGGCGCTCGTCGCTGATGGAGAAAGCCGTGTCGCGCATGCCCAGCGGGCCGAGGATGCGCTCTTCCAGGAAGCGGTCCAATGGCTGTCCCGAGACCACCTCCACCAGCCTCCCCACCACGTCGGTGGCGACCGAATAATTCCAGCGCTCGCCGGGCGAGAACAGCAGCGGCAGTTCCGACAATGCCTCGACGAACTCCTCCAGCGTGCCGCCGCGCGCGTTCCACTGGCCGAGGCCGCGCTTGCGGTAGAGCGCGTCCACAGGATGCTGGTGCATGAAGCCGTAGGTGAGGCCTGCGGTATGCGTGAGCAGATCGTGCACACGGATGGGGCGCAGCGGCGCGCGCGTGCGGTAACTCTCGGCATCGCCGCCGTCGAAGACCTCCATCTCGCCGAAGGACGGGATGTAGCGTCCGAGCTCATGCTCGAGGCGGATCAGGCCCTCCTCGCAGAGCATCATGAGCGCCACCGAGGTGAGCGGCTTGGTCATCGAGTAGATGCGGTAGATCGTGTCGGGTGTGATCGGCTCCTGCGTGTCCCAGTCCTTCACGCCCTGCTCGCTGCGGAACACCACCTGCCCGCGCCGTGCGAGGAGCAGCGCATAGCCGGGAATGCGGCGGTGCTCCAGATAGCTCGCAAGGAAGGGCGTGATGCGAGCGAGGCGCTCGCTGCTCATGCCGCAGGCCTCCGGCGTCGTGGGGGCTGTGTTCATGTGGTGCTCTCTGCTGGTGCCAGCGGCGGATTATGGTCAGCGCGCCGCGCGCTGCACAGCATGGGCGGTGGCTATAATCGGCCCGTCCACGACTCCCCGGAGCCCCCGATGCCGCGCAGCACCTGCGATATCTGCGACGATTTCCCTGACGAAGTGAACGTCGCCGACCCCTTGTTCCGGGACTTTGGCGCGCGTGCGCGATTCTCCGGCAGGATCGTCACGATCAAATGCCACGAGGACAACTCCCGCGTGCGTGACCTCGTCGCGGAAGACGGACGCGGCTCGGTCCTGGTGGTAGACGGCGGCGGATCACTGCGCCGTGCATTGCTCGGTGACCAGCTCGCTGCCAAGGCAGTGGCCAATGGATGGGAGGGCATCGTGGTCTTCGGCGCCGTACGCGACGTCGAAGAACTCTGCACGATGGATATCGGCATCAAGGCACTTGGCACCATCCCGCTCAAGACGGACAAGAAAGGGCTCGGGGAGCGCGACGTCCCGGTGCGGTTCGCAGGCGTTGATTTCGCGCCCGGGCATTTCCTGCACGCCGACGCCAACGGCATCGTCGTCTGTCCTCGCGAGATTCCCGCCGGTGTCTGATCGCGCGGGCGCCAGGCTTCCGGGCGGTTTTCCGGCGCGGCGATTCCTGCGCGAGTACTGGCAGCGCAAGCCGCTGCTGCTGCGCGCGGCACTGCCGGATCTTGGTGAACTCCTGCCGGCCGACGAACTCGCCGGGCTTGCGCTTGAGCCCGAGGTCGAATCGCGGATCGTGCTCGAGAAGGGACGCCGCCCGTGGGAGCTCCGGCGCGGTCCTTTCACCGAGGACGATTTCGCGCGGCTCCCGAAGTCCCGCTGGACGCTCTTGGTGCAGGCTGTGGACCAATGGATTCCTGACGCGCTCGCCGTGCGGGCGCGCTTTGATTTCCTGCCTGGCTGGCGCTTCGACGACATCATGGTGAGCTACGCCACCGACGGTGGCGGCGTGGGGCCGCATTTCGATTACTACGACGTTTTCCTGATCCAGGCGAGCGGACGGCGGCGCTGGCGGATCGGCCAGCACTGCGATGCCTCCACTCCACTGCGCCGCGATGCGGAGTTGCGCATCCTCGAGCAGTTCGAGACGCAGGAAGAGTACGTGCTCGAACCCGGAGACATGCTCTATGTGCCGCCCGGCGTTGCGCACTGGGGCATCGCCGAGGGCGAGTGCATGACGTGGTCGGTGGGTTTCAGGGCCCCGTCACACGCAGAGATGGTGCAGGAGATCGCCGCGCAGATCGCAGACAGCATCCCCGAAGACCGCCGCTTCGCCGACGCGGGCAAGGTGTATCCGGCGGATGGGCGCATTCCGGCGCACGCCATCGCAGAGGTACGCAAGGCGCTGGATTCCCTGCGCGCTGACGATGCCGTGCTCTCGGATTGGCTCGGCCGCTACATGAGCGCGCGCAAGTACCCCGAACTCGATATCGCGCCGCGGCGCGTTCCGGCCGGTGGCATGCGTGCGATCGTGGCGGCAGGCAGAGGCGTGGAGCGCCACCCGGCATCGCGCTTCGCGTGGGTGGACGGTGAGCCTGCGAGTCTCTTCGTCGATGGGGAGTGTCTGCCCTGTCCTGCCGCGCTCGCGGGAATTCTCTGTTCGGGCGAGACGCTCGGGGCCGCCGTGCTGCGGCCCTGGTTGCGGAAGAAGGCCTCCCTTCTCCTGCTCGATACCCTGCTCGTGCGTGGAGCGCTTCAGCGCGACTGAGCGGCTTTGGGCCAGCGCAGCTCCTCGACTGTCGCCACGCCGCCGCCGGGTCGTCGTGTGTCGCTCGCGCCCAGCATGTAGCCGTCCCGGAACATGATCGATTGCGAGTTGCCGAGCAGCAGTTCGCCCTCGACGGGGTGCTGACCCATTTCCTTCAGCAGGCGCACGCTGTCCGCGCTGATGCCCGGCTCGAGGTGGAGTTCATCCGGGAGCCACTGGTGATGCACGCGCGGCTGCGCCGTGGCGTCGGCGATGTTCATCCCGAATACGGTGCTGTTCAGGATGATCTGCAGCACCACCGTGATGATGCGTGAACCACCCGGTGCGCCGGTGGCGAGCCAGGGCTGCCCGTCCTTCAGCACCAGCGTGGGTGTCATCGAGGACAGCGGGCGCTTTTTGGACTCGACCGCGTTGGCCGTGTCCCCGATCAGCCCGAAGGCATTCGGTACTCCCGCCTTGAGTGCGAAATCGTCCATCTCGTTGTTCAGGAAGAAACCCGCGCCGGGCACGGCAACGCCGTTGCCGAAGGAATAGTTCAGCGTATAGGTGTTGCTGACGACGTTGCCGTCGCGATCCATCACGTCGAAGTGTGTCGTCTGCGTGCTCTCGCGCGGGAATTCCGACGCCGGCGCGATCTTCTCCGAGGGCGTGGCATGCGCAGGATCGATGCTGGCCCGGATCTGTCGTGCATACGCGGCGCTGGTCAGGCCTTCCACCGGAACATCGAAGAAATCCGGGTCGCCGAGATGTTTGCTGCGGTCGGCATACGCACGCTTCATCGTCTCGGCCAGCGTGTGGATGTAGGCCGCGCTGTTGTGGCCCATGCCGGCAAGCGGCAGGCCGTCAAGCACGTTCAGCATCTGCACCAGATGCACCCCGCCGGATGAGGGAGGCGGCATCGATACGATATCGAAGCCGTGGAAGCGACCCCGCACCGGCGCGCGCTCTATCGCGCGGTAGCCGCGCAGATCGGCGTGTGTGATGAGCCCTCCTCCGCGCTTCATCTCCTCGACCAGTCGGTCCGCCACCGGCCCGCGATAGAAGCCGTCTTCGCCGTGCCCGGCAATCTGCTTTAGCGTCCACGCGAGGTCCTTCTGGCGCAGGACCTCTCCGGGCGCGTAGGGGGAGCCATCCGGCTTGAAGAGGTAGGCCTTGGCAGCCGCGTTGCCCAGAAGTCGCTTGCCCCAGGGCCCGGCGAGGAGTTCGGACATCGCAAAGCCCATCGGGAAGCCGTTTTCCGCGAGTGCGATCGCGGGCGCCATCACCTGTGCACGGCTGAGGCGTCCGTAGGCCTTCTGCGCGTGCAGCAAGCCCGCCACCGTGCCCGGCACCCCCGAGGCGAGATGCGTGAGTTGCGACTTGCCTTCAATCACATTCCCCGACGCGTCGAGGAACATGTCGCGGCGCGCTGCCTCGGGTGCTGTCTCGCGATAGTCGATGGCGATATCGCGATTGCCCTCGGCGAGGTGCAGCAGCATGAAACCGCCGCCGCCGATGTTGCCCGCCTGCGGGTAGGTGACGGCAAGCGCGAATCCGGTGGCCACGGCCGCGTCCACGGCGTTTCCGCCCTCGGCCAGGATCTGTGCGCCGACCCGGCTGGCGATGATGTCGCTGGATACCACCATCCCTTCGCGCGAGGGGATGGGCTGGAAGCGGGAGTCGTAGCCGATGATCGGCGGCAGGGGCTTCGGCTCGGCATGCGCGAGCGGCAGCACGCACAGCAGTGATATGGCAAGAAGCCGGGCAAAGAGGCGTGTCATGGGAGTGCATCCGCAACGGGAACCAGACCGCATTCTAGCGGCCCGGGCCCGTCGTGGCAGAGTCCGGCGTCAGACGCCCTCGCGCAGCGCGCGAATGCGGTCGTCGAGCGAAGGATGCGTGCGCAGCAGCGCGCCAAGCCCCTGCTTGATGTCGCCACTGATGCCAAAGGCCGTGAGTGTGGCAGGCATCTCTTTGGGTAGATCCTGCTCGGCCTGCAAGCGCTGCAGAGCCGCAATCATCGCGCCCTTGCCGGCCAGGCGGGCGCCGGCTTCATCGGCGCGGAATTCACGCCGGCGGCTGAACCACATCACGACCATCGAGGCCAGCACGCCGAGGATCATCTCGGCGACGAAGGTGACGATATAGAAGCCGATCCCGTGTCCGCGCTCGGTCTTGAACACCACTCTGTCGACGGTGTGGCCGATGATGCGGGCGAAGAACATGACGAAGGTGTTCACCACACCCTGGATCAGCGAGAGCGTGATCATGTCGCCATTGGCGACATGCCCGATCTCGTGGGCCAGCACGGCGCGGATTTCGTTGCGATCAAAACGGGCGAGAAGACCGCTGCTCACCGCTACCAGCGCCGCATTGCGGTTCCAGCCGGTAGCGAAGGCATTGGAGGCCTCGGAGGGGAAAACACCCACCTCCGGCATCTTGATCCCTTCCTGTTCGGCCAGTTGGGCGACGGTTTGCACCAGCCAGCGTTCGCCTTCGCCGCGCGGCTCGGTGATCAGCCGGGTGCCCGTGGAGCGCTTGGCCATCCACTTGGACATGAAGAGCGAGATCAGCGAGCCGGACATACCGAATACGGCGCAGAACACCAGCAGCGCATTGAGGTTCAGGTCGACGCCGTTCTGCGCCATTATCGAATTGAAGCCGAGAATGTTCAGCGTGATGCTCGCCAGCACGAGTACTGCGAGGTTGGTCAGCAGGAAAAGTCCGATCCGCATCATGAGTCAGCAACTCCGTGTAGGTAAGACAAGTGCTTGGAGTGTGGGCGAGGGCAGAAGTTTCAAGGTGCCTCGGCGGCAGGCTCCGCTGCAACGGCTTCGGCCGCGGGCGTTACGATCGGATTCAGTACCTCGATCACCGGGTAGTCTCCGGTCTCTGCCTCGACCGGGATGATCTCCCCGCGCAGGTCGAAGTCCCGCAGGTTCACTTCCACAAGCTCGTTCACTGCAGCGTCCCGATGCTCGGTGCGGTAGAGAGCGGGCACATGGCTGCCGTCCAGCCACTCTCCGTTGCGTCCCAGATAGTGGCCATTCTGGTTGCGGATCACGAAGATCGTCTTCACGGCGGAGACTCCTCCCCAAGATAAGGTTCAATCAGGGCGACGGTGACGTGCTTGAGGTCGGTCAGCGTGCGCTTGGCGCGCGAACCAGCCTGGTTGACCACCACCAGCAGCAGTGCGTGCGTGAGCTCCAGATAGACCCTCGCAAGACGCCCCAGCCCTGTGCTGCTGCCTTTGAGCCCGTAGCGGCTGAAAGCCCTGGCCATGCGGTCTATCACGAGGGCGTCGTGGCGCTGGTCAAGCTCGCGCAGCTCCGGTATCGAGAACATCGCCTGCACCAGGTGCAGGATGCCGCGCTGCTCGCGGTAGACCACCAGCTGTCGCTCCACCAGCCGCTCGACGAACTGCGCCAGCGAGAGTTCGGCGAGCGGCCAGGTCTCGACTTCGTCCAGCGAGCGCTCCACTTCACGCAGCCAGCGCTCGGCCATCGCATGGAGGATGGCGTGCTTGTTGGGGTAGTAGTGGTAGAGCGTGCCCACCGAGATCCCGCTCTTGCGCGCGATCAGGATGGTGGTGAGCGTATCGAGGCCCACTTCCTCGAGGAGATCTGCGCTCACTTGCAGGATCTGCTGGGCGCGGGCGAGCGAGCGCTGCTGCAGCGGCTCACGCCGTGGACTCAGGGTTCGGTCGCGCTGGGCCTGGGAGGCTTTGTTCATTCGCTTGCGTAGGTCTCGTCGGGCGCGCGGGCCATTGCAGCGCGGGCGCATTCTAGGTGGGGCGTGGGGCTCGCGCCAGCAGTTGCGGCGGTGTCAGTCACAGGCGATCGCGCAGGCCATACCAGAGCATTCCCGCAACCAGCCCGGGATGCCGGAGCAGGGTCCCGCCCGGGAACGCCGCAGTGGGGATTTTGGCCATCACGTCGAAGCGCTCTGCGGTGCCGGCGACGGCCTCTGCCAGCAGCTTGCCCGCCAGTGTGGCGGTGGATATCCCGTGTCCGGAATAGCCGAGCGCATAGAACACGTTGTGCGGCAGGCGTCCGAAGGCGGGCATCCGCTTCAGCGTGATGGCCAGCGTGCCACCCCAGCCGTAGTCGATGCGCGTGCCCGCGAGTTGCGGGTAGATCTCGAGCATGTGGCGCCGCACGAAGGAGCGGATGTCGGCCGGGAAGCGGGGGCTGTAGTTCTCGCCGCCGCCGAACAGCAGGCGGTTGTCGCGGGATAGCCGCCAGTAATTGATCACGAAGCGCGAATCCTGCATGCCGAGGTTGCGCGGGTTGATACCTGCAACCGTGGCCTCGTCCAGCGGTTCGGTGGCCAGGATGAAGTTGTTGATGGGCATGATCTTGCTGGCAACGCGAGGTTCCAGCCCGCCGAGGTAGCCGTTGCAGGCGAGCACCACATGTGCCGCGTCGACCTCTCCCTGTGCCGTGCGCACCCGCACCCTGTCATTGCCTGCGTAGGAAATGACCCTTGAGCCCTCGTGCATCCGCGCCCCTGCTTTTTCGACCGCGGCGGCGAGTCCGAGCGCGTAGTTCAGCGGGTGCAGGTGCAGGGATCCTTCGTCCAGCAGTCCGGCCGCGAAGACCTCGCTGCCGCAGAGGCTCCGGGCCTCGTCACGCGGCACCAGGCGCATGCGTTCGTAACCGTAGGCGCTGCCAAGGTGTTCGATCTCATCGCGGTAGCCGGCCTCGTCGCGCGCCTTCCAGCCCAGATGCAGGATGCCCGGTGCCATATCGCAGTCGATGCCGTGGCGCTCTACGAGTCCGGCGACAAGTTCCACGGCCTCCAGACCCAGATCCCAGAGGAGTTTCGCGTGTCCGGTGCCGAGGCGCTGCTCGAGTTCGGACTGCGGGCGGCGTTGCCCCGTGCCTACCTGTCCGCCATTGCGCCCTGATGCACCCCAGCCGATGCGTTCGGCCTCGAGGAGCACCACGTCGTAGCCGCGCTCGCGCAGGTGCAGGGCTGCCGAGAGCCCCGTGTAGCCGCCCCCGATCACGCAGACATCCGCGCGCACGCTCCCGTGCAGAGGCGGGAAGGCGAGGTCGCGATTGGCCGTCGCCGCATAGTAAGAGGCCACGTGTCCCCAGGTTCCCATGGTCCGATCTCCGCGAGATGTCCGGCTTGCAATCCGCCGGATGCCTCATTAAACTGAACAATAATTCGATTTAAGTCGAATCTTAATTCGGTTTATGGCGCCATGCAACGGGCCGCATCGAATACAACCAACGCAACACCAAGTGACAAACATGGATACCGTTCACAAGTGGCTTCTGGACAACCGCATCTCCGAGGTGGAGGTGCTGGTCCCCGACATGACGGGCAACGCCCGCGGCAAGTTCATCCCCGCAGACAAGTTCATCAGACAGGACAATCCGCGCCTGCCCGAGGGCATCCTCGCCCAGGCGGTGAACGGCGATTACCCGGATGATTACTGGGAGCTTCTCGATCCGCGCGACCGTGACATGAACCTCCGCGCAGACCCCAACACGATGCGCCTCGTCCCCTGGGCGAATGAGCCCACCGCGCAGATCATCCACGACTGCTACGACATGGAAGGCAACCTGCACCCGCTCTCCACGCGCAGCGTCCTGCGGCGCGTACTCGCTCTCTACGAGAAAGATGGCCTGAAGCCCGTGGTGGCGCCGGAGGTGGAGTTCTACCTCGTCAAGAAGAACATCGACCCGGACTACGAGCTCGAGCCGCCGATCGGGCGCTCCGGCCGCCCCGAGTCCGCCCGGCAGTCCTACTCGATCGACGCGGCCAACGAGTTCGATCCGATCATCGAGGACATGTACCGTTTCTGCGAGCAGCAGAAGCTCGATCTCGACACGTTGATCCACGAGGCGGGCGCGGCGCAGCTCGAGGTGAACTTCCTGCACGGCGACGCGCTCGAGCTCGCCGACCAGGTCTTCACCTTCAAGCGCACCATGCGTGAGACGGCCCTGCGTCACAACGTCTACGCCACATTCATGTCGCGCCCCATGGCCAAGGAGCCGGGCAGCGCCATGCACATCCACCAGAGCATCTTGCGGGCCGATACCGGCACCAACATCTTCTCGCACGCTGATGGCCAGGACACGCAGCTCTTCCTGCACTACATCGGCGGGCTGCAGAAGTACGTGCCATTGCTGATCGCGCTCTTCGCTCCCAACGTGAACGCCTACCGCCGCTTCACCCGCGAGATCGCCGCACCGATCAGCCTCCACTGGGGCTACGACAACCGCACCACGGGCTTCCGTGTGCCCGAGAGCGATTACCGCAACCGTCGCATAGAAAACCGCTTTGCCGGTGCCGATGCCAACCCGTACCTCGCGATCGCGGGCACCCTGGTCGCGGGTTATCTGGGAATGAAGCAGAAGCTCGATCCCACCGATCCCTATCCGGGCAATGCCTATCAGGAAGAGATCACCGTGGCGCGCTCGCTCGAGGAAGCGTTGCGCACCATCGACGAGGACGATGCCGTGGTGGACATCCTCGGCGAGAACTTCATCCGCGCCTACCGCTCGGTGAAGCTGACCGAATACGAAGCGTTCAACCGCACGATCAGTTCCTGGGAGCGGGAGCACCTCCTGCTGAACGTCTGAGGTTTAAGGACGGTAATCCCTTCGCCGGGGCCGCCGCCGCTACAATGCGACGGTCGGCCCCTTTCGGGCCGGCGCTCATATCCGGGAGCCCCGATGTCTGACGTACGCCCCGCCGCCACCGTGGTGCTGCTGCGCGATTCCCCGGAAGGCCTTCACGTGTTGTTGCTGCGCCGCAATTCGGCGCTGGGCTTTGCCGCCGGGCAGTGGGTCTTCCCTGGTGGCCGGGTCGACGCCGAGGAAATCGCCGCAACTGCAGACCCGCTCTCGGCCGCCAGGCTCGCTGCGGCGCGGGAGACACTGGAAGAGGCCCAGATCCGCATCGACTCGCCAGATGAATTGATCTTCTACTCCCACTGGACCACTCCGCCCGTGATGCCCAAGCGCTACGCCACGTGGTTCTTCGTGTGCCGTGCGCCGGTGGAAGATGCAGTGACCGTGGACGGGGGCGAGATCGACGACCATCTCTGGGTGCGTCCCGAGGACGCGCTGCTGCGTCAGCGCCGCGAGGAGATCGAAATGCTCCCGCCCACCTTTGTCACTCTCACCGAACTTGCCTCCTGCACCACCGTCGCCGAGGCGCTCGAGCGGGCGGCCCACCGCGAGGTCCCGGTCTTCGAGCCCCATTTCGTGATCCGGGAGGGCGAGCCCACGGTTTCGATCTACGAGGGCGACGCGGGTTACGAAAGCGCCGACCCCGATGTGCCCGGGTGTCGCCACCGCATGGTGCTGGAACGCGGAAACTGGCATTACCTCAACAACGGAGTCATACCATGGTGACGCGCTGGCAGGCGGAGCAGTCGCTCTCGCCGATGGACGATTATCCCCTGCACCAGATCGCGGACACGATCCGCAACGTGGGCAGCTCGGACCGCAATTTCTACGACCGCTATTACTTCAACATGCACAACTCGAGCGGCGAGTTGTTCATGGTGATGGGTCTCGGCCAATACCCGACCCTTGCAGTGCAGGACGCCTTCGTGGCCCTGCGCAAGGGCGATACCCACCGCGTGGTGCGCGCCTCGCGCGAGCTCGGCGACCGCGCCGACTCCGCCGTCGGCCCGATTCGCGTCGAGGTTCTCGAGGGCCTGAAGCGCGTGCGTTTCGTGCTGGAGCCCAACGAGTGGGGCATTGCCATGGACGTCACCTGGGAGGGCGCCATCCCGGCCTTCCTCGAGCCGCGCCAGTACGTGCGCCGCAAGGGACGGGTCTTTTTCGATTCCGTGCGCTTCGCGCAGACCGGTTGCTGGACGGGCTGGCTGGAAATCGACGGTGAACGCATCGCCGTGACGCCCGATCGCTGGAAAGGCAGCCGCGACCGCTCCTGGGGCATCCGCCCGGTCGGTGAGCACGAGCCTGCGGGCATCCATCAGGGCACGCACAGCATGCGTGGCATGTGGAATTACTGCCCCATGCAGTTCGACGATTACTCCATCCTGTACATCTGCAACGAGCTCGACGGCGGCAAGCGCGAACTCGAAGAGGCGGTGCGCGTCTGGGCCGACCCGGAGCGCGAACCTGAATGGCTGGGCACGCCGCAGCACGAACACGTGTTCGACGATGCTCACGAGTTTGTTGTCTCGTCCACCATCCGCTTCCCCGAGGCGCCCGGCGGCCCGCTCGAAGTGCGCTGCACGCCCATGCTGCCCATGTACGTGATGATCGGCACCGGCTACGGCCTGGACGCCGACTGGAAGCACGGGATGTACAAGGGCCCGCTCGTGGTGGAAGGCCTCACGCTGGACCACCAGCGCGACCGCGGCCGCTTCTTCGGACTGGTGGATGCTCCTTGCCGTTTCGAGGCTGGCAACGATGTGGGCTGGGGACTCTTCGAGTACTGTTTCATCGGCCCCTTCGCGCACTACGGCATCAGCGCGCCGCTTTTCTGGAACCTGAAGCTGTAGCCGCGCTTTACTAGTCCGTTCGGCGCTGTTGCCTGCCGGGGAGCCGGGGCTATAGTCGCGCATCACTCACCGGAAGGAAGGGGATTGCCATGCGTCTTCAGGGCAAGGTCGCGCTGGTCACCGGCGCGGGATTGGGTATGGGCCGCAGAATGTCGGAGATGTTCGCGCGCGAAGGCGCCTCGGTGGTCGCCGTCGATGTGACGGCCAGGGACGCCGAGGACACGCTGGCACTGATCAACGCCCGCGGCGACTGCATGAGCGCCGTGGCGGATGTTTCGGACAGCCGGCAGGTGGCGGCGGTCTACGCGGCTGTAGAGGCCCGCTACGGGCGTCTCGACGTGCTGGTGAACAACGCCGGCATCGGCGCATCGGCCAACGACGGCTATGACAAGTTCTACGAGCGCCTGGGCCTGATGAACGAGCAGCTCGCGCGCGGAGAGACACCCACGGTGCATCTCGATCACATCATCGACATGCAGGACGACGGCTGGCAGCGCGTCATCGACATCAACCTGAATGGCCTGTTCTACAACTGCCGCGAGGCGGTTCGGCTGATGATCCGCTGTGGCGCCAAGGGCTCCATCGTCAATATTTCCAGCACCTCGGGCCTGAACGGGACGGGCGCGGTCCACTACTGCGCATCCAAGTCGGCGGTGCTCGGTTTCACCAAGTGCCTCGCCCGGGAACTCGGTTCACGCGGCATCCGTGTGAACGCGATCTGCCCCGGCCCCACCAACACCCGCATGATGGCAGGCATCAGCCCGGACTACGCCAAGGCGATGATCCAGTCGATTCCGCTCGGGCGCATCGGCGAGCCCGATGAAGTTGCCGCTACTGCGCTCTTCCTCGCGAGCGAGGAGGCCTCGTTCTTCACCGGGCAGACGCTGGCCGCCAACGGCGGCATGCACATGATCTGAGCGGCGCAGCGCAGCCACAGCACTTCAAGGAGACATATCCATGGCAGGCAGACTCGAAGGCAAGGTCGCACTCATCACCGGCGGTGGTACCGGCATCGGCGCGGCCACTGCGCAGCGCTTTGCGGAAGAGGGCGCGCTCGTGGTGGTGGCAGGCCGGCGCATCGAGCCGCTGGAGCAGGTGGTGAGGCTTGTCGAGGAAGCGGGCGGCGCCGCGCAGGCGAGGGTCCTGGACGCGAGCGATATGCAGGCCTTCGCAGATCTCGCGCAGGACATCGAGCGCCACCATGGTCGCCTCGATATCCTCGTCAACAACGCCTATTCGATGGCCGGCGGCATGATCGCCTACACCAGCGCAGAAGAGTGGCACGCCAACTTCCGCACCTCGCTCGATGGCACGTTCTACGGCACCCGCGCTGTATTCCCCATCATGGAGCGCCAGAAGAGCGGCTCCATCGTGAATCTCTCCTCGGTATGCGGGCTGCTGGGGGCGATGTACACGGCAGGCTACGGCGCGGCCAAGGCGGGTGTGATCAGCTTCACGCGTACCGCAGCGCTCGAGGGCGCATCGCACAACATCCGCGTGAACGCCGTGATCCCCGGCGTGGCCATGACACCCGGCACGGAGGCGGCCCTGCCCACGCGCGCCGCGCAACTCGCCACCGCTGCGGGCATCCCGCTGCGCCGCATCGCCGATCCGGTGGAAGTAGCCAATGCCGTGCTCTTCCTCGCCTCCGACGAGGCCTCGTACATCACCGGCACGCAGATCGTGGTGGATGGCGGAAAGACCTGCGAGCTCGCGACGGGTGCTGCCTCGATGAACGACTTCGACGCATCCTGAGGAGCAGGCAATGAGCAACGACACGGATCTGCTCGCCCGCATCGACCGCCTCGAGTCCACCGAGGCGATCCGCCAACTTGCGGCGCGCTATTCGCTCAGCCTCGACATGCGTGACCTCGATGCCCACGTGAATCTCTTCGCGCCAGATATCCGCGTGAGCCGCGAGAAGACCGGCCGCGCACATCTCAAGCACTGGCTCGACGACACCTTGCGCCTGCAGTTCACCGGCACCTCACACCACATCGGCAACCACATCATCGAGTTCGACGATGCCGACAACGCCCACGGCGTCGTCTACAGCAAGAACGAGCACGAGACCGGCCCCGAGTGGGTGATCATGCAGATGCTCTACTGGGACAACTACCAGCGCATCGACGGCCGGTGGTTTTTCCGCCGGCGCCTGCCCTGCTACTGGTACGCGACGGATCTCAACAAGCCGCCCATCGGCGACAAGAAAATACGCTGGCCCGGCCGCGAACCCTATGACGGCGCCTTCCACGCGCTGTTTCCCTCATGGCAGACGTTCTGGGCCAACCCGCCCGGCTCCGACGAGCCCGAGGTAGCCGAGCCCGCACCGGTGGGCGAGTTTCTCAAACGCATGCGCGCAGGCACTCCCGATCCGCGTATCCGCGTGCGCTGAGCCGACAACCGTTTTACGACCGCAAGGAGTTATCCCGCGATGAGCGCCAGCCTGTTCGAACCCGTCCGTCTCGGCGCGCTCGCGCTGTCCAACCGCATTGTCATGGCCCCGATGACGCGCAGCCGCGCCGGCGCCGGCGATGCCCCCACCGGGATGAACGTCGAGTACTACCGCCAGCGTGCGAGTGCCGGGCTCATCGTCACGGAAGGCGTGCAGCCCAGCGCGAACGGCAAGGGCTATTGCCGCACGCCCGGGCTCTACACCGCAGAGCAGGTGGCAGGTTGGCGTACGGTGACGGATGCCGTGCACGCGGAGGGCGGGCGCATCGTCGCGCAGATCATGCATTGCGGCCGCATCGGCAGCCACCACAACAAGGAGCCTGGCACCGAGACCGTGGCGCCTTCCGCCATCCGCGCCGCAGGGCAGATCTATTCCGATGCCGCGGGCATGGTCGACTTCGATCTTCCGCGCGCGCTCCGCAGCGAAGAGATCCCGGGCGTTGTTGCCGAATACCGCCATGCCACGCGCTGCGCGCTTCAGGCCGGCTTCGATGGCGTGGAACTGCATTGCACCAGTGGCTACCTGCCGGCCCAGTTTCTTTCCACCGGCACCAACCACCGCGACGATGCCTATGGCGGCAGCCTCGAGAACCGCCTCCGCTTTCCGCTGGAGCTGCTCGCTGCAATGGGTGAAGAGGCTGGCTTCGACCGTGTGGGCATGCGTATCTGCCCCGGCAATCCTTTCAATGACCTCCACGATGCGGATCCTGCGGGCACCTATGCCGCGCTGCTCGATGCGGTGCGCCCGATGCGCCTCGCCTTCCTGCACGTGATCCGCTTTCCTGCAGGAGGCGTCGACGTGGTTGCGCTCGGTCATCGGCATTTCGGTGGCGCGCTCGTGGTGAACGACAACAACAACGCGCAGAGCGGCGCCGAACCGGTCACCACCGGCGTGGCCGAGGCGGTGTCCTTCGGACGGGCGTTCATCGGCAACCCCGATCTTGTGCGACGCTTGCGTGAGGGCTTGCCTCTCGCCGGCTTCGATGTGAAGACGCTCTACAGCGCAGGGCCGCAGGGATACACGGATTATCCCCTCTCGGACTGAGGTGATTTGCCCAAGGCGGGCGTGCTGATTGCCCGCCTGCGGACAGCGCGTCTATGATCCGTTCAAAGCCGTGCTCTATTGGCGGCGTCCAACAAGAATCACTCCACCGGAGGTCCCCGATGTCTGCTCCCTTCCGCCGCTCCGCGCTGTGCGCCGCCGTGATGATGATTGCCACCACGCCGGCATTCGCCCAGTTCCAGCTCGAGGAGATCATCGTCACCGCGCAGAAGCGCGAACAGAGCCTGCAGGACGTTCCCATCTCCGTGAACGCCGTCACGGGCGTGAAGATGGAGCAGGTGGGCATCACCAACCTCGAGAAACTCTCGGCCTACGTGCCCAACTTCTCGATGAACCAGACCGGCATTTCCTCCACCATCACGGTGCGTGGCATCAGCTCCGGCATCAACCAGTCCTTCGAGCAGTCCGTCGGCATGTACAACGACGGCATCTACTTCGGGAAGGCGCAGCTCACGCGGCTGCCGCTCTTCGACATGGAACGTGTCGAAGTTCTTCGCGGCCCGCAGCCGATCCTCTTCGGCAAGAACAGCATCGCCGGCGCGGTGAGTCTGGTGACCGCCAAGCCCTCCGATGAACTCGAAGGTTCCGCGCAGGTGCTCTATGAGCCAGACGCCAACGAGCGCGACTACCGATTCGTCGTGAGCGGACCGCTCTCCGACACCTTCTCCGCGCGCCTCTCGGTGCTCTACCGCGAGATGGACGGTTGGGTCGATAACGTCGTCGCCAATCGCGACGAAAAGCAGGAAGAGGAGCAGGTTGTGCGCCTCGGCGGCCTGTGGACGCCCAACGACGACCTCAGCGTGCAGTTCAAGTACGAGAACGCGCAGTTCGATACCGAAGGCCGGAACATCGAGCTGATCAACGACATCATCCGCGAGGACAATCCGGCAGGCGGGCGCAGCTACCTCACCGGTCTCACGAGCTTCGTCAACAACCTGAACAACCTGGTCCGTGCCGGCCTGCGTACCGGGCCGCTGATCGAGGGCTACGTCCTCGACGACGCCACCCAGAACCAGAAGCGCAGCGCCGGCGCTTTCGATGCCAGCAACAACGACGTCGACAATTTCCTTCTGAATGCCGACTACTCGCTCGGCGACAGCACCCTCACCTTCGTGACGGGTTATGTCGACTACAAGAGCCGCGAGTCCTGCGACTGCGACTACACCTCGGCGCCGATCATCGATGACTCCACAGCAGGCGAGGACTACGACCAGTTCAGCCAGGAGATCCGCCTCACCTCGCCCGGCGGCGAGACGGTGGATTACATCGCGGGGCTCTACTACCAGAAGAACTCGCTCGACTACGGCGACAAGATCAACATCCCGACCAACTCGCTGCTGCGCATCCTCAGCAGCGGCTTTTCGGGAGTGAGTTCGCGCCGCACCTTCGAGCAGGACACCGAGACCTGGGCCGCATTCGTCCAGGCGACCTGGAACATGAGCGAGGACTGGCGCCTGGTTCTCGGCGGCCGCTACACGCAGGAAGACAAAGACGCCTCGCGCGTGCAGTCGCACTTCAACAGCGCAGGCGTCGACCAGGGCGCCACGAACCCGCTGCTGAACTCGCTCTTCGGCGTGCTGCGCATCGAACCCAACAACCTCAAGGGCTCGCTGAGCGAGAACGCCTTCACGCCGCTGGTCACCCTGCAGTGGGACGCCACCGACGACGTGATGCTCTATGCCTCTTATGTCGAAGGCTTCAAGTCCGGCGGCTTCGACAACCGCTCCAATGCCAACCCCGATCCTGCGGTCATTGTCGCGGGCACTCCCGCAGCCGCTGTGGGCGCCTGGGAGTTCGACAAGGAGCAGGCCACCAGTTACGAGATTGGCGTGAAGGCGGCCATCGGTGACTCGGCTGAAGTCAACGCAGCGGTGTTCTACACCAAGTACGACGACCTCCAGACCTCCGTCTTCGACGGCGGCGTGGGCTTCAACGTCGCCAATGCCGCGGGCGCCGATGTCAAAGGCGCCGAGGTAGACGGCCGCTGGATGCTGAGCGAGAACTTCACACTCTCCGGTTCACTCGGTTACCTCGACTTCGAGTTCAAGGACTTCGATGTCGCGCAGTGCTGGTTCGGGCAGCAGGTCCTCGATCCCACGAGCGTCACCAACGCCGTGCTCGACCAGTGCGATGCCTCGGGCGAGCGCAAGGAATACACGCCGAAATGGAAGGGCGTGATCACGGGTGATTTCTACTACCCCATCGGCGACGCGCTGGAGTTGCGCGCGCAACTGGATCTGCAGTACTCCGACGAGTACCTCTGGTCGCCGCAGCTCGACCCGCGCACCGTGCAGGACGCCTACACCAAGGTGAACGCACGCATCGCGCTCGCGCAATCCGACGACAAGTGGGAGATTGCCCTGATCGGCAACAACCTCACGGACGAGGAGACCATCGACTACGGTGGCACGGGTGTGCTGGCGAGGACCGCCACGGGCGGCACCGGCAACGCCTATTACGTGTTCAGCAGCCGTCCGCGTTACTACGCGCTGCAGGGCACCTACCGGTTCTGAGCGCGGCATCGCCACGCGGAAGCAAGGAAGCCCCCGTCACCGGGGGTTTTCTTTTTGGGCAATACGGGGGGACACATGAACGTGAGTGACAAGAGCAGGCGACGTTTCCTGTCGGGCCTGGGTACGGCTGGCGTGCTGGCTGCTGCCGCAGGCTGCGACCCGCGCGCGCCTGCTGCGCGGCGTGAGGTGCGGCAGTGGGATTACACCGCAGATGTGGTGGTGGCAGGCTCCGGTGCTGCCGGCACCTCCGCTGCCATCGAGGCCCGCGCGGCCGGTGCCGAGGTCCTGATGCTCGAGCGCCTGCCGAAGACCGGTGGCTCATCCGCCATGTCGGGTGGCGTCTGCTATCTGGGCGGGGGTACGCCGCTGCAGAAGGCGCTCGGCTTCGAAGACAGCATCGAGGCCATGCGGGACTTCATGCTCGCTGCCGGCGGCCTGCATCCGGCGAAGGAGAAGATCGAGCTCTACTGCGAGCGCAGCCTCGAGCACTTCGACTGGCTGGTGGCGCACGGCGTGAAGTACGTGCAGAAATTCAGCGAGTCCAAGGAACTGCCCTTCGACGGCTCCTCGCCGTATTTCTCGGGCTGTGAGCTGGCAGCGCCGTGGCGGGACATCGCGCGCCCCGCACCGCGTGGCCACGTGCCCACCACTGCTGGCCACACGGGTGGACGTACGCTGATGGAGGCGCTGCTGCCGGCGGCAGAAAGCGCAGGCGTGAAGACGCTGCGGGGTGTTTCCGCCGAGCGTCTGGTGCGCGAGGACGACGGCCGCATCGTGGGCCTGTTGGCGCAGGAGGGTGAGCGGACGATTGCCGTGCGTGCGCGCCGCGGCGTGGTGCTGGCCTGCGGCGGATTCATCCAGAACCGCGAGATGCTGAAGCGCTACGCGCCGGAACTCTACGACTGCTCCGTACCCTGGGCGAACGCAGGCGATATGGGTATCGGCATCCGCATGGGCATGGGCGTGGGCGCTGCGGCCATCCGCATGCACCAGGGCTTCGCAATCCTGCCGCTCTACCCGCCGGAGCGCACCATCCACGGCATCGTGGTCAACCGCGCTGCACAGCGCTTCCTGCCGGAGGATTCCTACTACGCCTATGCGGGCCACGAGACGGCCTACAACCAGCACGGCGTGGCGTACCTGGTGACGGATGCGGACTCGAGCTACGACGATGGTGACTTCCGCATGCCGCTGCTTGCGGAGGCTGCGTCGATTGCGGCACTCGAACAGGCGGGCGGCTTTGCCGAGGGCGCACTGCAGCAGTCGGTGGCTTTCTACAACCAGCATGCGGAGCGCTCGGTGGATCCGCTCTGGCACAAGCACCCGAAGTGGGTGACGCCGCTCGCCAAACCGCCTTTCCGGCTCTACGACCTCTCGGTGCGTTCGGCGTTCTGCCCCGCGCACACCTTCGGCGGTCTCGAAACCACGGTGCGTGCGGAAGTGCTCGATGCCGGGGGAGAGCGGATTCCCGGTCTCTATGCCGCCGGCCGCACCAGCGCGGGCATGCCCAGCGCGCCGTACATTGCGAGCGGCGTATCCATTGGCGATTGCAGTTTCTTCGGCCGTCAGGCCGGCATCCACGCGGCGAAGGAAGAGGTGGCTGTATGAACGCGATCCGGCCCAATCCCGTTACGGTGGTCCGCGCAAGCCTGTTCGCGCTGCTGCTCCCGCTCGCCGGTTCCGCGTATGCGGAAGATGCAGTGGCCAGTGCTCCAAAACCCTTCGCCGAACGGCTTGCTGCTGCCGATCGGGTGCACGGACGCACCGTCTTCGGTCGCTGCCGCACCTGTCATTACCCGGACAAGGGCGCAGGGCACCAGAACGGTCCTTCGCTCTGGAACGTCTTCGGGCGCCGGGCCGGCACGCAGGAGGGTTTTGCCTACTACTCGCAGGCGCTGAAGGATTCCGGCCTTGTCTGGAACCCCGAATACCTCGACGCCTGGCTCGCCGATCCGCGCGGCTTCATCCCTGGCACCGTGATGATGAGCCTTGGTGTGCCCGATCCGCAGGACCGGGCAGACCTGATCGCCTACCTGATGACGTTCAGGGAGCAGGGGAGCCAAAGTCCTCCACCGTGAACTGCATGATGTGCTCCATCCACCAGGCGGGAGCCCCCCTCAGCAGGGTGTCGAGGTTCGAGTAGTCGTGCCAGAGGCGGATCTTGCCGTCGGCAACGTCCATCACCGACACGAAGGGCAGCGCTACAACCTCGCCGGTGTGGAAGTGCCAGGTCTCGGTGTGCTCCGTCATCACCGTCGTGCCTTCCGCGATCATGCGATGCACCACGTGCGTGAAGCGCTCCACCGGCTCGTGACCGATGCGTAGCCGCTTGGCCACGGCAGCCGGTCCGCGCGCCACCGAGTCCGGCATCGCTACGTCCACGTACTCGCCGTCGGCGGCGAAGAAATTGCCGATGCAGTCGTAATCCCGGCCCTCGTAGACCTCCTGCCAGAACCGGGAAACGAGAGCCTTGTTGGCCATGAGCTGGTCCATCGTGTTTTCCTCCGGGGTTTGCGCCAGCGCGGGAGTCTAACCCGCTGCCTGAGCAGATCGGTCAACCGCGGACGGCGTGTGGCGACACTGCCGGCCCTGAAAGGCGCGTTTATACTCCGCCCGAATCACCCATCCGGATGCACACCATGAAACTCGGTCTCCAGCTCGGCTATTGGCAGAAAGGACCCACGCCACGCTTCATCGAGCTGGCGAAGGTGGCCGAAAGCATCGGTTTCGATTCGGTCTGGACGGCAGAAGCCTACGGCTCTGACTGCTTCACGCCGCTCGCGGCCATCGCAGCCCACACCACCAAGATCCGCCTCGCCACCGGCGTGATGCAGATCTCGGCGCGTACGCCCACCTGTGCCGCGATGACGGCGCTCACGCTGGACCACCTCTCGAACGGACGCCTCATGCTTGGCGTGGGCGTGTCCGGTCCGCAGGTGGTGGAAGGCTGGTACGGGCAACCCTTCGGCAAGCCGCTGGAGCGCACCCGCGAGTGGATCGAGATCTTCCGCAAGGTGATCGCCCGCGAGGAACCCGTGGAGTTCCACGGCCAGCAGTACCAGTTGCCCTGCGAGAACGGCATGGGCCTTGGCAAACCGCTGAAAAGCATCACGCACCCGCTGCGCAAGCGCATCCCGGTGCTGCTGGGCGCCGAAGGACCGAAGAACGTCGCGCTGTCTGCGGAGTGTTTCGACGGCTGGCTGCCGATCTTCTGCTCGCCCTACAAGATGGACATCTTCGACGAGAGCCTTGCGCCCGCAGGCCCGGACTTCGAAGTGGCCGCGATGGTGAATCTCAGCCTGAACGACGACCTCAAGCAGGCCTTGCTACCCGGCAAATGGACGATGGCGCTCTATCTGGGCGGCATGGGTGCGAAGGGCATGAACTTCCACAAGAACCTGCTGGGGCGCATGGGCTATGCCGATGCCGCGCAGCAGATCCAGGACCTGTTCCTCTCGGGAAAGCAGATGGAAGCGGTGGAGGCGGTGCCGGATGGGCTCGTCGACGAGATCTCGCTCGCAGGCCCCGAGGGCCGTGTGCGCGAGCGTCTTCAGGACTGGAAGAAAACCCGCGTCACGTCACTCCTGATCGGCCACAGCTCGGACTTCGATCTCACGGTGCGCAACATGGAGTTCCTGGCGAAGGAACTGCTCTGACCCGAGCCTGTTGTGGGAGCGGGCCATGCCCGCGACGGT
>CAIYPF010000182.1 GCA_903928015.1 uncultured Gammaproteobacteria bacterium | reverse complement strand
TGTAGGAGCGGGCCATGCCCGCGACATCTGCTGCAGTAACAGGCCATGCCCGCGACATCTGCTGTAGGAGCGGGACATGCCCGCGACAGCAGCATCGCCAGCCATCAACGATTAGGCCCGCACAAACCCCGCACCTGAGATCAACGGCAGATCCGCGTACGTGCGGATACCCGCAGGTGCCGCGCACACCGCCGGTATCGCATTGATCGCGGGCAGCGCGGTGGTGATGAGGTTCATCTGCATCGCATCCACCGGCGTGGCCGCGATTTCACCGTCGGGCATGGAATGCTTCAGCGTGAACTCCACATTCGGACGGCCCTTCACCGTGACCACATAGCCCTGATGCAGCGGGTAATCAGGCTCCACCCGGTCGCCCATCTTCCAGCGGTATCGCAGTTCCACCACCGACTTGCCGTTCACGATGCCGTGCCAGCCCGCGTTAACGCCGGCCACACAGCCCTTGGCGATCTGCATGAAACCGAAGTCGCAGTCTTCCACCGCCGCCGAGAACTCCGCGCGGAACGCTATCTCGTCGTAGCGCAGCTTCAGCACCTCGCCCGCCAGATGGATACCGTCCGAAAAAACGGCTGATCCCTTGCGCAGCAGCTCCTCCAATCCGGGCGTGCCGAGCGGCTGGCCGAAGCCGCAGCTCTCCCAGGTTTCCTTGGATGCGTAGCCGGTGGCGTCCACGCTCTCCAGCAGGCAGACGTTGTCTATGCGATCGCAGATGCCGGCCGCCACCAGGCTGATCAGGCTGCTGAAACCGGGATGGATGCCGCTGCCGAAGATCGAGGCATTGCCCCGCTGGCAGGCATCGATGATGCGATTGCGCGCCGCCTCGCCCAGCGCATGGCCGGTGATGAACGCCGAGGTGGTGACGATGTTGATGCCGCGCTCGAGGATGCGGCAGAAGTCATCCGCGTTGGCCCAGAGGCCGTTGTAGCTCACGCAGTCGGGTTTGAGTGCGAGCAGCGCCTCCACATCCTGCGTGGTGATGACGCCGATGGGCCCGATGCCCGCCAGAACGCCCGCATCCTGCCCCGCCTTGGCGGCGCCGTGGACGTAGCAGCCCACCAGTTCCAGATGCGGGTTGGCGTGTATGGCGATGACCGCACGACGGCCCACGTTACCCAGCGTCCATTGCACGATCCGGTACTTGCGCATGCCTGACTCCCCCCGTTTGAAAACCCGCCGCAACCTCAGCCCGGCACCGTGAAGAAACCTTCGCCCACGATGTGGACGCCGCCACCCACCTGCACGCGCCAGCTGTCTCCCTCCGGCGCAACGTCCACCACCAGCGAACTCGGCCTGCCCACGAACTCGCCCTGCGACACCACCACCCGCCCGGGCATGCCGGCGAGGGAATGCTGCGCAAGATACGCACCGAGCGGGCCGGCAGCAGAACCGGTGGCCGGGTCTTCGCCCACCGAATCCCAGCGATCGAACATGCGCGCCATCACACGCCCCGGCGACTGCACCGCGAAGAGGTACAGGGACTCCACATCCGCCGCGCCACAGACCGAACTGCAGGCGGCCCCGCGCCGCTGCGCGCGGCGCAGCGTGGCTTCGTCGCGCACCGGCACCATCAGGTGCGCGATGCCGGAGCTCCCCGACATCACGGGCAATTCCTCCACCAGATCCTCGGGCTCCAGTCCGGCGGCACGCGCTACCGCGGCGCGGAAATTCACCGGCGTGCCGAACACCGGAGCAAGCTGGCGCATCGAGGCCGTGCCCGCGGCCAGATCCACACGCACCGGGATCTCGCCCGCGGCGCAGCGCTGCGTGAGTTCCACTGGCACCAGACCCTGCGAAGCAAGCGCAAAGGCAGTGCCCAAGGTGGGATGCCCGGCAAAGGGAAGCTCCGTGGCGGCGGTGAAGATCCGCAGCGTGTAGCCCGTGGCATCGCGCGCGGTGACGAAGGTGGTCTCGGAGAAATTTATCTCGCGTGCGAGGGTCTGCATCATCGCGGCATCAAGGCCGGCAGGGGTCTCGGAGACGACGCAAAGCTGGTTGCCCTGGAAAGGCGCATCGGCGAAAACATCGAGGATATGGAAGCTGACTTTCATGGCGGAGCCCGTTAAAGCAAGGCCTCTATGATGCCTGTGCTCCGGGTGACACTTCCACCGGCGTGCGCGTCACGCGCCGCAGCCACAACCACGCCAGCGTGCACAGCAGCGAGCCCGCCAGCAATGACCAGCGGCTGCCCGCCAGCGCGAGCAGGCTGCCGAACACCGCGACACCCACGTTGGCCACATAGAAATTGGTGCTGATCAGCCCCATGACGCGGCCCGAGCCCTCCTCCGTGAAGCGCTCGATCATGTACTCCGGAAAACTGGTGTTGTTCAGGCTGATGGTGGCGCCCAGCGCCGCGAAGACCAGCGGCACAAGCGGGCGCGGCGTCAACACGAGCAGCCCGAGCAGCAAGGCGAAGCAGGCCGTGCCCACGTTCAGCAGCGCAATGCTGCCGAAGCGCGAGCGCAGCCGGCTCACGATGAAGGCGCTGTTCAGGATCATGGCCGCGGTCATGAACACGGTGAGCCAGGCGATCTCGCGCGGATCGCTGCCGAAGTACTCCACCAGCCACACCGGGTAGAACTCGTAACAGGCGTTCAGCCCCAGCGTGTACAGCAAGTGGAAGACCAGCATCTGGCGGATGGCTGGTTCCTGCCAGAGCCGTAGCGAGTTGTGCGTGTTGGCGGCGCGCAGCAGCGCAGAGACGGGCAAGGCAGCCTGCGGGGCCTCGGTATCGGGCAGCGTGAACCGCGCCACCACCGCGCAGAAAAGCAGTGCCGCACCCGCCAGCAGGAACACCGTCCCCATGCCGAGGAACATCAGATAACCACCGATCAGCGGGCCCGCAAGCCAGCCTGCATACGTCGCGGCGAACACCATCGAGATCGCCTGCGAGCGGCTGATGTGCGGGTGCAGATCGAGCGCGATGCTGCGCGCCACGGCGTCGTTACCCTCGCACACACCCGTGAGAAATCTCGCCAGCAGGAACAAGGGATAACTGCCGGCCACCACCGCTGCCGCCGTGGCAGCGTAACCCGCAGCACCCAGACAGAGCGTGACCACCATGACGCGCTTGCGTCCGAAGTGATCCGAGAAAGCGCCCAGAAAGGAACTGCCCGCGAGGATACCGAGCGGATACACCGCGAGCAGCGCGCCCAGCAGCAACTTGGGATGGATGCCGAGAAACTCCACCAGCGCGGGATCGCCAGAACCGGAGAGGAAATACGGCGCGAGCATGGGAAACGGCAGGGCCACGCCGGCCGTGGCGAGAAAACTCACCAGCATCACGGTAAAGAGCGCGGAGCGTGGACTGGCCATGGAGAGCTTCAGCACAGCCCGCGCGATGAACGGGGAAAGGCCACTCAGATCTCCAGGCAGAGGCCCTCGCGGGCCATGATCACCTCGGGTCCGCCGCGACCCGCGCGCTCGGCGAGCAGCGCAGCAATGATCGCGTCCAGTGCATCATCCGGGCGTGCGGGATCGTGGTGCGTGAGCAGCACCCGCGGTATGGCTGCCTCCTCCGCAAGCGCGATGGCCGAGTGGTAGGTGCCGTGACCCCACCCGACTTTTCCGGCGTGGTATTCGTCCTCGGTGTACTGCGCGTCGATCACCAGCGTGTGCACGCCACGCAGGGCCTCGAGCAGCACGGTGCGCTGCGCTGCGATACCCGCAGCGTAATCCTCGAACTCCTCGTCATCCGGATCGTAGATGTTCACCGGAGGCTCGAAATCACCCGTGAAGAAGAGCGAGCGACCATCGGCATCGATGCGGTAGCCGTAGTCGAAAACCGGATGCGACATCACGGTGTTGCGCACGGTGGCGGAGCCGTACTGCACCACCTGCCCTTCGTGCAGCGTCTCGTAGCGGATGTCGCCCTTCAGTTCTGTATCGCTCACCGGGAAGAAGCAGTACTGCATCTGCTGCGAGAGAATCTCGGCCAGGCTCTTCTGGTACACCGGATCGAAGCTGCCACAGATGCGGATTTCGCTGCCGGGAACGAAGAGCGGCGCAAAAAACGGCAGCCCCTGGATGTGGTCCCAGTGCGTGTGCGTGATGAAGATCGCGCAGCGCACGGGTGGACGGGCCATCAACTCCAACCCCAGCTGGCGTACGCCGGTGCCGGCATCGATGATCAGCGTGTCGCCGCCTGCGGTCTCTATCTGCAGGCAGGTGGTGTTGCCGCCGTAGCGCACGGTATCCGGGCCCGGTGAGGCGATGGAGCCGCGGCAGCCCCGCATCGTGAGTTTCATGCGTGTGCCTCCGGCAACTGGACGAACGCCCTCGCGGACGCGAGTTCGTCGGGCAGGCCCTCCAGCGCCTCGACCAATTGCTCCAGGGTGAGTCCCAGCCAGTTCCGCACCGACTCCGGAAGCGCTTCTGCCCGCGATACGGCGCTGTCGGGATGATCGAGGAATCTGGCTACCTGATTGGCTGCAAAAACGGCCATGACAAGCGGGGCCTCGCTCCCTGCTCCCGCGACATCGTGGTGGTGGGCAATGCACTCGACCAGTTCCGCGGGCAGATGCCAATGCGCGCCGAGGAGCGAGCCGGTTTCAGCATGGTCCGTACCCAGCAACTCCCGCTCCACGGCAACGATGCTGCCACCCTTCTCCCGCTCGGCCTGCAGCACGGCCCGGTATTGCTCGGGCATGCCCTGGGCAAGTACCACCTGACCGATGTCGTGGAGCAGCCCCGCGATGAAATAGGCCATGGCGTCATTGCGCGGCACGCCCTGACGCTGCGCTATCAGGCGCGCCGCAGCACCCGTGACCAGCGAGTGTGTCCAGAAGGCGTCCATGTCGAAGCCGGCGGCATTGTGGCGCGGCAGCGCGCCGATCGCAGCGACGCTGATCGCCAGGTGCTTGATGGTGTTCACACCGACGTAGACCACGCCCTGCTTGATGGAACTCACCTGCCGCCCCAGGCCGAAGTAGGCCGAGTTGACGAGCTTCAGCACTTTCAAGGTGAGGATCGGGTCGTGCTCGACCAGACGCACGAGTTCCCTCGGTTCGGCGTCACCGGTGGCGGTGAGTTGCAGGATCCGCACCACGGACTGCGAGAAGGTGGGCATGCGCTCCACCATCTCGAAGAGCATCTGGCGATCAGCACTCATCTGCGCGCCTCCTCAGAGAACATCCGGCCTCTGCATGGCGTCGTGCCCGCCGTCCACAAACAGCACCGAGCCGCACACGAAGCCCGCGGCCGGCGAGAGCAGGAACATCACCGCATCGGCCATGTCATCGGGCTGTCCTGGCCGTCCCACCGGGATGCTGGCCATGAACTTGCGGATCGGGGGGCCGTAGGTCGGGTCCTGCTCCACGGCAGCGGTCATGGGCGTTTGGGTGTAGCCGGGCGCGATGGCGTTCAGTCGCACGCCCTCCCGGGCCCAGTCCGCTGCCTGACGGCGCATCCAGCGCGCAAGTGCCCGCTTGGAGCCCGCATAGGCCCACTGACCGGCGATGCCTGCGGCCAGTTCGCGGGCGCGCGGCTCGTCATGCGCGAGCAAGGCTTCGATGTACTCCTCGGATGTGGGGCCGGGAGCGGAGTTCGAGGAGATGAGCACCACGGCCCCGCGTCGCGCCACGAGCAGATCCCTCAGGCCGAGCAGGAGATCCACGGTGCCGAAGTAATTCACGCTGGGCAGCAGCGCACGATCGGGAATATGGCCCGCCACGCCGGCGCAGGGCACGAAGCCGTCGAGCCCTTCGGGGGCAAGCGCGCGCAGCGCCGCAAGTGCCGACTGCCGCCCTTCGGCGGTGCCGAGGTCCGCGATGATGTCGGCATCCTTGACGTCGACGACGATTACCCGGTGCCCCGCCGCAAGCAGCCTTGCCCGGATCGCGGCGCCGATGCCCGTTGCCCCGCCCGTCATCGCGTGAATGCCCATGGAGTGCGTCCTTCGTAGTGAGCCCCGGCAGTGACGCAGCTTATGCGGTGCAGCTGCCACAGGGAATCCGCAATGAGCGCGTACGTGATCTCGTCCGCACGGTGGATGCACGAAGAGCCTGTTGTCCCTAGAGTGCGGCCCTGCATCGACAACAATTGCGGAGAAGCGACATGGGCATGCTGGACGGCAAGGTGGCACTGGTGACGGGCGCGGGACAGGGCGTGGGTCAGGGCATCGCACTGGCACTCGCGGCTGAAGGTGCACGGGTGGTTCTGACAGGCCGCACGCTCGCCAAGGTGGAACAGAGCGCGGCATTGGTGACAGGAAGAGGCGGCGAGGCACTCGCACTCGCCTGCGACGTGAAAGACCCCGCGGCACTCGCGCGCGTGGTGGACGCCGCGGTGGCGCATTTCGGCGGCATCAACATCCTGGTGAACAACGCGCAGGAAGTACCGCTCGGCACGCTGCAGGATCTGAGCGACGAGCGCGTGGAGGCGGGCTGGGCCTCGGGTCCGATGGCAACCTTCCGCCTGATGAAGCTCTGCTACCCGCACCTGAAGGGCGACGGCTGCATCGTGAACCTGGCCAGTTCGGCTGCCATGCGCTGGGATATGAGCGGCTACGGCGCCTACGCTGCCGTGAAAGACGCGATCCGCCAGTTCACGCGCGCCGCAGCCTGTGAGTGGGGCGCTGACAACATCCGCACCAACGTGATCCTGCCGCATGCCGCCTCGCCGGGGCTGAAGGGCTGGATCTCGGCGAATCCGGAAGAGGCACAGGCCTTTTTCGCGACCATTCCGCTGCGCCACGTGGGCGACTGCGAGGAAGACATCGGCCGCTTCGTGGCGACGCTCTGCTCACCGGCCTGCCGCTACGTGAACGGACAGAGCATCGCGCTGGACGGCGGACAGGCCTATCTGGGCTGAGCCGCCGCGTTCTACCATTCGCGCCACACGCACGCTTCAGGAGCCGCCCGATGGAGTACTGGCTGGGGATCTTCCACGAGGACAACTCCCAACTCAAAGAGATCGCCCGCGCCGCCGAGCGCATGGGTTACACCGGCATCGGGCTGCCCGACCACATCGCCATGCCCAAGGGCTACACCTCGGTGCACCCCTCGGGCGAGCGGCACATCGAGCACGACACCTGCTTCCCCGACACCCTGATCAGCGCCGCCACCCTGCTCGCGGTGACCGAGCGGCTGCGCGTGATGAGCTACATCTACGTGCTGCCCATGCGCGAGCCCTTCAGCGTGGCGCGCCAGGTGGCCACGCTCTGCGAGCAGTCGGAGCACCGCTTCGATTTCGGCGTGGGTGCGGGCTGGTGCGAGGACGAGTTCCGGATCATGGGTCAGGACTTCCGCAGCCGCGGCGCCCGCATGGACGAGATGCTCGAGGTCATGCGCGGTTTCTGGGAGCACGGCGAGCTCGCGCACACGGGGCGGTTCTTCGATTTCCCGGTGGTGGGCATGGAGCCGCGGCCCTCGCGGCGGGTGCCGGTGTGGGTGGGCGGAAAGTCGCGCGCGGCGCTCGCCCGGGCGGCGCGCCACGATGGCTGGCTGGGCATGAACTATCCCATGGACGAGATCCGCGGCCTGCTCGCCACGCTCGAAGAGGAGCGCCGCAAGCATCTGGACGCAGGCGGCACGGATCACGGCAATTTCCGCCGTTTCGTGATCCCGCTGGCGATGCCGTCCAAAGCCGTGTACGGGGAACTCGCCAGCTGGGGCGTGGACGCGACCGTGGTGATGCCGTGGGGCGTCGAGAACCCCGAATGCGCATCGCTCGAGGCCAAGCTCGAGGCGATGCAGCGCTTCGCGGACACCTATCTGTGAGCACAGGAAACAGACCGATGATCCGCATGTACTTCAACACGCAGGTGCGCTTCGGTGCCGGCGTGATCGACACGCTCCCCAAGGAGCTGAAGCTCCTCGGCCTGAACCGTCCGCTGCTGGTGACGGATCCCGGACTTGTGGCGGCAGGGCTCGCGGCGCGCGTGCAGGCGCTGCTGCCGGACGGCTGCCCCGTCTTCAGCGATCTGCCGGCAAACCCCGCCACCGCGCACGTTGAGGCGGCAGTGGCCTGCTTCCGCGAAGCCGGCTGCGACAGCATCGTGGCACTGGGCGGCGGTTCGGCCATCGATCTGGCCAAGGGGGTCGCACTGATGGCGACGCACCCGGGAGAGCTGCGCGACTACGACACCATGAAAGTGATCCGCAAGCAGGGCCGCGCCATCGGCCCGCAGGCTGCGCCCCTCATCGCCATCCCCACCACCGCGGGCACCGGCTCCGAGGTCGCCAATTCCGCGCTGGTGATCGTGGGCCCGGGCGAGAAAATCCTGCTGAGCAACAACCATCTGCTGCCGAAGCTCGCCATCGCTGACCCCGAACTCACGCTCAGCCTGCCCCGCGCATTGACTGCCGGCACCGGCATGGACGCGCTCTCGCACTGCATCGAGAGCCTCTGCTGCGTGAACGAGAACCCGCCGGTGAAAGCAGTGTCGGTCGATGGTGCAGCGCGCGTCTGGGCCAATATCCGCACGGCCGTGCGCGAACCCGGCAACCTCGACGCACGCAGCGAACTCTTGATGGGCGCCATCGAGGCGGGCATGACCATGGCGAACGGGCTGGGCGCGGTACACGCGCTCTCGCACGCGCTGGGGGGGTTGCCGTCTCCGCAACTGCACCACGGCACCGTGAACGCCGTGCTGCTGCCCGCCGTGATGGAGTTCAACCGTCCGTACTGCGGCGCTCACTACGCGCGCCTGCACACGGCCTTCGGGCTTGCGCCCGGAGAGGACGTGGTGGATGCGATACGTGCGCTGAACCGCGAACTCGGCATGCCGGCGGGACTCGCGGCGATGGGCTTTGGCGAGGCGCTGATCCCCGCCGTGGCAGAGGCCGCACTGCGCGACATCAACGCTCTCACCAATCCGGTGCGCCCCAGCGCGGAACAGTTCGCCGCGATGCTGCAGGGCTCGCTCTGACCCACTCACGCGGGCCGCACGCGCGGCCCTGCACCACGAGGCCGCCGCCATCAGCACACATCCCTCTGCCGCTGCCGCCCGCGATGTGAAGCAGCTCGGCACCTTCGCCGCGATCGCGAGTCTGGGCTATGTGTTCTGGGTGTGCGGCGCCATGGAGATGGTCGAACGCCTCGCGTGGTACGGCGCGCGACAGGTCTCGGGCCTGTATGCCACGGACGCGGTATCGCGCGGGGGACTCGGGCTGGTGGAGTCCGATCTCGGCCTCATCTTTGCGGCTTGGGCGGTGACGCAGACATTCGTGCCGGTGTTCACGGGAGGCATCTCTGACCGCATCGGCTACAAGGAAACGATCGCGCTCTCCACCGTGCTGAAGATCGCGGGCTATCTGCTCATGGCGACGCTGCCGAGCTTCAACGGATTCCTCGCCGGCGCGGTGGTGGTGGCCTGCGGCACGGGCATCTTCAAACCGGGGCTGCAGGGAACCATTGCCCGCAGCTGCACGCGTCAGAACAGTTCGGTCGCCTGGGGCATCTTCTACCAGACAGTGAACATCGGCGGCTTCATCGGCCCCATCCTCGCCGCGCATCTGCGGCAACTCGCGTGGGCCAATGTGTTCTACGCCTGCGCTGCCATCATCGCGCTCAATTTCCTGCTGCTGCTCTGCTACACGGAACCGGGCAAGGCCGAGCGGCTCGCGCGGCGCGCGGCCATCGCCGCCAGCGGCACGCGGGAGGAAGCACTCTGGCGCGCGAGCCTGCGCGAACTGCGCAACCCCTTGCTGCTCTGGTACATCGCGCTGTTCTGCGGCTTCTGGTTCATGCTCATGATCCTGTGGGACGTGGCACCGCTCTACTTCCGGGACTGGGTCGACACCAGCACGCTGGTGAGCGATGTCTTCGGGCCCGAGGGCACCCGCAACCGGGCGCTCATCTTCTTTTTCGGCCTCGACAACGGCGGCACACGCATGCTGCCCGAGGGCCTGGTCAACCTGAACGCCATGCTCATCATGACGACCTGCTTTCTGGTGGCAGGTGCCGGCGCGCGCATGCGGGCGGCGAATGCCATGGCGCTCGGCACCTTCCTCGCGGCCTCGGCGTTGCTGGTCTTCGGCGGCTTCAATGCGGCCTGGGTGATCGTGGCGGCCCTCGCGGTGTTCAGCACGGGCGAGATGCTCTCCAGCCCCAAGAGCAGCGAGTACGCAGCCAATATCGCCCCCGAGGACCGCAAGGCGATGTACCTCGGCTTCTCGCAGTTGCCGATAGGCGTGGGCTGGTCACTCGAGAGCTACCTCGGCCCCACGCTCTACGGCGAGTACGCCTCCCGCGAGACCATCTCCCGGACCGCTCTCGGCGAGCACGGACTCGGCCCGGCGGAAATCGCCGCCATTCCGAACGGCGAGGCCTTTTCAAAACTGGTGGAACTGAGCGCACAGCCCGCAGCCGCGCTGCAGGCACAACTCTATGCCGCCAACGATGTCGGCTCGCTCTGGTACCTCATGGGGAGCGTGGGCCTGCTCACGGCCTTCGGCCTGTGGGTGTACGGACGCTGGACCTACCGGATCGCGACCGGCTGATACCAGCGGCCCGAGCCGGCGGGCAATCTGCCCGGGCCGCGCCGCGCGTAGAAGGGGCACGCCTACGCGGAGAGCCCTCCATGCCAGATCCCGCCCCTGCACGCATACCCGGGCCCGCATTGCTGTTCGGCGCAGGGGGCCTCGTGCCCTTCATTGGCGCCGCCACGCTCCACATCCTCACCCGCGACCCACGCTGGCTGCCGCTGCTCGCAGGCTACGGTGCGGTGATTCTCTCCTTCGTGGGAGCGCTGCACTGGGGGTACGCAGTGCGCGACGCCCCGGAAGGCGCGAGTGCCTGGGCGCGTTATGGCTGGAGTGTGATACCCGCGCTGGCGGCATGGGGCGCCCTGCAGCTCCCGGCCAGTACGGGCGTGATCGCGCTCGCCGGCGGGCTCGTCGCCTGCCTGCTGGTCGACGAGGCTTTATCGCGCAGCGTCGCCACCCCCGCATGGCTGATGCGGTTGCGGAGGGCGCTCACCGCCGGAGGCGCCGCAAGCCTGCTTGCGGCCGGATTGGCATGAGCGCGCCGGCAGCCGTAGGGGCATCCGGGCGTGTTGCAGGCCCCGGGAGCACGGAACTCCGGGTGGCGCACGAGAACGGCATCATCACCGTGAGTGACGCCAACACCACGCTCGGCTACTGCCGTTACGCAGAGGATGGGGAGGTCGAGTATCTCTTCGTGCAAGCGTCGAAGCGTCGGCAGGGACTGGCGATGCAACTGCTACATCTGGTGGAGCAACACCTCGGAACTGCGCTGCGATTCCGCGGGCCTCTGAGCCCTATGGGACGCGGACTGGTGGACGCTTACCTGAAGGGTCACTCACAAAATCCGCAACCCGTATTGAAACCGTCACGAATTGGCGTCTAGTATCACGGGGTAAGTTGCGGGTTTGGCGTTAAAGCAAGTCGACATCGAATAACAAACAGATTCAAGGCCGGTTGAAGCATGAACGTACTCGGTTGCATCACCGAAGTCATCGACCTCTACGAAAGCGGCCGCCTGATGGCCGCCGAATCCCTGGAGCGCAGCGTGCTCACCTCGCTGGAACGCTCCCGCCGCCCGGAAAACAAAGTTGCATTCGGGCATCTCGCCCAACCCCACTCGGAAATGAGCGAAAAACTTCTCTCGCTGCGTGCCGTCAATTCCTACCTCGCATCGGTGTACACACCCCGCAATCGCTGATCGGCAGCGCGGCTGCTGGACTGGCCGACCGCGTTGACCTGCCTCAAATGAGTTCGACTGCGCCGATACGGATTCGCTGACGCGGCATCTATAATCCTCGCCGCATGTTCATGGACTTGGCGATGCAATCGAAGACCGCCCTGCCTGCCGCGCGACGCGGCGTTATCCTGCCGCTTGTCGCATCACTGCTCGCACCCACGGCCCACGCCGAATGGAGCGGTGAACTGCGCTTGCTATCGGACTACCTCCACCGCGGCTATTCGCTCAGTCGGGGGGAACCATCTGTGCAGGCGGGTCTGCGCTACCAATCCACCTCGGGCTGGTACGCCGGAGCAAGCCTGTCCCGGGTCGGCTTCGATGACGAACTGGGCGACGCCAGCGTCGAATTCCGGCCCAGCCTGGGTTATTCACAGGCACTGGACCCTGACTGGCGCGTCGAAGCGGGCCTGAGCGCCTACACCTACGACGACGACGTCTTCGGTCGGCAATCCGCCTACACCGAGTTCCATGCCTCGGTGCACTACCGCGAATGGTTGAGCGCAACGGCGTACGTGGCACCCGATGCCTACGGACGCAAAGGCGATGTCACTACGGCCGAACTCACCCTGCGCCGGGATCTGCTCGACACCCTTCAGGCCTCCGGTGGCGTGGGCTACACCCGGGCCGCCAGCCTGCTGGAGCAGAACTACCCCTACTGGAACCTCGGGCTGTCGTGGTTCCCCGCCCGCCGCCTCGCCGTGGACCTGCGTTACGTGGACGCAGCCATCCACAGCCATCGCGGGGAAATCTACGGGCCCCGCGAGTACTACCCGCGAATCCAGGACCGCAGTTACCAGCTCTCCCTGACGATCGGCTTCTGATGAGGGATTTTTTTCACGCCCGATTGAACCTTGGCACACGCCGGAGGAACTCAGGGTATGAGCAGCCCCCATCCTCGGAGAGATCTTGGCCCTCAGCCTGGCGTTTTCCCGCCTTCCGCAGGCACCCCTGATGAGCCTGCAGCAGTACACCGACGAGGTGGAGCGGCAGTTGCTCGCCGGTATCGCGGGCGGGGACCTGGGAGCCTTCGAGACCTTCTACCGGATTTACCACCCTCGCTTGCTGCGCTTCGTGCTGCGGACCAGCAGGGCCATGGAGCAGGCGGAAGACCTGATCCAGGAAACGCTGCTGCTGGTCTGGGAGAACCCGACGAGGTTCAGCGGCACGAGCAAGGTCTCGACGTGGGTCTTCGGCATCGCCTACAACAAGATGCTGAAGGCGCTGTCCAAGGCATCGCGGCGCAGGTCGGATGTCGATATCGCAGACATGGAAGAGGTGCTGGGTGATCCGCTGGGCGACTTCTCGGCACGGGCCGAGGCGCGGGACTGGCTAGAGCAGGCGCTGGAGCAACTGTCCGCCGAGCAGCGGGCCGTGGTAGACCTGACCTTCTCCCACGGCATGTCCTACGAGGAGATCGCGCTGGTGCTCGACTGCCCGGAGAACACGGTGAAAACGCGGATGTTCCACGCGCGGCGCAAGCTGCAGGCTTTTGCCGACGCGCAGGGAATCTGAGACAGAAAGGGACAAACCATGAACTCGAGCGAAGACGTCCACGCCACCACGCAGGAATTGCTGCCCTGGTACCTGAACCGCACGCTGGGTCAGGCGGAGCAGCGGCAGGTGGAGGAACACATCCGCGACTGCATGAGCTGCCGCCGTGAGATGAAAAGCCTCACCCGGCTCGCAGCTGCGTTGACCGAACCCTCGGCAGAGATCGCCGCCACGGCCTCCTTCGCTGCCATGCGCGAGCGCATGGGCGTCGCCGCGGCATCGACGGGGCCTGGGGATGCAGCAAAGGAAGAGAGCCGCGTGGTCCCCTTGCACCGCAAGCCTTTCGTCCGCTTTGCGCTGGCCGCGTCCCTGCTGCTCGCGCTGTTGCCGGTGGGAATGGACATGCTTCGCAAGGACGCTGCGGATGCGCCGTACTACACGCTTGCCGCGCCGGCCCCGGCCGAGACGGCGGCTGCAGACCTGCGCGTGGTCTTCGTGGCCGGCACCTCGTCCGATGCCATACTGAGCGCGCTCGCCGCTGCGGGTGGCCATGTGGCGGGCAACCCCAACACTGCAGGCGCGCTGGACGTGCAACTGCAGCAAGACGCCACGCTGGAGCAGGCCATCACCATGCTCCGGGCCCACAAAGATGTCTTGCTTGCCGAACCGGTATCACAGCCATGAGACACATCTTCGCCGCCACCGTTATCACGCTGCTCTGCATCGCCGGCGGTTGCACCGCGGGCGGCCCGGCCACACCGGGCGCCGACATCGATTACTCGCGCCTCGGCGACACACCCACCGCCGCGGAACGCCGGTTGCTGGTGACCTTCGAGGATCGCACCATCGGTCGCACGGTTTCTGCCAATGCCCAGGACGGCTACGGAGGCAGCGGCGCCGCTTACGGCAGCAACTCCGACTGGAGCACACGCGTTGCCCGCACACTGGCCCAGCGGCACCGCATCCAGATGGTTGCGCAATGGCCCGTCACGGAACTCGGCGTGAGCTGCGTGGTGTATGAGGTGCCCGCCACGGTGGACATCGCGCAGGTCATGCAGGCCCTGGCGCACGACGAGCAGGTGGTGTCGGCGCAGCCCATGCAGAGCTTCAACGTGATGGGCACCATCGACGTGTCTGCACGCCTGCAGGCCGATCCGGCCTACGGAGACCCCTACTTCCCGCTCCAGACCTCCGTCAACACGCCCCACATGGCCGAGTGGCGCAAGAAAGCCACCGGACGCGGGATCCGTATCGCGCTGATCGATACCGGAGTAGACACCGATCACCCGGATCTGCGGGGCCAGATAGGCCACTCGGAGAACATGGCGCCGGAGCCGGCCGATCACGATACCGCTGACCGGCACGGCACCGCGGTGGCGGGCGTGCTCTCTGCAAAACCCGACAACGGGATCGGCATCGCGGGCATCGCTCCGGACGCCGAGGTGCTTGCCTTCCGTGCCTGCTGGCCGGAACACCACAGCGCACTTGCCGCACGCTGCAACAGCTTCACGCTGGCGCTCGCGCTGAACCAGGCGATCCGCATGGACAGCCACATCATCAACCTGAGCCTTAGCGGCCCCGAAGACCCGCTGCTGCGCAAGCTGGTGCAGCGAGCCCTCGACAAGGGAATCATCGTGATCGCCGCCGTCCCTGGCAAAGGCCAGCCGGGCGGATTCCCGGCCGACATGCCCGGTGTGATCGCCGTGGGCCAGGGCGACGAGAGCAACGCATCAGAGGTGGTGGCGCCGGGCCGCGACATCCTCACCACCGTTCCGCGCGACTCCTACGACTTCATGACCGGAAACTCCTTCGCGACGCCGCACGTGGCCGGTCTTGCAGCGCTGATGCTGGAACTCCATCCCGAGTGGCAGGCCGCACAGATCGCCGAGGAATTGCGCCGCTGAAAAAAATGTTTGCGCCGCACTGAACCTTCACAGGGTCTGGCGGAATGAACGTGCAGATCGGATCACTGCCCCCGGGCAGGACCGCAGCACCTTCCTCCCCGAGACCCTGCAATGAACAAACTCGCCCTCGCCCTTGCCATCGCTGCCTCTGCCGCAGCCACCGCTCACGCCGCTGACGTCATCTACGCCCCGTCTGCGGATACCACCGCATACACGGTGGTGTCGGTCGATCCGCGCAGACTCAAATCCACCCTGCAGAACGCTCTCGCCCAGTGGCCCGGAGAAGAGTGCTATGCCTTCGCCGACACCAACGCCCAGCTGAACTGCCCGGGCCTGATCTCCGACGTCAACACCTACAACCTCGCCGAGGGCTTCACGGCCCCGTCCACCACGACCACGGACAGCAAGGGCCGCGTGACGGTCAAGGCGCTGCGGGTCGACGGACTCAAGTGGCAGCAGTTCTCGAACTTCCTTGTGCCCGGGCAGTGCGTGATCACCAGCACCGGAACGGTCTGCCCCACGACGCCGCCCGCGCGCGCGGTGCACTTCACCGCCACCAAACCGATGACGGAGTTCGGCTTCGAGTACCGCCCCGACCAGCCCCAGTTGAGCCAGCCCTTCATTGCCGGCTGGAACATAACGGTGAACGGCGTGGACATGGGCTACTTCCCCACCTGGAGCCTCACGGGCGTGCAGTTCATCGGCGTGCATGACAGCGCGGGCATCCAGAGCGTGACCATGCGCCCCGTCGAATACGCAAGCGCGGTCTACTCCGGCAGCTACGAGGTGACGGGGCCTTTCCTCGGCAACCGGCTCTTCTACAAGTAAGCGCCAGCAAAACGATCGCCACGCGCCGAAAACGGAGAAGGCACAGATGAACGTGATCAAGCATATCGACGATGTCATCAACCTCTATCTGGGCGGGCAGCCGATGGCTGCCGAGTCCCTGGAGCGCGGACTGCTGCGCCAACTCGAGCGCTCGCAACGCCCCGAAAACCGCGTCGCCTGCACCTTCCTGCGGGAACCGGCAAGCGTCATGCCCGAGCGCGTCGAATCGCTGGGCGCAGCCAAGCGCTACCTGATTTCGAGCTACCAGAGCGGGATGCGCTAGCGCAGCGACTGAACCGAACTTCTGCCCACTGCACGCCCACGCACCCATACCGGAAGCCCCACCATGCCAGCCTTCACGAACTACACCGCCGACCCGCAAAACCTCGCACCGGCTCTGCTTGGCGCCAACTCCGGCATCGCGGTAGAGGGCCCTGTCAGCCTGAACGTCTCCGCGACCGAGGCCTTGAGTTTCTATGACGGTTCGATCGCCACGCTGGGCATAGGCGCGGGACTGCTGCTCACCTCCGGCCACGCGCCGGGGCTGACGAACAACAGCACCTCTGACGGACAGGACAACAGCGGCATCAGCGGCTTCTCCAACGGCGACGCCGACATCAATGCCGTGGTGAACTCGGTGTTCCAGACACAATCCTTCGACGCCACCACGATGGAGTTCGACTTCCGGGTGACGGACGCCACGGCCACGTCGATCTCCTTCGACCTCGTCTTCGGCTCCGAGGAATTCCCCGAGTGGGTCGACGCCTTCGTCGACTCGGCCGTGGTCATCGTGAACGGGGTGAACTACGCGCTCTTCAACCACGACCCGGCGCATCCGCTCAGCGTGATCAGCCCCAACCTCGCGGCGGGTTATTTCCAGGACAACGCGGGCGGACAGATCGACATCCAGTACGACGGCGTGAGCCACGTGCTGCGCATCGTCGCCCCCATCAACGGCGGCGGCGCGCTGAACCACATCAAGATCGGGATCGCCGACACCGGCGACCACATCCTCGACAGCGGGCTGTTCATTTCCAACATGCGCGCCGGCACCACGCCGGGCTCGGGTGTGGTCTCGAACCCCGGCGGCGGCAGCAGCGGCAACGACACGATCGTGGGCTCGGTGGGCGACGAATTCTTCGACCTGCTCGCAGGCGACGACGTCGCCTACGCGGGCGCCGGCGACGACATCGTGGTGGGCGGATCAGGCGATGATTCGATCTTCGGCGGCAGCGGCTCGGACCACCTTCAGGGAGACTCGGGCAACGACCTGATCGACGGTGGCAGCGAGGCCGACACGGTCGTTTTCTCGGGCCAGAAAGCCGATTACAGCCTGAGCTACAACGGCGCTTCAGGCACGGTGATCAGTTCTGCCGCAGACGGCAGCGACACCGTGCAGAACGTTGAATTCGTGCAATTCCAGGACGGGCTCTTTGCGCTGCAGGCCGGTGTACTGAGCGCGGTGGACAGCACACCTCCCCCGCCTGCCAACACGGCTGGAATCGCTTCCATCAACGGCATTGCGGCCATCGGCAGCACGCTGACTGCCATCGTGACGGACGTGGACGGCATCCCGGGCAGCATCGCCTACCAGTGGCTTGCCGACGGAGTGACGATCACCGGCGCCACCGGCAGCAGCTACGACATCGCCGCCACCGATGCGGGCAAGGCGATCAGTTTCAGTGCGAACTACACCGATGGCGGGTCGCACGCGGAGTCGCTGATCAGCGCCGCCAAGTCGATCAGCGCGACCGATGACGGCAACGCCGCCATCCAGATACTGCAACTCTCGGCGCCTGCGGGTGCGACCACCATGAACCCGCTCACCACGCTGGTCCACGATCTCGTGCAGATGGGTGCCTCGCCGAACGAGGCGGCAGCGATGGTCAAGCAGGTGCTGGGCATTCCTGCCGGCGTGGACCTGCGGACCTACGATTCCTTCCAGGCACTCACGCAGAACCCGGCCGACACGACCGCACTGGCGGTGGAGCGCAGTTCGCTGCAGGTGGCCATCCTCACCTCGGCAAGCGGCGACCAGACCGGCACCGCGCTCGCGCAGAAAATCGCACTGGCGCACGAGGCCGGACAGGGCATCGACCTCACCAGTCTCTCCTTCATCCAGAGCTTCGTTGGCCCGTCGGACCCGAACAAGGTGATCGACGAGATCTTCGACCGCAACAACAACATCGCGACCGTCAGCACCATGGACAAGCTGGCCCGGCAGTGGACCAACTTCCAGAGCGGACACGAGCAGCCCGTATCGGCCTCGCTCGCGGATCTCAGCGTGCACATCAACCAGGCGCCCACCGGCATGCCGAGCGCCGACCTCCAGACCCTGAGCGGCACGCCTCTCGTGGTGAGTTCCGCGCAACTGGTCGCGGGTTTCAGCGATCCCGACGGCGGCACGCTGGTCGCGAGCGCGCTCAGCCTCGATCAGGGCGGCACGATCACCGACAACGGCAACGGCACCTGGACCATCACGCCTGCCACGGCCTTCACCGGCCCCGTTGAAATCAGCTATCAGGTCCAGGACGGACAGGGCGCCAGCGTGGGCGCGCTGGTGATGCTGGTGGTGAGCGCGGCCGCCGCGCCTGCCACGGACCACGAAGCCACCGGCAGTCTCGGCGTGACCGGCCAGGCAGCAGAAGGCGGCAGCCTCGTTGCCGCGCTCTCCGCCACCGACGTCGACGGCAGCATCTCGGTCGGCTACCAGTGGCAGCAACTCTCGGGCGGGAACTGGCTGGACATGGCCGGCAAGAGCTCCGCCACGCTCGCCATTGCGGCGGACCAGAGCGACGTCGGTCGCACGGTACGCGTGGTGGCCACCAGCACCGACGCACTCGGTGGCACCACGACATTCACGGGTGACGCCCAGACAATCCAGAACGTG
>CAIYPF010000181.1 GCA_903928015.1 uncultured Gammaproteobacteria bacterium | reverse complement strand
GATCCGGATGTAGGAGCGCGCCATGCGCGCGACAGTCGGGGGCACCGCCCCTCCTTCAGGATCCGGATGTAGGAGCGCGCCATGCGCGCGACAGTCGGGGGCACCGCCCCTACTTCAGGATCCGGATGTAGGAGCGCACTATGCGCGCGACGATCGGGGGCATGGCCCCCTCCTGGAGGATCCGGATGTAGGAGCGCGCCATGCGCGCGACAGTCGGGGGCACCGCCCCTCCTTCAGGATCCGGATGTAGGAGCGCGCCATGCGCGCGACAGTCGGGGGCACCGCCCCCTCCTTCAGGATTCAGATGTAGGAGCGCGCAGCATCGGATAGGCTCCGCGGGCACCCACAGCCCGAGACCACGATGAGCCACCCGCAACACCATGCTTCGGCAAGCGATGGAACGGCTCCTGCCGTAGCGCCCAGACACCACGAGGTAATCATCCTCGGCGCAGGCTTCGCAGGCATCGGCGCGGCGATCATGCTGCGCAAGGCCGGGATCGACTTCGTGGTGCTCGAAAAAGCCCTCTCGGTGGGCGGCGTCTGGCGCGAGAACACCTATCCCGACTGTGCCTGCGACGTGCCATCGGCGTTCTATTGCTATTCCTTCGCGCCAAACCCCGCGTGGTCGCATCTTTTCGCCAAGCAGCCGGAAATAAAACGCTACGCCGAAGACACCGTCGCGCAGACAGGCATAGGGGAATCCATCCGTTTCGGCCACGAACTGCAGGCCGCACGCTGGAACGCCGGCAGTGCGCTCTGGGAACTCGACACCAGCGCAGGGCCCTGCACCGCACGCTTCATCATCGTGGCTACCGGGCCGATGCATGAGCCGGTGACACCCGCGCTGCCCGGGCTCGAATCGTTCACGGGCGAGCGCTTCCACTCCGCCGCCTGGAACCACGCCGTGGAACTGCGCGGCAAACGGGTGGCGGTGATCGGCACCGGCGCCTCGGCCATACAGTTCGTGCCGGCCATACAGCCGCTTGCCGCATCCCTTACCGTCTTCCAGCGCAGCGCACCGTGGGTGTTGCCGAAACTGGACAGCCGCATCACGCCGCGCTGGCAGCAGCGCTTTGCCCGCCTTCCGGTGTTGCAGTCTGCGTTGCGGGGCTTGCTGTCGGTGCAGTTCGAACTGCTGAACGGCAGCCTGAAGCGCCCGCGCGCACGCCAGCGCCTGCAGAGCTCGGCGCTGCGCAACATCCACCGCTCCGTGCGCGATCCGCAGCTGCGCGCGCGGCTCACGCCGGACTTCGACATCGGCTGCAAGCGCATCCTGCAATCGAACACTTGGTACCCCGCATTGGCGCAACCCAATGTCACGGTGACCAGCGATGTGAAGGAAATCCGCGGCAACACCCTGATCGCCAGCGACGGCTCCACTCACGAAGCCGATGTCATCATCTTCGGCACGGGCTTCCAGGTATCGGAACCGCCGATCGCCACGCGCATCACCGGCTTGAGCGGCCGCCCGCTTGCAGAACTCTGGGGCGGCAGCCCGCAGGCCTACCTGGGCACCACGGTGCCGGATTGCCCGAACTGCTTTTTCACGCTGGGCCCGAACCTCTACGCCTTTTCGTCTGCCTTCGTGATGATCGAGTCGCAGGTGGATTACATCCTCGGCGCGCTGGGCCACGCCCGCGAGCGCGGCCTGCGGAGCCTGCGTCCGCGCGAGCAGGCGGTAGCCGATTACAACCGCGACCTTCAGACCGCGCTTGAAACGAGCGTCTTCAACACCGGCGGCTGCAGCAGTTATTTCATCGACCGCAACGGCAGGAACAGCACCAACTGGCCCTGGTCCATACGGGAGTTGCGCCGGCGGCTGCGGCGTTTCGATGCCGCAGCCTACGAGGCAGAGCCTCAGCCGTAAGGCCGCACCCACAACTCCTTGGGACCGCGCATCACGCCGCCGGTGATCTCGACGGCGCGTCCGGGCGCGAGCTGCATGTCGGGGAAGCGCTCGAAAACGATCTTGATCGCGGCCTCGAGTTCGCGCCGTGCGAGGTGCGATCCGAGACAGAAGTGCACGCCGTGGCCGAAGACGAGGTTGCGGTGTGTACGGGTGGGATCGAAGCGGCGGGGCTCGTCGAACACCGCCGGATCGCTGTTGGCGGCGGAGATACCGAAGAGCGTCCAGTCACCGGCCTTGATGTCCACGCCACCCAGCGTGATGTCGGCGCTGCAAATGCGCGGCAGCAGCGCTACCGGCGGCTCCCAGCGAAGCCCTTCCTGCACGATGCTCTCACGGGCTTTCTCGCTCTCGGCCACGCGCTTGCGCAGCGCCGGGTCGGAGAGGATCGCGTAGAGCAGGCTGCCGCCGTTCTTGTAGGCGGTATCCGAACCTGCGGGGTAGATCATCCGGGCGAAGGAATAGATTTCCTCGTCGCTCAGGCGCTGGCCCTCGAACTCCGCAGTGGCAAGGGTCGAGATCACGTCATTGCCCGGATTCACGCGGCGCTCGTCGAGGAAGGGCTTCAGGTAATCCGCAAAATCGTGGCGCGCCTTGACCGCGCCCTCCGGATCCCAGGGGTAGTCGATCAGCTTGAGCGCCCAGTCGAGCAGCCTCTGTTCGTCGGTGAGCGGAATGCCGAGCAGCCGCGTGATCACGCGAAACGGAAAGGGGCGGGTGAATGCCGGAATGATGTCTAGCTCTTCCTGCCCTTCGATCGCGTCGAGCAGCTCGTTTGCGGTCGGCTCGATCAGCGCTTCGATAGCCGTGCGCACTTCGCGCGGGAAGAAAGGACGCGAGACGAGGCCACGGTTGATGCGGTGCTCCTCGCCGGCCATGGTCTGCAACGTGAGCCCGGCCGCGGGCTCGGCGTGGATCAGGTAGGTGGCAGCGCTCTGGAAATGCACCTCGTCGGAAAACGCGCGGCTCAGGAGTTCGAAGCTGCTGATCAGCCAGGTACGGTTGCCGTGGTAGCGCACCGGCACCACGGGGCCGTGCGTGCGCAGTTCGGCAAGCAGCTCGTGGAGGTTGGGTACCGGGTCGTGGGCGAAGTCGATCTCGGGCATCAGCATGGCGGCACTCCCCTCAGAACGTGGTCATGGAATCACGAAACGCTTCGCAGCGTGCGCGAAGCCCCTGACGCAGTGTAGTGCCATCGGGTATCCGTCGGGGGCATGGCCCCCTCCTACGTGAAACAGGGCCTGCGGTAGGAGCGCGCCATGCGCGCGACAGGTGCGGCTGCTGGAGCGCGCCATGCGCGCGACCGGTCCTGCTGTAGGAGCGCGCCATGCGCGCGACAGGTGCAGGCGCACTCGCGCGACACCATTCGGGTGCGGCGCATTCGGCTGTTGTCGGGGGCGTGGCCCCTCCTACCGCTGTAGGGTAGGGGTCTGCCGGAATCCCATGGCTTCGCGCATGAAAGCGCGCTTGAGCGGCGCGAGACGGTCCACAGCACCGAGCCCGAAATTGCGCACGAGGCGAACGGCCGGGTGTGTATCGCCGAACAGGCGCTGGAAACCCTGCATCGCCGCAAGCATCGAGGCGTTTTCGCCGCGACGGCGGCGCGCGAAGCGGGCGAGCGCATCGGGGGAAGCGAGCGGCTCGCCGCGGCCACGCGCACGGGCGATTTCTTCCGCCAGCACACGCACATCGGCAAAGCCCAGGTTGATGCCCTGCCCTGCGAGCGGATGAATCACGTGTGCCGCATCACCCACCAGTGCCACACCTGGCGCTGTATAGCTCGCGGCGTGGAGCTGACGCAGCGGGAACGCAAGCCGCGGCGTGATCTCGAGCACCTCGCCGCAGCAGGACTCGGAGGCGCGCGTGAGCGCCTGCAGAAAAGCGGTGTCGTCGAGTGCGAGCAGCCGCTCGGCCACCGGCGCGTCTGCGCTCCAGACGATGGAAGCGGCGTGCCCGCCCGGGAGCGCGGCAAGGGGCAGCAGCGCCAGCGGGCCGCTCTGCAGGAAACGCTGCCACGCAGTGTGTGCATGGGAGCCCGACGTGCGGATGGTGGCGACGATGGCGCTCTGACCCGTGTCGCGGGACGGAGCCTCGATGCCACAGAGCGAACGCACCGAGGACTGCGCACCGTCCGCACCCACCGCCAGCGCCGCCTGCACAGCGAGACCGGAGGCGAACTGCAGTTGCACGGGGCGGCCCGGCTCCTCGGGCAGGCGCAGCGACACGAGAGTCTCGCGACCACGCAGCTGCACGCGCGGTTGCGTGGCAAGCACGCGCAACAGCGCCGCGGTTATCCAGCGGTTCTCGACGATGAATCCCAGCGCGCTTGCGCCGATATCGGCCGCATCGAAACCGATGCGCCCGGTGCCGTCTTCTTCCCAGACACGCATGGCCTGATAGGCGCAACGCACCGCATCAGGTAATGCGGACCAGGCGCCCGCCTCGTCCAGAACGCCGCGCGATGCCATGTTGATGGCACTGACACGCGAGTCCACGTCAGCGATGGCGGTGGGCACGCGCGGCAGCGCGGCCTGTGGCTCGCCCGCATCGCAGAGCAGCACGTCCAGACCTTGGGCCGCAAGGAGCGCGGCGAGCGCCGCACCCGCCATGCCCGCGCCCACGATGGCGACATCCGTACGGATCACGCTCACAGGCCTATCCCCGTGGCCTTGCGCACCAGCAGGCTGCGCGCCGCGGGCAGCAACTCCAGGCTCACGAGCCCCATGCCCCGCGCGGCAGCCACGGGCAGCAGTCCGCTGCCGAAAATGCGCGGCAGGAGATCGCTGAAGCCGATGGTGCGCGCGTGATCGGCGAGGCGTGACTGCGCATAGCCTTCGAGCACGCGGAGGCTGCCGGGGGGCGTGCCGGCTGCACAAGCCTCGCGCAGCACCTCGACCAGTGCTGCGACGTCGCGCAGCGAGAGATTGAATCCCTGGCCTGCCACCGGATGCAGCGTGTGCGCGGCATTGCCCAGCACCACGATGCCCGCGCGCACCTGCTCGGCGGATTGCACCAGCGAGAGCGGGTAGCTCGCACGATTGCCCGCCGCGAGCAGGCGACCCAGCCGGTAGCCGAAGGCAGGCTGCAGGCGACGCAGGAATGCGCGCTCGTCGAGGGCGAGTATCTCCTCGGCATCGGTTGCTTCCTTCACCCACACCAAGGCGCTGCGCGAGCGTCCGTCCCCGGCGCGGGTGAGCGGCAGCATCGCGAGCGGCCCGGCATCGCAGAAACGTTCGAAGGCGCGGCCGCCATGCGGCGTGGCGTGGGCGATGTTGGCGATGACAGCGGTCTGGCCATAGGTGCGATCTTCGGTGCCGATGCCAAGCCCCGCCGCGAGTTTCGAGCGCGCGCCATCGGCAATCACCGCCAGACCCGCGCGGATATCGAAAGTGTCGTCGCCGGCGCGCACCGTGGCGAGCGCGCCGCGCTCCTCGGGACGCACCGCTTCGACGCTCGCGGGCGCGATCAGTCTGAGCTTCGCCCGCTCGCGCAGCGCCCCGTGCAGCACGCTGCCAAGCCAGTGGTTCTCGACGATGTAGCCAAGCGCAGCCAGCCCCTCTTCCGCTGCGTCCATGCGCGTGGAGCCGAAGCGGCCCTGATCGGAAACGTGTATGTGCAGGATGGGCTCGGCATGACGCGCGATGGTGTCCCAGAGCCCGATGCTGCGCAGGAACGCCACACTGGAGAGCGAGAGCGCGGTGGAGCGGGCATCGAAACTGGGGCGGTACACAGGCGCGCCACTGCTGCCCGGTTGCATCGGGAAACTCTCGACCACGGCCACGCTGCAGAACTCCGCGAGCGCGCAGGCGAGGCTCGCTCCCACCATGCCGCCGCCGGCGATGACGACGTCACAGTGCTGTGTTTCGCTCAACCGCGTTGCCTCATGAGCTTCTCGATCTCCTCGGGGACCTTGGGAGCCTCGGCGCTCAGCACCTGGTGTCCCTTGCGCGTCACCACCACATCGTCTTCGATGCGGATGCCGATGCCGCGCCATTTCTTGGACACGGCGTGATTGTCGGGGGAGACATAGATGCCGGGCTCCACGGTGAGCACCATGCCCGGCTCAAGCACGCGCCATTCGTCGCCGAGCTTGTAGTCGCCCACGTCGTGCACATCCATGCCCAGCCAGTGCCCGGCGCGGTGCATGTAGAAGGGACGGTAGGCCTCGGTCTCGATCAGCTCCCGCAGTTCGCCATCGAGCAGGCCGAGATCACGCAAGCCCTCGGTGATCAGCTTTACGGTGGCGTCGTGAGGCTGGTTCCAGTGGTTACCCGGTTTGACGGTGCGGATGGCGGCGAGCTGCGCCTCGAGCACCACTTCGTAGAGCGCACGTTGTTCGCGGCTGAACCTGCCGTTCACGGGGAAGGTGCGCGTGATGTCCGAGGCGTAGTGCTCGTACTCGCAGCCCGCATCCACCAGCACCAGGTCACCGTCGCGCAGCAACGCGTTGTTCTCGACGTAATGCAGCACGCAGCCGTTGGCGCCGCCGCCCACGATGCTGGTGTAGGCCGGTGAGCGCGCTCCGTTGCGCATGAACTCGTGCAGGAGTTCCGCCTCCAGCGCGTACTCGGGCATGCCCGGCTTGCAGCTCTGCATGATCCGCGTGTGGGCCGCGGCGGAAATGGACGCGGCACGCTGCATCACGCGCAGTTCTTCGGCGCTCTTGATGAGCCGCAGCTCGTGGAGCAGGTGATCGAGGTCGAGGAATTCGCCCGGCGGGTGCGCGCCGGCGCGGACCTTGGCGCGGATCTTGTTGATCCAGCCCATCACGCGGGTATCGAACTCGGGCTGCCGGCCGAGCGCGTAATAGAGGCGGCGCCGGCCCTCGATCAGGCCGGGAAGGATGTCGTCGATGTCGCCAATCGGGAAGGCATCGTCCGCGCCAAAGCGCGCGCAGGCACCCTCGGGGCCGGCTCGGGCGCCATCCCAGAGTTCGCGTTCCGCGTCCCGCTCGCGGCAGAAGAGCAGGAATTCGCCATGCTTGCGCCCCGGAATCAGCGCGAGCACGGCCTCGGGCTCGGCAAAACCGCAGAGGTAATGGAAGTCGCTGTCCTGCCGGAAAGGCCATGCGGAATCGCGGTTTCGGTACTGCGTTGCCGCGGCGGGGATGATGGCGATGCTGTCGGGCTCCATGAGCTCCATCAGCGCACGGCGCCGACGCGTGAACTCTGCCGCGCCGATCCGGGGGCCGGGGCTGCGCAGCAGGGTCTCGCGCAGGCGCGCGTTCAATGCAGCGCCCCGGACGGTGGCGGGGCCCGCTCGGCGAAGATGCTGATCACGGCGATACGCACGAACTCTGCGATCTGCCAGAAATCGCGCTCGTCGTCTTCGTCTTCGTCGTCCAGGGAATCGGCATCGAGGCCGCCGGCAATGGCACCGAGGTCACCGAGGATTTCCTCGGTCTCTGCAGAGAGTTCGGCCCCTTGGCCCTCGGCCATGCCGGCCGAGAAACCCTCGATGAACGCATCGCACCACTGCGCGAGCGCTGCGGCGCGTTGCGGCAGGGTTTCGCCGTCCTCGGGCAGCAGCGGACCGAAACCGAACTCGGGGTCCCGCAGCGACAGGGCGACGAGATCCGCGCCGTCGCGCAGTTCGCGGCGATCCTCCGGGGCAAGCGGAGCCTCGAGCCCAAGCAGCCCGGGCAAGGCGGCGGGAAGGCCGGTGGCACCCGAGCACAGGGTGCCGGCGAGCACTCCCTGAAGGCGTGCGGCCGATGCCGGGCTGCCGAGGCGGTTGGCGATAAACTCGAGCTCTTCGTATCCGCTGTCCATCAGTCCTGTCTGCCACACGGGGAAAAAAAGGCCGCGGTCCGCGCAGCATGCGCGGTTTCCGATTGACCACAAAAATTGGCCCTCATATAGTACCCCCGCCCCGCGATGCGATGAAGGCATCCATGGACGCTCAGCAGCTCAAGATTCTCGAACACCGTGCCGACGAGCTCATTCGCTTGTGCTCGCGCATGGATCAGGAAATACGCTCCCTCAAGGCAACCGAACGGATGCTCCGCGAGGAACGCTCGATGCTCATGCGCAAGAACGAAGACGCCCGCTCCAAGGTAGAGGCGATGATCATGCGCCTGCGTTCGCTGGAGCAGGATTCGTGAGCCAGGACATCGAGACCGTACGCGTCCATATCCTCGACAAGGACTACCAGGTTGCCTGCCCCGCCTCCCAGAAAGAGGGGCTGCTCGAGGCCGCGCGCTATCTCGACCAGCAGATGCGCGCCATCCGCCAGAGCGGCAAGGTGATCGGCGTGGAGCGCATCGCCGTGATGGCCGCGCTCAACATCTCGCACGAATTCCTGGAGCAGGGCCACACCGCCGAGAAGAACACCCACGACCTGGGCGACCGGCTGCGCAAGCTCTCCAGCAAACTCGACGACACAATCGCCTCCTATCGCCAGATGGAGATGTAACGCGTCCGCGTTATACTCGCCTCCTCCCTGGACTACTCGCCAGCTGGTTAGTCCTCGAGCCGATAAGCACTTGCATGGGGGTCTCCTGTTCACGCGGTGTGCATGTCCGCCCGTCGGAAAGCCTTAAGCGTTTCGGAGACCACCGCCTTGAACCTTTGGGTTCAAGGGCGACATCGGCAGCGGTAGCGCCGGGGATCCTGTTGTACCCATCCGGCAGACACGAATGAACCCACGGCAGCAACTGCGAGCCCAGTGCCGCTCGGCACGCCGGGGGCTTCCCGTAGCCGAGCGCCGTGCGGCGTCCGAGGCCATCTGCCGGCGCCTGCGCGCATCGCCCTATTACTGGAGCGCAAAGCGGATCGCCTTCTTCTGGCCGATGGGTCCGGAGGTCGATCTCCTCGCCCTTCTCCACTCGGCCCTGCGCCACGGCAAACGCTGCTATCTGCCGGTGATGCGCCGCGACGGCGGGCTGTGCTTCATGCGCTACCGCGAGGGCGACCCGGTTGTGCCGAACGCGCAGCGCATCCCCGAACCGCTTTACCGCCCGCAGGACGAACTCCCCGCCACGCAACTTGATCTGGTGTGCATGCCGCTGTCGGGCTTCGACCGCACGGGCACGCGCCTCGGGATGGGCGGCGGCTATTACGACCGCGCCTTTGCGTTCCGTCTGCACCCGCACAACCAGAAACCCCGGCTGGTGGGCGTGGCCTTCGCCTGCCAGGAACTGGACTCGATCCCGCGCGAGGCGTGGGATGTACCGCTCGAGGCATTGGTCACCGAGCGCGAGATCCTCACCTTCTGATTCTCCCCCGCAGGAGCGGGCCATGCCCGACTCCTCCGCTGTGCGGGCCATGCCCGCGATCTTCCTCCCGTATGAGCGGGCCATGCCCGCGATCTTCCTCCCGTAGGAGCGGGCCATGCCCGCGACAGCCCTCCCGTAGGAGCGGGCCATGCCCGCGACGGCCCTCCCGTAGGAGCGGGCCATGCCCGCGACAGCCCTCCCGTAGGAGCGGGCCATGCCCGCGATCTTCCTCCCGTAGGAGCGGGCCATGCCCGCGACCTCTGCGGCTGGAGCACCCGCAGGCAGTTGCAAGGACATCGCCCGCTACGCGACAGCGACCGACAGCGACAGCGACAGTTCGAGCGCTTCGGGCCGCAGGCTCTCCCGGTGAGCGGCCTTCAGCCGCGGGATCGTCGGGAACGATCCCGCGGATGCAGGCAGTCGCCGCACAGGGATGTGCGGCGGCGTGAGCGAGCAGGGAGGGCCTGTGGCCCGAAGCGCGGGTGCTGCATCGTCAGGAGGTCGCGGGCATGGCCCGTACAGCGGAGGCGTCGCGGGCATGGCCCGCTCCTACGGGAGGGCTGTCGCGGGCATGGCCCGCTCCAGGGGCTACGACGCCGCGAGGAACAACCGGTAGGCGGGATTCTCGGTCTCGTCCCAGTAGCTGTAGATGCTGTTTGATTCCAGCGTCTGCGCAAAGAACTCCGCAAGCGCTCCACGCGCGCCGGTCGGCACCTGGAAGCCCACGAGCACACGCGCGAAGGCGGCTCCGTGGTTGCGGTAGTGGAACATCGAAATGTTCCAGTCGGGATCGAGCGTGTTCAGGAAATTGAGCAGCGCGCCGGGACGCTCCGGGAACTCGAAGCGGTAGACGATCTCCTCCAGCCCGTCGACCGGCGCGTGGCCGCCGACCATGTAGCGGACGTGGAGTTTGGCCATCTCGTTGTCGGTGAGATCGACCACCGGATAGCCCTTCTGGTGAAGGTCTTCGACGAGCATCTGCCGGTCGCCGCCACCCGGCGCCACCTGCACGCCCACGAAAATGTGGGCTGCACCCGAATCGGCGTAGCGGTAATTGAACTCGGTGATGGATCGGCCACGGCCGATCGCGCCGCAGAAGGCCTTGAAACTGCCCGGCATCTCCGGAATGGTCACGCTGAAAACGGCCTCGCGCTTCTCTCCGATCTCGGTGCGCTCCGAGATATGACGCAGCCGGTCGAAGTTGGTATTGGCCCCGGAGTCGATGGCGAGCAGGGTGTGGCCCTGCACGCCCTCGCGCTCCACGTATTTCTTGAGCCCGGCAAGGGCGAGCGCGCCTGCGGGTTCTGCGATGGATCGGGTGTCGTCGAAGATGTCCTTGATGGCGGCGCACATCTCGTCCGTGCTGACCGTGATCACCTCGTCCACGGTCTTGCGGATCACGCGGAAGGTTTCCTTGCCGATCTGCGCCACCGCCACGCCGTCGGCGAAGAGCCCCACCTGTGGCAGCACCACGCGCTTGTTGGCCTTGAGCGCCTCGTACAGGCAGGCCGCGTCCTCCGGTTCCACGCCGATCACCTTCACGCCCGGACGCACGTACTTGATGTAGGCGCCCACACCCGCGAGCAGACCGCCGCCGCCACAGGGCACGAAGACGGCATCGAGGCCGCTCGAGACCTGACGCAGGATCTCCATGCCGACGGTGCCCTGCCCGGCGATCACGTCCGGATCGTCGTAGGGATGCACGTAGCAGAGCTGCTTTTCTTTCTCGAGCTTGCGCGCGTAGGCCGAGGCCTCGTCGTAGGCATCGCCGTGCAGCACCACTTTCGCGCCACGGCTGCGTACCGCCGAGACCTTGATCTCGGGCGTGGTGCGCGGCATCACGATGGTGGCCTTGATCTTCATGCGCTCGGCGGCCAGCGCGACACCCTGCGCGTGGTTGCCCGCCGATGCGGTGATCACGCCACGCGCACGCTCGGCGGCCGAGAGCCCGGCCATCTTGTTGTAAGCACCGCGCAGCTTGAAGGAGAAGATCGGCTGCAGGTCCTCGCGTTTCAGCAGAACGCGGTTGCCGAGGCGCGCGGAGAGACGCCGCGCCTCGTCGATGGGGCTCTCGATGGCGACGTCGTAGACGCGGGCGTCGAGGATGCGCTTGATGTAGGAATCGGGCATGGGACTGCTGCCGGGTCAGGGTTGGCCGTGATGGTAGTCAGCAGGCTTCCCGGACGCCACCGATCGGGGTCTTTTGCTGGCAATTCGGCTAAGCTCGCCCGATCGCAGGCCAGGCCGGAAGTCCACGATGAAAACGCAGGCGGAACTCAAACAGGACGTCGCGAAGGCAGCCTTCGACTACGTGCGCTCGCGCGTGGGCGACAAGGCCGTGATCGGCATCGGCACGGGCTCCACCGCCAATTGCTTCATCGATCTCCTCGCCGGCATACGCGCTCAAATCGATGCCACGGTAGCGAGCTCCGAGGCCTCGGCAGAGCGCCTGCGCGCGCACGGCATCCCCGTTTTCGACCTGAACGCGGTGGACGGGGTGGACATCTACGTCGACGGCGCGGACGAGGCGAACAGCGCACTCGAACTGATCAAAGGCGGTGGGGCTGCGCTCACGCGCGAGAAAATCGTGGCCGCGGTGGCACGCGAGTTCGTGTGCATCGCCGACGAGAGCAAGCTGGTCACACGCCTCGGCGCTTTCCCGCTGCCCGTCGAGGTCATCCCGATGGCGCGCAGCCATGTGGGCCGCGAACTGCTCAAGCTCGGCGCAGATCCGGTCTACCGCCAGGGCGTGCTCACCGACAACGGCAACATCATCATCGACGCGCATGGCCTGCAGATAACCGATGCGCGCGGCCTCGAAGAGCGCATCAACAACATCACCGGCGTGGTCTGCAACGGGCTGTTCGCGCGCAGGCCCGCGGATGTGCTGCTGCTGGCGGGGCAGGGCGGGGTGCGGACATTGCGCGCGGTCTGAGCGGCCCTGCTATTCCGGGTCACGCAAACGCGTGAGTACCTGCCGGTCGATATCGAGCACCGAGGAGTCCGTCAGCCAGACGGATGCGCTCCGGTTCGCCGGCCGCGGGCACCGCGTGGGTCTCACAGGGCCTTGCTGGCCTTTCCGACCTAGGTCGGAAAGCTTTTTCAGCGCGCCATGCTCGCGGCGTGGCGCATGTGGGGTTTGGGTGTGGCGGTGGGTTCAGGCGTCGCGGCGGCCTTGCGCTTGGCCAGCACCCGCTCGAGGCGCGATGTGGCGAGCGCCCATTCAGGAGCTATCAGCAGGGCGTCGCGGTAATCCTGCTCGGCGCGGGCGAGTTCGCCCCGTGCCTCATAGGCCATGCCGCGGTTCAGCAGAACGACGTGGCGGCGGGTGATGCCCATCCCGAGCGAGCGGTCGTAGGCGGTGATGGCGCCCGCGGCATCGCCGCGCAGGAAAAGCACATTGCCGCGCCCGACCCAGGGCTCCGGCAGTTCAGGCATCACGACCAGCGCCTTGTCGTAACTCGCCATGGCAGCATCCTGCTCACCCAGGGCAGATTCCAGAATGCCGCGGTTCACGAGCGTGGCCGCGCGATCGCGCTGGCGCAGTACGACGATCTCCAAGGCACGGTTGCAGTCATCGAGATCGGCGCGCGAGGCACCGCCGATGGTCGATGCCATCTGGGCCGCGTTGGAACAGCGGCGAGCTTCCTCGCCGGAACTGAGCACCTGCATGGATTGGGCGAGAACGGGAGTGGCCGTCAGAAGCAGTGCCACACAGGACAAGGCGCGCATGGTGTTCATATCTGGCAGGAGGCCTCCCGACCGCATACAGGAACCGCAACCACAATATCAGCCCGCGACAAACAACCTCTCAGACAACAACCGAACGCACGCTGACAACGCCGGCAACTTCGGCAAGCAACTTGTCACCAGGCACGAGGGGGCCCACGCCAGCAGGCGTGCCGGTCAGCAGCACATCACCCGGCCAGAGCGTGAAGTGGCGGCTCGCGAAGCACAGGAGATCGATGATCGGGGTCAGCATCTGCGCGCTGCTCGCGAACTGCCGACGCCGGCCATTCACGACGAGCCTGATCTGGAGCGTGGTGAGATCGAGCCCGGGGGCCATCGGCAGGAAAGCACCCAGCGCACAGGCTCCGTCGAAACCCTTGGAGATTTCCCAGGGCTGGCCCTTGGCCTTCAGCGCGTCCTGCACATCGCGAAGCGTGAGATCGAGCGCCACACCCACGCCGAGAATCGCAGCGAAGGCGTCTTCAGGACGGGCATTGCAGAGTTCGCGGCCAAGGAGCACCGCGACCTCGGTCTCGTGATGGACGCTGCCCCAACCAGAGGGAATCCGCAACGAGGGCGAAAGATCCACCACGCTGGACGGGGGCTTGATGAAGAGGAGCGGCTTGTCGGGCACGGCATTGCCCAGTTCGGCCGCATGGGCTGCGTAGTTGCGACCAACGCAAACCACCTTGCCCACCGGCAGTGCGCAGGGACTCGGGCCGACGAAGCCATGACAGTAACCGCCAGTGCCGATCCACGGTTTCTGCGGCTGTCTCTCGGGAGACAGACGCCGCATCAACTGCTTGCGCGAGCGGCTGCGCAAGAGCCCCTGCAGGCGGCTGGCAGCGCGCTCGCGCGCCCGCGGCATGCGTCCGCGGATATCGAGCAGCAGCGCCTGCAGAAGAGCGTTGTAGTCCGGGTTGGTCCTGCCTTCGGGCGACTGCAGAAAGCCCTCGATCAGCATGGCGTGGGTGTCGAAGTCCTGATGGTCACCCAGCGCGTTCTGCAGACGGCGCACGCGCATCACCAGATCCTGCGCGGATCTGGAGGCATCGACGCCTGCACGGAGTTCGAGCAGGTAGCGGCAACGCTTGGCGCGCTTGCGCAGGTCATGCCAGGACTCTGCAGGGGCATCCGGGGCGAGGGCCTTGCCGTGACGGCAGAGCTTGCGCAGCGCGCGCCGCGTTGCGGCAGCGAGAGCGGCCTCGCCGGGCCACTCGCCGTGATGCACGGGGAGGCTGGCAAGCGCTTCGAGCCTCGCGACCAGACGCTGCCCCCTGCGGCTGCGGAAGGCGGCCAGCATGGCGCGGCGCTCGCGGCTGCGCACGCGGCCGATGTCACGCATCAGGAGCCGGATCATGGGGTCTTCGGCATCGGGCTCCGCACCGAGGTAATCCGGCAGGCGCTCGATCAGCACGTCCATGTCGCGCAGGCCACCACCGTGGCCGGCGAGCCAGCGGCACTCGCTCACGAGTTCGGAGGCGTCGGGCACGGCGTCGTGGCCTTCGAGCACACCAAGGGCGGAACGCAGGCGGCGCAATTCCACCCGCATCTGGTGGAGAGCCTCGATGTCGGCATCGCTCTCGACGCGAGGCATCAGGACTGCAAGCCGGCCGGCCGCAGCCCCGAAAAGCGCGAGCAGCACTTCTCTCTCGGCAGCTATGGCGGGGTGCAGCATCTGGCATCAACCCTGATGGGGGGGCAGGATGCTAGCAAAACACAGGCGGCGATCTGTTACAGCGAGGCAGATCAATGAACCGCGCGGGGCATGCGCCCGATGTCTGCTTCCGGTGTCGCGGGTGTGGCCCGCTCCTACGGGGAGGGGCGCTTGGGGTAGTCGAATGACCAGTCCGCAGGACTGCTGCGTGGCACTGCGGCCCAGCTGCGCAGCCCGTAATCGAGCCGCAGCACGCCGCAGGTGGGGATGTTGTCGATCTGTACTTCGCGACAGAGGAGGTTCGCGAGATCCGTAAGCGTAGGGTTGTGGCCCACCATCAGGACCGCGTCGGCACCCGCAGGCAAGGCCGCAATCACCGTGATCCAGGTCTGCACGCTGGCCTCGTAGAGCGCGTCCTCGATCACGATGTCCTCGCGCGGGATGCCAAGTTCCGCCGCCATCAGGCGCGCCGTGGCGAGCGCGCGGCGCGCAGGACTGGAGACCACCACATCGGGCACCTCGCCACGCTCGAGCATGCGCCTGCCCATCTCGGGTGCGTTGCGCTCGCCGCGATCGTTCAGAGGGCGATCGATATCCTCCTGCCCGGGGTTGGCCCAACTGGACTTGGCGTGGCGGGCGAGCATCAGGCGTTTCATGGCGCGAATCCGCAGCGTGACGGGTGCGCGATTGTACGGGGCGCCGGGTCTTGCGCATCGGCGGTCGCGTGGACAATATCGCCGGGGATTGCCCTCCCCGCCAATGCATCCACTCCAGGATCACGCCATGCGCCGCTTGCTACCAGTCTTCCTGCTCGCGCTCGCCGTTTTTGCACTGCCCGCAGCCGCCGTGGACGCACCCGACGTGCGCACGATGATGACACCCGAGGAGTTCAGCGCAGCCGGCCTCGGGAAGCTCAGCCCCGCCGAGATTGAGGCCCTGAACCGCTGGGTGATCCGCTACACCGCCAAGGATGCGCCCATCATGCGGGAGCACAACGAGGTGGTGCGCGAAGAGATCAAGCGCGTGGATGCAGCGGTCCTCAAGACCCGCATCGCAGGCGAGTTCCGCGGCTGGTACGGCGATACGGTATTCCGCCTCGAGAACGGCCAGACCTGGCGACAGCGCCTGCCCGGCAAGTGGTTCCACAAAGCCGATTCGCCAGAGGTGGAGCTCAGCAAGAACATGATGGGCTACTGGGTGCTGCGCGTGGTGGGCGAAGACCGTTCGGTAGGCGTGATACGGGTCGACTGATCCATCGCGGGCGGCCGGCCGACACACCACGCATCGAACGCAGCCATCACATGTGTTACTGAACCGGAGCCCGAATGAGTGCAACTCTCTGCGACCAGTTGATCGAGCGCGGCGTGGCCGAATTGCAGGCCGAACGCTACGCGCAGGCGGCACGCACCCTGGCCGAGGCGCTGGAACTCGCGCCCAACGATGCCGAAATACTGAGCCTGCTCGGTCTCGCGCTCATGCGCAGCGGAAAACTCCCCGCGGCAGGCCCGCTCCTCGTGCGTGCGGTGGAGATCGAGCCGGCAGAAGCGGGCTTTGCGATGAACCTCGCCGAGTGGCACGCGAAGACAGGCCGGATGGATCTGGCAATTTCGGGGCTGCGTGCCGCGCTCGAACGCGAGCCCGCACGCCCCCGCGCCTGGGAACGTCTTGGCGACATGCTCCTGAAGTCGGGAGACGCGCCGGGCGCGGTGCAGGCATACGACCACATGCTGCAGCGCGATCCGCGCAACCCGGCAGGACCGTCGAAGATCTGCACCGCAATGATCGCCGCGCGAGACTGGGGCGGGCTCGGCGATATCGCGCAGGCCTGGAGCACCGTGTCGCCCGATAGCCCTGATGCCTGGCGCTCCCGCTCGCGAGCCGCCTGGGAGCAGGGGCAGTTCCAGCTGGCGATGGAGCACTACGAGCGCGTGCTCGCGCTTCGACCGGGCAACGTGGCGGAGCTCTGCACTGCCGCGCGCATCTGCCTGCAGTCGCAGGATTTCAACCGTGCCGAAGAGTTGCTCCTCACAGCGAGCGCGCGGGCGCCGGGGCACCCGGAGGTGCTGTCCGCCATGGCGATGCTGCACATCTGCCGGGGACGCTTCGAGGAGGCAGAGGGGGATCTGCTCGAGAGCCTCGCGGTGGCGCCGGGGAATATCCCGGCGTACACGCTGCTCGGGCGACTGCGCGGTGGACGCTTCGACGAGGCGCAGTACTGGAACCTCCGGCAGGCCGCCGCTGACGCGCATCTGCCGCTGGAATGGCGCATTGCTGCGGGTTTCGCACTGGGCGATGCGCTCCACGCGCGCGGGGACCACGCCGCAGCTTTCGCCGCGTGGCAGGAAGCCAATGCCTTCGCGCGGGAGCGTAATGCGGCGGAAGGCATCAGCTATCAGCCAGAGCATGTCGAGGCTCGCATCGGGCGCATCCTCGAGACCTGGCCGGAGCAGCCCGCAGCGCTGGATCTGCCGCCCGCAGCGGGCCCGCGACCGATCTTCGTGGTGGGGATGCCACGCTCGGGCACCACGCTGGTGGAGGCCGTGCTCGCGGCACACCCCGATGTCTCGGCAGGCGGCGAGCGGCAAGTTATGCGCCAGGCGCTGGATGCCCGGCTTCGCCTGAGCGGCACGCCCGCCACGCATGTGGCGAGCCAGTGGCGGGATGCCTGTCTGGCGGATTTTCCGGCCAGCCGGGACGCCGGCTGGGTAACCGACAAGAACCCGCTGAATCTTGAAGCGGCCGGGCTGATCGCAGAGCTCTTTCCCGATGCGCGCATCGTGTATCTCTCGCGCGATCCGCTCGCCTGCGGCTTCTCGGTGTTCCGGCACGAGTTCCAGAAATTCTGGGGCTTTGCCCACGGTCTGGAAGACATCGCGCATTACCAGGCCCAGTGCGCGCGCCTTGCGGAGCACTGGGAGCGGGTGCTGGGAGAGCGTTTCGTGCCCGTGCGCTACGAGGACTTCGCGGGGCAGTTCCCGGCGAGCGTCGAGCCGCTGCTCGAGGCCTGCGGCCTTCCGCACAGCGAGCGCTGCGAGCGATTCCAGGAATTCCCCGGCACCGTGGGCACGCTGAGTGCCGTTGATGTCCGCGGCCCGGTGGGTGTACGCAACGAAGGCCACACGCCCTACGCGCAGGAGCTGGCGATCCTGCGACAGGCTCTTGAGCGCCACGGTCTCTCGCCGCAGGGCCGCACGGGCTGATGGAACAGCGGGAGGCAACGCATGCCTCGGCGCAGGCCATGGCCGCAGCGGGCGCGCTGGTGGCACGGGGCGAACTGGCCGCTGCCGAGCAGCGCCTGCTCGCGCATCTTCGTGAGTGGCGCGAGGACACGCGCGCGCTGCACGGACTCGCGGCGATCCTGATCGAGACGGGGCGTCCCGATATCGCCGCCCAGGTCATGGAACGGCTGATCACGCTATCGCCCGGCGAACCGGGTCACCACCTGACGCTCGCCGCACTGTTGCGGCAACTCGGCCGCAGCGCGGAGCTGGTGCCGCTCTATCGGCGCATGTGCGCCGCATTGCCCGGGCATGCGTTGGCGCACTTCAACCTGGGCTGTGCGCTGCGCAGCGCAAGGCAGGACGAAGACGCGCTGGCCGCGCACCGGCGCGCGCTGGCGCTCGGCATCGACCAGCCCGAGGAGTGCTGGAGCAACATCGCCGCGATCCTCGCCGACCTCCATCGCCACGCCGACGCGCGCGAGGCGCTGGAGCAGGCACTGGCGGCAAATCCGCGCTGGGTGCCGGCCCGCTACAACCTGGGACTGTGGCTGGAAGAGCATGGCGAACGCGCGGCGGCGCTTGCGGAATTCCGACGGGTTCTCGAGATAGAGCCCGCATGGCACGACGCCCGCGTGCGCATCGCCTGGCTGCAGCGTTGCGGGGGGCCGGAGGATCCGCTCCTCGGGGAACTGCGCGACGCGCTCGCACAGCCCGCACTTGCCCCGCTCACGCGCGAGAACCTGCAGTTCGCGCTCGGCAAGTCACTGGAAGATTGCGGGCAGTACGCAGCGGCTTTTGATGCGTTCGCGCAGGGCAACCTGGAGAGTCGTGCTCGCGTTGCCGCCTACGATCGCGGCGACACCGAGATGGTGTTCCGGCGCATCCGCGAGGGCATGAGCCGCGACTGGCTGCGCGGCGTGAAGCCGGTGTCGGAGCGCCGGCTGGTGTTCATCTGCGGGATGTTCCGCTCGGGCAGCACGCTTCTGGAGCAGATGCTCGCAGCACATCCGGCGGTCACTGCAGGCGGCGAGATCGACTGGTTCCCGAGGCAGTTGCTGCGCGCCGAGCGCGGGGTGTTTCCGGAGCGCGTCTCGGCGGATGCCGGATTCCGGACGGCGCTCGGGGCCGGTTACATGGCGCTGCTTGCGCAGCGTTTCCCGGGCGCGGAACTCGTCACCGACAAGCGCCCGGACAATTTCCTGTGCATCGGCCTGCTTGCCGGGCTTTTCCCGAATGCGCGCTTCCTGCACACGGTGCGGGACCCGCGCGACACCTGCCTCTCGATCTGGTGCCAGCAACTCGAGGACGGCCTGGGCTACGCCGCAGACCTGGCCGACACGGCGCATTACTTCGGGCTCTACCGCGAACTCCTGCGTCACTGGCAGGCGCTGCTGCCCGGCCGTATCCTCGATGTGGAATACGCGCAACTGGTGGCGGAGCCCGAGCCCGTGCTTCGCGGGGCCTGCAGCTTCCTCGGTCTGCCGTGGCACGAAGACATGCTCGCCTTCCACTCGGTCGACAACCGCGTGCGCACCGCCAGCCTGTGGCAGGTGCGAGAGCCGCTCTACACGGCATCGGTAGGGCGCTGGCGGCGTTACGCGGATCAGTCGGAGGCGCTCCGCGGGATCGAGGACGCATATGGAAGCTGAGACAGCGAAAACCATGATCCGCGACGCCACCGCACAGCTGCAGCGGGGCGATGCCCGCGGCGCGATGGCGCAGCTCGATCAGGCCTTGCAGCGCTTTCCCGCCGATGCCGACGTCCGACTGAACCGCGCGATGGTGCAACGCGCGGCCGGCAACCTGCCCGCGGCGCTCGCCGAACTGGACGCGGCCCTTTCCATAGACCCGTATTTCTTCCTCGCTCTTCTCTCGAAAGGCGCAGTGCTGGAGCGCTTGGGCGAACGCGGCGCGGCTGCTCTGGTCTACCGCGACGCGATCAAGATTGCCCCGCCTGAGCAATCCATGCCCGCTCCGCTGAAGGCTCCGCTTGCCCGCGCACGCGAGGTGGTGGAAGAAGACTCGCGCCAGCTCGCAGACTTCCTGCTGCAACAGACATCCACGTTGCGCGAAGCCTTCAAAACAGAAGCGCTCGGGCGCTTCGATGAGTGCCTGCAGATCCTTGCCGGCCGCAAGCGCATCTATCACGCGGAGCCGGTGCAACTGCACGTGCCACAACTGCCGGCGATCCCGTTTTTCGACCGCTCGCACTTCCCGTGGCTGCCGCGCCTCGAGGCCGCGACCGACATGATCCGTGAGGAATTGCGCGCGCTGATGGACGCAGGCATGCCCGGTTTCGCGCCCTACATCAGCTATCCGCCGGGCGCGCCGCTGAACCAGTGGGCGGAGCTGAACAACAACCGGGAGTGGAGCTCCTTCTGGCTGTGGAAGGACGGCGCGCGGCAGGAAGAGGCCATCTCACGCTGCCCGCGCACCGCAGCCTTGCTCGCGGAGCTTCCGATGGCGGATCAGGCCGGGTTTGCGCCCACGGCGCTGTTCTCGGCGCTGGCGCCGCGCACCCGTATTCCTCCACACACCGGCTCCACAAATGCGCGCCTGCTGGTACACCTTCCGCTGGTCCTTCCCGGCCCCGCGGCTTTCCGGGTGGGTAACGACGAACGCGCCTGGCGCATGGGTGAGGCCTGGTGCTTCGACGATTCGATAGAGCACGAAGCCTGGAACGACGCCGACCAGACCCGCGTGATCCTGATCTTCGACATCTGGAACCCGCTGTTGAGCCAGACGGAGCGGGAGTTGATCTCCGCGCTGATGCACGCCAGACGGGCCTGGTACGGCCCATAAAAAAGGCCAGCCCGAGGGCTGGCCTTTGCAAGGCTGGGTGAAGCTCCCGTTGCCGGGAGCGGAGAGCGGGCCTGAGCCCGCTCTCCAACCCGATCAGAACTTCAGTTCGCCACCCAGGAACCAGTACTGACCAAGGGCGTCGTACAGGCCGGGGAAGGTGTTGCCGTTGCCGTTGTTGGACGGACCTGCGTTGAAGCCTGCGAATGCGGGCTCTTCGTCGAACAGGTTGTTCACGCCCATACGCACCGAGGCGTAGTCCGTGATGTCCCAGCTGCCAGCGAGGTCGAAGTAGTTCATCGCATCCAGATCGGTGACGCCGTTGTAGTCGTCGATCTTCGGGATGTAGCGCCAGGTCAGGGCTACCGTCACGTCCCAGGGGGTTACCCAGGTCGAACGCAGCACGTTGCGGAAGTCCGGGTTCGGATAGCCGCAAGCGCCGCCCCAGATGCCTTTGCAGTCCTCGGTGGGAGCGCCGGCATACTCCTTGAACGTCCAGGTGTCGATGACGCTCGTCGTGTTGTTCAGGGCGATGGTGCCCCAATCGGCGATGTCGAACTGGTAGTCGGCGACGATGTCCACGCCCTTCACACGCTGGAAGGCGATGTTGTCGCTAAGCGCCTGAACCTGAGCGTTGCCGATCCAGAGGTTGCCGTTCGGGCCGCGCTGGATCTGGTCGCAGAACTGGTTGGTCTCGAGGCACTGGGTCAGGATGGTGAGCGGCTGGATGCCACCGATCGCCTTCTCGATCTTGATGTCCCAGTAGTCGATGGAGACATCGAGGCCATCGAGGAAGTTCGGCGAGAGCACCACACCGAAGGAGTAGGTGTCTGCCTCTTCCGGCGCCAGTTTCGGGTTACCGCCACTGAACACGTTGTACTGGCCCGCGGGCGAGTTGATGTTCGTGCCGGCCAGCCACTGGGCCTGCGTGATGCCGCTGCGTGCGCACTGGTCGAAGGTGTAGCCTTCAGCCGAGGTGCCCGTGAGGCCACCCGTCGCATCCGCGCAAGGATCGCTGTCCATGTCGAAGAGGCCGAGGCCCTGCGGCGCGAACAGTTCGTTGATGTTGGCTGCCCGCACGGCGCGCTGGAAGCTGCCGCGGAACTTCACCTGCTCGTCAACCGCCCAGCCAAGCGCGAACTTGTAGGTGTCGGTCTTCTGGTCGGTGTCGTAGTCGGAGTAGCGGTAGCCCAGATCAAGGGTCACAGCCTGCGCGAAGCTGGCGCCTTCGATCAGCGGAACGCTGGCCTCGGCGTACCACTCACCCACCTGGTAACCACCGGAGAGCGGCAGCGTCGGGCCGCCCTGGCCTGCGCCGTCGCCGCTCTGGAAGCCCTGGTCGGGGTTGAAGTCGAGGTTCTCTTCGCGCCATTCCACACCGAAGGCCACGTCCACGCCGTTCTCTGCGGTGGGCAGCTTGATGCCCTGTTTGCCGAGGTTGCCGGCGACATACGCACTGAAGACGGTCTGGTCGGTGGTGCCACGGGCAAACAGCGGGAGTTGCAGGTACTTGAGGGCTTCCTGGGTCACACCGCCGGCCTGGAAAATGTTCCAGGGCACGCAGTTCGGGTCCGAGCCGTCGATGACGGAGCGGCAAACGATGTTTCCATCGGGATCGCGTACTGCGTCGAGAGAGCGACCGATACGGGAGCTCGCCAAGTCGTTGTAGTAGGTGTTTTCCATGTCGACTTCGGCGTACTGGTACGACACGTCGTAACGCCAGTCTTCGTTGATGTCGCCACGGACGCCGAAGACGCCGCGGAGCATGGTGTGGCGGAGGTCTTGCTGGCGATTGCCGCCTTCCACGTTACGACGGCCGATGTAGCCGACCACGTCACCCGTGCGGCCATCGCAACCGATGGCGGCTGCTTGCGCATCGCTCATGAAGGGGTTTTCGCAGCTGATCGAGCTGGTGACGAAGAACGCGCCCGAGGGAGCGATCTGCGACACCGTGCGATCGTCCATGAACATGATCTGGGTGTAGGCGTCGACGTGCTCGTTCACCTCGTAGTGCGCGAAGGCACCCGCGGTGTAGCGCTTGTCGGGGCGCTGGAAGTAGTTCAGCGGGCCGAAGTTGTAGACGTAGCCGTCGTTGGGCACGAATTCGTTGCCCTCGACGCGGAAGTCGTAGTTGGAGAAGTCTGTGAATCGGCCCTTGTCGTGCGTGCCCGAACCACCGCAACGGGAGTTGGTGGAGTTGGACAGCGAGCAGGCGCTGTAATCGCGCTCGCTCTGGAGGACGGCCTCGATGTCGCGGTAGGTGGCGTAGGCCACCACGTTGCCGCGGCCTTCGTTCAGGTTGCCGCCGATGATGAAGGAGGCATCCGAGATGTCGCCGTCGCTCACGCTGCCTTCGGCCACGGGGAAGCCGCGCGCGAGGGCGAGTTCGGAGACGTTGTTGCCGGTATTGTCGTGACGGTACCGGCTGTACTGGTAGTCCAGCTTCACGCCTTCGAAGTCGTCAACCATCATGAAGTTCACAACGCCGGCGACGGCGTCGGAACCGTAGGCCGCCGAGGCGCCACCGGTGAGGACTTCAACGCGCTTGATCAGCGCGCCGGGGATCTGGTTGATATCTGCACCGCCGCTCTGCAGCGGCGAACCGACGGGGAGACGCTTGCCGTCGACCAGCACCAGGGTACGAACGGTGCCCAGGTTGCGGAGGTCGATGGTGGCGGTACCGGTCGCGCCGTTGGATTGGCCGGCGCCCTGGCCCTGGTAGATCTGCGGGAGGTCCTTCAGGACGTCCTCGAGGCGGGTGATACCGGTGAAGGAGAGCTGCTCGGCATCGAACTGCGTTACCGGGCTGGAGGTCACGAGGTTCGCTTTCTGGATGCGCGAACCGGTTACTACAACTTCTTCAAGGCCTGCGGCGGCGTCCTGGGCAAAGCTCGGTGCACCGAAAACGGTGGCGCCAAGACCCAGTGCAGCGCTCACAGCAAGCGACAGTGGCTTCTTCTGCAACATGTTGAATCCCCTATAGGTTTCTGAATTTTCCCGATCGGTTCGCTGGTCCTGGGAGAGAACCCCGTCCTGGGGACTCCCCGAATTGGCTACCGGCACCGTCTACGCGAGGAACCCTCCGGAAGATTCCACGGCCATGCACGAAAAACCCCTTACCGTGCATAGACAGACGGCACCGAAAGTCCTTCGGACCATCGAGCGTGGCCGGAATATAGCAGCGGGTTCCCGGCGAGTGGCACGCTGCGCCGACTGTTTGGGAGTAGTTGGCAATTTGTGATGGGGACGTTACGGCGGGACGGAGCGCATCTCCGCATAAATGGCGTTGGCCTCCTCGAGGATGCCCCGGTAACGGGCGGGGACCTCGACCTCTCCGACAGGCGGCGGCTCGAAGCCGGTCGAGGCCTCGACGGCCGCGTACCAGTGCGGCGCCCAGACCCCGTCGGTATCACGCCGGCCGGGCGGCCACCGGAGCATCTCTTCCCTGAACGGGATGCCGGCATGGGCACAGATCCGGCCGAGGGCAGCACGCGGATCGGACAGCACCTCGATGGCATCGACCACCAGCGGCGCTCGCGCCGAGCGCGCGGCCACGTGCCGATAGATGCCCAACTGCTGGGGCAGACCCAGCTCGTGCAGCGCGAAGACGGGGCGCACCTTGGCGTAGGAGACGATCATCCGCGCCGGCTCGCGGACCAGAAAGCAATTGAGGAGGGAGTCGCTGAAGCCCAGATCCACCTCGGAGAGCATCTGGTGCGTGAGCTGCTTCTGGTACTGGACGGGGGTGGGCACGGCGCCTTCGGTCATGGTGCGGGCCACGCTGCGCCAGTCGCAGTCCATGCTGGCGATGATCTCCTCGCGCCCGGGATGGTCGGAGCCGGTGGCCTTCAGGTAGTAGCCGTAGAAGGGCTCGTCGACCACGCTGCAGTCTGGCCGGTTGCCGAAGGAGCGCATCATGGCCGTGGAAATGTTCCGCGGCCCGGACCACATCGCTATCCGCAGTGGCGCGGCGGCCTCAGCGGGCATGGGCAGGCCCAACATGCTGGATGTAATGGGCCACCGCTTCCCGGTAGGCCGCCTGCAGACGCGCGATCACCGGCCGGGCGTGCCCCTCGCCGATGGGGCGCGAGTCGACTTCCCGCACCGGCACGAGGCCCGCGAAGGTCCCCGTCACGAAGGCTTCCTCGGCGTTGTAGACATCGTGCAGGGAGAAGCTCTTCTCGCGCACCGGGATATCCAGCGCACGTCCGAGTTCCAGCACCTTGCCGCGGGTGATGCCGTCCAGGCAGTAGTTGCCGCTGGAGGTCCAGATCTCTCCACGGCGCACGATAAAGAAGTGCGTGGAGTTGCAGGTGGCCACGAAGCCGTGCGGGTCGAGCATCAGCGCTTCATCCGCGCCGGCGCGCGCGGCCTGCATGCAGGCGACGATGCAGTTCAGCTTGGAGTGGGTGTTCAGCACCGGGTCCTGCACGTCCGGGTAGCCGCGGCGGGTATAGACGGTATAAAGGCTGACACCGTGGGAAAGCGTCTCTGGTTTGGGCAGCTTGTATTCCGGAATGATCACCACGGTTGGAGGGGTGATGGTGACGCGCGGGTCCTGGTAGGGCGTGGATTTGACGCCTCGGGAGACCATCAGGCGGATGTGCACCCCGTCATCCATGCCATTGGCAGACAGCAGGGCGTAAAGGCGGCGGCTGAGATCACCTGGCGTGAAGTCGGGCAGGAAGCCCAGGGTCTTCATGCCCTCGAAGAGCCTGTCGAGGTGACGCTCCATGAAGAGCACCACACCGCGCTCCACTCGCAGCCCCTCCCAGACCCCGTCGCCCAGGATGAAGCCCGAGTCGAAAACCGAGACCTTGGCCTCATTGCGGGGGTAAAGCTCGCCGTTGATATCGATCAGGATGTGTTCGTTGCGCGGATCGCCGGCGTGGGCGTGGCTGCCTTTCATGTTTCTGGAGTCTCCCTGTGGCCGCGCAATAGTATGCCAACCGCCCTGTGCCCGGAGCGCCCCGCATGAGCCTCACCACCACCGCGCGTTTGCGGTTGCGAGAGTTCTCGCTGGAAGACGCGGCCTTCGTGCTGCGCCTGCTGAACGAGCCCAGCTTCATCGCCAACATCGCCGACCGCGGCGTGCGCAGCATCGCGGACGCGGAGCGGTATCTGGCCGAGGGGCCGATGACGAGTTATGCCCGGAACGGGTTCGGGCTCTGGATGGTCGAGCTGTGCGAGGGCGGCGAGCCCGCGGGGATGTGCGGGCTGATCCGCCGCGACGGGCTGGAGGACGTGGACATCGGTTATGCCTTCCTGCCGGAGCATTGGGGTGCCGGCTACGCCAGCGAGGCGGCGCAGGCTGCACTTTCGCTGGCGGCCGAGCGCTTCGGACTCCGGCGGGTGGTGGCCATTGTGAGTCCGGGCAACGATCCTTCGGTACGGGTGCTGGAGCGTCTGGGTTTTGCGGATGAGGGAATCGTCAGGCTGAAGGACGACGGGGAGCCGTTGCGGTTTTTCGGGATCGGGTTGGGCCACGCCCCCGATATCCCGTCCTTGTAGCAGGGCGATACGCCAACGCCCTCACTCCCGCCCGGTTGTAAACCGGCCGGGCTTGGGACATTCTCGGCGCGGTCACCGCGCACTGCGGTGAGGCGCAGCAGAGCCCTCAACCCCAAGGAGTATTCCCGATGTTTTCCCACGTGATGATCGGCACCAACGACCTCGACAAGGCCAAGAACTTCTACGACGCCGTGCTCGGTGCCCTCGGCATAGCGCCGGCCGTGGTCGACGGCCACCGCATCTTCTATTTCTCGCCCACCGGCATCCTCTCGATCTCGGTGCCCATCAACGGCGAGCCGGCCACGGCGGCCAACGGCGGCACCATCGGCTTTGCCTGCGGCTCACCCGCGCAAGCAGATGCCTGGCACGCTGCCGGCGTGGCTAACGGTGGCAGCACTTGTGAAGATCCGCCCGGTGTCCGCGAAGGCGGAATGGGCAAGATGTACCTGGCGTATCTGCGCGACCCCGACGGCAACAAGCTCTGCGCCCTGCACCGCATGGGCTGAGCGCAACTCGGGCAATTCCGCGAGCCGTCGCACAGGCGGCCCGCGGGATTCAGCCCCGCCACCTCAGAACGAGGAGCCGGGCTGCTTCAGGAATTCGTTTTCATCGGCTGTCGACTCCCTTCCCAGCAGAGCGTTGCGGTGCGGAAAACGCCCGAAACGGTCTATCACGGCCTTGTGCCTGCGCTCGAACTCCAGGTTTTTCTCAAGCCCCGGCGTGGCGAAGAGCGTCATGGCCGTCTCGTGCACGGCAGGCGATTCGCTGTGCATGTAGGGCATGTACAGGAAACGGCGCTGCTCGACCGGAAGCGCAAGATCAGCTCCGGCCGCGACTGCATCCTGTGCCAGCGAGAGCGCGAGCGCGTCGTTGGCAAAGGCGGCCGCGGAATCGCGGTGGATGTTGCGCGAGAACTGATCGAGCACGATCACCTCTGCAAGGCGTCCCCCGGCCGTGCCGCGCCATGTCGCGAGTTCGCCGCGCGCCGCCGCCTCCAGCGTGAGGCCGAAACGCGTGGCGATACGCCGGTCAAGCTCCGGGTCTTTCTTCCACCAGTCGCGGGGCTCGAGTTCCACGAACCAGAAGTGCAGGACCGCGTCTGCGGGGGCGGGCATTACCATCGGTACCTCGCTGGCCGCGCCCGGCATCGCGGCTCCTGCTGCAACAAGGAGGCTTGCCATCAACAGGCCTCGACGCGTGAACACTAGCTGTCCGACCACTGCGCCTGTCGCTTCTCGATGAAGGCGCTGACGCCCTCGCGGGTATCAGCGCTTGCGGATACCTCCGTCACCAGCCTGCGCTCGAGCGCCATGGCCTCTTCCAGCGGCAGCGACAAGCCCTCGCGCACCGCGCGCAGGATGGCCCGCTGCGGCACCAGGCTGTGACGGGTAAAGGACGCGGCAAGCTCGCAGGCCGCGGCCACCACATCGGCATCGGCAGGCACAACACGGTTGACCAGCCCGATCTGTTCGGCGCGGGCACCATCGACCGGGTCGCCGCCCAGCATCATTTCCAGCGCCCTGCTCTCGCCGATCAGACGCGGCAGCAACTGCGTGCCGGCATAGGCGGGCAGCAAGGCGAGCTTCACCTCCGGCAGGCCGAGGCGCGCGTCTGCCCGCGCCACGCGGAATGTGCAGGCGAGCGCGAGCTCCAGCCCGCCGCCGAGCGCGAGGCCGTTCAGGGCGGCGATGCTGGGCTTCGGATAATTGCGCAGCCGCAGCACCAGCGCGTGCACGCGGCGCATGCGCTCCTCGGGTACACCGTGGGATTCCTTCAGATCCGTGCCGGCGCAGAAGGCGCGGCCCGTTCCGGTGAGCACAATGGCGCGGCAAGACGCGCGCTCCAGCGCCTGCACCTGGTCTTCCAGTTCGGCGAGCATCGCGTTGCTGATGCTGTTCAGCGCCTCTGGCCGGTTCAGGCGCAACACGGTGCAATCGCCGTGTTCTTCGATCTCGATCGTTGCCATCAGGCGCTCTCCCGTACACGTCCCGTGAAGGCCGTGACTATAGGAAGCATTCCCGTGCTTTGACAGGTCCGCCCGCGCGGCTCCGGCGTTACGCTGCCCCAACGCAGTAACCCGGGTCGGAGGTCACCCGGGTTGTAGGGAGGACTTCAGGGATGCTCAGGTTGTATCACGCGCCGCGCACACGTTCCGTGCGCGTGCTCTGGCTGCTCGAGGAACTCGAGTTGCCATTCGAGCTGGTGACCGTGCCCTTCAAGGCGCCGTCCAGCGAGTTCTTCGTGCAGGAAACCCCGCTCGGCAAGATTCCCACGCTGGAAGACGAAGACGCCGGCGTGGTGCTGTGCGAATCCGGCGCGATCGTGGAATACATCATCGAACGCCATGGCGAGGGCCGGCTGGCGCCCGCGGTCGGCTCGCCGCTGCGCGGGCGCTACCTGCAGTGGCTGCATTTCGCCGAAGGCACGGCCTACCTGCCGCTCGGCGTGATGGTGTGGCTCACGCGCTACCGCGACGATGCCGAAAAACACGTCTCCCTGCTCGAAGACCTGCGCCACCGCGCCGCCGGCGGCATGGCCTTCCTCGAACAGCACATGGGCGATGGCCCGTGGCTGCTGGGTGAGGACTTCAGCGCCGCCGACGTGATGACCGGCTTCACGCTGACGGCCGCGCGGAACCTCGGGGTGCTCGATGACCGCTACCCCGCATTGATGGCCTACTTCGCCTGCATCGAGGCGCGCCCCGCATACCAGCGGGCCTTGCAACGCTGAACTCCGCAGCGCCCGTTCGTCTGAACGGGTGTTGCGGCCCTCGCTCCCCTGCGGCCAGACTCCCGGGAACAATAACGTTCACCCGCACGGGAGCCCAGCCATGTCCGACACCCGCACCTCACGCCGTCGCTTGCTGAAGGGAGCGGCCGCAGCCGCGGCGCTCGCACCCGCCGGATCCGCACTCGCCGCCACCTCGCGCACCCGCTTCGACCACGAAGTCGACGTGATCGTGGTGGGCTCGGGCACCGGGCTCTGCGGCGCACTCGCCGCCGCCTCCGCCGGTGCGAAAGTGCTGGTGCTGGAGAAACACGCGGTAGTCGGCGGCACCACGCTGGTCTCCGGGGGTGTGGCCTGGGTGCCGAACAACAACGTGCTGAAACGCGAAGGGCTCGAGGACAACCGCGAGAGCGCGCTCGGCTACCTGCGCAAGCTCTCGCGCGGGCAGGCCGACGAAGAGGTCATGGAGGCCTTCGTCGATAACGGCCCGCAAATGCTCGACTTCCTCGAGGCGAATTCACCGCTGCGCTTCCGCGTCTCGCTGCTGATGGGCAAGGTCGCGGACTACCACCCCGACTGGGCCGAGTCACGCCAGCGCGGCCGCTCGGTCGAGACCGTGCAGGACAAACCCGGCATGTCAGGCGGGCTACTGATCGGAGGTTTGCTCCAAGCCTGCCAGGCAAAGGGCGTGGACATCCGCGCGGCCACGCCTGCGCACCGGCTGATCGTCGAGCGCAAGGGCGATGCCCGACACGTGATCGGCGTCGAGGCCCTGCGTGATGGCAAGCCCTGGCGCGTGCGCGCACGGCGCGGCGTGCTGATGGCCTCGGGCGGTTTCGAACGCAACCCGACCATGGTGAAGCACTTCCTGCGCGGCCCGATGCTCTACACCTGGGGCGCGGAATCCAACGAAGGCGACGGCATCCGCATGGGCATGGATATCGGTGCGGACCTGCGCAACATGAACGAGTGCTGGGGCCAGGCCGTCTACACCGAAGACGGCGAGAAGAACGGCAAGGTGCGCGGCGCGATCTCTCTGTACGCCCAGATCGAGCGGCGCTACCCCGGCAGCGTCTGCGTGAACCGCTACGGCAAGCGCTGGGCAAACGAAGGCGCCGCCTACGACGTCACCTGGCCGAGCTTTCACACCTGGGAGAACTGGCTGGAACTCGGCTACAGCAACATCCCCGCTTTCCACATCTGCGACCAGAGCGTGCGCGACACGCTCACCGTGGGCGGCGCCATGCCCGGGCAGCCGCTGCCCGAGTGGGTGGTGCAGGCCGATACGCTGGACGAACTGGCCGGCAAACTCGGCATCGACCCTGCGGGCCTTGCCGCAACGGTGGAGCGCTTCAACGCCAACGCGCGCGCGGGTAAAGACCCGGACTTCCACCGCGGCGAGAGCATCTACGACCGCGGCGGCGAGCCGAACGCCTCGGCCACGCTCGCACCGGTGGAAAAGGCCCCGTTCTACGGCATTTCCGTAAGCCCCGGCGCGCTCGGCACCTGCGGCGGCCTGCGCGTGAACCGCCACGCGCAGGTGCTGGACGTGTGGGGCGAGCCGATCACGGGGCTCTATGCGAGCGGCAACACATCAGGCGTGGGCGGGCCCGGCGCGCTCTACGGTGGTGGTGGCGGGACGATCGGGCCGGCGTTGAGTTTTGCGTATATCGCGGGCTCACAGCTCGGCTGACCACGCTGCGGCTGTGGTCGCGGGCATGGGCCGCTCCTGCGGAAGAGCTTGGGGTCGCGGGCATGGGCCGCTCCTGCGGCGGAACGTGTAGGAGCGCGCCATGCGCGCGACAACAGCGCCCTTTTTTACCGATACAACTTCAGGACACACCGATGCAAACACTCCCCGCCGAACTCCAGGAACTCCAGGAACTCCTCGATCGCCAGAAGATCTACCACGTCCTGACGAGCTATTGCCGCGCCCTCGACCGCTGCGACGTCGATCTCATGAAGAGCGTGTACTGGGAAGACGGCTTCGATGATCACGGCGTGTTCGCGGGCAATGCACAGGCCTTCGCCGAGTTCATCATCCGCGAGATACAGGGATGGTTCGAGGTGACCATGCACGCGATCATGAACGTGCACATGGAGATCGCCGGCGACGTGGCGCACACGGAGTCGTACCTGTTCGCCTATCACCGCGTGAAAGGCGATCCGCAAAAAATCATGGAGGTCTTCGGGCCGAGCTATCTGGAGCGCTACGGCTTCGACGCCTCAAAGGTGCAGAGCGATTTCCTCTTCGGTGGGCGCTACGTAGACCGCCTCGAGAAGCGCGGCGGCGAGTGGCGCATCGCCAAGCGCACGGTGGTGATGGACTGGAACATCAACCAGCCCACGTCCTCGATCTGGAACGAGGGGATGTTCGCCTCGCTTCAGTTGCTGGGCTCGCGTGATCGCAGTGATCCTGTCTATGCGCGGTGAAGGCGGGACGAGACCTTAGGTCAGGCATTGAGTTTTGCATTCAGTACGGGCGGCAGCTTGGCTGAGCAAACGACCGGTCGCGGGCATGGCCCGCTCCTACGGGAGATGG